>CAYGXQ010000060.1:0-2072 GCA_964354025.1 uncultured Gammaproteobacteria bacterium | reverse complement strand
TATTTATTTTGTTTCTATTTCTGTCCTCCTACGCTCGAATTCGTTTCAAGGCCATACGGCCATGCAAACGAAAGCTCGCTTCGGCGGACAGTCACGAGTAAGCTGTTTTTATAAAACAGCAACTCGTCTCTGCGTTTCTCGTTTGTTAAGGTGCGAAGCACCGCAACCACGTATAACCGCCCTTGCGAGGCACGGCTGTAAGCCCTGCGAGCAAGTAAGGTTTGTACGTGGTAAAGTGCCTCACTATTCAGTCAATCGCAAAAATTTTCTTTCGCAAATGAAAGTAATTTTTACCGTCTGACTGTCTGGTTTTTACCCAGAATAAAGCACCGCCATACTTGCGGTACTTGATCTAGATAAAATAGAAAGTTTCATGATAAAAAACATGGTTTGTCCAAGCTCAGTAGTTTATCACACTATAGGTTACATGTCAATCTATTAACGGCCTAAAATTGCCTCTTGTGTGAAGTATCGATTTTTGGCTACACTAAAGATATTATGGCGAAGAAAATTGCCCGAAGATCAAATAAATCTTTTACGATTTTTATCGGTTCCAGCCTGATGACATTAATTGTCCTGATCTCGTTTTTTATTTTAACCGGGAAAACAGAAAGTACAGAAACGACAGAAGCTAAAGTGACTAAAGAAACCCAACAGTACCAGGTTTCCTTTACCCAGTCAGCTGCGGTTGCCGAAGGGGGGATTGGTTTCAAAATAGTTGGTTACGCGGCTTTAGATCCACAAGTCATGCCCCAGTCATTCTTAGCAGTCTATGAAAATTCGGGAAAGACTTCTGCGGAAATTTACCGGTATGCACCGGCAGTGCCAGAAGAAGTCGGTTATCCAAGCCCTCTGCAGCTTGAGAAAATCTGGCTGAACAATCCCGAAAATGGCGAACTGAAGATCGTTTCTTCCTGGGGAGAAACCGGCGCCAATTATTTCGGGACTCATCCGGTGGTCACCACTTATAAAGACGGTAAGTTTCAGGCAACCGATTTTTATGAAGGAAATATGGCGGAAAAAGAGGAGATAAAAGGTTTTTCCTGGACGCAGAAGGACTTTTCCATAAGCAATTATTTTGATGAGAATGAGAAAGTCAAAACGATTCAAACTCAGGGGATCGAGGTGACAGACGGAAATGTAGAGTTAAGCTTCTTCGGCGATGATAACTGCCACGCCTGCGAACACAATACCGTTAAACTGCAATTTCCTCTTTAATCCCTAAAGGAGCGGATAATCAGGTTCGGTTTCTTGAGAATTGTTTCCACGCGATAAAATTGTTTTTTTAAAAGTGAGACGAACAAGTCGGTTTGCGGCTGATATTTTTTCAAATAAGAATGGTTAGAGATATAGATTCCGTCCGGTGACAGATGATCATAGATAAGTTTAATAAACTGTTTTGACTCAAGTAAGGAAGCGGTATCACAGCCGATGAAGAGATCGCTGACTACAAGATCGAAAAATTCGTGGCGGTTCATTTTTTGGAGATAGACAAAAGCATCTGAAGTCACGATCTTGAGATTTTTAGTTTTCCCTAAATTAAAATATTTCCGGCCGAGATAAACCATGGTTTTATCTATGTCTACGCCCGTTATTTGAGTTTGAGGAGCTATGGAATTGATTACTTCCGTCATCGAACCGCAGCCCAAACCGAGAATTAAAATCTTATTAACCTTATCAAAGTTTTTGGGAAGATTTTTCAAAGCCGTTTTTATGGTCTGCTTGGCGTATTCTCCCGACTGCCAGTATCCGTCTACAGATGAGCGGTATTGTCCGCGGTAATAATCAATCCGGATTTGGCCGTTAATCGGAGAATTGACTGTAGCAATGTTTTTGGGAATGAGAAAAGATAAAAGATCAGTGATTAAATTTCTAGCCATCAAAAAATCGCTTGGATGTCAGCGGCTGATTACTTTGCCGGCGTTATTCACACATTCATTGACGATTGATGACGGGAAATTATACGGAGCAATCAGCTCGCAGGAAATCGTCCCGTTGCCGTCGGCCACAATCACCCATTTGCCGCCTGATTTGGCCGCCAAAAGCCAGCCGCCGCCCATTTCTCCCTCAAA
>CAYGXQ010000059.1:0-2447 GCA_964354025.1 uncultured Gammaproteobacteria bacterium | reverse complement strand
GAACATGTCCTTCATACAGCCCTACAAAATATTTACCCTTCGATGAAAAAAGCTATGGGACCGGCAACGGATGAAGGATTTTATTTTGATTTTGATCTCTCCGATAAGGTATCAGCCGACGATTTCCAAAGAATTGAAAAGGAAATGAAAATACTTATTGACCTGAATCTGAAAATGGTACAGGAATTTATATCCGTTAAAGAGGCGCAAAAGTATTTTTCTGACAATCCGTATAAACTCGATTGGGTTGAATCAATAGCCAAAAGGGGTGAAGACATTTCCGTCTTTAAAATGACTGAGAAAAACGGAAAAGTTGCAGATCTTGATCTTTGTTCAGGCCCGCATTTAGAATCGACAGGACAAATAAAAGCTTTTAAACTGTTAAAAATGGCCGGTGCCTACTGGCACGGTGATGAGAAAAATAAAATGCTGACGAGAATTTACGGGACGGCATTTTATGATAAAAAATCACTCGATCAATTTTTATGGCAGAAAGAAGAGGCTCAAAAAAGAGATCATAGAATATTGGGAAAACAACTGGATTTATTCGTCATCGATGAGAATATCGGTAAAGGTCTTCCGCTCTTAACTCCTAAAGGAGCAATCATCAGAAAACAGATTCTTGACTATGAATATCAATTGGAACACCAAAACGGCTTTATGCATGTAGTTACCCCGCATATAGCCAGAAGCGAATTATATAAAAAAACCGGTCACTGGCAGCATTATAAAGAAGTGATGTATGAGTCGTTTGGAATAGAAGGAGATGAATATGTATTAAAACCGATGAATTGTCCTCATCATTATATGATATACAAGAGTAAACCCAGAAGCTATCGGGATCTCCCCATAAGGCTGACTGAACCGGGCACCTGTTATCGTTTTGAGAAAACAGGCGAATTGTCGGGTTTAATCCGGGTGCGGGCCTTAACAATCGATGATTCTCATATTCTTATGAGAGAAGACCAGATAGAAGACGAATTCAAAACGTGTATAAAAATGGTCAGCGAGATGTTCAGGGTATTAGGTTTGAAAAACTATTATGTCAGACTTTCTCTGCCTGATCCTTCGGATGCCGTTAAATATATTGCGGATGCCGAGGTATGGAAGGCAGCCAAAGATAAGCTGGAAAAAATCGTTAAAGACAATCATTTACCCTATAAAATAGCCAAAGGGGAAGCTTCATTTTACGGTCCGAAATTGGATTATATGGTTAAGGATTCAATCGGACGGGAATGGCAAATGAGCACTTTACAGCTTGATCTTTTTATGGGAAAAAGATTGAATCTAACCTATATAGACAAAAATGGCGAAGAAAAACACCCGGTAATACTCCATCGGGGTCTGACAGGATCTATTGAAAGAACTTTAGCCATACTTATAGAACATTACGCAGGAAAGTTTCCTTTATGGCTGTCTCCTGTCCAGATTGGTCTTATTCCGATTGCGGACAGACATCTTGATCAGGCAAATAAAATTTACAAACTCCTTTTTGATGAGAACATCAGGGTGGAAATCGACAGCCGGAGCGAGTCCATGCAGGCGAAAATCCGCGACGCGACTTTACAAAAAGTCCCATATATGGGTATAATAGGGGACAAAGAATTAAGTACCGGATGCCAGGAACCATTAATATCAATAAGAAATTTGGCTGGAAAAAATTTAGGGCAAATGACAGTTGCCCGACTTTTAGAACTGTTAAAAACTGAGATTGAGAAAAAACTTTAAATATTTCAGGTTAAATTACCAGATCACTGCTCCAACCCTTCGTTTATTGGATGAAACGGGTAAACAGATCGGGTTAGTGGAGAAAAACGAAGCTTTGAAAATGGCACAGGCGCAGCAGAAGGATCTGGTGGAAATAGCTTCACAAGCCAACCCGCCTGTTGTGAAGCTGATTGATTTTAAGAAGTTCAAGTATCTGGAAGCGAAAAAGGAGAGAGAAAACAAAAAAAATGTCAAACATGTGGATATCAAAGAAATCCGCCTCTCACCCTTTATCGGCCAGCATGATTTAGACACCCGGATACAGAAGGCGGAAGAATTTCTTAAAGAAGGAAACCAGCTTAAAATTACGGTCGTCTTTAAGGGGCGGGAAATTACCCATAAGGAATTCGGAACCAGCGTCATGACGAAAGCGGTAGACAGATTAAAAAATATTTCTAAAGCCATAAAACCGCCGCATTTCGAAGGCCGATTTCTGGTAACGATACTGACAGCGGTTAAAAAACAAGCATAAAACAGTATGCCAAAACAAAAAACAAGAAAAACGGTTGCCAAAAGATTTAAGTTAACCAAAAGCGGAAAAATTCTGCGCGGCCATCAGGGCGGCCGGCATCTCCGGGTCAAGAAATCCAAAAAAAGAATCCGTTCGTTTAAGGAACCGACATTACTCAATACCCAGCAAACCAGAAAGATAAAGCCATTCATATGAGAATCAAAAGAGG
>CAYGXQ010000058.1:0-2741 GCA_964354025.1 uncultured Gammaproteobacteria bacterium | reverse complement strand
TCTCGGGGTCTGGCATATTTCAGGCGGGAAAGCTGGATAATCGCTTGCGCCACTTTGGGATTTTCCATTTTTTTGATGGCAGAGATATCTTTTTTCATGTCCACGGAAAATGGCGGCATCGGCTTGTTGCCGACGATGGTATTGATGTAAGAATTATAGACATCGACGTTGATTAAGTCGTTTTCGTTAAAAACCGGCGTATACCAGTGCTGGAGATAATTGGCATCCGTCACTCCGACTCTGAAGGCAATCAGTGTCCCGACATTGCCGAAAACGGCGTTTTTCACCTCTTCATCCATCTGTCCGATAAACTGGTTGGCCACCGTTAAGCTAAGACGGAATTTCCGCGCTTCCGAAAGGATCTGGGCAAAATCAGGGGTGGCAAAATTCTGAAATTCGTCAACATAGAGGAAAAAGTCCCGCCGTTTTTCCTCCGGAACATCCACCCGGCTCATGGCAGCGACTAAAATTTTCGGGACTAAAATCAAACCGAGGAAGTTGGAATTTTCCTCTCCCAGTCTGCCTTTAGCCAGATTGACCAGTAAAATTTTGCCTTCATCCATGACTTTACGGAAATCAAAAGCGCTTTTGCTCTGGCCGATGATATTTCTCATCAGCTTATTGGTGACGAAGCGGCCAAATTTGGAAACGATGTAGTCCAAAACTTCCGACTTGTGGAAATCCGAAGTTTGGGCAATCTGATCAGTCCAGTATCGCCGGACAATCGGATCCTGCACTTTAGGAAGAAGCTGTTGGACATAATTCGCGTCAGTCAACACCCGAACCACTTCCACAAATGACGCTCCCGGCTCAACCATCACCGTCAGCATGGCGTTTCTGATGGCATGCTCGAAACGCGGACCGATGATACCGGTTTTCTGGGGATCGTACAGTTTATACATGAGACCGATAATCGAAGAAACGATATAGTGTTTCTGCTCCTCGGTATTGGCTTCCAGCATATTCAAACCCATCGGCCGTTCGGTGTCGGAGGGATCAAAATAAATGACGTCCTCTGCCCGCTCCGGCGGAATCAGCGGCAAGATTCCCTCTATCAAATCGCCGTGCGGATCAATTACCGCCACCCCGTTACCCATCTTTATATCCTGCAGAATCATATCTTTTAAAAGGACGGATTTACCGACTCCTGTTTTCCCGATGATGTAAGTGTGTCTTCGCCGGTCATCCAACTGCATATGGATTGGTTGGGAAATACCCCGATAAATACTTTTTCCCAGATACAAACCCGACTGGGGTATTTCTGCCGGAGCCGGAGCTTTCTTGCTGGTTACCCAGTGGATATGCGGTGTTTCCACCGTCTTATTCGGAAAATGGAAAATCGTCGCCAGCTCCTCACTTGAAAGAATAGAGGTCTGCCTGTATGGCCAGTTGAAAATCGGTAAATAGCGGTAGATAAAGTCAACCATGAAAGTGCTTTTGATCAGCTGTTTGGCCCGACCCCAGTGGTTTTGGTCGGAGGTAAAAAGGGAAAAAAAGGAATCGATGTTGTGAAGATGCATGTTGGCCGCTTCTTTACTGGTGGAAGAAATAACCACTCTGACGGTCGTCTGGAAACCCTGTTTGGAAAGTTTGTTTTCGATATATTCTAAGCTTTTGGCATCGACATTATACTTGGCTTTTTCCGGATTGGCTTCATTTTTTTTAACCCCCGAGACATAACTTTTCCCGGCTTTTTTCCATTTACCGCTGGAAGGAGTAACCAGCACTTGAATAGCCGCTCCTTCCCCAGGCTGCATTTTGCTTAAAGCGCTGGTGATGACAGACAGCGGATCAACCGGCAGGTCTTTATAAACCTTCATCGGTAGATATTCAGCGCCTTTGAGCACATATGAAGCAAAAGCGATCTTCCCTTTTTCATCAAAAATATTGTACTCGTCCACTTCCTTGATTTCCGCTCCGGGATACATGCCATATATTTGTTTTTCCAAAAGATCTCTTAAATGATGATGAACGGAAACATAAAAGCGGATATCGCCCGGCTTGCCGACAATTTCAAAGGAAATATGATCCTTAGTCTTCAGGAAAGAAAAAAGCCCCCCGCTGTGGGCAATTGAGGAAATAGTGGAAAAAAACTGGTCGGCCGCATCAATTTTCACCTCATTGTCTCTGGGAATGGATACTTGCAAAAGGACAAACTCCAGACTCTGTTTCTCGCGGTTTCGGTATTTCCAAAGGAGAAAAAGAAAGTAGGCCAGAAGGATTAATCCGGCCAAAAGAAAAGCCAGGGCCGCAAAAGTGATGGCAAAGTTTATCAGCTGGTCAATATTTAAAAATAAGGTATCATCTATCATTCTGTTTTTACCCTGATAATTTTTCCATGGATCACTTTCAAAGCGACATGGGCTTTTTTCAGTTTCTTGACACACCAGACCGCCAACCACCTCAAAGCATTGGTAATCTGGGTGTGAAGCCCCTGCACCACTGTTTGGTCCGAAATGGGTAAAACAACCGGCGGCAAAGCAGCAGTTTGGGTAACCGGAGTAGCGGTTCCGGAAGGACCCACGCCCAATTTTTTCAGATCCGGCGGTAGTTCAATGGTATCGGCAAATTTCTGGACACCGGCCTGTTCTACTTCTTTAGGCAATTCAACTTCCGTTGAGATTTCCGAAACGGCTTCGGCGGAAAGCGAGCCTCTTACTTCATGTTCTTTGCTTACGCTTGAGGAAATGACATTGGGAGGAGAAGTATTTTTTTGTCCGTTGTTTTGGGCAGTGTTCATA
>CAYGXQ010000057.1:0-3440 GCA_964354025.1 uncultured Gammaproteobacteria bacterium | reverse complement strand
CCTTCCGACTCGGAAGGCCAGCAGAAATTTATTCTTTCCGGAAAAGAAAACTGGCTTTTGTTGAGGTTTTGTGATGTTTATATTTGGAATAGCAGACTTTAGTCTGCGTCTTCCAATATTTCCATCGACAGATCAGCCGCTTTGGGGGAGTGGGTGAGAGAGCCCAAAGAGAGGAAATCCACACCGGTTTTTGCCCACTCACCGATATTTTCACCGGTAATTCCGCCTGAGGCTTCGAAGATGATAGTACTGACATCATAATCTTTTTTTATCCTTTCAATTGTCTGTTTTGCTTTTGCAGGGGTAAAGTTGTCGAACATGATACATAATTGGTTCAACTTGTCATTGCGATCCGCCGGCTGGCGGAGAAGCAATCCCATTGGAACCGAGATTGCCGCGTCGTCCCTATTTAATCTGGACTCCTCGCAATGACATATATAATTATTAAGTTCCTGGAAAGAATTAATTGCAGCTAAAATTTCTTCTTCATTTTCTACTTCCACTTCAATTAATTGGTTCTTTGCTTGAGAGAAGATTAACTCAAGAGATTTTCTGATGGCTTCTTGATTGGATAAAAGATGGTATTTTGTTCTTATGGCTTGAAGATGATTATCTTTTATCAGGATGCCGTCAGACAAATCCAACCGGTGAGTCAGACCGCCGCCGGCAGCAACGGCTTTTTTATCCAAAGCCATCCAGGGAGTTTTGCGGGTGGCCGCGATAAAAATATTACTAATTGGTCTAATTGATCTAATTAGTCTAATTAAAGAAGATGTTTGACAGGCGATGCCCGACATCCTTTGGAGGATATTGAGGATAGTTCTCTCGTAAGCTAATACTTCGGCAGTACTGCCGGTGATTTCCGCAACGACTTGATCTTTGTTAACAGACTGCGAATCTTTGCATTTTACGCTTAAAGACAAGTGAGTATATTTTTTGAGCAGATAGGCGATTTCTTCCATACCGGCCATGATTAATTTTTGACGGGCAATTATTTTTACGGTTATCGGTTTATCAAGATTTAGAAGTTGTGTCGTCCTGTCGTTTTTTATCCGGTCATTTTCCGTCAGCCACTCAAAAAGGGAAGAGATGGTCCGGCAATAGTCGGGATTATCCACGGTCAAAAGGTGGGCTTTTTGGAAATATTTTTGGATCAGTATTTTCTTATTCATAAAACCGGATTAGCGCAATTTATTGCACGTTTAGCGCAGACTAAAGTCTGCTAGTCCAAATAAAATTGGATTAGCGAACTTCAGTTCGCGTTCGATATCTCCAGCATTCTTTCAATCGGTATTCTAGCCCTGTCTGCAATCTCTTTGGGTACTTTCACTTCATATTCCAGATTTTTCAGGGAGTTCAGGAGTTTGGGAAGAGTGATCATTTTCATGAAACGGCAGACCAGGTCGTCCCGGACAGGGATAAAAGATTTTTTGGGATTTTCTTTTTTCAGCCGGTGGAGGATGCCGGTTTCGGTGGCCACCACGAATTCATGACCCTTACTGTTTTTGGTATATTTCATCATCCCGCCAGTGGAAAGAATATGTGCTTTTACATCGGGAATATCTCCGCTTGCCGCGAAGTGCATGCAGGAAGAGACACAGCCACATTCGGGATGGATCAGAAATTCCGCTTTCGGATATTGGGCCATTTTTTTGTTAATATCAGCCGGTTTGACTTTGGCGTGGACATGGCATTCGCCCGGATAAATGATCATATTTTTGCGGCCGGTGACTTTGGCCACATAATCGCCTAAAAACATATCCGGGACAAAAAGAACCGGCATATCCTGCGGGATAGCCTTGACGATTTGAACTGCGTTGGTCGAAGTGCAGCAATAATCGCTTTCCGCTTTCACTTCGGCGCTGGTGTTGACGTAGGAGACGACGACGGCTTCGGGATAATTTTTTTTCCATTGACGGAGCATTTCTGCGTCTATCATCGAGGCCAGTGAACAACCGGCCTCAAGATCGGGGATTAGAACTTTTTTATCAGGGGAGAGGATTGAGGCGGTTTCGGCCATGAAGTGGACGCCGCAAAAAATAATCAGTTTACTTTCGGTTTGGGCTGCTTTTTGGGAGAGTTCCAGCGAATCGCCGACGAAATCAGCCAGATCCTGAATTTCCGGGATCTGGTAATTGTGGGCAAGAATTAGAGCTTGCCGCTTTTTCTTCCAAAAAAGGATTTGAGAGATTAGTTTTTCCTCATTCATTGTAATTTGGAATAGCGCAATTTATTGCGCGTCTCTTTTGAAATTTTAAGTACAATAAAGTATTATACGATAGTAAGTGTAAAATTTACAATAAATAAAATGAACACAGATTACATCGTCATCGGTTCCGGACTGGCCGGATTAACAAGCGCTTTAACCCTGAAAGAATTCGGTCAAGTGCTTCTTATCAGCAAAAAGAAACTGCCGGATACGGCGACCAACCTGGCTCAAGGAGGGATTGCCGCGGTAGTGGGAGAAGGGGACAGTTTTGAAAGTCACATCAAAGACACGCTGGCAGCCGGCTGTTTCCACAATGATAAAAAAGCAGTTAAATACCTGGTCAAGAATGCGCCTTCGGCCATCAACTGGTTGGTATCGCGGGGAGTCAGGTTTGAAACTTCGAAAGGAAAATTTTCTCCCACCCGTGAGGCGGCCCATTCTTACCCGCGCGTTTTGCACGCGAGCGATTTTACCGGAAGAGAAATCGAAAAAGTTTTGGTAGAAAAAGTGAAAAAAGAGCCAAATATTACTATCTGGGAAGATTGCTTTGTATATAGACTGATTATTAACAACAATGAGTGCCTTGGGATCGAATGTCATTGCGAGGACCCGCCGGCTGGCGAAGAAGTCACCGCCATCAGGCGGGATCCCGCTGAGGCGGGACAATCCCGTCGGGATCGCCGCGTCATGAGCTTGCCGAACGGACTCGCGATGACATCAATTTATTCCAAATTCACTATTTTAGCTACCGGCGGGTTGGGACAACTTTACCAATGGACGACGAATCCGGAGATAGCCACCGGTGACGGCTTAGCGATGGCGGCGCGGGCCGGTGCAAAATTGGCTGATCTGGAATTTATCCAGTTTCATCCGACGGCTTTAAAAGATGGAAATTCACCGCTTTTCTTACTTTCAGAAGCTTTAAGAGGTGAAGGCGCATATCTATGTCATTCCGAGCGAATCCTGAGCGAACGAAGTGAGTCGAAGGAGAAGTCGAGGAATCTTCCAACGTTGAGATTTATGGAAAAATATGATCCGAGAGGAGAATTGGCGCCAAGGGATATTGTGGCGAGGGCGATTGATAAAGAACAAAAGAATCCGCCGGCTGGCGGAAGCGTTTTTTTGGATATCAGGCATCGAGGAAACGCATATCTGACAAAAAGATTTCCCAACATTGGTAAAGAACTGACAAAAAGAGGTTATAATCTGGCCTGCGATCTGATTCCGGTGA
>CAYGXQ010000056.1:0-3601 GCA_964354025.1 uncultured Gammaproteobacteria bacterium | reverse complement strand
AAATCATCGGCCATCCGCAGTCAACTATCGACCTTGACGAAATCATGAACCAGGGTAAAATTTTAATCTTAAATTTATCCCAGGGAAAATTGGGCGAGGACAATGCCGCCCTACTGGGAGCGATGTTTATCACCAAAATCCAACTGGCGGCCATGAACCGGGTCAATGTGCCCGAAGTTGAACGCCGGGACTTTTACCTTTATGTTGACGAGTTCCAGAATTTTGCCACCACCTCTTTTATAAAAATTCTCTCGGAAGCGAGGAAATACCGGCTGAATATCATTTTAGCCAACCAGTATGTGGGACAGGTGGAAGAGCCGGTCCAAAAAGCCATTTTCGGCAACGCCGGCACTTTGATTTCTTTTATCATCGGGGCACAGGATGCCCATTCACTTTCACGGGAATTCGGCCAGTGGTATAAAGAGGAGGACCTTGTCAATTTGGGCTCTTACCAAATCGTCATCAAGTTGGCCATCGACAACCTGACTTCCATCCCCTTCCATGCCAATACCCTGCCGCTGCCCAAATCCAAAAACCAGAACCGGGAAAAAGTGATTAAGGTCTCGCAGGAAAGATACACCAGAAAATTTACTTCTCCCCTAATTCGAAGCGGAGGAAACGGGAAAGGGTGATGTTTTCGCCGAGCTTGCCGATGGTTTGCTTGACTAATTGTTCAATGGTGAATTTCGGATCACGGATATATTCCTGTTTCAATAAAGTGTTAACATCTTTTGGCTTCATCGAGGCAATCTGCAGACAAATTTCATGGGAAAGGTTTTTGAAATCATCAGTTCTCTCCACGAAATCCGTTTCGCAGTGGATTTCAAGCAAAACTCCGACTTTGCCTCCGGCATGGATATAGGAATCGATTATCCCTGCCTTGGTTGCCCGGTCAGCTTTTTTCTCACTCTTCTCAATTCCCCATTTCAAAAGCAGGGCTTCGGCTTTTTTCTCGTCGCCTTTTGAATCTTCAAGGGCTCTGCGGCAATCCATGATGCCGCCGCCTGATTTTTGGCGCAGTTTTTTGATTTGATCGATCGTGATCATAACTTTTTCTCTTTCTTTGGTTTTTCTTTTTCCACTGGTTTCTCTTCTTTAACATCCGGAGTCTTTTTGACTTCACTTTTCTCTTGTTTTACCTCTTTTTCCCGAAGATTAGCTCCTTCCAGATAAGCATCAACCAGAAAATTAGTGACGAGTTGGATACTGCCGACGGCATCATCGTTGGCCGGAATCGGGTAGTTAACGTCATCCGGATCAGTATTGGTATCAACGATGGCGATGACTTTTATACCGCTTTTGACAGCCTCACGCAAACAATTATCTTCTTTTCTTATATCAATGATATAGACTGCTTCGGGGACCGTCTTCAAATCCGCCACTCCTTCATAAACCAGTTCCCATTGGCGAAGCGCTTTCTCAAGTTTGACAATCTCGTGTTTGGGAAATTGTTTCCAATCTCCTTTTTCTTTGGCTTTCCGGGCGTTATTCAGCTTGTCGATGTTTTTTTTCACTTCCGGCCAGTTGGTCATGAAACCACCGATCCAACGGTTGGTCATGAAAGGGATTCCGGCGCGTTTGGCCGCTTCACGGACTACGCCTTTGGCCTGTCTTTTGGTGCCGATAAAAAGAACTACTTTGCCCTCTTTGGCGTAATTTTTGATGGTTTCAGCGGCTTTCAAAAGATAGTCACGGGTTTTGGCCAGATCGATGATATGGACTTTATCCCTGGCCTGATAGATGAATTTGGCCGCTTTCGGATGCCATCGGTCGACGCGATGTCCGAAATGGCAACCGGCTTCCAGAAGTTCTTTTAAAGAAATGTCTTTCATAAAAATAAAGCAGAAGATAATACTTCTGCTTCTTTGTATTATCTCCTTAATCTAAAAGCTGAAATCCGCCAGCTGGCGGAAGGAGTTTTTCAGCCTCTGAAAATTTCTATAAACAAATGATACCAAAATCTGCCGCTTCCTGCAATGGGTATTACTTTATCAGATAGGCTTGGACTTTTACCCAGATGGTTTCGGCGACTTCCCTGATCGACTTACTGCTGTCGATGGTGATATAACGCTTCTTATATTTTTCCGCCAGTTTTTTATAGCCTTTATAGACTCGTTGGTAAAAATCTTTTTGTTGAAGATCCAATCGGTCGATTTTGTCAGTATTATTACGACGGGCAAAACCAGTTTCAGGAGAAACGTCGAGGAAGATGGTAAGAGAAATATGGGGGATTTGAGGGTGATGAGGGATATGGGGGAAAAGAGGGAGAAAGAATAAACTATCCATCGCCAGACGGTTTAATTCCAAGATCGTTTCTTCCCCTAATCCCCTGCCGTATCCCTGATAAGCCAAAGATGAGTCAAGAAAACGGTCGCAGATGACGATTTTGCCTGACTCCAAAGCCGGCTTGATAATTTCCCGCACATGCTGGGCCCGGGAAGCAGCCATCAGATAGGCTTCAGCTGCCGCCGTCAAATCAACATTTTCCTTACCATGAGTAATTGCCCTTATGGACTCACCGATCCGCGTTCCCCCCGGTTCCCGGGTGACGATTACCGGAAATCCCTTTTCTTTCAGTAATCCTGCTAAAAGTCCGGCTTGAGTGGATTTGCCGCTGCCCTCAAGACCTTCAAAAGAAATGAAAAGTGACTGCATGATAATTATTCTAACAGAAACAATATAATTACGGAAATTTATTACTGATTTCTCCACCTTCGAGGAGTCATGGCTTACGCTTCGCTCCAGCCTGCCACCTCGAAGGTGTCTTAAGTCACAATTAAATTATTGGAATAACGTTTTAAAGAATTCGGCGGAGAGTCGGAGATCGATAAAGGCGGTAAAGATCGGTCACAATGGCGCCGCTGCCGGCAAAAAGAACCAGCAATTTGACAAGGGGGCCGATAAAAGGCAAGCCGCCTATAACGAAATAAATTAAAAGACCGAGAAGAAGCGCCCAACCGGCTCTTTCCCCGAAACCGATCTTTTTTAAAATTATTCTGCCCATGTAAAGAGCAATCACTATTTTGGCAAAATAGACTATAATCGCCAACCCCATCATTATCAGGAAAGAAATCGGCAAACCGATGACAGTAACTGCAAAAAGAAGAGATACTCCCGGGACGGCGATAAAGGTCAGCAACCCTAAAGCCAAACTCCTGATTGGCCTTTTGGAATAGATTTCAATTTGGGACATGGCCCGGTGAGGAAAAAGCCTTAAAAAGATGTAGCCAATAACGGCTGCGATGGCGAAACTGACAAAGGCAAAGCCTTTGTTCACTGCACCGGCTCCCTGCCGCAATCTGCCCCAGGCATTCTGATCCGCGGGGGAATAATAAGGAGAAGTTTCCGCCTGTTTGAAATTGGTGGTACCGGAAACAATGGCGTTTGGTGCTATATTGGCTTCACTTTTGCTCGTGTAGGATAAATTACCGGCTACTTTGGCATTTTCGCCAAGAGACAGATTACCGGCGGCCGCCTCTATATTCCCTTCTACATTGCCGTTTAAATTGACATTGCCGGCCATGACATTCATGCTGCCTCTTTGACTGCCTAAATATTCCAGATTACCGAAAATTCCGGCCAGATTTCCGGCAATTTGCGC
>CAYGXQ010000055.1:0-3722 GCA_964354025.1 uncultured Gammaproteobacteria bacterium | reverse complement strand
CTCAATACCCAGCAAACCAGAAAGATAAAGCCATTCATATGAGAATCAAAAGAGGCGTCGTCAGTCACAGGAAACACAAAAAGCTGTTACATTCGGTCAAGGGCTATCGGATGACCAAAAGACGGCTGGTAAAAGTGGCTAAAGAAGCCCAGCTTCATGCCGGGCAGTATGCTTATGCCGGCAGACACATCAGAAAGTCTGATTTCCGGAAACTTTGGATTGTCAGAATCTCCGAAGCGGTCAAAAAATACGGAATTTCCTACAGTAAATTCATCGCTAATTTGAAAAAGGCCAATATCGCTTTGGACCGGAAAGTCCTTTCCAATCTTTTAAACACCGACCCGGAAACCTTCAAAACCATCGTTGACAAAGTAAAAAATATTTAAAATAACCAATTAATCTCCGCATACAAAACTATTGAAATCGAAATGGATTACCTCTACAATCTTCTTATGGAGCAAGAATTAAACGATTTATATTTACAGGTTCAGACAGAAATTACCAAACAGGAAGATCTTTCTTCCTTAAGCAATCTTTGGCTTTCCTACTTCGGCTCAAGCGGTAAACTGACAAAACTTCTAAAGAAATTACCTGAAGTGCCCAAAGATGAACGACCGAAGATCGGCAAACTTTCCAATGAAATAAAAAATAAAATCGAACAACTGTTCGCTGCGCAAAAACTGGCGATCGGAGAAAATATCTTAAAGGAAGAAATCGACGTCACTACTCCGCCAAAACTCTCTGACAGGCCGTCAAGCGGACACCTCCATATCGTTTCTCAAACAATATTCGAAATCACGACTATCTTTGAACGTATCGGTTTCACCCGGGTCCGCTACCCGGAAGTAGAATGGGAATGGTTTGCCTTCGAAGCTTTGAATATGCCGAAGCACCATCCGGCCAGAGATGACTTCGAGACTTTTTTTATCGATGCGCCTTTTAATGATAAATTCGGAAAGACGGTTCTTTCGCCGCATACTTCCTCCGGACAGGTGAGGGAAATGCTGGAGCGGAAAACCCCTCCCATCAGGATGATCAATATCGCCAAATGCTACCGTCCTAACTGGGATGTCTCCCATACCCCGATGTTCCACCAGTTTGAAGTATTGGTGATTGATGAAGGAATAAACATTAGCCATCTCAAAGGAACGATAGATTATTTTGTCAAAGAGTTTTTCGGTCCCAGTAGAAAAATCAGATTGCGTCCGTTTCATTTCCAATTCACCGAACCGTCTTTTGAAATTGACATCAATTGCGGTATCTGCCAAGGGTCTGGAAAACTGGAAAACGGTGAAAATTGCCGTTTCTGCAAACAAGGTTGGTTGGAATTATGTGGTTCCGGCATGGTCCATCCGAATGTTTTGCGGGCCGGTAAAATCGATCCCGGAAAATATTCCGGTTTTGCTTTCGGTTGGGGAGTCGAACGGTCTTACATGATGAAATCCGGGACAAAACTAAATGATAGCAGGCTGCTTTACGGCAATGATATAAGGTTTTTAGAGCAATTTTAAGGTACTTAACAGAACTTACGAAATTTTATGTCATTGCGAGTCCCCGCTATAAGTGGGACGCGGCAATCTCGGACGGGATTGCTTCTCCGCCAGCCGGCGGATCGCAATGACAATCTAAATAAGTCGCTTATGAACATACTTGTACCTGATTCATGGCTGCGGGAATATCTGGAGACAGAAGGCTCGCCTTCTGATATCCAAAGATGTCTTTCCCTTTGCGGGCCGTCGGTGGAAAGAGTCAATAAAACCGGTGAAGATTTTATTTATGAAATCGAAATTACTTCCAATCGGGTGGATATGGCTTCTGTTTACGGAGTAGCCCGGGAAGCGGCGGCCATTTTGCCGCAATTCGGCTTCAAAACACAACTAAAACCGCTTGAAATAAAACCATTTATTGAGAAAAAGGAAATATTTCCTTTGGAAGTTGCCGATCCCGACGGCCTTTGTCACCGCCTTTTGGCAATTGTCATGACTGATGTCCAAATAAACCCTTCGCCGAAATATATTTCCGAACGGCTGGAAAAATCCGGTGTCCGGTCGCTAAATAATCTGATCGACATCACCAATTATGTCATGCTGGAACTGGGACACCCCTGCCATGTCTTCGATTACGACCGGATCAAAACTGCAAAATTAATTTTACGTCGGGCCAAAAAAGGAGAAATACTGGTGACTTTGGATAACAAACGTTGTCCTCTGGATGAAAATGACGTCGTCATCGATGACGGCACCGGCCGGATCATCGATTTACCCGGCATTATGGGCACTGCCAACAGTGTCGTCACTGGTGAAACAAAAAGAATTGTCTTTTTTATCGAATCCAACAATCCTATTATCATTAGAAAAACTTCCATGAAGTTAGCCCTTCGAACCATGGCCGCCACTATTAATGAGAAACAACCTGATCCGCAACTTGCTAAGACTGCGATACTTCGTGGAATTGATTTGTATCAAAAAAATGCCGGAGCAAAAGTTGCCGGCAAATTGATCGACATTTACCCGAAACCGACTTCAGTAAAAACCGTCAATACCGACACTGACTTCATCAATAAACATTTGGGAGTAAAACTGGAAGAAAATAAAATCGTTAATATCTTGGAATCACTGCAATTTACCGTCTTAAAAAGTCAAAGTTTACTTAAAATCACTCCGCCGACTTTCCGGCAGTTTGACATCGGCATCGGGGAAGACGTCGTCGAAGAAGTTGCCAGAATTTACGGTTACCATAATCTGCCGAGTAACCTGATGACCGGAGCCATTCCGATTTCCCGTAAAGCGAAAGATTTTCCGGTTGAGGAAAAAATAAAAACCATCCTGAAATACTGGGGACACACCGAAGTCTATAATTATTCGTTCATCTCAAAATCTTTAATCGAAAAAGCCGGACTGGAAATCCCAACTCATCTGAAAGTCGCCAATCCGCTTACCAACGAAATCGAATACATGAGAATCTCTCTCATCCCTTCAATTTTGAAAAATATCTCCGACAACCAGACTTTCAAAGAAAACCTCCGGCTTTTTGAACAGGCAAATACTTATCATCCTAAAACAGACAACTTACCGGATGAAAAACCGTCATTGGTTTTAACGGAACAATCCGATTTTCTAAAGCTTAAAGGAACTGTCCTGTCTCTTTTTGAGGAACTGGGAATCAAAAATATGGTTGAAGAAATCCCGGCCGTTGAAGGCGGATTTTTCCACCCCAAACAAGTTCTTTTATTATCGATCCCAAAAACCGGAACTGTCTGCCTGATGGGTAAAATCCACCCTTTTCTGGCAACCGGTTTCGGATTGAAAAATGATCTGTTTCTGGCTGAAATAAAATTGGATAAACTGATTCCGCTGGTCAACGAGACCAAAAAATATACTCCGATTTCTCTTTACCCGGCAGCAGTTGAAGATCTGACTTTTACCATTTGTCGGGGAAAACAAATCGGATTATTTATCCCGGCCATAAAAAGTTTGAGTCAGTTGATCGTCAAAATAGAATTAATCGATAAGTACAAAGAGTCTTACACTTTCAGGATTACTTACCAGGATCCTTCTCGGAATTTAACGGATGAAGATGTAAAAACAGTTCGCGAAAAAATCATCGAAATGGCCGCTGATAGATTTAACGCTAAATTAAAATCCTAGAACCTGTTTGAAAAGTCAAAAAAAATGTCATCGCGAGCGAGGAACGAGCGTGGCGATCCCGTTGGAATTACTGTA
>CAYGXQ010000054.1:0-4099 GCA_964354025.1 uncultured Gammaproteobacteria bacterium | reverse complement strand
GGCCTGTACAAATGCTGTTGTGTAGTTATAATTAACTAACGAAAGTTTAGATTGATTGTAAATTCAAACAGTCTTTCGCAAAAGCATTTGTACAGGCCGAGGTGGTGAAATTGGTATACACGCAGTCTTGAGGAGGCTGTGCCGCAAGGCATGGAGGTTCAAGTCCTCTCCTCGGCACTTAACAATTTAGCTATAATGAGCATATCAATAAAAGGAAAGTATATGGGTATTTTACTAAGCGGTAATAGTCTGTATAGAGCTTGTATGAGATTTCGGACATGCAGATTATACCGGGCTATTTGATCAATACAATAGGCTAAATTTCTATGGAATCCCCAAGGTTTTATTAAAATGACGGTATATCCGGCTTTTTCCAATAAACACGCAATACTTTTTTTGGAAAAGAAATAAGTATGTTCCGGAATTTTTTTATATCCATACCAATATTTTCCGAGTAATTTGGCGTCAATGCTGGTTATATCCGGAGTGGTCATGAATAAATATCCATTTGGTTTTTGAACCATACGAAAAGATTCAAGGGCTTCCAGCGGATTCGTCATGTGTTCAATTACATCCCATGCGGTAATTACATCAAATGGCCCCTTTGGAAGTTTTTCCGGCTTAATTTCCGCTACCCGGGCAGGTAAATGAAAAGTTTTTTTAACTTGTTGGATTGCTTCTTCGGCAACGTCACAACCCATAACGGTAAATCCATTGTCAGAAGCGACTTTTAAAAAAGATCCGTATCCGCATCCGGCATCGAGCAATGTTCCGTTGCTTTGATACCGCTTGATAAGCGTAATTCGTTTTTTTGCTTCTTCTGATAGATCATTTTTAAGTAAATTATAACTTGTATACCCTACTCCGGCCGTTTTCCCTTCAAAATAGACAGAATTATAAAGCTTTTTTAATGATTTATCTGCAGGTCTGGGGGAAAGGAAACACAATCCGCAAACAGCACATGATACCACCGGATATATATCCCGGTCATAAATGACCCTTTGTTTATCTGATCCGCAGTAATTACAGACTACTTTGCGGTTTTGTTGTTTTTGCATCTGGTAGAGTACAAATTATTTCAACTCTTTTTAACTCTGCGGTTGTCATCATCAGAAAAGCAATATCATGATTCAGATAGTAGACAATTTCTTTCGGAACTGCATACTTACAAAATTCTTCAGGACGTCCGACATAGAGAATATTTTTCGTGTAATCAAATACTTTAGGAATGTCTTCAAAACGGTATTTACCAATTGCGTATACCCATCCCAATCCATACTCATTTTTCTTCGATAAAACAATTTCCCGTTGTGTTTTTTCGATAGGATATTGAAGATAAAATAAATAGGTCACCCAATGGGCTTCTTTTGGTGTTATCCAGATTTTATCATAGTGATTTTCATTTTCTTTTATATACTGTGCGGCTTGTTTTACCCCAAAAGTCCACTCTTTCCCGTAACGCAGGGACTGGTGGATAAGATTGGTATGTATGAAGTAACTTATATTACCTAAAAATATTCCGATTACCGCCAGTGTCCAAACAAAGTAAAATATCGTACGTTTTCTTAGAACATATAACCTGTAAAATCCTAAGCCTCCGATTATACTCACCATTGGAAGTACTAAATGAATCCTGGCCGCGGCGGGAGCAAAACGCGTAAGCGCGTCAGGGATAATTCCCAGAACAAGCCAGGCCAATAAAAATCTATTACGCGGATGATTCATCTTTATCAGGGTTATAATCCCATACAGGATAAAAACCAGCTCGACATAAAAAAGAATTCCGTTTCCCGGTGTACTGTATAGCCTGTTTGGATCACCATACGTAAAAAGAAAATTTGGATCAAAGTGAGAAAAATAGCCGGATAAAAATGAGACGCTTATGTCAACAAGTTTATTATGAAACATCCTGTCATCGGATATACCGGCGAGAACGTCTTCCTGATGAAATTGAAGAATCTTTGCTTTAATTCCCGCATCACCTGTTAAACTGACAGCATCAATTCTTGACCATCCGGTTTCCCGATTAAAAAGAACCGGAGTAAACGGAAGCAAAAGAATGACAGCTACCAAAACGCTTATGACAATTTGTTTCCCGTACGGTATGAATTTTTGATAGTAAAAAACCGCGATAGCTATAAGAAAAAGCGGGATAAAAACCCTGGTTGTATAGTAAACATAGAGTGAGAGTGAAGAAAATACGGCTATACCTATAAAATATTTTTTACCGTTTAAGCTTTTTAAAAGTAAAAGAATCACTATAGCCGTTAAAAGAGTTGCCAGGTTGGTATCATGGGCCATCCTTGCAAACTGAATACTCCAGGGAGATACGGCAAAAAGTAATCCTCCCAGAAGGGCAGCTTTACTTTTTTTAAATAATTCATAACTTATGAGCATAACGACAGGAATCGTGAAAGTACTGAATAAAACAGAAGGGAGTCGGGTTCCAAATTCTGAAAGACCGAAAAGATAGATAGATGGAACAGTGGAATAGATATATAGTCCCGGCCGGTAATCCCCAAAAGCCTTAAAGGTAACCGGTAAAAAATTACCGTATTGATCTTTTCCGGTTCTTAAAATTGAATTCGCTTCATATCCAACCAAAGATTCATCACTATAAAAACCGGCCGGGTATTGCTCCACTTTATATATACGCAGGAAAAACCCAAGACAAATGACTAAAAAAAAGAATATAAATCGTTTGCTCATTTTTTTTGGGCAATGATTAAAATATTACTGTCCGTAATATTCTTATCTTTGATTATATACCGGTACAAAACATTGAGAACATGATATTTTATTCTTCCTCCCCAAACCGCTCTTACACCAAAAAGCCAGCGTCCTATTTGCGAAGGCAAGGCTGAAATGAGGAAAAAGTCAAAAAAAGCGACAAGTGATTTGGGGAATGTTTGTTTGACAATGATCACTTTAAAGCCTTTTTTTGCCGTCATGGATACCCATCTTTTCCGGGAAAATATATTGACATGTTTAAATACCCGGTGAAATTTATTAATGTACCAATTTGCCATATTATTGAAACCGGCCTTTCTAAAAATTTGCGGATAAAACAGATGATCGTTTAACGAACTGGTAGGAACGGTTAAGATGAAGTACCCGCAGGGTTTTAGAACACGATAAATTTCTTTTAGAACAAGTTCCGGTTTTGGAATATGTTCTATAACGCTCATACAAATGACGGTTGAAAACGTATTATTGCGAAAAGACATATGGCGCGCATCTGTGACAAAAAGTTTCTTATACTTTTTGCTTCTCTTGGCTTTTATGAGGTCGTTAATGCTTATGTCTATACCTGCTTCAACCTGACTTTCAAAAAAGATACCGGCAAATTCTCCATACCCGCATCCTACATCAAGAACCGGTTTTTTGAAATGCAATAAACTGTCATTTGTTTTTTTCTTTTGAAGTAAAATTGCTTCTTTGTATCCTTGAGCTATTGTTTCAGCTTCCACGCTGCGCCATAAGGCATGAGAAAAAGGAGCAATTTTGAGATATTTCTGAAAATAATTATCTTTTATCAAAATGTATACGGGCGGTGGCGGTTGTTATTGCCGGATTTAGAGACCAAAATTATCCCTGCGGCAAGAAAAATGATTCCGGAAATGATAAAAATCGCCGTCAGCCTGTTTCCGGACATTGAGCTTAAAAAGGAGATTTTGGATGTCGGTGTGGGTGTCGGAGTCGGGATTTGCGTCGGCGTCAGAGTACTAGTCAGTTTTGGGGTAATTGTCGGTGTTTTTAATGGTTTGGCAGTTACTTTGGCGGTCGGTTTCACTGAAGGAGTAGCAGTGGCACTACTGCTGTCGGAAGTAGGAGTGACGGTCGGTGTATTTTGCACATCCGTCGGCGTCGGACTGGCTGACTCCGGCGTCGGTGAAAGGGTAAGGGTTGGAGAAGGCGCGGATGTGGTTGTTGGCGAAAGATCTTCTGCCAAAACCGGTTGGGAAACAGTAATAAATAAAAGTAAGCTCAAAATAAGTAGAAAAAGATTGTTCATAATAATTAGTGTTCCTCTTAAGTGCCCCCGGGGTGACTCGAACACCCAACCATGCGCTTAGAACGCGCGTGCTCTATCCAGTTG
>CAYGXQ010000053.1:0-4308 GCA_964354025.1 uncultured Gammaproteobacteria bacterium | reverse complement strand
TTCTCGGCAATTTCCGATGAATTTCTCGGCCGGACAAAATAACCGTTGATCCCGTCTTTGACGGCCAGCGGGATGCCGCCTTTCCGGGTGACGACCACCGGGGTCTTGCTGGCCATCGCCTCCAAAATCACCAGCCCGAGAGGTTCGTCCCAAACGCTTGGCGCCACAAAGATCGAAGCCCGTTTATAAAATTTACTAAGTTCGTTACTGACTCCCAGATGGCCGATGAAATGGACATTTTTCAATCCATAGTCCTTAACCCGCTGTTCCAGGTTTTTCCTTTCCGGTCCTTCTCCTAAAATAACGACTTCCGCCGGAATTTTCCGGGCGGCCTTGATGAGATATTTAACTCCTTTATAAGCCGTCAGCTTCCCCGCAAAAAGGACAACCTTTTTCCCGGTTAATCCGTATTTTTTATCGATATCCGAAGTGTCCAGGTTGGGATTGAATTTTTTCAGATCAACTCCGCCGGGAATGACCCGCACCGCCGAGCGGAATTCGTCGCCGAAGATCTTAAACAGCCATTCTTTGGTCCAGAAAGAATTCGGCACTATCCTTCTTGCTCTCCTCAAAACATCTGCCGTCAAAGCCAGGTAACGCCTGTCTTTTTGAACCGTGGGTAATTCTGATCCGTGGATGGTAATTATATAAGGAATCTGATAAGTGCTTTTTATCACCCTGGCCACCCAAGAAAGAGGATACGCATGATGGACATGGATGATATTTGGCTGGAATTTCTCAACTGCATCAGTAACCGAATTCAAATAGTCTTCATAGATGGTAATTATTTCCTTATTGGTTAATTGAGTATAAAGCTTGCAATCAGGCCACTCGGGATGTCCGGTAAAAGCCACCGGGAAAGACATTTTTAAAGGAAATAAAGTGACATTGGGTATTGGCCGGCTGTCCGGCACGACCATGGCGACTTTGAAATGCCGGCCGACGGCAGAGGCCAAATACCGGGCGTATGTCCCGGACCCGGAACCCCAAAGAGGAAATGACTGCAGATATAAAATTCTCATTCTCAGGGTTATTGTATAATGATCCTCTCCGAAGATGCAACTTCTTTGCTGACGAATTTTGCTATTTTCTCTTTATTCTGCTATATTTTCTTTATATGACCGTAAAGAAGATGGTTGAATATTGGATTAAAAGCGCAGAAGAAGATATCAAAACAGCAGAATCGCTTTTTTCTACAAAAAGGTATCTGCCTTGTCTTTTCTACTGCCATCTGTTCGTAGAAAAAATAGTGAAAGCCATCATTGTTGGAAAGACCGGTAAATCTGCACCTTTTGGGCATAAACTTTCTTATCTGGCTAAACTTGCCGGTCTCGATTTTACGAAAGAACAGGTGCGCCTTCTTGATGATCTGACTTCATTTAATATCAGAGCGCGTTATGAGGATTATAAATTTGCAATTTATAAAAAAGCCAAAAAAGAATATACAGAAAAATATTTACACCGCGCAAAGGAGCTATACATATGGTTAAAGGAAAGAATATAAATAAAGATATTGTCAATACAGTAAGAAAATATTCTGATCTGGTGAAATTGAAAGGAATCGATATCAAACAAACGATTCTTTTTGGCTCACACGCGAAAGGAAACGCCCGGAGATACAGTGATATCGATATTTGTATCGTGTCTGATCAATTTGGCCAAGATTCACTTGATGAATTGCAAATTTTACTTCATCTGAGTCACGACATTGATGAAAGGATTGAACCAATTCCTTTTACCACAAGAGAACTCGGAGATAAATACTCGTCTTTGGCTTGTGAAATCAGGAAATACGGTGTAAGGGTTGTATAAATCCCAACTTTATTTTTTATTTTTCTTGGATTGGCTCTGAAGGATGGGATAAAGAACAATCGCCAAAGCCAGTACTACTATTACTCCAATATTGCTCCAACGATATAGAATGTTTGCTGTGGGGTCATCAATTTAGAGTATATTGAATTATTATTCGTCCGTCAAATTTAAACAGTCATTACTTTCCAAAAAAATTCCGCGCCTTTGAGCTGTCTTCCCAGTCTCCGGGGCTGCCGAATAAGCCGGAACAACCATTCCCATCCTCTCTTCCTCATCCACTCCGGCGCCCTAGGTACACGACCGGCAATATAATCAAACGCCCCACCAACGGACATGAGTATAAGAGGTCTTTGGTCGTTGGTCTTTGGTCGTTGGTCTTTTAATTGATTAATAAATAACTCCTGTTTGGGGCAACCGAGCGCGACGAAGAGGATGTCTATATTCTTTTTATTTATCTCCGCTGCTAAACTGGAAAAATATTCTTCTGTATTTTTATCTAGTATTTCTTCGGTATTAGGTATTAGGTATTTGGTATTAGGTATATTTTGGGTTTGAGTTCTTTTTATACTTAATACCTGATACTTAATACTTAATACAAATTCCAAATCCGGTTCTTCCAACACCTCAACCACAAGTCTCGGGAACTTCTTCCGTAAGCACTCACCCGTCTCGACTGCTACTGCCCCCCTTCCACCTATAAGTCCTACTGTGAGGCTCATATCCTTTGCTAACCGACTAAGGTCTAACATGAAATCTACCCCGGAAATTCGCGGAATCTCCAACCCATAGATTTTTTTCATCGCCCAGGAAATGCCGCTGCCATCCGGAATATTGATTTGGGCTGAATTGACAATCCGTCTAAAATTATCGTCTTTTTTGGCGTAAGTGATGATTTCCGGATTCGGGGTGAAAATAATCAACGGATTATTTTGGTCTTTAGTCTTTGGTCTTTGGTCTTTTGTACTTATTTTAAGTCCTTTCTCCACTTCCTTTAGGATCTTATCTTTATTGTCGATAGTAATGACTATTCCTAATATTGATTTAGTTTTTAATCCCATATCGATTTATTATTTACAAAAATATTTAATAGATATTTTTAATAAACTCTTTCTTTGAATACATATTGTCTATTAGAGTTTAGCTTATCATTTACTTCTATATTTTATAATAATCCCCTACTGTCCGGCAACTGGTTTGTTATTTGGGATTTCATCATTATAGGTTCATTTTCTACTTTAGGTATCGTGAAACAACTTTGTGAAAAATAGTCTTGTAGGATGTTATTATAAGTCTTTTATTATTCCTCCACCTTCGAGGAGTCCATCCGGCCACCTCGAAGGTGTCTTTAAGTTTTATTTTCACCGGCGGGTAAGGGTCCTTTTGTAAAGATCGATGTTTTCCAAAGCGACTCCCGTCCCCCGGACGACGCAAAGAAGCGGATCTTCCGCCACATGTACGGGAACCCCGGTTGCCTGAACAATCAGTTTATCGAGATTACGAAGAAGAGCAGTACCTCCGGAAAGAACAATTCCTTTATCGATAATATCTGAAGCCAGTTCCGGAGGGGTATTTTCAAGAATAGTCTTTATCCCGCTGATCATCATGTTGAGAGGATTTTGGATGGCAAGGGCAATCTCCTCACTGGTCAGTTCAATCATTCTTGGCAGCCCATTCAAAGAGTCACGACCCCGGACTTCCATTTTTTTGGAAACAATATTTTTTGAGGCTGATGGCGGTATAGCTGTCCCAACCTGGATTTTGACTTCTTCAGCCGTCCGTTCACCAATAATCAGGTTGAACTTTTTCTTGATATAACTTGTGATCGCCTCATCCAGTTTGGTGCCGGCCACTCTCACCGAATGATGAACAACCACTCCGCCCAAAGAAATCACAGCTGCCTCAGTGGAACCGCCGCCGGTATCAACAATCATGTTGCCGGAAGGCTGGGCAATCGGGATTTTGGCCCCAATGGCGGCCGCCAGCGGTTCTTCTATCAGATAGACTGTCTTCGCCCCTGCGGAGAGCGTCGCGTCCATGACCGCCCGCCTCTCCACCTGCGTGCAACCTGACGGAACGCAAATCATCACTTCCGGCTTGAAAAATCTGGTCTTGCCGCAAACCCGGTCAATGAAATAGCGAAGCATCGCCTCTGTCACCACATAATCGGCAATCACCCCGTCTTTAAGCGGACGGGAAGCGACGATATTACCGGGAGTCCGGCCAAGCATTTCTTTGGCTTCATTGCCCACCGCCACCACCCGGTTATCATCAATAGAAACAGCCACGACAGTCGGTTCGTTTAAAACCACGCCCTCCCCGGCCAGATAAACCAATGAATTGGCAGTACCGAGATCAATACCAAGGCGTTTGAATAACATAAATTTAGCGTTTAGCTCCTAGCGTTTAGCGTTTAGAAGTCATCTCAAAACCTACGGATACAGCTTGTCATTGCGATCCCGATGGAAATCGGGAGAAGCAATCTCGTTCGTTAGCGGG
>CAYGXQ010000052.1:0-4453 GCA_964354025.1 uncultured Gammaproteobacteria bacterium | reverse complement strand
AAAGTTTCTTTGGGATTTTCGAAAGCGACATCGACCAGCGGCTGGGCGGCCAGATGGAAAATATACTGCGGTTGGACTTTGGCTATTAGTCGTTGGACTTTTGAGAAATCAACCAGATCGATTTTTTCGACCGCCGTTTTTTTATCCAGTTTTTGAGTGGCAAAGTAGGAGTTTTTATGGATTGGATGATGGGTGGTACTGACCACTTGCGCCTTTTGTTTGACCAGTTCTTCGACTAAATGTGAGCCGACGAAACCGGTGGCGCCGGTGACTAATATTTTTGATTTTTGAAGCATGAATCTTGAATTACTTATATTGGATTAGCAGACTTTAGTCTGCGCGCGCACTAAAGTGCGCTATTCCAAAAGCTTATTGATAACTACCATCTCTTCCATGGCGCTTTACCCGTATTCCAGATCTTATTCAACTCATCCAGTTCCTTATTGGTGTCCACCGATTGCCAAAAACCGGTGTGTTTGTAAAGGGAGAGCTGGGATTTTTCGCTCAACCGGGAAAGGGCCGGATGTTCGGTCTCTGCGTTTCTTAGGAAGTTGAAGAATTCCTTATTAAAAACCATATAACCGCCGTTGACCCAATCAGTCAAAAAAGGTTTTTCGTCGAAGCTTTCGACCAGCCGGTTTTTCCCTTCTTTGACGACACCGTACTTGAAGCGGGGATGGATGCCGGTGACGGTACCGACAGTAGCCTGTTTTTTATGAAATTTGACTAAAGCGGTAAGATCGACATCAGAGACGCCGTCGCCGTAGGTGACCATAAATGATTTGTCTTTTTCCGTGATGTATTTGCGGCAGCGAGAGATCCGTTCGCCCGGAAGGGTTTCCAGGCCGGTATCGACGAAAGTGATTTTGAAATCGTCAATTTCGCTTCGGCTTTCAAGATGGTAAGCGGTTTTATGGGTTTTGGTTTCAAGGGTGAAATCGGAAGTAAAAGCTTTCTGATTAAGAAAGAAGTCTTTGATGTAATCCGCTTTATAGCCAAGCGCCAGGATAAATTCGTTGAAGCCGTGGCTGGCATAGATTTTCATGATATGCCAGATGATCGGTTTGCCGCCGATGGCCACCATCGGTTTAGGCTTAAATTCCGTTTCTTCCTTGAGTCTGGTGCCGGCCCCGCCGCATAAGATGATGGTTTTCATCGCAAAGAGATTTTATAATAAATAGAACATTTCCACAAATTCCATTTGAGTAACCGTTCAGGATTTGACAAAAACTCTGTCATCGCGAGGCCAGTCCGACTGGCCGTGGCGATCCCGTAGGAATTACTGCAGCATCACGGGATTGCTTCGTCACTGACGCTCCTCGCAATGACATTTTCTTCGGTTGACTCCCATTGTTTGATGACATATATTGAAGACCGTAGTATGGCCAGTTTTTATAAAAACAAAAAAATTCTCATCACCGGCGGTTTGGGCTTCATCGGCAGTAATCTGGCGATCAAGTTAGTTGGGGAAGGCGGGAGAGTGGAAATTGTTGACGCTTTGATCGAAGGATATGGAGGAAATCTCTACAACATCGAGCCGGTGAAAAGGCAAGTCAGATTGGTTAAAGGGGATATCAGGGATAAGAGGGTTATAGATAGATTGGTGAAAGATAAAGACATAATATTTAATCTGGCCGGGACGCTTTCCCATGTGGACAGCATGACCGACCCGATGACAGACCTGGAGATCAATTGCCGCGCCCAGCTTTCCCTTCTTGAATCGGTCAGGCAATATAACCCAAAAACGTGGATCATCTTTGCCGGGACCAGAAACCAGTACGGGAAAGCCAAATATCTGCCGGTTGATGAAAACCACCCGCAAAACCCCACTGACATCAACGGTATCAACAATATCGCCGCCGAAAAATACCATCTGATGTATTACAGCGTCTACGGGATAAAAACGGTTTCCCTTCGGATGACCAACACTTTCGGCCCCCGGCATCAGATGAAGCATCCCCGGCAGGGAGTTTTGAACTGGTTTCTAAGGAATTTGTTGGATGGAGAAACAGTTGATTTGTACGGAAACGGAAAGCAAATAAGGGACGTCAATTATATCGATGACGTTGTTTCGGCTCTTTTGGCCGTCGGCGCGAGTGAGAAGGGTTGGGGGGAAGCCTACAACCTTGGCGGGACAGCGTTATCTTTACTTGATTTTGTCAAAGAAGCAAGCAAAATTATCGGTAAAGGCAAATATTCCTTAAAACCTTTCCCGAAAGAAAGAAAAAGGATTGAGATTTGGGATTACATCGCCTCAACGGAAAAAATCAAAAAGACTTACGGCTGGCAGGCGAAAACCGATCTTGAAGAAGGGATAAAGAATACAGTAGAGTATTATCTGAAACACAAAAAACATTACTGGTGAAATATATGATTCCGGTTTTTGATCTCAAAAGACAAAATCAAAACATTGCCCGTGAGCTGGATAAAGCAATTAAAGAGGTTATTGACAGCGGGGTATATATTTTGGGGCCGAAAGTGGCGGAATTTGAGAGAGCTTTTGCCAAATATCTGGGGGTGAAATATGCCGTCGGCTTGGCCTGCGGTACTGATGCCTTGACGCTTGCTTTATTGTCACTGGACATCGGAAAAGGGGATGAGGTAATCATGCCGGCCAATGCTTATCCGACGGCCTTTGCCGTTGCCGCTTCGTTCGCCTCGCCAAAATTGGTCGATATCGATCCTCAGACTTACAATATCAATCCTGATTTAATCCCTCAAGCGATCAGTAAAAAAACCAAAGCGATAATTGCCGTTCACCTTTACGGGCAGCCGGCGGAAATGAGGAAGATCATGGAGATAGGCAGAAAATATCATCTTCCGGTGATCGAGGACTGCGCGCAGGCACACGGAAGTAGTATCAGGTATCAGGTATCAGGTATCAGGTATGGAGTAGATGAATCAAAAATACTTAATACCTACTACTTAATACCTAATACAAAAAAAGATCCTAGGCAAGATACTCTGACGAAAAAAGATAAAAGTAGATATAGATGGAAAAAGGTTGGAAGTATAGGCGACATAGGTTGTTTTTCTTTTTACCCGACGAAAAATCTGGGTTGTTTCGGCGATGGGGGAATGGCGGTTACCAATTGCGAAGAATTAGCCAAAAAGATCAGACTGCTTCGGATGTACGGAGAGGAGAAGCGTTATCAAAGTATAATTTTGGGCCGAAACAGCCGGCTGGATGAACTGCAGGCGGCAATATTATTAGTGAAGTTAAAATATCTTGATAACTGGAATGAGAAAAGAAGGAAAATAGCAAAGTTATATGAATCTATTTGTCATCCCGACCGAGCCAGTCTGACTGGCCGAGTGGAGGGATCTTCCAATATAAAACACGTCTATCATCTTTTCGTTATCCGCGCAAAAGAGAGAGATAAATTACGGAAATATCTATGGGAGCATGGTATCCAGACGGCCATCCATTACCCGATACCAATCCATCTGGTGCCGTCTTTTAAATTTTTAGGATACAAAGAAGGTGGTTTCCCGGAAAGCGAAAAAGCCAGCGGAGAGATATTGTCTTTGCCGATGTGGCCGGAGCTGGAAAACAACGAGATAAAGAGAGTGATTGGAGCAATCCAAAGATTTTCTACTGAGGTGACTTAAGTTACAGTAGTTACACAATTTCATGTCATTGCGAGTCCCGCCACTTACGCGGGACGTGGCAATCTCGGATGGGATTGTTTCTTCGCCAGCCGGCGAATCGCAATGACAATCTTAAGTACATATAATGATAAAACAGCTTTCTTTAATTGATATTGGTCAAGTCGCCGAGATCCATAAACAGGAACTTCCCGGTTTTCTGTCAGAGCTGGGAATTCCGTTTTTGAAAATATTTTATAAGGTATCGTTGGATATCCCGGAGATGTTTACCTATGTCGAAGAAAAAGACGGACACATTTTAGGTTTCACGAGCGGTGTTTCACAGGTAAAAGGCTTATATAAAAAAATAGTTTTTAAGAACATAACTTCCTTCATTTTCCCATTATTGAGTTATTTTGTTGTTCATCCGTTTAAAATAACAAAAATACTAAAAATCCTATCCTATCCAGCCTTCTCGGAAGACAGCCCAGAGTTATTGACGCTGGCAGTGAAAAAGGAAGAGCAAAAGAGAGGGATAGGCCGAAAATTATTCCAGGCTATTTCCCAGGAATTTAAAAAAAGGAAAATCAGGGAATTTTATGTCAGCGCTTACGAGCGGTTACCGGCTAACGGCTTTTACCGCAAAATTGGTTGCCGTCTGGACCGCAGTTTCAATTTTTTGGGAGAGAAGATGAACTATTATAAATATTGATTTTGTTTGTCATTGCGATCCGCCGGCTGGCGGAGAAGCAATCCCATCCGAGATTGCCACGGCTACTTCGTAGCCTCGCAATGACATAGAATAAAGATGAGTAAGAAAACCAATTGGTTGGAGAAAGGATTGATAGTTCTCCAAGTGGTGCTG
>CAYGXQ010000051.1:0-4537 GCA_964354025.1 uncultured Gammaproteobacteria bacterium | reverse complement strand
GGGGATTGAAGCTGCTTATTGTATTGACCGCAACCGTAGTCACTAAAGAGGCAACTATGAGGAAGAAAGCCACTGTCAAACCTATCTCACCTTTTTGTTTAGGCATGTGATTTAATTATTAGGGGAAAGAAGAAGGGGTGTCAAGAGTGATTAAAAAGGATACTAAAGGATTTTAGAGGAATTTAGAGGAGATTAAAGGATATTAAAGATCAGGGATAGATATCCTGGTGATGGGGAATTTTGTGTGTGAGAAAAAGTGAAGGCGAGTAGTATTGATTTTCTAAGCTCGCTTTTGGTATGATTAGTTATTATGACAAGAGTTAATGTTTCTACCAAACAAATGGGAAAATTTGCCGGGAAATGGGTGGCAATTGATCCTAAAAAGGAACTGGTTATTGCTGTAGGCGACACTCTTAAAGAGATTTCATCCTTTGTCGCCGGAAAAGTCGGTGAAGAAAATAAGATCAAAGCTTACTCATTTAAAGTTCCCTATACAGGAGAGGGGCCTTACATCTTGTTTCTTTAAAAATTAGGTGACAAACTTTCCTTACCACAAAACTACTGCCGGTGAATATTATCCTCTTATTGAATTTATTGTCTTTCATAAAAAGAACGCAGCAAGAACTTCTGCCTTGATTGACTCCGGAGCTACAATCTCAGTATTTAAAGTTGAATTAGCAGAACAATTAGGAATTGAGGTAGAAAAAGGGGAAGAAACCTATCTTGGCGGTGTTGGCGGTAGAATTAAAGGTTATATCCATAAATTAGAAGTGGAAATTGCCGGTATAAGATTTGTTTGTCCGGTTGTTTTCTCCCATGAATATACAGTTTCCTTCAATCTTTTGGGAAGAAGTAAATTTTTTGAAAGATTTAAGATTGTTTTTGAAGAAAAGAAAAATTTAGTGAGATTAGAATGATATCTTTCCCGACGATCCCCGAATACAGACAAAAAAGATGTTGGTGACAGTGTCACTTTAAAGGAATATAGAGGAATTTAGAGGAGATTAAAGGAGGCTGCATGTTTTGCATCTGACAAAAAGCCTTCGCGGTGAACCGATCGTCAATACGCCCGAGGACGCCTACTCCACTTTCCAAAGGTCAGGAATAGATATCCTGGTGATGGGGAATTTTGTCTGTGAGAAATAAATTATCTTGGCAATTCCTTCAATTCAACCGGGACACCTAAGTAGGAGACGATATCCCCGGGCCAGCGTGCGGCACTCCAGATAACTACTTTACTGCCGGGTTTACCAGGTTTCACCAGCAATCTGGCTTCATCGGCATTTTGTAAAATAGCCTGTTTTGAAGCATGAACCAGGTTAAGTACGACTGTTTTTTCGGCTATGGTTGCATCCTGAGGAAGAAGATTGACGATAACAACCGAACTGGTGGTATTTGTAACGGGTGCAGTTAAATATGAAACAATGTTTCCGGACCAGCGTAGTAGGTCACCCCAGACGACCACCTTGCTGCCGGAGGTGCCCGCTTGCGCCAACCTCCTGGCATCATCAGCACTTTGCAGGATACCCTGTTTAATCCCATAAACTGTTTGCAGTACATACAATTTTTCAGCTAGGCTGGTAGCGCTACTTATATTGTCATTTGGCAGTAAGTTCACAATAACAACACGGCCTAAGCTCCCTGAAGCAGGGACGCCAATCTCAGTTTTCTTCAAATAAAGCGCTGGATCAACATCAAAATATTCAAGAGACAGTTCGTCAAGATAAAAATCTGATTTTTGATAAAAACTAGCCATAAGCGAATGGAAAACAAATGATATTTCCAAAGTATCAGTTCCTTGAGGTAAAATACTGTTTATCCGTCCCGGTTTCCATACCACATCTGTTTCCGCAAGCGGAAAATTCTCCTCTTTCAAGACAGCTTTATTAACATTACGATATTTCAGGTTTAATGAAAATTCAGTCCATCTGTCTCCATATGACTGATTGATATAAGGCAAAGCTGCGTAATTGTATGAAAATTTAATTCCTTTGCCTTCGTTCGAATTTACTTTAACTGTTGTTGACAATTTTGAAGTTGTTATATAACTTGTCTCAAATCTTGCATGAAGAGACCGTTTCCCCTTAAAGAAGATTGTTGACGGACGATCAAGGATAATATTCGTCTCTGCCTGCCAGTCATTACCGCATTCAAAATTATGCTGGTTGGGAGAAAGCAGACCGCCGGATGAGGTATCCGAACAGACTGGGGTCGGCGTGGGCGTAATAGTCGGAGGCGCTGAGGTACCGGGACAGTATTCGATGATATCACTAGCGTCAATTTCGTTTATTGAGTTAGCGGATATAGGTGCAAACGTTGGTATTGGTGCCATACCACCGAAACAGTAGATTTTGTTTGCACCTTCGGCGCAAGAGACACCTCCGCCCGGTAAATTTTTTTGCATGGAAAAAGCAATTTTTGCCACCGGATCAAAGAGGAAGGTTTTGTCGAAGCAGAAGGTTTTACCGGTTGAAGAACTTACCACGCAGGAGATATTTTCCTGCTGGGCAGGCATAACGCTGGTTAAGAGAGAAATGGTATCAGCCGTCGGGTTGTATTCTAATATCTCATCTGAAACAACTTCAGCTAAAGAAACCCTGCAATTAGGCGGACAGTCTGGTCCTGCAGTTTTCTTGATTCCGCCAAAGCAGTAGATCTTGCCGCTTGAGCTTGAGAAGATACATGATAATTCCTTTCTCGGGGATGGTAGTTTGGTTGATTTTACAGCAAGGGTGTCTGTTGCCGGGTTATACTCGATTATTTGGTCTGTCGAGTAATAAGAATCTTCCTCGCAATCAGGAGGACAATCTGGTTTATTTTCTATCAATCCCCCAAAGCAGTAGATTTTCCCATTAGAGAAAGCCGCGCATGACAAGCTTTGTCCCGGTTTTGGCAGTTTGGCTGTTTTTATTGTAATCGTATCTGATGAAGGATTGTATTCGATTATTTGGTCAAGAGCAGGGTTTGTTAGTCCAATCGTTCTCCCGCCAAAACAATAAATTTTTCCTGAGGATGCCGTACACGATAATCCGTATCTTGCTGGAGACAGTTTGGCTGATTTGACAGCGACTGTCTCAGTTGACGAATTGTATTCAAAGATTTTATCGGTAATAGCATGAGCAAAATCTCCTCCCAAACAATAGATCTTTCCGTTTGAGGAAACGCAGGATGTCGCATGTAATGGAGCGCTAAATTTATTTTCTTTAACTCCGATTGAGTTAGGCGCCGAACAGCTTGACGGATATGGTATTGGCGAGGGGGACGGGGGAATTTGTCTAGTAATTGCCACTTTGGTGCTGTAGGCGATTGACCGGTGGCCGGTATTTGTCCTGACAACTAGTTTCAGAAAGTAGTTATTGTTCTGGATATCAAAACTGTTGGTTACCCGGCATAAAACTCCATTGACAATAGGTGTTGTTGACCTGCAGATTTCGGTGAACTGGTTATTGAAGTAGTTATAATTTGTCAAATAGACTTCATATCTGCTGAAGTTGTTGCCGGAGGCAGTTCCTCTGATTTCTGTGCCTGCGGCTGTCAGTGTCAGACTGCCTTCTGTCGTGATCTCTGCCTTCGGTAATTTAGGCGAGGAAACAGATTTGAGAGCATCTGCCATCCCAAAGCCGCCGACCAGAGGATTATTACTTGGCTCATAACTTAAAGGATTAGTGCTGCTTTTTATAACCAGTTTTATCTCATCAGTTGTCCAATCGGGATGAGCCTGTTTAACCAAAGCGGCCAAGCCGGCCACATGTGGAGCAGCCATGGAAGTACCTGATATGGCAACATGATTATTATCTAAACATTTTTTATCATTCCATGCGGAGTCATACTCTGCTGAACATATTTTCACTCCGGGAGCGGCCACATCCGGTTTCATATATGGTGTTATTATCCCCGATACGTGGTCCGTTGAAAGAAAAGGCCCTTTGGAACTGAATTCAGCGATGCTGTCAAGACACAATGAATTGGTGCCAATATCTTGCGGTTTACAGGCAGCTCCGACAGTAATGGCTTTCCTGGCACAGCCCGGACAGGCGATTGTAGAAAAACCTGGTCCAACATTTCCCGCAGCGGCTACAACCACAACGCCTGCGTCAGCCGCGTTATCAACAGCCACGGCATCCGGATCATCCACCGACATTCCCCAAAAATCTCCTCTTCCCAGACTTAAGTTTATAACGTTAACTCCATCCTGAACCGCTTTGTTAATTCCATTGATGACGTTAGATAGATCGCCGCTTCCGTACTGATCAAGGACTTTATAGGCATATAAATTAGCTTCATAAGCCACCCCTTTTAAGGTACCGTTGCCGGCGGCGATACCGGCGCAGTGGGTGCCGTGACCCTGGTCATCTTTCGGATCGCTGTCCATATTAATAAAATCATAGCCTCCGGCCACTTTACAGCCGGAACCAAAACAGCCTCCCAGATCAGGATGGGTATAATCAATGCCGGTGTCGATGATGGCAATCTTTATTCCCTTGCCGGTATAGCCTAACTTCCAAACGTCATCGGCATTTATCAGGGGAATTGAATC
>CAYGXQ010000050.1:0-5205 GCA_964354025.1 uncultured Gammaproteobacteria bacterium | reverse complement strand
AGGGGAAATTTTCCCTGGAAACAAAAAATGATGTTTCCATTATTAATTTCACGGATAAATCAAAAGGTAATGTCAAATTACTGCCGGAAGAAATTACCATTGATGAGAGTTTACAATCGGTTTTTATTCAGCCCGAAAACTTAAAAATCGGAGATATTTTTTCAGAAGAAAACGGCGTGATGTTTCCGGTTTCAGGACAGCCGAATTTTCTGGTGAAAAATGAAAACGGCATTTTGTCAGCCGGCTGGATGAGAGATACTGATTTTGTCCCGCTACTAACTATTAAATTAGATACTTTTACTATGTCATCCCGACCGATCCCGACTAAGTCGGGAGAGTGGAGGGATCTTCCAACGTTGGAAGATTCCTCGACTTCGCTCGGAATGACAGATTCAAAACAGGTCTTCAGATTAATTCCCAATTTAGACATTAATAATCTGGTACTATTAAATCCCATTTTCCGGCCCGACCGGTCAGGTCTTGCGGTTGATCCGGCCAAGTCGGTTTTCTACTGGAACAACAAAGAAGCGGTGGCCGGAAGAAATCCCTTAAGGTTTTTTATCCTGCCGCAAAACAGTTACGGCCGGCCGGTACAGGTGAAGAAAGTGGAAGTCTTATCAAAAGACAAAGAGAAATTGGAGGTCATTTATCCGCATGATTATTCGTTCCGGGTAAAACCGTGGTTTATAGACATTTCAGCCAAATTCCCGATAAAAACAGCAGTAACGATTGTGGTTGATAATGAGATAGTAGCCAAAGACATCCCCGTCGAATTCGTCACCGACTGCCAAAAGCAATTTAAATCCTGCCTCGCCAATCCTGGTCAATTGGGGAAATATATGATGGAATTGTTTAATGAACAGAGAATGAGATTATTGGAACTTTTTAGAAGGAAATAATTATCCTTAAAACTATTGACAGTCATAAGGCAGTCTGATATATTTGACGCATTGTGACGCAGATTTATTTTTATAATCCTATTATTCTCTCAATTATTGTTCCTGTCATTGGGCAGGGATTTGCTTGGGAGGCGACGAAGAAGTAAGAACAAAAAATTACAAAACCAGAAAAAAGCCTCTCAAAATGAGAGGCTAAATTTTTTTATAGGGGAATTAACATTATTTGCTGTCATTCCCGATCTAATCGGGAATCTTATAAATTAGATCCTCGGGTCAAGCCCGAGGATGACAATTAGAAAAGGTCCGAGGATGACAAGCAGAAAGAATTATGCTATCAGACCAAATAAAAAAAGGATTTGAAAGGGCTCCTCACCGGGCGCTTCTTCGCGCCTGCGGTGTGGCGGAAAAAGACTTCACCAAGCCGTTTATCGCGGTGGTCAATTCCTATATTGATATCATCCCCGGTCATGTCCATTTACAGGAATTCGGAAAATTAGTAAAAAGCGCAATCCGGGAAGCAGGGGGAGTCCCGTTTGAATTTAACACCATCGGAGTTTGTGACGGAATCGCCATGGGGTATCAGGGAATGAAATATTCCCTGCCCAGCCGGGAGTTGATTGCCGACTCCGTGGAAACGATGATCAACGCCCATTGTTTTGACGGCATGGTTTGTATCCCCAACTGCGACAAGATTGTTCCGGGGATGCTGATGGCGGCCGTAAGGGTGAATATCCCGACGATTTTTGTATCCGGCGGTCCGATGAAAGCCGGCAGGTTAAAAAGCGGAAAAGCGATTGACCTGATTTCCGTTTTTGAAGCTGTCGGTTCTTTTAAGAAGGGATTGATTAATAAGGCAAAATTGACGGAACTGGAAAAAAACGCCTGTCCGTCCTGCGGTTCCTGTGCTGGTATGTTTACCGCCAATTCAATGAATTGTCTTTGCGAAGCTCTGGGGATGGCCTTACCCGGCAATGGCACAAGGTTAGCCACTTCAAAGGAAAGAAGAGAACTGGTGAGGGAAGCGGGAAAAAAGATTATCGAACTGGTCAAAAACAACGTCAGACCCCGGGATATTGTTACCAGGAAATCTATTGATAATGCTTTCCGTCTTGATATGGCCATGGGAGGTTCCACTAACACAGTACTTCATACTTTGGCTATAGCTTGCGAGGCCGGTTTAGATTATCCGTTGAAAAGAATTGACGGGATTTCCAAAATGACTCCCTGTCTTTGTAAAGTTTCGCCTTCCTCAAACTATCACATCGAAGATGTGGACAGAGTCGGCGGCGTCCACGTGATTTTAAAAGAATTAGCCAAAAACAATTTGCTTGATAAAAAATCATTGACGGTGACCGAAAAAACTATCGGTGAAAACATCAAAAACGCACAAGCGCCTGACGGGATTGTCGTCAGGAAATATAAAAACAGTTATAGCGCAGATGGCGGTTTGGCGATTTTATTTGGTAATTTAGCTCCAAGCGGGGCGGTTATCAAAACCGCCGGCATTCCCGATCTCTCGATGAAGAAATTTACCGGCCGGGCGCGGGTTTTTGATTCCATGGAAAAGGCTAACGCGGGAATTTTATCCCAAAAAATAAAAGCCGGAGATGTCATCGTTATCCGCTTCGAAGGTCCCAAAGGCGGACCTGGGATGCAGGAGATGCTTACCCCAACCTCAAACATTATGGGGATGGGATTGGGAGACAAAGTCGCCCTGATCACCGACGGCCGGTTTTCCGGCGGCACCCGGGGCCTTTGTATCGGCCATGTTTCACCGGAAGCAGCCGTCCGTGGACCGCTCGCGGCTTTAAAAGACGGTGACGTGGTGGAAATAGATATTGATAAAAGATCGTTGAATGTCCGGCTGACTAATGGCGAAATTAAAAAGAGGTTATCGAAATTGCCGGAATTTGAGCCAAAAGTGGTAATCGGCTGGTTGGCAAGATACACGAGATTTGTAACTTCAGCTGATAAAGGAGCGATATTACAGACAGAGTAACTTACAATGTGGTCATTCCGACCGATTCCACGATAGTGGATGAGTGGAGGAATCTTCCCAGGTTGGAAGATCCCTCGACTTCGCCAAGTCAGACTTGGCTTCGCTCGGGATGACAAAAGGAGAATATGAAATTATCCGGGGCAGAAATTCTCTGCCAATCATTGATAAAAGAAGGCGTTGAGGTAATCTTTGGCTATCCAGGCGGAGTGATCATGCCGGTTTACGATGCTCTTTTGAAATATCCCAAACTGAAGCACGTTTTAGTCCGTCATGAACAGGGAGCCGCCCACGCCGCCGAAGGTTACGCCAGAGTCACCGGCAGACCCGGTGTTTGTCTGGTGACTTCAGGACCGGGCGCGACAAATTTAATCACCGGGATTGCCGACGCGATGATGGATAGCGTGCCGATTGTCTGTATCAGCGGACAGGTGGTTTCCCACCTGATAGGCAGTGACGCTTTCCAGGAAATTGATGTTGTCGGGATTACTTCGATGATTACCAAACACAATTATTTGATTACGAGAGCCTCTGAGGTAGCCATTTCTATCAAAGAAGCTTTCCATTTAGCAGGAACCGGCCGGCCCGGACCGGTGATGATTGACCTGACGAAAGACGCCCAAGTGGAAAAAATCGATTATTCAATCCCTGAGAAAATTGACTTACCGGGTTACGCGCCGACGGTGGAAGGAAATATCAGACAAATAAAAAAAGCGGTTGAAGTTATCAATAACAGCCGCAAACCCCTGATTTTAGCTGGACACGGCGTCCTGATTTCAAAAGCGGAAAAAGAATTGGTTGAGCTGGCCCGAAAAGGCAACCTGCCGGTAGCCACAACTTTACTTGGGATTTCCGCCATTGCCCAAAATAATTCGTGTTACGTGGGAATGCTGGGGATGCACGGTAATTTAGCCCCGAATAAATGCACTAATGAAGCGGATGTTTTGATTGCTTTGGGGATGCGTTTTGATGACCGGGTGACCGGGAATCTGGCTTATTACGCGCCGCAAGCCACGATTATCCATGTCGATATCGATCCGGCGGAACTGGGGAAAAACGTCCGGCCGGATATCCCGATTGTCGGTGACATCAAAAATGTTTTGGAAAAAATGATTCCCATAATTTGTCATCAGGATAGAAAAACATGGTTTGCCAGATTTGCCCGGTTCCACCTGATCGAAAAGAAAAAAGTAGTCGAGAAAGAGATTCATCCGAAAAACGGTTTGATTAGGATGGGTGAGGTGATCCATCTTCTTTCACAAGAGACAAAAGGCCAGGCGATCATCGTTTCTGACGTTGGCCAAAACCAGATGTTTGCCGCCAGGTATTACGATTACCAAAAACCAAACAGCTATATTACTTCCGGCGGACTCGGAACAATGGGTTTTGCCCTGCCGGCCGGGATGGGCGCCAAATTCGGCCAAAAAGATAGGGAAGTTTGGGTGACAGTCGGGGACGGCGGTTTCCAGATGACGATACAGGAAATGGCGACAGTTTCCCAGGAAAAACTGGATCTGAAAATCGCTGTTTTAAGAAATAATTATTTAGGGATGGTCCGTCAGTGGCAGCATCTTTTCTTTGATAAAAAATATTCCGAAGTCTTTTTGAAAAATCCTGATTTTGTGAAAATTTCCGAAGGTTTCGGCGTGCCGGCGGAAAGAGTGACGAAAAGAGCGGAAATTATACCGGCTATCAAAAGAGCTCGGCGTCATAAAGGAGCATACCTGATAGAGTTTGTCGTTGAAGCGGAAGCCAATATTTTTCCGATTATGCCAGCCGGCGCCGCGGTAGATAACCTGCGGTTGGAATAATAATAGCGTTAAAGACACCTCGAAGGTGGCCGAATGGACTCCTTCGAGGTGGAGGAATCAAAAATAAAATATGAATACTAAAAATAATTTATCAACTCTGATTGTTTTCGTCCAGAATAAACCGGGCGTCCTTTTCAAAATCTCCGGCCTGATCAGACGAAGGCGTTTCAATATCGAAAGCCTGACGGTTTCCCATACCGAAAATCCAGGGGTTTCCCGATTCACGATTGTCCTGCGCGGAGATGATGAGATTGTTGAAAAAATGAGCAAGCAGCTTTACCGGGTTGTGGAAGTTTTAAAAGTCTGTGATCCGCAGTCGGATGAAATCATTGTCAGGGAGCTGGCTTTAGTGAAAGTTTCCACAAAGAAACAAAAAAGCAAAAGCGAAATCAATACAATTGCCAAACATTTTCGGGCAAAAGCCGTCGGTATCCGTCCGCAACATATCACTTATGAAATTACCGGCGACGAGGAAAAAATTGACGCTTTTTATGAAAAC
>CAYGXQ010000049.1:0-5213 GCA_964354025.1 uncultured Gammaproteobacteria bacterium | reverse complement strand
AATCGTCTTTTTCATGTGTCTTATTTTAAATCGAAAAGCGGCCGGAAACAAGGAGGATTACTTAATTAATCGTAAGGCTTCGTCAGGCATCAGAAGCTGGTATTTGGATTCTTTTCTTGATTTAACTTCAATTTTGTCACCGGTTTTTTGGGAAACGATGAACCGATAAGGGATTCCTATCAGGTCCGCATCGGCAAATTTGACTCCCGCTGAAACTTCTCTCTCATCCCATAAAACTTCAATCCCCTTTTTATTTAAAGTATCATAGATATTTTGTGCTGTTGTTTCGCCGCCCGGAAGAGAAATCAGATGAACGGCAAAAGGGGCAAGTTCACACGGCCAAACAATACCCTTTTCGTCGTGGTGGACTTCAACCGAAGCGGCCAAAATCCGGCTCATCCCGATACCGTAACAACCCATCACCAATGGCTTGATTTTACCGTCCGTATCGACATAAGAAGCTCCCATAGACTCAGAATACACTGTTCCCAACATAAAAACATGACCCAACTCAATGGTTTTCTTTTCCGCCAGTTTTCCTTTTCCGCATTGGATACAGATTTCGCCGGGTTTGACATTCCGCAGATCATAAAACTTTTTAGGAAGTTCCACGTCCCGGCCGAAATTGACGTTGAGATTGTGGTAATTCGTCTTGTTTGCCCCGGCCTCAAAATTCACCCGGCCGGAAGTCGTTAAATCCCAAAAGACTTCTACCTCCTTTGGTAAATTAACCGGGCCCATATAACCGATTTCCGCCCCGGTTATTTTTTTCACCACTTCCTGAGTCGCCAAAGATAAATTGGTGCAACCCAACAAATTGGACAGTTTCACTTCGCTGATGGTGTACTCTCCGCCGACACAAACCGCAACTACCTTTTCATCGGCCTGAAAAAGTAATGTTTTAGTCGTTTTCTCAACCGGAATATTCAAAAATTTAGCCAATGGTTCCACTCCGATGATCCCTTTGCCCAAAACGGCCTTCATCGGTTTCATTTCCTTATCTTGGGGAACAATCGGTAACTTTGACTGGGCTTTTTGAATGTTAGCTTTGTAATCGCAACTGTCGCAGGCGAATATGACATCCTCACCTACTTGGGACAAAACCATAAATTCTTCGGAACCGCTGCCGCCGATGGCGCCGCTGTCCGCTTTCACCACGACAACCTCGAAATCCATCCGTTTAAAGATAGCATGATAAGCCTCGCTGATTTTTCGGAAACTCTCAGCCAATCCTTCTTCATCCCTGTCAAAACTGTATGCATCCTGCATCAGAAATTCCCGGGTTCGAAGCAATCCGCCGGTAACCCTGATTTCGTCACGATATTTCCATTGGTTTTGGTTGACAATGACAGGCAGATCCCGGTAGCTTTTAATAAAACTTTTCGCCAATTCCGTCACCGTCTCTTCATGAGTAGGAGCCAGAACGTATTCTCCACCGCTGTTGGCTTTGAAAACGGCCAGAATTTTTTTCATTTTCGTAAAACGGCCGGTTTTTTTCCAAAGCGAGGCCGGATGGACAAAAGGCATAATTAGATGCTGGACGCCCTTTTTCGCCAATTCTTCCTTGATAATCCGGTCAACTTTTTCCAACACTCGAAATCCCAAAGGAAGAAAGTCGTAAATTCCGGCGGCAACCGGATAAATAAATCCTCCCCGAAGCAATAATTCATGACTAACGGCTTCAACCTGATGAGGTTTTTGCTTTAAGGCTTTACCCAAAAGTGTGGAATATTTCATATAAAATAACCTATTTTACGAATATCCTGACTAAATCATTGATTGTCACTAAGACAATTAACCCCAAAAGGATAATCATCCCGACCTGATGGATAAGTCTTTCCCATTTGGCCCTAATCTTTTTGCCGGTAGTCCCTTCGATCAAAACAAACAACAAACGGCCGCCATCAAGAGCCGGAAAAGGTAAAATATTGACAATCGCCAGATTTAGAGAAAGAAGCCCTACTAGCTCCAAAACTGCATACTGACCGAACTTGATTGCCTGACCGGTCAGTTGAGCAATTCCAATTGGCCCGGCCACGTCCTTGCTGACACTTTGGAAAGAAATCATTTTCCAGATGGTCATCCCTATCCCTTTGGCCAAACGGTAGGACATGACAAAAGCCTCTTTGGTGCCCAGAACCGGCGCCTGCCAAACGGGATATTTAACCAACTCGTAATTGGATATCATGATCCCCATCGGACCTTCATCGCTCGGGTAGTCTTTGCGAGGAACAACCGGAAAACTATATTCCTGCCCGCTGCGGTCGATAATTAAAATAATCTGTTCATCTAAATGCTCTTTGGTCGTTTTAATCAATTGATCGCCGCTTGAAATATTTATTTCTTCATTTTTAATATTTGATCCGCCAGCTGGCGGATGAACTTTGATCTTTTTTACGGTGTCTTTTTCCCTCAGTCCGACTATTGCCGCCGGAGAATCCGGTACTACTTTTTCCACGTGAACCCTATCCGTTGCCATCATTACTCCCTGGGTAAAAAGAAAGGAAATGATAAAAATTGCCAGCAGGAAATTCATGGTAACGCCGGCCGTCAACACCAAGGATCTTTGCCAAATTGGCCGTGAGTAAAAGGCTTTTTTATTGATTTTTTTGTTCTTTGTCCGCCGGCTGGCGGATTGTTTCTTTGTCTCTTCGTCTTCCCTATCTTCACCGTAAAGCCGGACGAAACCGCCGATTGGTAACCAGTTCAAGGAATAAACCGTTTCGCCTTTTTTGAAACCGATTATTCTTGGTGGAAGACCGAAACCGAATTCCTCAACTTTTATCCCCAATTTTTTAGCGGAAATAAAATGGCCAAGCTCATGCACCATGATCAAAACTGATAAGATGAGGAGAAAAGTAATAACCGTAACAAACATAACCTGATTGTAACGGAGTAACGAAAATTATTCAACGGAGGATTTATATATCTGAAAGTTCTTTCTCTTTTTTTTCACGCATAACATCAATTTCCGCCATCATCTCATCAGTCAGAGTCTGGACTTCTTTTTCCAGCCTTTTATTGTCGTCTTCCGATATCTCTTTGGCTTCAAAAAGCCGTTTCACATCATTCATCGCTTCATGACGGATATGCCTGATCATCACCCGGCCGTTTTCTATTTTCGTATGGGCAAGTTTGATGTATTCGTCACGGCGTTCGGCAGTAAGAGCGGGAATATTTATCCTGATAAGATTACTCTCGACCATCGCTGAGAAACCAAGATTGGCGCTATTTATCCCTCTTTCGATATCCCTGACAACCGACGGGTCAAAAGGAGAGATTAGGATCATCCGGGGGCCGTCCGTAGTAATAGTCGCCATTTCTTTCAGCTTGAGGCGCTGGGTATTCTCATAAGCGGAAATAACCACGTTTTCGACTAAAGCCGGAGTCGCCCGGCCCGTCCTGATCGTCCCAAGATCCTCCTGCAACACGGCAAAAGCTTTTTGCATTTTTATCTTCAACTCCGCAAGAAATTGTTGGTTCATCAGAAATTAGAATAGCAGGAATAATCCTAATCCGCAAGTAGATTTCAGGGGGCTTTATTCTTTCGTGCAAATTCTTTATACTCTAATCATGGCTGCGGAGGAAAAAGTAATCTTGGAGATCAGGAACCCGAAGACCAGCGAAGAATCGTCGGAATCTATGGCTCAGGTCTTTGCCGCCCTCTATTCCGGCGGTTATATCCCTCATTGGAAAAGGCTGTGGATAAAAGTCCGTACCCTTTCTTTTGAGATCGCCAGTTATAACCAGGCCATCCATTTTTATATCGTTGTTCCGAAGTCTTTCCGCACTTTCATCGAAAGCCAAATTACCTCCCAATACCCCCATATCCATCTGGCCGAATCACCCGAGTACCTTAAAAACATCACCAAGAGCCCATTTTTAGCCCTTGGTAATCTTCTTTTGGCCTCCCCATTCTATTATCCGATAAAAACCTATAAAGAATTTAAGGAACTTGATCCGCTCTCATCAATCGTCGGAGTACTCTCAAAACTCGGGCAAACCGAAAGCAGCTTGATCCAAATCGTCATCGAGCCACCGCATTTCAACTGGCAGTCTCAAGTGGAAAACATGGTCAACAGAGGTGTCTCTGACCCGACGTCAAAAGCCCCGGATCGCACCAAACAGTTTCCCCATGCCAGACTGATTGAGGAAAAAATCAACTCCACCGGCTACCGGACCTATATCCGGCTCCTGATCGGTTCCCAAACCAACCAGACAGCCAAATCAACTCTCTTTAACCTGGCCGGCGCATTCGGCGCTTTTGCCATGGGAGAAGGAAACCGGTTGGCTTTACGCCGCCCCAGATTATTCATGAAAAAAGTTACCCTGAATAAAATTCAAAAACGGGAGAAAAACCACTTCCCCAGAAATCAGATCTTAAATACGATGGAACTGGCTACTCTCTGGCACCCGCCGACCATGTCGCTCGCCGGCATCAGAAACATCTCCTGGGGAAGATCGCTCGTCGGTGAACCACCTCAAAATCTGCCTGTAGTGGCTGACTTGACTGAAGAAGAAAAAAGCGGGATCAACTTTTTCGCCAAAGCGGAATTCCGAAACACCTCAACCACATTCGGCATCAAAAAAGACGACCGCCGGAAACATATGTACATCATCGGGAAAACCGGCACCGGCAAATCGACCCTGATTGCCAACATGGCCATCAATGACATGAGAAACAGGGAAGGTTTGGCGATCGTTGACCCGCACGGAGACCTTTCAGAAATTATTCTTGATTATGTCCCGTCATACCGGATAAACGACGTCGTCTACCTTGAGCCTTTTAACCGCGAGTATCCGTTCTGGTTAAATCCTCTGGAAGTGAAAAATCCGGTACACAAGGAACTGATCGCTTCAGGCATTGTTTCAATTTTTTCCAAACTGTATGCTTATTCCTGGGGTCCGCGGCTCGAGTACATCCTCCGCAATGTCATTTTAACGCTGTTGGATTATCCTGATTCCACCCTGACGATGGTGCCGGACCTCCTTTCTGACCAGAATTTCCGCCAAGGAGTACTGACTAAAGTCCAGGATAAGATGATTCAAAATTTCTGGTATAACGAATACGACAAAATGCACCCCAGACTCAAAAGCGAGGCCATTGCACCAATCCAAAACAAAGTCGGCGCCTTTGTCATGTCACCGACAATCAGAGAAATCATCGGCCATCCGCAGTCAACTATCGACCTTGACGAAATCATGAACCAGGG
>CAYGXQ010000048.1:0-5599 GCA_964354025.1 uncultured Gammaproteobacteria bacterium | reverse complement strand
CCAGTCTTTTTTCAGTTTCAGAAAGTTCTTTTCTTCAATCGCTTCCCGGATTTGGGACATGAGATTTCCGAAAAAGTGAAGGTTATGGATAGTGGCCAGACGGTAGGCGAGAAGCTCACGGCAGCGGAAAAGGTGATTTAAGTATGCCCGGGAAAAGTTTTGACAGGTGAAACACCGGCAATCCTTATCCGGCGGATTAATATCCGTGGAGAATGCGGCTTTAGTAAGATCATAGCGGAATTTGTTTTTCAGCCCCGCTTTTTTAGTAAAAATCCAGCCCATCCGGCCCAGTCTCGTCGGCGTGATGCAGTCCAGGCTGTCGATTCCTCTTTCAACACTCAAAAATATATCTTCGATTTCACCAATGCCCAGGAAATGGATCGGTTTTTCCTGAGGTATGAGTATGGGTATTGTCCAGTCCAGGACGGCAAAGACTTTTTCGCGCGGTTCGCGGCTATTGGCCACCGAACCGATGGCAAAACCGTCAAAAGGCAGACCGGCCATAAACCTGGCTGATTGCTTTCGGAGATCTTGGAACACCGATCCTTGGACAATTCCATAAAGGGCGTGTTCGGGATGATTTTTCTTTTGTTTTAAACAGATTTCGGCCCAGCGGTGTGTTCTATCCATTGCCTCTTGTGCCCGTTTCTTTGTGATCGGGTAAAAAGTGCACTCATCAAAAGCCATCATGATATCACTATCAAGATCCTGCTGGCTGGAAATTGAGCTTTGTGGTCCCAGAAAAACTTTCCGACCGTCCCAGACGGACTTGAAAAAAATTCCTTCTTCTATAATCTTCACCAAACTTTTTTCATTTTGGGGATTATCCGCCTTCGCAGAAGACCACGGACGTGAGTCCATAGATAAAGGCGGATAACCCTCCGAAGCCTTGCGCGAAGGAGGGTAATGCTTCGGCGGATTTCGCTCGCCGAAGTATTTGAAGATACCACGGGCGTAAGCCCGTGGAGCTTCATTCTGTCTTGGTCCGCCTTCACCGAGACTGAAGGCCTGGAAACCGCCGGAATCAGTCATAATCGGTCCGTTCCAGTGGGAAAATTTATGCAGTCCGCCGCATTTTTTTACTGTTTCAATACCGGGACGGAAATACATGTGATAAGTATTGATAAAAAAGACATCAATACCACAAGACTTGATTTCATCCGGCGAAAGTGATTTGATGGTCGCGCCGCTGCCGACCGGCACGAAGGCCGGAGTCCTGATTATTCCGTGGGTAGTATTTATAATTCCGGTTCGGGCTCTGGTTTTTTTATCCCGGCTTTTTATTTCAAATCGTAATTTTGGCATACTTTAGTTATAATAGATTTACAGGTCTTTGAATTATATAGGAAATTCTTGCTATTTTGTACTTCATGAAGAAAACAGCGCTATTTATAATTTTGGCTCTGGTCGTTTTCAAACTATACCAGCCTTCTTTTTCCAGCTATTTTTTCCAGGATGACTGGTTTTCCCTTCGGATCAGCCAAGTGAATACTTTTGCCGATTTTGGAAAGATGTTTCTGCCCAGATCCGACGTGATTTATTACCGTCCAATCGGCATGCAGCTGCCCTATTTTTTTCTCCAGAATTTTTTCGGCCTTAATCCTTTGCCATTTCATATCTTGACTTTTATTACCCATCTGGTAAATATTCTCCTGGTTTATTTTCTGGTGAAACTGCTGACCGGCAAAAAATTCGCCTCTTTGTTTGCCGCCTTCCTTTACGGCACTTCACTTGTCCATTACACCCCGTTTTTCTGGTCAGCCACATACGCTTTTGTTTTGGGACCAACAGCTTTTTTTCTCACCTATATTTGTTTCCTTATATTTTTACGAAAGAAGAAAAAGAAATACCTGGCCTTTTCCTTAATTTCTTTTACATTAGGATTATTAACAAACGAAATAATTATTGTTCTGCCTTTAATCTTCCTTTTACAGATTCTAATATTTGAGAAGAATAAGAAAACGCTTGTGTATCTCACGCCGTATATTCTTTTGGGTTTGACTCTTTTTCTGATCCGTCTGGTTATTTACCCTCCTCCTTTAACAGGTTCTTACCATATCGGTTTTGGAAAGTATCTATTTAACAACCTCGAAGGTTATCTCTTATGGAGTTTAAACTGGCCTGAAGAAATTAAAGCACAATTGGTAAATTTTCACACGATCAATCCTCAATTCTTAAGTGAATTTCCGGCTTATGTTAGATCCTTTTCTTTCAATTCATTAACTATTATCCTCTTTCTGATTATCTTACCAACGCTCTTGATTATCCGCCAGAAGAAATTCCGATTATTTATCTATGCTATTTTTGGCATAATTTGGTTTTTACTGTCGCTGGCTCCGGTTATCTTTTTCTCCCAACATACTTTCTCTTATTATTTGCCGGTAGCTTTAATCGGTTTGCTCTTACCCGCCGGATTATTGCTGGATAGTTTTTTGAAGAGCATCCCCCAAAAATATTCGTTGATTTCCTTATTAATAATCGTATTAGTTTGCAGTTCATGGGTTTTTTCCACAAAAATGGGAATCGATTTTAATGATAAAATCCATTGGGTTCCCCGAAGGGCTAAAATATCCAAATCACTGATAGAGGAAGCTTTAAAAGTCTATCAATTTCCAGATGACGGGTATATCATATATGTCCGGCCGGATTCAGAAAATAAACTTTCTTTAAATGACCAGGATGCTTTTAAAATGGTTTTAAGAGATAACCGCATTGAAACCAGATATATGAATGTAGCAAAAAGGGTAGGAATATTATGAGGAAGATTATTTGGTGTTTGATTTTTATCAGCATAGCTGTCAGATTAATTATTTTCCTTGTACTGCATAATAATTATTTCCTTCGTCCTTTTGATCCGGTCTATTTCGGCAAATTGTATTCGGAGTCACAGTATGTTTTAGGAGATCTTTCCAAAGGGGGAATCGGTGATGATGGGCTGTATGCTTATGCCGGTTATCATTATGTATTCAATCGGGGTAATGTGGCGGACATTAATTTCGAGCATCCGCCGCTCGGGAAATATCTGATCGGATTATCAATTCTTATTTTCCGAAATGAAAATGTCATTAATATAATCTATTTTATCCTAATCCTTTTGGTAACTTATAAAATGGCCAAATTATTATTTCACGACGATCTGCTGGCGATTATCAGCATGGCTGTCTTATCTTTTGATCCGCTTATCAACGATCACCTTCTAAGGTCCCTGCTTGATTTGCCATTTACTTTATTCTTTATATCCGCTTTATACATGTTTCTAAAAGCATTAAAAAAGACGAATTATCTTTATTTGTCGTTCTTTTTTTGGGGAGCGGCTTTCGCAACTAAATTTTTCCCTTTTTTCATCATCATCTATCTCTATCTGCTTGTAACCTTTTATCTCTTTCAAAAGAAAAAAATCTTTTCTTTTATTAAAGCTTCATTGATAGTCCCAGTTTTTTATCTGGTTATACATATCTCATTTTTTATTTATCATCCGTCTCTGTTGGAATTTATCAGGCACAAAAAATGGATGGTGGCTTGGTGGAGAGGCTCTCCGATTATTCCCGGCAATTTATTAAGAAATATCTTTACCGGTCAGTATATCGATTCGACCGGCCGGTTGACCCGGGATCATCTGTGGAGTTTACTCCAACCGGTCATTTTTTTCTTTTCGGTAACATCGTTGCGCAAAAGTTTTTTTGGGAAAGAAAAAACGGCAGGGATTGTCTATATCTTTTGTCTTATTTACATCGTTTATATGTTATTTTTGACGAATGGAATTTTCAAATATATTATGCCTGTTTATCCGCTGCTGATAATTTTCGCTGTTAAGGCCGTATCCAATTATTATTTGATATTTTTTCATGGAAAGATACGGCACAAGGGCTCGTATTCGTAAATACCATTGCATGTTATTTACGAACGGGCCCTAAGAATATTCAGCCACTGTATAGTATAATTACTCCATGCAGGAAACGGAATTTACCGAAATCAAAGGAAAAATCGTCGGCGGCGTTTTTGCCCTGACGACCCGGACTTTTATCCTCCAGATTATTTCCTTTACCGCCACTTTCATTTTGACAATTATTCTCGATCCGGCAGTATTTGGCATTTTTGCCGTTGTGTCGGCCGTGATTTCTTTTTTGTCATATTTCTCAGACATTGGATTAGCGGCTGCTCTCATCCAGCAGAAGGAAGAACCGTCTCAGGTTGAGCTGGCTTGCGTTTTTACGCTCCAACAGTTATTAGTCGGGACGATCGTGATTATTGGTTTATTGTTCTCAGCCTCTTTTGGCAGGTTCTATGGTTTGGATAGCGACGGAGTTTTTTTACTGCAGCTTCTGCTACTTTCTTTCTTATTATCATCACTAAGAACAATCCCTTCCATTCTTTTAGAGCGGAAATTGGAATTCTCCCGATTAATCCTGCCGCAGATTTTGGAAACTGCCTCTTTTTATCTGGTGGCGATTATTTTAGCGTTAATGGGAGTAGGTATCCGCAGTTTTGCCTGGGCGGCCCTTACCCGCGGTCTGGTCGGCTTGATTGCCATTTACATAGTTTCACCCTGGAAGATAAAGATAAAAATCTCACTCAAACCGATTAAAAAGCTGATTTCCTACGGTATTCCTTTCCAGCTGAATTCCATGCTGGCTTTAGTGAAAGATGATCTGATGATAATCTTTTTAGGGAAAATTCTGCCTTTTTCGCAAATCGGTTATCTGAGTTGGGCGAAAAAATGGGCTGAAGCACCTCTTCGCCTGATTATGGATTCCGTTATCAAAGTGACTTTTCCGGCCTATGCCCGTCTTCAGGGTAATAAGGAAATGTTAGGCAAGGCGATAAAGAAATCCTTTTTCTTTTTGGCTCTTTTAGTCTTTCCGGCGACAGTGATTTTGATTGCCTGTATCAATCCAATGGTTCATCTTATCCCCAAATACGGGAAATGGGAACCGGCTTTGGTGCCTTTTTATCTTTTTACATTCTCTTCCGTCTTTGCCTCTTTTTCCAGTCCCCTGGTAAATGCCCTGAATGCCGTGGGGAAGATAAAGAAAACCTTGGTCCTAATGATCATGTGGACGGTACTTACCTGGATTTTGACGCCAACTTTAAGTCTATTGATGGGATTTACCGGCGTCAGTGTAGCCGCTTTTTTTATTTCTTTTACCGGCATTATTCCGGTTATGATGATGAAAAGATACGTCAGTTTCCCTGTCTTTGCCTCGGTAATTAAGCCTGCGGTTGCGACTGTTTGCATGATTGTTCCTTTAGTTATATTTTTGCGGATCAGCCAAGACCTGACGGTTGTAGTTGGTTCCGTCGTTTTGAGCCTATTTATTTACGGTTTGATCGTCAGGTTCTGGATGGATCAGGAAATCAAACCCTATCTCCCCAAATTCCTGCAGAGAAAGTAAGATTTTGTTACAATTGGAGGTAACCTTATGATTTCCGCCGTTGTGCATACTTATAATGAGGAGAAGAATATCGGGCGGTGCCTGTCCTCGCTTTCCTTTACGGGTGAGATAGTCGTCATCGACATGGGCTCGATAGATAAAACCTGCCGGATAGCCGCTTCATATAAAGCTAAAATTTATACTCATCCTTATACCGGATTTGTCGA
>CAYGXQ010000047.1:0-5676 GCA_964354025.1 uncultured Gammaproteobacteria bacterium | reverse complement strand
GAATACTTATCGCTTCACATACCGCCTAGTGGTGCATTTCCACTGCGAATTCAGGCACCCGATAGAGTTTTACATTTACAAAGATGTCCTTTACCGTCAAATCAGTTAACTATTGCTTTTAATGGTGATGTCCTATTTTGCTGTTCAAATTTTGATGCCGTCCCTATTTTTGGGAATATTATGGACAGAAGCATTTCAGAAATCTGGGAAGATAGGTATTTCAAAACAGAAAGAGATAATACCAGAAGGGGGATTTTTTCTTCTCCTGCTTGCAAATTATGTATGGGAAAAGAGTAATAGAGGTTTTACTAATGTGAGAATTTCTGATAGAAATTATTTATATCAAACTCATGCCATCAAGATTAAAAAAATTGAAGTATAAAGAATAAAGGCGTTATGTTATAATTCAAGCATTATGAAAAATAAAAACTTACCAATTACTAACTATGATTTTTTTATTAAAACTGATACTTCTAAATATAAAGGGGAATGGATCGCTATTTCAGCTAATAAAGTATTAGCTCATGGTAAGAATGCTGACGAAGTATTTAAGATTGCCAAGAGTAAAACTACAAGTAAAAACATCTCTCTGGCTAAAGCTCCTGACGAACAGATGTTAGTCCTCAGATTTGAACTATGATCGTCTTTAAGTACAAAGAAGAAACAATAGGAATTAATAAAAAGCAGATAAAAAGACCGGTAGCGGACGTTTACCTCAAGACAAATACCAATTCCTGGATCGAATTCCATCCATATATTGACTCAGGCGCAGACGTAACCATGATTCCGCTCTCGTTGGGAAAATTACTGGGATTTAAGATAGATGAAACAAAAGTCCAGCAGATAGGAGGAATCAGAGGCAGCGTTCCGGTTATTTTTACGCGAAGTCGGATGAGAATCGGCAAAGAGGAATTTCCGGTCAATTTAGGTTGGGCATTGATCGAAGATGTTCCTCCGCTTCTGGGACGGGCAGATATATTTGATATTTTTGATATAACTTTCAAACAACAAGAAAGTGTCATCGTATTTGAAAAGCATTAGAGAGGACAAAGTAAGCATATCCTGATTTTATCTTTAATGCTATAATTCAGAAAATTATGATTACCTCCACGGTAAAACAATTGCCAAAATCAACGGTTGAGATAGAGATCAAGATTTCCTGGGATGAAGTAAAGGCAGTTTACGAAAAAGTCTTCGACCAAGTTACAAAAGAGTTGGAACTGCCGGGTTTCCGAAAAGGCAAGGCCCCCAAAGAACTGGTCGAGAAGAATATCGATAAAACCAAAATCTTTGAAGAAGTGATCAGGGAGATTATCCCGAAAGCCTACGCAACGGCGGTTAAAGAACATAACCTCCAGCCGGTCATTTCCCCGAAAATTGAAGTTCTGAAAGCCAAAGAAAACGAGGAATGGGTCGTCAAAGCGACTATCGCCACCAGACCGAAAGTAAATCTGAAAAATTACAAGGAAAAAATCCGGGAAGCCAAAAAACCGAAAGCCAAAATCTGGACGCCCGGCGATTCAAAAGAAAAAGAAGATAAAGAAACTAAAAAGCCTGACCTGGACCTCCTGATCAATACTCTTTTAGCGGAAGCCGAAGTGGGAATCTCCGATCTTCTGATCTCCGAAGAAGCCAACCGGCTTCTGGCCGATCTTCTCGACCAGGTGCGGAAATTGGGGATGACCATTGAGCAGTATTTACTCGCCAAAGGCAAGACTACCGAACAACTCAGGGCGGAATATGCCGTCCAGGCCGGCAAAAACTTAGGCATCGAATTTATCCTGGCAGAAATTGCCGATAGTGAAAAAATTATTGTCGGCAATGAAGACATCGAAAAATTGCTGGAGAAAGTGGAAAAACCGGAAGAAAAGGAGAAACTCCGTAAAGACAGCTATTATTTGGCCCATCTTATCCGACAGCAAAAAACGCTTGACTTCCTCTATAACCTATAATATAATTCCCTTTGATTATTCAGGCACTTTGTGTTATAGAAAAAATAAGATTCTATGGCTAAAACTAAAATCAATCCCTGGGGCGATTTGAGCGTAGAAAAGGATAAAAAAGGATCCTCTGACACTATTGGTTGGGGTCAGCAATTAAAAGGATTGGTTAATCCAAACGGCTTCCTCGACCAAATGTTCGGCGGCAGGGGAAATGAAGGTTATCCTTCCCAAAAAGAACAAAAAAAACCGCCCCAAAGAATGGAAACCCTGGTTTTTTCCCGGAAATCCTTTGAATCACAGACACAGGAACAACAACTCCAATGTGAAATAAGAGGCCTGCTTAAACAATTGAAAGACCAGATCACCGTCTTGGAGAAATCGGAAAAATCCCTCACTTCGGAAATCAGCAAAATCAAAGTCGAACAATTACCCAATAAAACCGGTATCTACTACCTGCGCTTTTTTGAATGGCTGATCACTATTGTCCGGCAACTGCGCGTTAAGGTGGAAGAAGGCAGAGCCTGGCTGGAGACTTTCACCCGCCGGAAGAAAAAAGTCGGCTATTGGAAAATGTACAAGAAACATGGCACTACTTTTGGCCTTTCCCATGAGCGAACTTTAGCCACTCAAACCGGTTAATTTCTCCATTTCCCTTTCGATCTTCAAAGCCCTTTGTTTGTTTTTGCCGAAGATGACGTAACCGAAACTATTTTGGGCAAGAAGCGATGTTCCGGTAATCACTAATCCCTCCTGCTTTTTTTTGTCAAACAATAAAGGAGTTAAGAGAGAGAATAATTGAGCGCTGTCAAAACGCGTCTTAGTTTTTATTTTATAAATGTTATTGGACAGGGTATAGGTTTCGTACATGAAATCCTTGCCAAACATTGTCTGGGCAAGGAAGTTAACATGCGTCCCGCCGGTCCGTCTGGTGTTGGATTCGGCCACATACAGATTGCCGTTTTTAGCGGCAATAAAATCAATATCAAAATAGCCGCGATAACCTTCGCGGGCCAGCTTTTCTCCGACAAAAAAACCGGTATCGACTATCTGGGCTGAAACATGATCTGACAAAACATCGTTGTGGATTTCTATACCTTTGAAAACCCCTTCCCTTGTCAGCCTGCAGGCGCAGTAATAGAGGAATTCGACCTTACCGTTTTTATGGATCTTGAACTCAACATTCGGGTAACCGCCGCCGATTGAAAATTTCGGTTCGATGTATTTCTCAAGTACAATGGGAAATAAAACCCAATATTTCTCTTCATTCAGTTTCGTTAAAATTGTTTTTTCACAATCCGAACAATTACGGGATAAATCACCCGGGCGGAAAATCATAAGTCCGGCGCCGGAATGACCTTTGTTGGTTTTGATAACCACTCCGCCGTTTGTCGTGTACATCTTTGCCGCAATCTTGGCCGTATTTTCAGTCCCGAAAGAAATCAAACCCTCGGCCATTTTGAAATCCGGCTCGTCAGCCTCAGACTGTTGGGAAAGTTGTCTGATACCGGATTTACTGCCGTAGAAATCTACCGTCCAGGAATTGGCTTCATCAGGGGATTCTGAAAGACAAATATGAGGATATTTGGCTTTTAAATATTCTGCTAAAGCCAGAAACTGCCGGGAAATGCAATAACTGATAAGATTAATTTTATCCGCGTCTTTAACGAATTTTTCAATATCATCCAGAATCTCTTTATCATGAAGGATGTCTTTACTGATCTCACCTGTATGGATTTTGGTAGCGGTTATTTTGAAGTTCGGGTTTTGGAAAAAGTTTTTGACATACTTCAGATAATCATTTGACGGATATGACGGCAGGATCATCAGGCAATTATCCTTGCCGGCGAAACTGAACAGATCATGTTCGGAAAGCCGCGAGTTTTCCTGGATCTCCATCTCCCGCTTGTAAGAAGAAGACATGGCCGAGATGAAAGGCCAGACATCCTCAGACATATTGGCGACGTAAATAGTAGCGTTTGGTTTCATGTACAGTAATACCGATTAAACTTGAGTATGCATCGGTATAAACGAATTTTTACAGTATAGCATAATCCCAAAAAAAGTTTTTGCCTTGTAAAATCGCCGGAAATCATTATAATATGAGATGTTGTATGGGCGTATAGCTCAGTTGGTTTACCCGAACAAATTTTTTAAAAGACCACTTAGCTCAGTTGGCTAGAGCGTCACGTTGACATCGTGAAGGCCGGTGGTTCAAATCCACCAGTGGTCACTTAGGTGTATAACTCAGATGGTTTACCCGTTCAAATTTTTTTGCTGTTATCCAATATTCTTCTAACGTAATAAACTGACCTTGTTAACATAATGCTTTCTATAGAACAGTCAAAAAATTTGTTCGGGTAAAGAGCGTTTCGTTGACATCGAAAAGGTCAAAGGTTCAAATCCTTTAGCGGTCACAAATTTTTAAATGGACTTACTTTGAAAACTGACTTTTAAGAAGTTTTGCCTGTTTGATAAAATAGCCGCGCCACTTGCTTTCAGGAACTTTTATAATCATTTTGGGTAAATCCTTTACGGTTTCCGATTTAATAAGCTGGCTTCCGAATTGGATCGGATCAATTACGGTGTCAAATTTTATCCGGGCCAGTTTTTCCAGTTCCTTCCACGAGTAATTTTTCCGGATGAGGACCAGATAAAGATCAATGAAATGGCGGGCGGTCGGTTTTTGATAAACGGTAAAGAATTTATTGACTGCGATATCCGTCAACGAATCTGTTTTTATACCATCTCGAACCATTGGAGTTTCAATCTGGGTAAACGGATAATAGGTAAACTCTGTTTTGATTTGTGCTGATCGGGAAGAAAAATAGACCATGTTGCGGTTAAAGCTTTCTTGGATATCCAGTCTGTCAAAACCTATGATTCGCTTTATCTTTTTGGCTAATATGTTTAGCCAGATTTTATCGATTTCTTCTTCAGAAAAGAAATCCAAGTCCTCGGAAAGGCGGTGGCGAAGGTAATACTCGGAAAGAGCCGTCCCGCCGGTTAGATAAAAATTCTTTACGAATTGTTTATCCTTTGCCAGTATAGCCAAAATCTGCTTTTCGGTAGGGGTTAGGATTGTTTGGGCCATAAAATCAATTCGAGAAATTTTTTCCTCTGCGGATCAAGGTCCAATTTCAACCAATTTTTCCTGACTGAAGACAAATCCAGCTTTTCTCCATTCAGACCATAATTAATAAGCTGTTGAAGTTTCCAGATAATATAAGACTCGCTTTTCTTATCCCATCCGGAGAGGTCCGTATTCCAATTATACATATCTATATTTTACCATTTTTCTGACCAAAATGCCTTATCTTTAGAGTAACGATGCTGTAATCCCGATTTCATCGGGAACATCATCGGGATAAATCCTTTAGCGGTCACCAATTTTTATATTGCTTGACCGGAGAGTTATCGGTAAGATATAATTGTCATAATCTTAATCTCAGCGTTTGCATAGTGACTCACCAACTCTAAAGCTGAGCGCCCCTGATTGCGAAGTACAGGCAATTAAGCAACCGTTTCAAATTACGATGGAACCGCCCGATATTACATCGGACTCGTAAGTAAGTACGGTTTTATTTTTTATAAGGAGTATATATGTCAAAAATATTGGATGAAAAATTAAAGAATTTATCAAAAGAAGAACTTGATCTTCTTAAGCTTCGCCATACGGCCGAACATGTCCTTCATACAGCCCTACAAAATATTTACCCTTCGATGAAAAAAGCTA
>CAYGXQ010000046.1:0-6582 GCA_964354025.1 uncultured Gammaproteobacteria bacterium | reverse complement strand
AAAAAGTGACGTAAAACAAGACCGCCGCGATTCTCATAAACACCGACGGCAGGTTAATGCCATTCAGAGGCGACGCTATCCCGGAAAAAATCGGGCCGAAGGTGCTTTGTCTGCGGGAAAGTATCAGACCCAAACCGAAAGCGACAATCACCACAACGACAAAGACATAAACGATATTTCGGGAAAAACCCCAAAGTTCTGCCAAAACCGGTACATAATGAACCGGCTGATGCGAAAATACCCACCAAAGAAGCTGACGGGCCCGGTCGGCGCTTTTACCCAATTCCGTAATCACCGGGTCAAACTGCCAATTAGGTTTGGTATCAATCACCGGCGCGCCGCCGGTTGGCGTCACTGAAACGGGCGGGGTGGGTGTAAGCGTCAACGCTGGATTCTGAGCGTAAACGCATGAAGTTCCAATATTTATGGTGAGAAATACCAGTATTAAGAAGAAACTGACAATTTTTCTGATGGAAAATAAACGGATAAAAATATTCTTCCGGGCAGGCAGACGATACATATGTTTCTAGCTTAACGGATTTTCTCCCGAAGGTCAATAATAACACTTGTCATTGCGATTCGCCGGCTGGCGAAGAAGCAATCTCGTCGGGATTGCCGCGTCCCGCATAAGTGGCGGGACTCGCAATAACATATGTTTCGGAAGGAATAATTACAGATTTTCCAGGATTTTGTATAAAACTATTCCGCAACAAACCATCACGTTTAATGACTTGTTAATCCCGTACATTGGCAATTCTATGATTTCATCCGCAACCTTTAATATATCTTTTGAAACTCCATAAGTCTCGTTGCCTACTACTATTGCTAAAGGTAATTCCGGTTTCAAGGCTGACAGTGGAATGCTTTTTTTATTCTGTTCGATAGCAACAATTTTAATACCTGATACCTGATTCCTGATACCTGATACTGCAGAAACCGCAGTTTCTGCGTATTCCCAATCTACCCACCTCCAAGTATTAATGGAGGCCTTTTTTATCTTCGGGTTTGGCGGCGTCTCTGTCTGACCGCACAGGTATACTTTTTCCGCAGCGACAGCATCGGCGAGACGAAAAATCGCTCCGACGTTATAGGTATCCAAAACGTTATCCAAAATAATGTAGATCGGATTTTTTTTTAGATTTTTAATTACCTCTTCATCCACCTCTTGTGTACGGAGCTGTTGAGCATTAAGTTTGAGCATATTAGATTGTCATTGCGATCCCGTCCGAGATTGCCGCGTCCCGCTTATAACGGGGACTCGCAATGACGTAGAATTACGTAAGTAAGTCATCTATTTGATGATCTTGAGAGTTTCAAATGCTTAGTAATTCTCCAGGAAATTTCTCCTATAAGCGTACCGATCAATATCCCTCCCAAAACGTCGCTTGGGTAGTGTTTACCCAGATAAATCCTTGAAAAAGCGATTAAGGTTGCCAAAAGATAAAATAGAAACCGCCATCTCATTTTCTTTTTGGATAAAAGATAGGCAGCGGCAAAGGCAACCGTCGTATGGCCGGAAGGGAAAGCGGGCGATGTTGTCCTGTCAAAAATTACTATCGTTTCCAAAATGTTAAATTCCGGCCTGAGCCGGCCGAACAATAATTTTAAACCGATTTCTACAAATATAAAGGATATGACACAAGCCAAAAGAAGGGCAAAAAAACCTTCCCTGTCTTTGTACTTCTCGACATGGAAAATAACGACGGCGATGATAAACCAGATTATCCCCCATTGCCCAATCTGGGAGAAAAAGGAAAAGACAGTGTCGGAAAAGACGTTATGGGGCAAATGGTTGATCAGGAGAAATAATGACTTATCCGCATTTCGGATTAATTCAAGCATATATACATTATATATAATTAGTCGCCGGTTGGTGTAGGACTTTTCGGAGTTGGAGAAGATGTGCTTTTCGGCGTTACTGTTACTTTTAAAGTCGGTGACAGCGCGGCTGAGGGAGAAGCTGATCTGGGAGTGGCTGTGGGTAATTTTCTTACCTTAGGTGTTGCTGAAGGAGTCGAGGTTGGAGTAGTCTCTCCAGGAGTCGGCGTGTAAAAAATAACTTCAACAGATGGTTCTTTCGGCACCGGAGAAATCATGTTTTTACTCCTTGTGAAAAAGAAATATCCTCCACCGGCAATTATCAAAAGAATTACGAAAATAAAAATCATTCCAAAACGGTTCTGCGGTTCGCGATGAAGATATGTCCCGTCCATATTGAATATTATATACCAATAAATCCAGATGGTAAACTAAAACAGAAAATATCCCTTTGGACAATCGGTTGTAGAAGGATTGATCAAACAATTATAGACTGTCGGTAACCTTGATAAAAATCCCGGATTGATATCAAAAGAACAGGGATAATGCCCTTCGCTATAACGGCACATAAATTTCTCAAAAGTCTTTGGCGGATCAATTTTATCTACGATATTTAAAAATATTCTCAGCTGTTCCCGAAACTTGGCTATCTTAACCTCGTCACGGTCTGAACAACGAGTGGAGGGTAAAGTAATTACTCCAAAATCTAATATCCCGGTTGCATATCCTCTGTTTCTTATTTGTTGTGTCTCCAGCGAGCAAACATCTGAAGCGGCTGTTTCTTCTATCCAGATGGCTATGACTAAAGCCGGATTCCAATTTTGTGATAAGGCTTTTTCATAGACTTCCTGCCAATGATCGATAAAAGAAGTGGGCCATTTCTTTTTCACTGCTGGGACGATAATATTCATATTAGAAATTAAATTCCGGGCAATCGCGTCTATCTCATCGAAAGCCTGCTTGTCTGTTTTGTAAAAAGGGATATCGTAGGTTAGTGTTGGACCGGTACCTTGAGTTGGTACTAAAGTTATTTGAGGGCTGATGATAATACCTGTGGGAGTAATATTTATTGGATTGACATCTTCAATTATGCCCACCGGTAACTCCTCTTGCAAACCTTTAACAAATGCATTTTCCATATTGATATTATTATTCATAATTCCTACTGCCACAGTAGAATCCATCTTACGTTTGGCACGAACATCTCCAAATCCGAGAAGAGTCATTATCTGAGTGTAAAGATTACTGAAAAAATTTTCGAGATTTCTGGAGGAATAATCGCTCCTATTTTCTCCTATCGCGGCCAAAGTATTATAGTCTTGTACGACTCCGACTACGGTTTTGGTATCTTGAGAAACGTTTGCGTCTGAAACACCCAAGACGGATGTGTTTTGGTTAAAATTACTGCTTACAACACCGCCGGATTCGTCACATAAGGCTAAAGGCAATTGACCGCAGGCTAGATTTCGGACATTTCTATTCGTATTACTACTGGCTTTCAATTTACCAAGTAATTGACTAATATATTTCTGCAGGCCGTCTGCGGCGGCGGGTGTAATTGCCGGTGTACCATTTGCCGATGCCGGAGTGGTTGCCGGCTCACCGGAATAGATATTATCCGGATCATACCAAGCAACATTGCCATCCATCCCAAAAACCGGGATTTTGATCGCTCCGCTCGTCCAAAACAATGGAGTAATGGCCGTTACCCGGTCAAGATCGTTAGCGCTACCTCTTTCCAAATCATTCAGGTAATCTCGGTATTTATTGTTGACATAATTTTCTCTTTCGGAAGGTTCTCCACTCGGCCAATAGCCATATTCGGTCAGAATAACTTTTTTATCCTCCGGTATTCCAATAAGTTCCATTTCCCAAATCCAGCTTCCGATTGAAGCTTCCCGAACACCGGTACCTAACTCATAAGTATTCGCGATAAAAGCATCCAGATCATTGGCCAAACTAGCTGGTCCTTCTTTCCAAAATTTTTCTGCGGGATAATTTTTTGGCAATAAATTGGATGGCATGGAAGTATTAAGAGCTGCGTTGCCGACTTTGAAAGCCGGCGCCTTCAATCTGACCTGGTCAATAAAATACCGCAACGATTCTGTATATTCGACAGGATCGGCATTGCCGGTTTGCCATTCATTTTCTCCGTTATTCACCTCATTACCGAAAACCAGATAAATACTTTCCGGAAAACCGGAAATTCTTGATTGGACAGAAACAAGAGTTGGAATCAATTCATCAACGTTATGTTTCAAAATCTTTTGCCCGTCGTTAAAAACCCGCAGAATCGGCCAGAATTTGTTGTTTTTGCACCCGTCCAAAAAACCGGCTAATTCATCGCTTCCTATATCTACCGGAAGAAGAACTGTCAATGGTACCCAATCGGTTATCCCGGCCTGATTGTACCTTTGTCTTAAAGCGGTCACGAGTCCCGGATCACGGTCATTTGATAAGTGGACTCCCCATTTTTGTAAGGCGAAAGACGGAGTGGCCCAGAGGAGAAAAAAAAGTATTAAAATAATTGCTTGAGGCAGGCGAAATCGCATTAAGAATAGTATACCAAGAAAATTATTTTATGTCTTCTTTTTTCCAGGCGGCGAAAGTACATTTCGGATAATTACTGCAGCCGTAAAACTGTTTACCGCGTCTGGTTTTCCTGATGATAATCTCACCCCCGCACTGAGGACATTTGATATTGGCTTTTTCCACGATATTTTTAGTGAATTTGCATTTCGGGAAATTGGTACAAGCCAAAAACTTGCCGTATTTTGAAAGCCTGATAGCTAAAGGATTGCCGCACTGCGGGCATTTCTCGTCCGTTGTACCAAGGTCCAGTTTCACTCTATCGGCAGTCTTAAAAGTATTTTCCAGTTTTCCGATAAAAGGCTGGTAAAACTCGTTCATCAGTGTTTTCCACTTCAATTCTCCGTTAGCCACCTCATCCAGCTGGTCTTCCATTTTGGCGGTAAAAGAGATCTCAAAAATATCTGGAAAATATTTAACCAGAAAATCAACTACCGCCATTCCCAAATCGGTGGCGTGAAATTTTTTCTCAATTTTCTCGACATATTTGCGGTCCTGGATGGTGGTGATTATCGGAGCGTAAGTTGATGGCCGGCCAATCCCTTTTTCCTCAAGAATCTTGATAATTGAGGCTTCCGTATATCGAGGCGGAGGCTCGGTAAACTTCTGCTGCGGCAATATCTGGATCAGGTCTAATTTTTCGTTAGCCGTTAATTGCGGTAATTCTCTTTTATCTTTATTTTCTTGATTATTATTTTCTGTTATCTGTTTTTCCCCGTACAGTCTCATCCACCCGTCAAACTTCATTATCTCTCCCGAGGCTTTCAGAATATATGTTATTCCTTGTCCGGCCGGATCATCAATAACATATCTCTTGGCTTCGATTCTCTTGGCTTCGACGATAACATTTGTCTGGTCAAAAACCGCTTCATTCATCTGGCAGGCAACAAATCTTTTCCAGATAAGCGAATAAAGTAATTCCCCATCGCGGCCTAAATTTTCATTATATATTTGAAGACGGTTATCTTTTATATTAACCTCTGACAATTTATTAAGGTCATAATTTCCTAAAATCGTAATATTCGTCGGCCTGATCGCCTCATGGGCTTCCTGGGCGACTTTGGATTTTGTCTTGTAAAATTTTGCTCCTTCAGGCAGATAATTTTGCCCATATACTTTACCGATAAAATCCCTCACTTTGGTGACGGCTTCGGCCGCCAGATTGGTCGAATCGGTACGATGATAAGTGATCAAGCCTTCCTCATAAAGCCTTTGAGCCGCCTGCATCGTCCTTTTGGCACTCCAGCCCAGACGGTTTGAGGCAGTCTGCTGCAAAGTCGAGGTGGTAAAAGGAGCAGACGGATACCGCCTGGCTTCTTTGGCTTCGACATTTGATACTTTATACGAAGCGGTCTTCAAATCGTCAACAATTTTGTCTGCCTGTTCTTTGTTTTTTATCTCCGCCTTTTCTCCCTCAACTTCAGTAAGTCTCGCAAAAAAACTTGCGCTTATCTTGTCATTGCGAGTCCCGCCACTTATGCGGGACGTGGCAATCTCGGATGGGATTGCTTCGTCGTTCCTCCTCGCAATGACAGGTTCAACTTCAACATCTATAACCCAAAATTCTTCCGGTTTGAAAGCCCTGATCTCTCTCTCCCGCTCGACGATCAAACGGACGGCCACCGTCTGCACCCGGCCGGCCGAAAGCCAGCGCATGCCGAGTTTGTTCCAAAGAAGCGGTGATAATTTATAACCGACAAAACGGTCCAAAACCCGTCTGGCCTGTTGGGCGTCGACTAAATTCATGTCTATCTCACGGGGACTTTTTATGGCATCCTGGATGGCAGACTCGGTAATCTCGTGAAAAACGATCCGTTGAAAAGTTATCGGTTGTTTTTGTTTTTTGTTTTGTAATATTTGGCTCACGTGATATGCGATCGCTTCTCCTTCCCGGTCCGGATCAGGTGCTAAAATAATTTTTTCGGCAGTTTTGGCCGCGTCTTTCAATTCCTTTATCTTCGTCTTTTTCCCCGAAATAACCTCATACTGCGGAATAAAATCATATTTCAACTTCTCTCCGTCTTCTGTCTTCAGTTTTCCGTCTTCGGTTCTCTGTTTTCCTGCCTTGCCGACAGGCAGGCCGTTTTCTATAATCTCAATTCCCAATTCCTTCTTCGGCAAGTCCCGGATATGCCCCATGGTCGCCTCTATCCGGTAATCTTTCCCCAAGAATCG
>CAYGXQ010000045.1:0-6678 GCA_964354025.1 uncultured Gammaproteobacteria bacterium | reverse complement strand
AAATGCCTTTATGTCCGTCAAAAAAAGCTTAGAGATTGTTATCCCGATTTATAACGAAGAAAAGGAGCTGGAAAAAAACATAAAAAAGCTCCATTCTTTTTTGGGAAAAAACTTAAAAAATTATCAGTGGCAGATTACGGTTGCCGATAACGCCTCGACAGATACAAGTTTATCTGTTGCCAAGAGATTATCAAAGAAGCTGGTTCATGTTGGTTTTGTCCATTTGAGTAAAAAGGGCAGGGGACGGGCAGTGAAAAAAGCCTGGCGGGAAAGTAAAGCGGCAATTCTCATGTATATGGATGTGGATTTGTCAACCGATCTTTCCGGTTTACCGCCGCTTATCTCCTCTTTTTCAAAAGGATATGACATTGCGATCGGTTCAAGGCTTCTTCCCGGTTCAAAAGTAGTCGGCCGCACATTAAGACGGGAAATTATGTCGAGGGTTTACAATATTCTGATCAAAATATTTTTCGGGACAAAAATTTCCGATGCCCAATGCGGTTTTAAAGCAGTCAGTAAAAAAGTTGTTAGAAACCTTTTGGCATCTATTCGTGACAACGCCTGGTTTTTTGACAGTGAGCTTCTGATTGTTGGTGAAAAGACAGGTTATCAAATTTTTCAGCAGCCGGTCCTTTGGATCGATAATCCGGGTTCAACCGTCAGAGTGTTAAAAACCGTTTACGGAGATTTGGCAGGTCTTTGGCGTTTGTTTTGGACCAAACCGTGGGAAAAAATAAGGAGGAAACAATGAAGAAAAAAATGTTAATTACCGGTGGCGCCGGTTTCATCGGTTCAAATCTGGTTGACCATTTTGCAGGTCAAGGTTTCCAGGTGACAATTTTTGATAATTTCCAGCGCTTCGGCACCCGTGAGAATGCCTCTTGGTTAAAAAGTAAATACCCGGAGGTGAAAATTATTACCGGAGACATTAGGGTTCCCGCAGACTTAAAAAATGCCGTCCATGAGCAGGAAATTGTTCTGCATTTGGCGGCGCAAGTGGCGGTGACGACTTCGGTAACCGACCCGAGAAATGATTTTGAAGTCAATGCTCTGGGAACTTTTAACGTTTTGGAAGCGGTCAGACAGGAAGGCCGGAAACCGATTGTCATTTTTTCTTCTACCAATAAAGTCTACGGAGGGATGGAAGATATTGTAATCATCGAGAAAAAAGACAGTTACTCCTACCGTGATTTTCCAGGCGGTATTTCAGAAAAAAACAACCTGGATTTCCACTCGCCTTACGGCTGTTCCAAAGGCGCGGCTGACCAATATATCAGGGATTACGAAAGGATTTACGATATTCCGACGGTTGTTTTCCGCCAATCCTGTATCTACGGGCCCCGACAGTTTGGGATAGAAGACCAGGGATGGGTAGCCTGGTTTATCATCGCTACCACCTTCGGGAAACCGGTGACCGTATACGGTGACGGCAAACAGGTACGTGATGTGCTTTATGTCGGTGATTTAGTCCGCTTGTTTGACATAGCCATAAATAAAATTAAGATTTCCCGGGGGAAAGTATATAATGTCGGCGGAGGGAGCAAAAATACCCTTTCCGTCTGGAGCCAGTTCGGTCCGGTTTTGGAAGAATTATTCCAAAGAAAAATCAAAGTTTCTTTTGCCGACTGGCGGCCGGGCGATCAGAAAGTCTATGTCAGCGACATCCGAAAGGTCCAGAAAGAGCTTGGATGGAAACCGCAAGTCGGCGTTAAGCAGGGAATTGAGAAACTTTTCCACTGGGTGCAGGAAAATAAATCATTATTTACGAAATTAGTAAGATAAAAATATAACATATATGTCAAAATATAAAAAAATCTTAGTCACCGGCGGAGCCGGCTTTATCGGTTCGCATCTGGTGGATGGTTTGCTTAAATATGGATACCAGGTAAGAGTTCTGGATAACTTGTGCCGGCAAATTCACCCGACAGGCAAATTACCGGATTATTTCAATAAAAAAGCCCAATTCATTAAAGGTGACGTCACCAAAAAAAGCGATTGGTTGAACGCACTCAAAGAGGTAGATGCCGTTTACCATTTTGCCGCGGCAGTTGGAGTCGGCCAAAGCATGTACCAGATTGCCCATTATGTGAAAGTAAACAGTTTCGGTACCGCTTTGCTTTTGGATATTTTAGCCAACCGGAAGCATACGGTGAAAAAGCTCATTATTGCCGCTTCGATGAGTTCCTACGGAGAAGGGACTTATAAATGCAGCGCCTGCGGTTTGGTCCGTCCAGCGCTTCGTGATGAAAGAAAGCTCGAGAAAGGGGACTTCGAAGTTTACTGTCCAAACTGCGGCAAGATTGTTACTCCGGTACCAACTAATGAGCAGGCCAAACAGAATTCCAACTCTATCTATGCCATCGGCAAAAAAGAGCAGGAAGAGATGGTTCTGACCTTCGGTAAAGCCTATGGTATTCCTTCGGTGGCTCTTCGGTATTTCAACGTTTACGGCCCCCGGCAAAGTCTGTCCAATCCCTATAACGGGGTGGCCGCCATTTTCTTAAGCCGGGTGAAAAACGGTAAACCGCCGATCATCAATGAAGACGGACTTCAGACGCGTGATTTTGTTCATGTCTTGGACGTGGCAAATGCCAACATCGCCGCTTTGGAAAAGGAGAGCGGAAACTACGAAGTTTTCAATGTCGGATCCGGCAAACCGATTTCCATCAAAGAAGTGGCTCAAGTAATCATTGATCTTAATCAGAGTCATCTCCAGCCGGAGATAACCGGTCGAGTCCGTAAACTTGATGTCCGTCATTGCTTCGCCGATATCGGTAAAATTAAAAAACTTCTCGGTTGGCAGCCAAAGGTAGGTTTTAGCACCGGTATGAAAGAGTTGATAAAGTGGGGTAAAAGTGAAAAAGCAGTAGACAAGACGGATTTTGCGTTAAAAGAATTAGCCAAACGATCCCTTCGATGAAAGTCTCATTTATTATTCCTTTCCATAATGAGGAAAAAAACAGCCGTTTGATTCTGACAAAATTGGTGTCCTTTTGTAAAAAACAGGCATACCGGTCGGAAATAATCCCGGTGGACGATCGAAGTAGTGATAACACCGGAAAAATCCTCAAGGAATTTTCCCGAAAATATGCATTTATCAATCCCATCTGGCGCAAAGACGATAGGGAGGAAAAAGGCAATACCATGGGAAGAGCTCTGGTTGAGGCTTCCAAAAAAGCCACCGGAGAAATAATTATCTGGACAATGGGCGACCTGTCCGATGACATGGAGACTTACGGTGAAATCATTTCCCGGATAAAAAAGGGCGACGATCTGGTTTTCGGTTCACGCTACATGCCCGGCGGTTCGAGAGGCAATCTCGACCCTCTGAAGGCCTTTTTAAGCTCCTGGGGAACACTTTTGGCCAGATTGCTTTTTGGCGTCCCGGTTCACGACATTACCAATGCTTTTCGCGGTTTTAAAAGGGAACTAATCGAAAAGATCCGGTTGGACTGCGCCGGTTTCAGCATTTCGCCGGAGTTTGCCATCAAAGCCCATTTAGCCGGTTATAGATTGGGGGAAGTGCCGACGGTTTATACCAACCGGATGGAAGGTGTTTCCAGTTTCAAGCTATACAATATGACCAAAAGTTACCTCAAAGTATATTCGGAGCTTTTCTTCCGTTTCAAAATCCTCCACAAACCTTTGGATTTTATTAAAAAATAAATTAAAGGATATATCTAAAACAATGTCATTGCGAGGAGCGTAGCGGTATCTATTTAGAGTTTCTCAGCAACATGTCATCGCGAGTCCCGATTAGATCGGGACGTGGCGATCCCGTAGGAATTACTGTAGCATTACGGGATTGCTTCTCCCGATTATCATCGGGATCGCAATGACATTAATTTACCGCTGGATTTTATTGAAAATAATTAAAAAACTTAACTATTCGGAAAAAGAGCAACTGACGGCAAGGCCAATAAAATTCTTTTACAGTAGAGATTTAGCGCTTCTATATATGGTTCCAAAAAAGGTTGTTTTGAGAGTAATCGAGAATAGTCTTCTAATAAAAATGGCTCGTTTAAATAATAATCAACATCATAATCAGTTCTGATATCTCCAATCGTTCCTATCTGAAATAAAGCAGGCAATCCCAAACAGCGGGCAACTGACCTTATTCCCGGATGCGGAAGGGAAGAATTGCCTTTAGGCAGTGGCGAAATCCATCTTCCAAACCAAACGTCCAGGCGATCGATTATCATCATCGCTTTCTTCCCCCGCAGTTTATCCCCAAAACTTTGCGCTAAGGCCTCTCCGGCACAATCAACCGGCGATAAGTTTTGCGCCATATGTATTTGACCGCCGTTTGGCAGCTGTACTGTTATCCAAGTTCCATATTCTCTTCTTTCGAAATCTACCTGGCATCCTGCGGTTTGAAAAGCTCTTGCCAGCGTGTCAACTGTATATATGCCCATCTGTCCGGGATAGGCAGCATTTGGGATTGATGAATCAATCTGATAATTATGACCGATTCCCATCATTACTAACGCTTCATCTTCGGCGGGCTTATATAATTTCAAAAATGAACGGAAGAAAGGAGAATTGGTAAGCATGGTTGAAGCATCTTTTACAAGATCGTCTTTCATTATCATTCTCTGTTTTTGTGCCTCTACTTGAAGAAAATGTCTAATATCTGTATCGAAAGCTGATTCAAACCTGCGAAGCGGCTCTCTTGCGTACGGACTGCCTGAATCTGAAACTACTGCCAGCGGTGAAAGAGCATTAAGCCGCAAGGCTAACGGGTTGTATATTGCTTGTTCCGCAGGTAATGGTTTACTTACTTCATCACGGACGATTCCCAATATGTGACTTATAACTTTTTCTTTATCAGATGGCGGTATCTCTGCTTGCTCTATAAATGTTCTTACTGCTTTTTCCCTTATCCAGCCAATTCGTGATTGTAATCTTTCACATAATGTTTCCAGACTTTTTATAAACCTAGGGCGATAAGAAAGTCCGTATTCGATGCTTAATTCTCGTAAAATAATTTCCATATCCAAAAAAGCTGTCACTCCTGATAAACCCCTGTTTCTCAAAGAGACATATATTGGGCTTTTTTTACAGGTTAATGGGGTAGTAAATTTCTCTTGGACGAATTTTTTTACCAAAACTTGATCCGGATAGTCTTCAGGCGGTTGACTGTAAGGAGCTGTTTTATATCTGAATTCTTCCAGCTTATGGATAATACCGGTAATAATCACTTCTGATTTGGCTGCCAGGTCCGGATAAGCCGAAACGTAGGCAGTAATGACCTGTCTTAGGGAATCAGGAATATATTCATAATCAATGACAGGTCTTACTCCAAAAAAGTCATTTATTAATCTCTTTAAATAGTTCATCTCATCTGTGGATTCCGCTTCGTTGGCGATAAAAACTATTGTTCTTATTAAATCAGCCTGTCTGTAATATCGCAAAAAATATTTCTGTTGTTGTTCATCATTTAGGTCTTCCGGATCGGGATAAAATGGTATCCCGCCGTTTAAACTCGTTAAAATTGTCCTGTTTATCGGAAGATCACACATATCACAACCGGCCAGCGCTGATGCCAGCCTTTCCAAACCCCAAGTGCCGGAATAGTGATTACGGAGCGATACATCTTCGTGATATACGGACTCAACAAAACCAGCTGAATGGAGGTGATCTATATCTGAGACAGTTGCTAATTGCTTTGTTTTTCTATCTCGCCTTAACCACCTGATATCAAAGAAGTTGCCTATCTCTACCAGTTTTCCGTCTTCCGCCCGGTATTCCACTTCCAGTGCCTGCGCCACCGTCGGTTCGGCAAAAGGATCATGGATAGTTACTCTTACTTCTGCCTTTTCTTCATGAATATTTTCAGCCGGAATGATCCCTCCAAAAAATTGTTTTGCTTCATCATCTGCGGGAATATCTATATCCTTATATTTTGTTGGTTTACAGACTTTGATATGCACCCTTTTCAAATCAAGATTGATTTCCTCAATGAATGAAAACCAGGTTGCCATGGCCTCAAGTTTTGATTCCAGGTGCGGTTTACCTACAGCATCCTGATAATTACTGATAAGCATGTGGAAAAAAGAAAAATGGTCACGGGCATGAGCAATGTTTTTTGGAATATCAGCTTTTCTGATGATAGGAGCAACTACCGCATCATTTCCAACAATAAGGTCAATAAGGTCATCACGTTGAGCTTGAGCAAAACGCCAGGCATTGTCAGCGTTGTAACTGGGACGGAATACGGCATGTCCGTAAGGACCCTCTCCCTTTGTGGCTAAGGCCGGAGTATTCAAAACATTCATCTTGTGTCTGTGAGCCCAATCAATAAACTGTAGCCTGACCGACTCTTCAGGAAAAAGACTTCTATCTCGTGTTCTTTCTCGTTCTTTTGAATTTGTCATAATCTGGATTTAGCTGGTCAGTATACTACAAAAAACCTAAGAGATCAATACTATGGGATATAGATTGACTTATAGATAGGCGAGTTGGTATGGAAGATTGAGAGATTAATTTACGCAGACTATTTGTGCAGAGTTTCCCATTGATATATGTCATCGCGAGTCCCGATTGAATCGGGACGTGGCGATCCCGACGGGATTGCTTCGTCCGATATATATCGGACTCGCAATGACAATCTAATTCTCCAGCCAGTCTTTTTTCAGTTTCAGAAAGTTCTTTTCTTCAATCGCTTCCCGGATTTGG
>CAYGXQ010000044.1:0-7336 GCA_964354025.1 uncultured Gammaproteobacteria bacterium | reverse complement strand
GCTGAACTTTCACCTTTTATCTGGTATTCGGCGGTACATTCAGCTTTTAGTTTGATGGCTTGCAATTTCTCATCCTGCATCTTTTGCGATTCAAGAAGAATAATCAGAATGTTGATGTCTCTTCTCCGAAGAAGCATTTTGTTGTTTTTACATTTCCCTTCAATATCGTTCAACCTGTCTTTCAAACACTGTTTGATGTTTACACGGGCAAATTTGGAATCATCGACAGATTGGGCTTTTTCGTAAGCGGTAAAAAGGGCGTCCAGTTTTGCCGAATTGCAACCGGTATCCATTGACCGTAAAATATGATCCATCCATTTAGCTGCTTTTTCCGCAGTTACTTCATCGGGCACGTATGCTCCTGTTTGATTGACGGGAGCGGAAGATTGTTTACCGTCCTGGGAATTGGCGGTCGGCTCGACTTTGCTGTCTTCGGCTTTATCGGCCACGATGATGATGCCGCGGTTGTTGTTTACGATCGTCGGGGTCGGCGTAATGGAAGTTTCTATTCCCAAGACACCTGTCTCGTTTTGGGGTAAAACTTCACTTGGCATGACAGTTTGCCCTTCTTCTTTTTTAGCCGGTGAGAAATTAAAAGTAATGGAGGCCGGGATCTTAAAAATTACTCCTTTTGGTTCGATCAAGACGCCATTTCCCAAGCTTGAGGTGTAATCAACGATAGGAACTTCGGACAACGCGGAAAGCTGAAACTCCGTATCTTTTTCCAGAGATTCGGGTGGAACAAAGAAAGTGACTTCTGTGCCCTTAGGATCAGTTAACGTCAACTTGCCTCCGTCTTTTGCCGTCAACAGTTTGGAAACGGTAGTACCTTCAATAATTACCGGTTTTTTTACCTTAAAAACACTACCGGTTGCTTCTTCTGTGTTTTTTGTTTGAATATCTGTATTTTTCAAAGCGGGAAAAGGAGCCGGGATACCGCTGAATTTCAATAAAACAAAGATGATGCCAATAACAGCTAAAAGACCAACCAAAACTGCAATTATGACATTCCGTTTTCGCATAAAGGTTAAATTTTGGCTCTTGAGGATTTCTTAATCAGTTTGGCCGTGTAAACAATTTCCCGCACTTCTCCGTCTTCCCCTTGGATTTCGTTAGTACCGGAAAGCCGGGCGTATTCCCGAAGGTAATCAGACATTGCTCCTTCAATCTCTTTCAGTTGGAGCTGGATGTCTTTTATCTTTTCCGACAACTGATATACATCGCTCCGCTTCATGATCTGCGCTTTTGTGGTCATTTTAACTTTGGCCGCTTCTTTGGCTTTATCAAGATGCTGTTTGTAAGTCGGATCGTTTATGAAAATATCTTCAAGCATTTCCTTTTGTTTTTTTTGTTCAATTTTTAACTTGTCGATATTGGTGATATGGCTTTTTATAAGGCTCTCAAGATTGAGAAGAACATCGGCACCGTTATCCGTCGCTTTCTTTGTATCATCCATAGGATTAAACTATATAATAAATATGAAAAATAAATCAAGGGGGATTTTTTTGGTCATTTTACTTTTTTGCCTTTTTTTACCTCTGTTCTTTTATAACTTAGGCGGATTTTCTCTCATCGATTTCGATGAAGCCTGGTACGCGGAAGTTGTCCGCAATATTTTACGGAGTGGAAATCCGCTAATCCTTACCTTCAACGGAAATTTATTTATTGATCACCCGCCGATGGGTTTTAATATAATAGCTTTGTCATTTTTGACTTTTGGCGTAAACGATTTTGCCGCCAGATTTCCTTCGGCAATCCTTGGGTTTTTATCTCTTTTTGTCCTCTTCGCAATCGGAAAGAAGTTATTTAATAAAACTGTCGGCCTGTCATCAAGCCTGATCCTCGTTTCTTGTGTCTGGTTTATGTTCCGCACCAGATCAGGAAATATGGACACCATCCTTTTGTTTTTTTATCTTCTGACTTTCTATTTCGGGCTTAAGGTTATTGATAACCGTAAATGGATTTATATGGTTGTCGCCTCATTTTCAGTTTTATTCCTGATCAAATACATGATCGGTTTAACCGTCCTGATCCCGATAGCTATATATTGGATAATTTTTAAAGTTTCCCTTTCCCGCAAAATCATACTGAAATCTTTGTTATTATTGATTACGATTTTGTCTCCATGGATAATTGCCAACTACGCCACTTACGGCTTATTATATTTTCAAAACATGGTCAACAGCGGACTCCGGATGGGTACCCGTATCCGTCCCGACTTGACCCGCCTTCTCTCCACGAATACTTTCGTATATCTCCATTGCGGCATCGCCAAATGGTATTATCCGGGACTTGTATCTGTCGTATTTTCCTTATTCTTTATCCGAAAAAAGAAAGCTTTGGTCGTACTTTACGCTTTGCTGGCTGTTTTGCTGTCAGGTTTTCTTACCAACAGTAAAACGGAAATCTGGCATTTGATCCCTCTTTATCCGGTTTTGGCTCTTTTTATTTCCTTTACCCTATTTGAAATCCTTTCAATTTTAAGTCATGTATTTACTGCCAGACACAGACAAAAAATTGTTTCCTCTTGTATGCTTTATTCAATTCTTTTTGTCTGTCTTTTTCAAATAAACAAATATCGTAACAATGTCCGGTTATTCGACAAGGGAATGAGTGATTTGGCATTTGTTTCCGCTGCCGCCAAAGACCGGCCGGAAAAACTGTACCTGGACGGTCATGATTTTATGCCGTCAACTGTCTATTATGCGGAAAAGAAAGTTAATTTTTTGCGTTACAACGATTCACCAAAAGATACTCTGAAAGGTTTCATCGCTTATGGAGAAAAGGATGTGCTTATCCTGACGGAAAACTGGAAACTTGAGGCTGATAAAATTGATAAAAAATTATATCGGGAAATTGCCCAACGAAACGGCCGTGTCCTGATACTGGTTATTTGAAGCAATTCGGCCAGGCATTGATTCCGCCCTGGCTGATTTTGAAAGCAGCTGTTCGGATGGCTTCTTCCGGATGGAAACGAAGCTGGGCATCAGGATTTAATCCCATCATTCTTCTGGTTGCAATCCAGGTATTTTCGGAAAATTGATATAGTCCGCCATAAATTTTATTGACTGCCTGCGGATTAAATTTTGATTCACAAAAAGCAATTTTGCGTAAATTTTCCCTGTCAATCTTATATTCATCGCCGTATTTTCCGAAAAAATTTTCCAGTTCTTGTGAGGTTAAGGGAATTCTGGTTGGAGTCGGTGTAAAAGTCGGTGTAGGTTTCCTAGTCGGCGAAGGTACCGGCGTTTCTGTGATGACAATGTAGTCTAATGTTATTTGAGCTGTTGGAGAGATCTGATTGTCGACTGGATTGTTATTTGCCGTTTTAGATCCTTTGACTAAATTTAGTAGCAAGAGAGTGGAAACGATCATCCCGCCGATTATTAACTTACTCATACAATATTCTTAGGCCGCATCCCTTTTGTTTAGGATACCACAGCATGTCCAGCCTGTCGTTTGGCCCGGATCCGGTTAACCTTACTCAAGTGGATTTTGCGCAGTCGGAGTGACTTTGGCGTTACTTCCAACAGTTCATCATCACCGATGAAATCAAGACATTGTTCAAGCGTCAGTCGAACCGGCGGATCCAACTGGATTGCCACATCTGAATTTTCCGTGTGCATATTAGTAAGTTTTTTTGATTTGCAGACATTGATATCCATGTCCTCGTCACGGTGATTTAGTCCGATAATCATCCCCTCATAAACCTGCTCACCGGGACCTATAAACGCAGTTCCTCTTTCCTGGACGGTTTCCAGAGCATAAGCGGTTGAAGTACCGGACTCGAAAGCAACCAGAACGCCGTTGACCCGGATTCTACCGATAACTTCACCGGCAATTTTATATCCCAATAACAGGCTGGCAAAAACACTGTTGCCGCTGGTTTCAGAAATTAAAACTCCCCGAAGACCTAAAAGATTTCTGCTGGATATGGTGAAGATAAACTTTTTCGTTTTTGTATTTATGGTTTTTATATCCAAAATCTCCGCCTTTCTGCGGCCGATTTCTTTCACGACGACGCCAACGTATTTTTCATCCGTCTGGATCGTCACTTCCTCATATGGTTCCATAAGAATTCCGTCAGTTTTTTTAAGTATGACCTGGGGTTTACCGATCTGCATTTCATAACCTTCTCTTCGTAATGTCTCTATAAGGATCGCCAAATGCAATTCTCCTTTACCTGACACTTCAAATCCGTTGCCGGCCGGATTTGGATTTATCACCAGACCGATATTGGTTTTTATCTCGCGGGTCAGCCGTTGTTCCAGCTGTCTGGCGTTGGAAAATGTACCTTCCTTCCCGCTTAAAGGAGAGGTATTGGAACTCAAGGTGATTTTCAGGGTCGGTTCTGTCAGTTTGATAACCGGAAAGCCGACCGGATCAGCCGGATCAACCAACGTCTGCCCGATAGCCACATTGGCAATACCGGTAACGGCAATGATATCTCCAGTTTCGGCTTCGGCTACTTCGACTCGGGATAATCCGACGCTGGTATAAACTTTTTCAACCCTGTAATTTCCCAAATCTTCTTTATAAGACATAAGCTTGATATTTTGACCGGTTTTGACCGTTCCCTGAGCCACATTACCAATGGCGTATGTCCCTTTATAATCGTCGAAATCAAGGGTGGAGACCAGCATTTTAAATGGTTTATCTTTTATAACCTCCGGTTTGGGAATTTCGCTGATTATTTTTTCCAGTAAAGGTTTCAGGTCACCCGCAGAATGCATATCTTTCGGATAAGAGTTCCAGGCTTTTCCTTCACGGCCAATGGCATAAACAACGGAGAAGTCTAAATGGGTGACATCTTTAGCTAAGTGAAGGATCATGTCTTCCGTCTCTTTGAGAACTTCCTCGGCTCTGGCGTCTTTGCGGTCGATTTTATTGACGACGATAATGATTTTCAGATTGTTTTCGATGGCTTTCTCGATAACAAATTGGGTCTGGGCCAATGGTCCTTCGGCGGCGTCTACCACTAAAAGAGCACCGTCAGCCATATTGATGACCCGTTCGATCTCGCCGCTGAAATCAGCATGGCCAGGCGTGTCAATGATGTTTATTTTCGTTTCTTTATACCTGATGGCCGTATTTTTAGCCAGGATGGTAATCCCTTTTTCACGTTCAAGGTCACCGCTGTCTAAAATAGTTGTTTGGCTCATCTCGGCTTCGTTGTCACGAAAAGTATGGGTTTGCTTGAGCAATCCGTCTACTAAAGTCGTTTTTCCGTGATCAACGTGGGCGATGATGGCAATGTTTCTAATATCCATAAAAAAATAGACCCGCACCTGTCTTTTGCGGGTTAGTAAAAAAACTATTTAACTGGTTTTAATTATACCACAATTTTTATCTATTTGCTCTTGCGACGAAGTTATAAGGATAGAAGTAGCCCCTGCCGGATTCGAACCGGCGATTCTCTGGCTGAAAACCAGATGTCCTAGGCCGCTAGACGAAGGGGCCTTCCTTTATTTATTTATTATTTTTCTTCTCTTTTTTCTCTAATTTTTCCCGAATACTTCTCAGGATGTTTCTTGCTTCATCCTGTCCGCCGAGACCAAAAGCCAAACCGAAGGCCAATGATAACATACTGACTATGCCTGTGAAAAGTATTTTCACCAAATCAGCAGCCACTCCCAGCTGGCTCAAAATGATTAAGACCGTAAAGAAAACGATCGTATACCGGGCGACATTGCCTAAAACAAACGCTTCTTTACTGCTCAATCCCCTGAGACTGTGTCGTACAATATTAAATGCCAACTTGCCGCAGATCAGACCGGCCCAGCCGATAACCACTGTCAACAGGACATTTGGGAGAAATGTCACCAGTTGGTTCAGAAGCTCGCCGACTCTTGGCAGCCCCCAAAGATCAACTGCCGAAACCAAAAACAAAAAAATGGTTGTCCAGCGGACCAGTTCCGCCAAAAGACTCGGCCACAACTGCACGTCCTCATTTTTTATCAAACCTAAAGCCGTCAACCACTTCTCTACCTTAAAATATTTAAAGACCACTAGTATCAGGTCTTTCAGAAGAGAAGCAACTATCAATCCGATAAATAGGATCAGGAAGCCGCCGAAAAGCTTTGGCAAATAGCTCAGAGTGACTCCCAGCACCGTATTCAACGGTATAATTATACCTTCAAACATATTTTCTCCTTTCTTTTGTATTGTAAATTATTTAAAATGATTCGTAAAGTACACTACATCCGGTTACACGGATGTAGTAAAGATATGAAAATTAACTATTCCAGGATATTTCTTCTGCTCGTTTTTGTTCTGGGATTTTTCCTCCGTTTTAACCTCCTTACCAGTATCCCTCCCGGTTTGGGCAGAGACGAAGTTTCGGTTGCTTATAACGCTTACAGTATCCTCAAAACCGGCCGTGATGAACACAACCGATACCTCCCTCTTTATTTTGAAGCCATCGGCGACCAGAAACTGCCGGTCATTATTTATCTGACCGTTCCTTCAGTGGCTCTTTTTGGCTTGACTCCCCTTGGAACTCGGTTTCCCGAGGCTTTATTGGGCTCACTGACCGTCGTCCTGAGTTATTTTCTGGTCAAACAAGGACTTCGTAATGAAAAAGTTAAAAATTTGAAAGCCCTTCCTTACCTGACTCCCCTTCTTATCGCCATCAACCCATGGCATATTTATCACAGCCGCGGCGCTTTCGAAATCTGCATCGGTCTTTTCTTCATTACCGCCGCGACATATTTTTTACTTAAAGCAAAAGATAAAAAATGGTGGTATTTTGTTTCCTTAACTTTATTTATAATCGCTTTTTATACTTACAGCATGACAAGGCTTCTTGTCCCGCTTATTCTTATTTATTACCTGACAGTCAACCGTAAACAGATATTTACCTTGCCGAAAAAATTTATTCTTGGTCTGATAACTCTTGGCATCTTCTTGCTTTTACCTTTTATCATCAATTTTTTTGATCCGGGCGGCATCTTCGGCCCGAAAGGGGCGGTTATTTTATCAAGCAGTTATACTAAAAGTGTTTTCTTGGGTTTTAGAAGTTATGTCTTAAACAGCTCCGTATCATTCCTCGGTCCGCTATTTTTTAACCGGGTAATCATGGTTTTTTATGAATATCTGAGAAATATCCTGGCCGCTCTTTCCCCCGGATTTTATTTTGCCTACGGCTCTGCGGTCGCCGGTATCGGTAATATCGGCCAATTTTACCTGGTAGAAATTCTTCCCCTTATGGTTGGGATAGTTACCGCATACCGACAAATCCGTACCGGTAACCGTTTTTACAAAATGATCGCCGGCTGGATTATCCTGACGGTTCTCTCCGCTTCATTGACAGTCAATCCTCCTTATGCCACCAGAA
>CAYGXQ010000043.1:0-7569 GCA_964354025.1 uncultured Gammaproteobacteria bacterium | reverse complement strand
TGAAATATTTTAAATCAGAACTTTCAGATGAATTAGTTGATAGAAAAACATTTACTGATTTCAAAGACCGGCTTTTCAATAACCTGGATAAAATCGCTGGAGATCTTGTCGCCATCCGGGAAGAAAAAATAGTCACTGGAGAAAAACTTGAAGATCACGATAACCGTATCGGAAAACTGGAGATCGCCTTCAAAACCTCATAAGTATCAATAGAAGATCATCCTGGAGGAATGAGTGGAATGTTATTTTCTCAAAGCGGTAAATAATAGGATTGAAGCGATAATAAGTACAGACCAAGCCAGTATAAATAAGGTAATATTCATATATAAACCTCACTTCCTTACCAGAAAAAATACAAAAAGAAAAAGAACACCCGTCAGAAGCGTGGCCACCGAAAATATATTTAGTAAATCATGATAATTCATGCTTTCCTTTTATGGATTCTAACAATTAATAATGAAAAAGTGATTGAGATAATCGCCAGCATCAATCCCCAGGAACCGGGAATAATCACTTCGGAAATATTCTTCGCCGTAAATACCGGGGCGACAATTCCGCCGGCAAACCAAGTGACGCCAATATTGGCAATAAATTCCGAAAGCGTTTTTCTCTGATCAAAAGACAGTTTCATTCCTTATATAATAATACCATATCGGAATGTATTTCAAATCTCATTTTCCCATTCCTACGATACTGTCATTACAACCCAAATCAATAAAGGCCACCTCCATTAATAAAAAGATGCGGCACTTGTACTGTATTTCGTATGTTTTCCATATAAGAGTTTATCATCTGGGTTGTTTTATCAAGCAGATAGGTTACTCAAGGTACCGGAAAATTCACGAAATACAGTACTAGGGCTTGTATTCGTAAATACCATTACATGTTACATACGAACGAGCCCTAAGTACGTTACCATGTATCGATATATGGTAACATCATTTCGTCATCCCGACCGACCCTGAGCGAAGTCGAAGGAGAGTGGAGGGATCTTCTTATATAAAATATAAGATAAGCTAAACCTGCCAACATACCAGAGGTGTCCTATCTAGGACACCTCTAAGGTGTATGACTTAGTAAAAATCCTTGTACTGTATTTCGTGAATATTCCGGTACAAAGATTTTTCTTTGAACCTTTATACTGATCTATCACAACACATAACGCCGCGAAATTAACGAAATACAGTACTAGGGTGCCAAGGAAAGATCACCCCCGGGGTGGATGGGGATGGAGGAGTGTACAATAAAAATTATTAAACTTCCACATCAGCTACTAATGATCTATGGTCAGAAGCATTTATTTTTTCTCCTAAGCGGAAACCTTTTACTCTCATATCGTTACAAAAGGACCTTGTAAAGAATATTGTTGATCAAACAAGTCTTGAATTTTATAATTTATTCTAAATCCAGCAAGTAATAAACCTCTATCATCGACTGTATGACCACTCTTATCATATGATTCTGATACCCGTTGAGCACCTTCTCTATACACCTTACCCATTACATCCAAATAATTTCCTGATAAGTTAGTAATTCTATCTTGATCGCGTGTATCACTTAACATCCCATCGGTAGCTACCCCAGCTATTAATTCATCGGTTACAGAAAAGGTGTGTACTAAAGTTGTCGTACCTGTTTCCATGTTTGCTCTAAAAGAACCATCTAAAAGTGGTTGAAACACATCAACGGGATAAGTTGCGTAAACGCTTCTCGTTTTCCCAATAAGTAACATTTCTCTTTCTTTTTCGCTTATTTTACCTAATGATTGCGCTAGACGAATAAGTCCATCAATTGAAGCATTGGAATCAGCACTGGAAATCGGAATTGATGCTCCCGACATATCCAACGGCCACGCATGGCTCATCATATCGGCATTACTGCGAAAAGATGAGGTGATAAATTGCGGTCGTTTCAATACATTCGGATTTAAAGCATATTCAGGAATAATAACGCAGGAATGGGCAAAAATGGCATTGAAGTACCAAGATAAAAATATATCATTATAATCCATTTTCTGCATGGTTTTACCGAAAAAATCGTCAATCATTCTTCTGAAAAAAAGGGTTTTACTTACAATCACATCCCAATGGATGTCTCTGGCTGCGTTTTCAAGATCACCATAAGGATGACGTTTCAGAGGAAATATTTCTCCATGAGATAAAATATCAATATCATGATATACAGCGGCAAGAATATTGTCAGCAGTTGTCTGGATCCATTTGACATATTCTTCACTTTGGCTCCAATCTCTTTCCATAACCGCATGAACAATATCAGGATGTAATAAGGAAACTTTCTGTCGGGATAGTGAAACCGTGGGATTTAAATCAACTTCAGCTTTTTCCAATCTTTCCTGCCATCCACTTCTCCAGGCCGGAGGTAAGGCATCTGACCCGCATAGAAGAAGCATCGTAAATAATCCGGGGTATCTCATTAAAATTATGTGCGTATGATCACCACAACCAACTCTATTTTCCGTAGGAGCTTTACCTTTGAGTATGCCATCCAGGCGGATTTCAAACTGAGGCGTATAAATATATCGCTGATAAGCCCAAGGCAAACCATCAATGGTTGGTGTTGGCTCAATAGCTAAAGCATATCCGCCACCGGGCAACCTCATTCCACGGTATTCTGCTTGCCCTTCTTGGTGGCGTGACTCTTCAATTATAAATCTTGGGTCAGGCACGGACTCATTTGATAATTTATACAGTTCTAGCATAGGATAAAAATAGATTATATCCTATAGTGGGATTAGGCGCAAGTTTAGCCTGTAAAAATGCATTCATTCGGGATCGCCACGTCCTGAGCTTGTCGAACGGACTCGCGATGACATATTACTTGTCAACCCAACATCTTTGCTTTATAATCTTTATGTGGATAAACAAACATCCAAAATTTCTTTTTCTCCAAAATACACCGGAGAGCAAATCGTTGTCCTTGAGGGCTTAGAGCCGGTCAGGAAAAGACCGGCCATGTACATCGGCTCGACAGGCATCGTCGGCGTCCACCACTGCATCACCGAGATCATCGACAATTCGGTCGACGAGGCTCTGGCCAGCTTTGCCAAAAATGTCTGGATTATTTTGCACAAAGATAACTCAGTGACGGTCATTGATGACGGCCGGGGCATCCCTGTCGACATCATCCCCAAATACAAAACCTCTGCATTGGAAATAGTGATGACCAAGCTCCACGCCGGCGGCAAGTTTGATTCCCGCGCTTACAAAGTCTCGGGAGGACTGCACGGCGTCGGGGCATCTGTAGTCAACGCCCTTTCCATTTTCATGAAAGTGCAGGTTATCAGAGACGGTAAAAGATATACCCAAGAGTATAAAAGAGGCAAGCCCGCCGATAGCGTTTCCAAATCAGCCGATCTTACCTATCTTGAAGGCAAATCAGGAATTCCGGATTCTTTCATCCCGAAAATTAACTCCGGCACTATCTCTTCTTTTTTGCTTGACGAACAAATTTTTAAGCAGGGGATTGTTTCCGATTACAACACCGTCCGTAAGCAGATCAAAGAGCGAGCCTATCTTGTCTCCAAACTTTATTTCCATCTTTTTGACGAACGGTCAGGCATGGAAGACCATTTTTATTTCGAAGGCGGAATTGTCTCTTTGGTTGAGTCGCTTAATAAAAATAAAAATCCTCTCCATGAGGCGATTTTCATCCAAAAAGCCGAAGAAATACTTGAGGTTCAGACCGCCATCCAGTACAACAATGGCTTCAACGAAAACGTGGAAAGTTATGTCAACGTCATCAATACGGTTGAGGGCGGTACCCATCTGACCGGTTTCCGTATGGCTCTCACGAGAAGCATTAATGATTACGCTAAAAAAATCGGGGCCATCAAAAACGGAGATGAGGGGCTTATCGGCGAGGATACCAGAGAAGGACTGACCGCGGTTATTTACATCAAAATGCCCTCACAGGATTTGCAATTTGAAGGCCAGACCAAAGGCAAACTGGGCAATGCCGAAGTTCAGCCTTTTGTGCAAACAGCCGTCAATGAAGCTCTCGACGTTTATTTCGAAGAGCATCCCTCTGAGGCTAAAACTATTCTGGAGAAAGTTTATCTGGCTTCAAAAGCCAGGTTGGCGGCCAAGGCAGCCAAAGACGCCATCATCAGAAAAGGCGCTTTGGAAGGAGCGTCTTTGCCGGGAAAATTGGCCGATTGTCAAAGCCGTAAACCTGAAGAATCTGAAATATATATTGTCGAGGGAGACTCAGCCGGAGGCAGCGCCAAGCAGGGAAGAGACCGTAAATTCCAGGCTATCCTTCCTCTTAGGGGAAAAATTTTAAATACCGAAAGAGCCAGACTGGACCGGATATTGGAATTTAACGAAATTAAAGATCTGGTCATTGCCCTGGGCATGGGCATAGCCGACAGTCTGGTGACGGAGAAACTGCGCTACCACCGGATCATCATCATGACCGATGCCGATGTCGACGGCGAGCATATCAGAACTTTGCTTCTCACTTTTTTTTACCGGCATCTGCCTTATGTCATCCAAAACGGCCATCTTTATGTCGCCCAGCCGCCTTTGTATAAAATCCAGATCGGCAAAGAAGCCGCTTACGCCTACAGTGACGAGGAAAAAGACACCTTAGTTGCCAAAAATAAAGGCGCCAAGTTTGCTCCTTCGATCCAAAGATACAAAGGTTTGGGAGAGATGAATCCCGAACAGCTTTGGGAAACGACTATGAATCCCCAGAACCGGATTTTGAAAAAAATAAATGTTGAAGACGCTGTGGCGGCTGATGAAGTCTTCAGTATGCTGATGGGAGATGAAGTCCCGCCGAGAAAAAGGTTTATCCAGACGCACGCCAAATCAGCCAATCTGGATGTATAATAATATAAATTGTCATTGCGATCCCGAGTATATCGAGGGAGAAGCAATCCCGTCCGAGATTGCTACGACTACTTCGTAGCCTCGCAATGACAGAAAAGGAGAAATAATATGGATATACAAAAAATCGCTCTATTTGCCGCTCCGGCCACGGCTTTAGTGGCTCTTTTCTACGGCGTAATTTTAGCCAAACGGGTTTTGAAAGAAGATGAAGGCAGTGAAAAACTGCGGCAGATCGCCAAGGCGATCCGGGAAGGTTCCATGGCTTATCTCTCCCAGCAGTTTAAGGTCGTGGGAATTTTTATTGCCATTTTAAGCGTCCTGATAGCTTTAGGACTTGGAATCGGGATGGCGGTTACTTTTCTGATTGGCGCAATATTTAGCGCCACCATCGGCTATTTCGGCATGTGGATCGCAGTGCGGGCCAATGTCCGAACCGCCAACAATGCTCAAAAAGGCTTAAACCCAGCTTTACAAACCGCTTTTAGCGCCGGCACCGTCAACGGGATGCTGGTCGTGGGCTTAGGTCTTCTGGGTGTTTCTCTTATCTATATGTGGTCCTATTTTTCCTTTATTTCCCAGGGGGCTGATGTAGTGGCTAAAAACGCCACCAATGTCCTGGTCGGTTACGGTTTCGGGGCGGCACTTTTGGCTCTTTTTATGCGGGTCGGCGGAGGCATCTTCACCAAAGCGGCCGATGTGGGAGCGGACCTCGTCGGCAAAGTGGAAAAAGGTATTCCTGAGGATGACCCTCGAAATCCGGCGGTCATTGCCGATAATGTCGGAGACAATGTCGGTGACTGCGCCGGTATGGCGGCTGATGTATTTGAGTCATACGCATTAACCATAGTGGCGGCCATGATTTTAGGCGGAAATATGTTTGGTTTAAAAGGGGTTGTTTTTCCACTTCTGGCCCGATCCGGTGGAATTCTCACTTCCATTCTCGGTACTTTTTTCGTCAAAGCGAAAAATGACCAGGAAAATCCGCTTAATCCTTTAATCCGCGGATTTGTGGTGGCGGCTGTTTCGGCGATTGTCATTTTCATGGGGCTAGCCATCTTCCTTCTGGGAGAACCGAAAGCCGGCTATGCGGCTGTTGTCGGTATCATCTCCATGCTGATGCTTCTTTATGTCACTAAATATTACACCGGCCCGGGTGAGAAACCGGTCGTGGAGATTGCCAAAGCTTCGCAAACCGGCAGTGGAACCAATCTGATTGCCGGCCTTTCCGTGGGAATGGCCTCAACTTTTTTCTCGGTCATCATTGTGGCGGCTACGATTTACGTAGGCTACTTGCTCCTTGGTTTTTACGGAATTTCTTTAGCCGGCATGGGCATGCTGGCAACCACCGGCATCATCATGTCTTTGGATACCTTCGGCCCGATTGCCGATAACGCCCAGGGGATGGTGGAAATGGCAGGCTTAAAAGGTAAAGCGGCCCAAATAACCGGCAGTTTGGATGCCGTCGGCAATACGACAAAAGCCCTGACTAAAGGTTTTGCTGTCGGTTCAGCCGCAGTTGCTGCCAGTTCCCTTTTTGCCACCTATTTTGAGGCAACAGGGTTGACTTCCATCGATATTGCCAACCCGAAAGTTTTTGTCGGCCTTATTATCGGTTCATCACTGGCTTATCTTTTCAGTTCACGGCTGATCGGTTCAGTCGGCCGGGCGGCTTTTGAGGTGGTTGAGGAAGTCAGACGGCAGTTTAAGGAAATAAAAGGGATTATGGAAGGTAAAACTTTGCCTGATTATTCCAAAGCAGTCGCCATCGTCACTGCCGCGGCGCAAAAAGAACTGGTTGTCCCGGCTTTGATTGTGGTTACTTTACCTATCGTGACGTCTCTGCTTGGCGCACAGGCCCTGGGCGGCTTCCTTGGCGGGGTAGTCGTCTCAGGACTTTTACTGGCCTTTTTCATGTGCAATACCGGCGGGGCCTGGGACAACGCCAAAAAATATATCGAAGACGGTAACTTTGGCGGAAAAGGCAGCGACACCCACAAAGCGGCGGTCGTCGGAGACACGGTCGGCGATCCTTTGAAAGATACGGCCGGACCGGCTCTCAATCCGATGATGAAGATCGTGCAAATCGTCGCATTATTAATCGCGCCGTTTGTGATAACGTTTATTGGAAAGTAATTTATTGTCATTGCGATCCCGAGCATAGTCGAGGGAGAAGCAATCCCGTCCGAGATTGCCACGTCGCTTCGCTCCTCGCAATGACAAAATTAGTATTGTAAAATTAAAATTCATATTATGACTGACATAGGTAAATTACTTGAAATTGATATCACTACGGAAATGAAGCGAAGCTATCTTGATTATGCCATGAGCGTAATCGTTTCGCGTGCGCTTCCGGATGTACGCGACGGCCTAAAGCCGGTCCACCGCCGGATCCTTTATGCCATGCACCAGATAGGTCTTCATTTTTCCGGCCGCTTCACGAAAAGTGCCAAGGTTGTCGGAGAAGTCTTGGGCAAATACCATCCGCACGGTGATATTGCTTTGTATGACGCTTTGACACGATTGGCTCAGGATTTCTCAATGCGCTACCAGCTTATATCCGGTCAGGGAAATTTCGGTTCGATCGACGGTGACCCGCCGGCGGCCATGCGTTATACCGAAGTCAAACTGGCAAAAATTGCCGAGGAAGTTTTAGTCGATATCGAAAAAGAAACGGTCAAGTTTAATGACAATTTTGACGGCACTCTTAAGGAACCCG
>CAYGXQ010000042.1:0-7681 GCA_964354025.1 uncultured Gammaproteobacteria bacterium | reverse complement strand
TGAGGAAGATAGAAGACGATAATCGTCGTCGTTGGACTTTGGTCGTTAGTCTTTTGATCATTATTTTGCAAACGACTATTAGCCAACGACAAATTGCTAATTTTCCATCCGTTTTCCCAGTTATTCACCAAAACATGATCTTTAATTTCCTCACCAAATATAAATGGAAAAGTAGAATTTAGAAAATTCTTAATTCTAGATTCTGAATTCTTAATTCGATAAGCATGCCAGCCTTCATCAAAGCTCTGGGAAAGAACAAGCGTCATATTTTCAGTATGCGACAAAGACACACCGGGAGCAGCCCGAAGGCCTGCCTCGCCGGCAGGCATGGATTCTCCCGGTGTGGAGGAATCTGAAAGACTGACTTGATAATAACTCGGATTGGGATGAAGCACTTCATATTTATAATCTGTTTTCTGTTCTCTGCCTGCCTGCGCAGACAGGTTATCTGTTATCTGGTTTTTAATAATCCTCATCCCGGTTAAAAACCTATATGGGATCGGATTGACGGTGATCTTTCCCAGATCATTAACCGTTTTCACCCGGCCGATGGAGATGTTGTCCAGATGCAAGGTATATCCCCGGCCGAATTCTTCCATTGGAGGGACAATAAAGTAAGAAATATCTGAAGGCGTTAAAGACACACCGGGAGTAGCCCGAAGGCCTGCCTCGCCGGCAGGCAGGGATTCTCCCGGTGTGGAGGAATCTGAAAGGCGTTTCGGCAAGTACGTCTCTATATCCGATCTTTGGGAATTTTTGTTGATGACTGAAAACAGCAAACTCTTTCCCTCTATGTTTCGGTTTTCGACAGTAACCAGATAACCCAATTTTTGTGTTAAATTAGGCAAATCAAAATCCAGACAGTTGGAAGATCTCAAACTGGTCAGTCTCAAATAGTCTTTTCCGTTTTCACTGATACTTTCGCTGGAGATATCGCCGGTATTAAACTGATCGCAGGACTTTGGTTGTAGGTTATAAGTTGTGGGTTGTGAGTTATAAGAATAAAAATCGTTAATCTTTGGAACCCGCACTTCCAAATTCCCATCCCTTAAATATGGAAGCGTTAAAGACACCTCCGAGGTGTTCCGAAGGGACTCCTCGGAGGTGGAGAAATCAGAACTGAGGTTGGTTTGCACCAACTCTCCGTCAATAAATATCTCTGGAAACTTTGTAATTGTCTTTGATAAATCAGCGGGATCATATTCCATCATTTCCTCTTTAATAAGTGGAGAAATAACCAATTTTCCACCAGTAAAATCCGTGGGGATCTTAGCGCTAAAAATATAGTAATCCGTGGAATCCTTAATATTATATTCCAGTTCCTCCTGTTTCCGTCCGGTAAAAAGCGAACGGAATGGGTAATTAGTCTCACTTTCCGCTTCACGCTTAACGCTTCCCGCTTGCGAAATATAGTTCCCATATTCCTCATATCCTTTATCGTAATTATTCCATTTATACTCCGGTCCGATCTGCGGCAAGTCAAAGGCAAGAAAGATAAAATCTTTCGATTTGGTGGCAAGCTCCACCCGGTAAATCCGGATTTTGCCAAAAGAGGCAAACAAACTGGTATTGGTTGTCTGCTTGATGATTTCTTCCAGTTGGGGAAGGTAAAGCGACCGGTTATTGGCGTAACTTATCACATTATCATCTATCAAAAGCCACGAGACTTGATATTTTTCCAGGACTTTTTGGAATAGAGAGGGATTTTGCGAGTAGACTGCCTCTGAAATCTCCCAGTAGTAATTTTCATCATAAGGGCTCCAGACATCAAACGCCCGATCCAAAATTGACTGCTCTATCCCGTACCAGAGAAAGCCTGACCCGCTGTAATTCCAGTTATAGAAAGTCCAACCCCAAAAGGTATACTGCGGGAAATTGGCGATTCTTTCTCCTTTTGGCTGTTTCTTGAAAAACTCAAAAACCTGAAAATATTCCGGCGGGATCTGGGAGCGGTTTTTACTGTAAAACAAATTACCCTGAAAAACCGGGTAAAGATAAACAACCGGCAATGATATAAGAAGAAACAATATTAGTATATTCAAAAACTTTTTTCTGATCAGCGATAAAAGATACAAACTTCCCAAAGAAAAAAAGATAGCATAAGAAAACGCCGTGATGATGGAAAATTTAGTAAAGGTAAAACGGAAGATCTGTCCGAAAAGCGGCAGCCGGTAAAAAAGAGAAGCAAAAAACGAAAAAGGCGGGGTATCGTTCGTCAGGATAGTAAAGGAAAAAAGAAAAAGGGGAATAAATATAAATCCTCTTTTGAACCTGTCTTTTAGTGAGACTATAATTCCCAAAACAATTACACCAAATAGAAAATAACCGGTAACCGGTACCCAAGGCTGATCAAAATGTATCCGCCAATTCTCAAACTGGTATCTGGGAATTCCTTCCTTATCAATTTCCACATTGTCAAACCAGAAACCTTTCAGCAAAATGGTGTTTTGGAGATTGCCGTATTTTTTATTGCGCAGGAAATTGTCTTCCGTGGACATCTGGTTGATCTTGGCATTGACGGTAACATCGGTACTTCTGACAAGAAAATATAGGTTGGGTAAAAGCCAGAAAGCGTTAACCGAAAACAGTATCAGGTAAGCAACCAGGATTTTTTTCCAACCGGCCATTTTCAAGATAAGCGAAGTCAGAAAAATCAAACTTAAGGAGATAAACGTTACCAGAAAAAAAGTGGCTACATATCCTTGGGAAACCGCCAAAATATTTATCAGAAAAAGCAGGAGGAGATTCTTTTTCTTGTTATTAAACAGGAAATTCAAATTGGCATAGATGAGCCATGGCAGAAGTCCGAAATGGCTGGAATATGGCTCAAAAGGAACATAAAACATCTGTACCATTGCCATATTAAACAGGTAAAATATCCCTCCCAATAAACCGCCGATTCCTTTCAATTTTTCACTCGCGCCGGCTAAAACGATATTTTTCATCAGGATATAAACTCCCAGAGAGCCAACCAGAAGCATCAGAAGATGATAGAAATAGCGAAGCAGATTGGCCGGCAGAACTAAGGAGCTAATCCCCAAAAATACCTGCCTGAACAGATCACTGGCATGCCCCATCCCGCCAAGTAATCCTAGTCCCTGGTATTCCTGCCAGACGGAAAAAATGGACCGCTTGATATTTACCAAAAAATTAAACTCCGGATGCAAGTTATCCCAGCCGGTTAGAAATGATCCGGACGAATAATTGACAATCGCTAAAACTAAAATAATAAAAAATATTATTAATGGAACTAGTAATTGTTTCTTAAACATAAGTCTTTACCAAAAATAACTTTGCCATCGGTAAGCAAGTTGATCAAGACAGATTTTGAGAGTAGACAAGATCTTTCTTTTAAAGAATAGAATTAATTCGCTTGTTCTTTTATATCTCCAAATTTGAAAAAGCGGATAAATATATCTCTTTGGTAAAACCGTGATTACAACCGCCTGTAAAAAGTGATTGATCCAACCCCTGAAAGTTGGTCGATAACCATATTCGAATACGGCTTTAATTCTGACGGAAAAAGTGGCTTGAAAAGTTTTTTTGGGATTCTTCATAGATAAAGAGTCTTTATGTTGCCGATAATATAATATTTTGTCGGGAAGATTAGCCAGTTCACCGTATTGGGCCAGCTTATAAACCAATTCCAGATCATGAGCCAGGAAAGAATGATTTACATAATATAATTCACCTTTTGGAATCAGGTTTTTATTTATCATACAGCTGGGATGCTGTATCGGATTAATTGAAAACAATGATCGGCATATTTCCAAATGGGTAAGAGGATATTGCTTGCTGCCGATTATTTTACCTTCTCCGTCAATAAGACTGCATTGGCCTCCAACGAGGATGACTCTCGGATTTTCTCCGATAAACCGTACCTGCTTTGCGATTCTGTCAGGATACGCGATATCATCCGCATCCATCCGGGCAATCAAATCTCCTTTGGCTTTTTTCAATCCAAGATTGGAAGCAATACTTGGGCCACTATGTCTGTTTGTCCGGAAAACTCTTATCCGTTTATCAATCTCTTGATAGTCTTTTAATATTTTCCATGTATTATCAGTTGAACAGTCATCTACGATAATAATTTCCAGATTTTTATATGTCTGACTGGTTATGCTTTCCAAAGCCTCATGGATATGTTTCCCGGCATTAAAGGAAGTAATCAGGACAGATACTGATGGATTATATGAATTATTTTGCTTCATATTTATTTTTGCGCAAATAAACTGACATAACTGACTTTTTCCAGATTTGCCAATAAACATGGCCAAATATATGAATCAGTTCTTTTTTCAAACTCATTAATTATTTTTACGATCTTAAAACCATAACCTTCCAGTTTATTAATTAAATCTTCCGGTTCCACTCCGAAATTCCTAAGTGATTTCACATTGCATTCAATAAAAAGCGTTATTCCACGGGTTTGTTGGAGAAAATCCTGTCCGCCGGTTAAAGCCATTATTTCCGCTCCTTCTATATCCATCTTGATGACATCCGCCCTTTGTATTTTTTTCTGCTTAATAAATTTATCCAAAGTGATTACTTCAACCTTTACTTTTTCTTCACCTGCTGTTTTTGCCAGACTGCTTTCTCCGGGATTAGCTTTGTCTAAACTCAAAATCGCTGTTTCCTCTTTTTCACCAAGCGCTTTTTTCACGATAGTTACATTTGAGCAATTGTTTAAAGAAACATTTTTCTTCAAAAGCTCTAAATTATTGGGATCCGGCTCAAATGCATAAACTTTCCCTTTCGTTCCAACCAATTTACTTGCTAAAAGAGTGTAATAACCCACATTGGCGCCAATATCAAAAACCACCATGCCGGGCTTGAGAGAGTCTAAAAATAGCTTTGTTTGTAGCGGCTCAAATTCTCCCTTGGTTCTTAGAAACATACCCAATCCGCAATCTTTTGCGGAAACAATAAGTTTCATATCCATTGGGATTTTGACTTTCAATTCTCCGTTTTTTGCCACGATAACATAAACCTTTTTATAAAGGTCTACGAGAAAAGGGAAATTCTTATCGATTCCCTTTCCTAAAAATATTTTTGCCGGTGTTGTAAAAATTTTATCCAGCATATTTTTCCTTAAGTTCTGTCTACAAACTGTAAATTTATAGACAAAATGAAGGAGGAGAGGAAGACCCGATATGGGCGACGAAGTTATGCTTGCGCATAAACGACGAAGACCCATATGGATCTTCCTCTCCGGGGGTGCTCGCCCCCTAGGCATACAGGAAATCCTATCCTTCTTCATGGCTGACTGCCCCTTTACTTTTCGATGGCAACTCCATTGGTGTACTTCTTCAAAAAGGCAGCCGAGTGAGCAGGCCAGCGCGCATCCAATGCGGCTTGCGATGCGAAATCATCCCAGCAGTTGCCTTTGCTGAGTACAAACTTATGGCCCGCCATAAGCTTGATGACCGTTGGCAAACCGCTTACATTGCCTTCCAAGATGGCCGGGCCAACGGACTCGCCCCCGATGTTGCACTTGCCAGCCTTAACGGCGGGCACGACGGAACCAGAACCGGCGCCCGGCATGACGGTTGCGACAGTTGGGCAAACCGCTATGGGGATGATCTTGCAACGGCAAGGATCATTTCCCTCCGGCGTTCCTGGCGGCCCTTCCACGATCACTTGGTGATCATTGACTTCTTTAACGCAGAAATCGTGAAGGTGTCCGTCGGTCTGACCGGCGCCATCCTTGCCGTAGTAGCGTGCCTTGGCACTGGCGAAACTCTGGAGACCCCAGAAATGGCCGAATTGAGAAACGAACTTCTGGCCATCGGGGACCAACCAAATTCCACCAAGTGTTGCGCCGTCAAACCACTCTGCGATTCCTGGGCCGACTTCATCGCACGGGCATTCCTTGTCCACCCTGAGTACGGCGAGCGGCACGGCCGGCGGTTGGGTCGTGGCTGCTGCTGGTTGCGGTGTCTGTGTCGCGGCTGGCGCTTGAGTCGGCAACGGTGTATAGGTCGGCAGGGGCGTGTAGGTAGCCTGCGGTGCCTGCGTCGCTTTCACTTCTGGCGCTGGCGCTGCAAGAGTAGCTAACCACCCGCCACTAATCGCCGCGACGATCAAACCTGATGCGACTGCCGCGACGATACCCCAAACGATGGCGTTGCGGACACGATGATCATCCGCCCCGCCTACTGGCGCTGGTGACAGAAATCGAATTATCAATCCGACCACTGCCCCAGTGACTCCACCAACTACTATTGGCCATAACATTCTGCACCTCTCAAGTTTTTCGGTTTTTTCCCTTCCTTATCAAGCACGTTGCCTGATTCGGTTTGAGTCTCCTATGCAGGGCTCTTGGGCTGGGATGCCCGTTTTTTTATCACCCCCTCCTTTTAGGGATGAAGCCGGATACAAAGATTTTTCTTATAACCGACTTTCTCCCTAAAAGAAAAGGAATGAGAAGATAGTTATTATACCTGTATGCCTATGTTAAAGAGCTATCATCCCGATAATATCGGGACGTTGTGGGTTAGAGTAATCAAAACGTCAGAAGCAATTATCTGCCGCCTAAAAACTACTTTACTCACAACAAAACCAACCAGTAATGATTTTTCTGGCCGCAATTTGGCCATTAAATCTTCCCGATTAGCCTGGGTTTTTACCCAGAATAAAATCCATTTTAAATGTATGGATCCTGAATCAAGTTCAGGATGACATTCAAACTAAATGGATTTAATTCCAGATAAAATATATACCTTTTTTAGAAACAGTCTAATGGTTTAAACCATTAGACTGGATGGGTCTCGGCAAACCCGGGAATTTCTTTACTGGAAGGAATTAAAGAAATAAAAATTGACAAAATTCATGCAATAGATTACAATCTATTCATAATCTCCCCTGTGCTCGGGCAACCGGTGCGCAGGGTTTTTTTATTTGTTATACTAAATTAATGAAGAAACAGAAATCAATTGTCATTATTGACGGCAGTAATTTTTATTACAAACTCAAAGAACTGAACCTACCTGATATTCATGAATTTAATTACGATTTATTTGTATCGCATCTTACAAAAAACACTAAGCTCATATCATGCTTTTACTGCATCGGAAAAATTATGGCAAAACAGAATGATGTCAAAGCTAGATCCATGATGGCTAAACAGCAGTCATTTGTCACTAAACTGCAAAAATTAGGTTTCATAATCCAGTTTGGTTATCTCTTAAAATCAGATAATAAATTTCATGAAAAAGGCGTGGATGTGCAAATCGCCGCAGACATATTAAAGGGTGCGTATAAAGACCTTTACGACACCTGTTTTCTGGTCAGTTCCGATTCTGATCTTCTGCCTGCAATTACCGATGCTCAATCAACCGGTAAAGCTATTTGCTATACAGGTTTTAGGCACCGGATAAGTTATGCGTTATTAAGAACATGCAAAAAACACATCCTTTTTTCCGAAAAAGACCTGCTTCCTTTTTGTACTAAAAAATAAAAATAGTTTATTCCCTTAATTCCTTCCAGTATTTATTTTGTTTCTATTTCTGCCCGCCTGCGTTCGAATTCGTTTTAAGGTCATACGGCCATGCAAACGAATGCTCACTTCGGCGGACAGTCCGCTGTAATTCCATCCTTCGATAAACTCAGGATTGGAAACAGCGTTCTGCGTTTCTCGTTTGTTAAGGTGCGAAGCACCGCAACCACGTATAACCGCCCT
>CAYGXQ010000041.1:2191-8489 GCA_964354025.1 uncultured Gammaproteobacteria bacterium | reverse complement strand
CGACACATCCTGATATCCTGCTCATCCCGCGCCGCCGCCCCCTCCCCCGCCGCCCCCTCCACCGCCGCCGGAGAAACCACCGCCTCCGCCTGAAGAATAATGGGAAGCACTAGTTGAGGCAGTCTGAAGTTCCGAAGTCATCACATTAAGAGAATGCACCATACTGCTCATCGATTCTCCTATGCCGCTTACATTTCTCATATTTACACCTGCCGCGTAGTACCAAAGAGCAGGTGTTGCCTGCGGGTTTTCCAAAATTTGAGGCAGCATTTTGATAATTTTCTCGGCACAGCCGAAAAGGATGGCAAAAACCAGGTAGTGTTCCCAAAGCTTGTAAGCTTCGGGTGGAATTTCTTTAAATCTGCCGAAATCGTTTAAGAAATGCTTAAAAGCTTTCCACATGGCCGCCTCTTGTGACCACTTTTTCTCCCAGCGTTTCATTTTCGGGACAATGATAACGGATATAAATATCAGAAGGGGATTAAGGGTAACTATTGCAACAATGACGGAACCGATCAACGCTTTAGTATAAATATCCTGGCTTTTTTTCTCGACCAGATCGAGTTTATCGGTTTGTTTTTTGACTTTATCCTGCCACTCTTTCCACCAGTCTTCAAATTCCCGGCCGTGGCTTTTCAACCAGTCCTTGATCTCTTCCATGGTGACACTGTCGTCCGTTTTATTTTCTTTGCCTGACGGCTTATTAAATAATTTTTCAATAGACGTTGCCTCGGCTTTACCAATGGTGATAAAAATCAAATCCAACAGATCGGTTTCAAAGTCCTGGAGTTTTTCATTTATTTTTTGCCAGCGCTTATCAAGAGTCAGAGTGGTTTTGATCTCTTTTTTTGTCCCCAAAAGGCCGCTTTTGAGTTTCACCTCATCATGCATTTGCAGATAGCCTTTTCTGGCCAGGTCAAAAAGGGTAGCGGTAAAAGCATTAATCTGGGGTTTTCCGCCCTGTTTGAGGAGGATATCGACCTGCGCCGGATTTAATTTGCTTGGCAACTCCCGGACATATTCGGGGATATCGGGGAATTTATATTCCCGGCCGTATTTCTTCCAAAGGTAAAAAAGAATAATGACCCATAAAAAGGGGAGAATAAAAACAAGCAGGCCCCAAACAACCATGACCTGGCCGATTGATTTGGCTTGTTCCTGCGCTTGTTTGGCGGCGGCTATAGTCTCGTCGACGAAAGCTTTTTCTTCGTTTTTAATCGCGGTTAATTTGGCCCCGCCATCAATATTACCCAATATCATCGATGCAGGAAAAACAACCCTGATTTCCATAAACTGTCCGGTAGCCAGGCTTTGGGCGGTAAATTTGGCAGTTTGTAAATCAATAATTTCCGATTGGCCGTTTAAGGGGCCGTGTCCGTAAACCAGAATTTCAGATTTGTCAGAAACGGCTTGGGGAAGATGTACTGTAATATCGATATTATTATGGCTTATTTGCCAGTCACTGCCGATGACTTTCCAATAAAGTTCGGCCACGTCCTGATATTTTTTAACAGCATTATTGGCGGTGTATTTGATGAGAAAAGCTTTTGCTTCATCATTTGCCTTATAACCCCATTTGGCGTAAAAGCGCCCCGCCCGGTTGCCTGAGTCAAGGATATTAACGGGAGATCCATCGATTGCAGAAACGGAAAAATTATCAACTGTCGCCGGTATCCACATCTCGGCCCAGGAGAAAGAGCCGTAAAAATCATAGTTTAGCCGTTCGGAAACAGCGATGGACTTATCATTATTAATAACGATATCAAACTCATCGGCGGTAATATTGTAGGATTTAGCAAGAACACCAGTAGGGAAGAGAAGAAAGAGAAAAACAAATAGAGAAAAAATTATCTTTTTCATTTTTGAGTAACGCGCAATAAATTGCGCTATTCCAAACAGAAATGGATTAGCGAACTTCAGTTCGCGTCTCTTATCATTGGTTCATTTTAAAAGCAGCTCCAAATATTTTATGTACTTGTCGATGATGAGTTTGTTCTCCAATAACATCTAGTCGTCGCCACAATTCAACATCTTTAGCTAAAGAACTTAAATCTTTTCGTTCTATTGGATGATGTCCTATTATGTCAGGTGAAGGTATCATAATTTATAATTTGTAATTATTTATTCGCCAACTTTCTCGGATCGGCATAAGTATAGTACCAGCTGCAAAAGCGATCAAGGTGTCCCGGATAAGGATAGCCGAAAAGATCGCCGCAATTGTAAACGGTCGTCATCTGTTCCGGTCCCAGCGGTCCGTATGTCTCAAGCGTATTTTTATGATAACGGCCGATTAGATCTATGGCCACTTCCGGCTTATACATCTCCTCCGGCGATCCGGTAAAGCCCAGACTCAAAGCAGTCGTATAAAGTATTTGTCCCAGTCCGTAGCTGGCGTCGTTGATATGGCTTTCATACCGGTATGCCCGGGGGTTACCTTCGGATTCGGTCATGATGGTAGCGAAGATAAGTTGCGGATCTATCCCGTATTTTTCGGCCATTTCATCAATTATTCTGCCGTAGAGTTCCCAAACCCGTTTGGCTTCTTCCTCAGGAGCCAAACCTTCTAAGTCGGGTTGGTCTTCTGGAGTTGAAACCAAAGAAGCCGGTGTGGGTATAGGAGTCAGTCCGGAGGGATTAATCATCAGTTGGTTGGTCAAAATCAATGCGGCGGCGATATTTTGGGAATATTTCTGCAGATTGTCAAGGTCGATATGATGATCAAGGAGCCATTGGTAGATTTCCTTGTGTTTTGTCCGCAGTTCCTCTTTCAGTTTTTCACGTTTTTCAATAAGTCTTTTCTTGATGTCCTGGAGCTGTTGGGGAGTAAGTTGTAAAGCGGATTGTTGATTTTGAACCATCGCAATTTTATGTCATTGCGAGTCCCCGTTATAAGCGGGACGCGGCAATCTCGGATGGGATTGCTTCTCCCTCGAAAAACTCGGGATCGCAAAGACAAGTTTTAATAATGTATATTCACTCTCGTTCCCACACTGGCCCAATTGAAGACGGTGCAGGCATCTGGAGTGCGCATGTTGACACAGCCATGGCTCATCGGCTGGCCGAAATTATTGTGCCAATAGGTACCATGTATACCATAGCCTTTGTAAAAATACATGGTGCAGGGGACATTCGGTAAATAATAATATGTGCCGAGTGCTTTTGAACCGCCCTTCATAGTCGTTGAAGCGAGCTTTGTCCAGACGCGGAAATCTCCAGTTGGTGTCCGGGCCCATTTGCCGGATGAAATGAGGTAATTGCCTATCTGGTTACCATTTTCCCAGGCATAAAGTCGCTGTTGTGACAGGTTTATTTCAATCCAGCGGCTGTCATCGGTACCCAAAACCGCGCTCTCTTCGTCTCCGGTTTGCGCAGTCGGCGGCAATTGGGCCAACAGCGACGCTTCACTAAAATAATCATAAACGAAATCCCGGTTATTAAAGATATAAGAAGCGGTTTCGGGATTCGGCTGATTGTTTCCGGTCATGATTTCCTCGACTTTTTGATCCGAAGCCAGTTCACCGGACAGGAGATAAGCGGAATATTTCGGTACACCGAGAGTGACCCCGGCCAGGACATAAATGGCTATTAAAAAACTGTAGAAATATTGTTTCATCTAAATTTAATATATATGTAAAAAATTCCGTTTGTCAATGGTTAAATGATATGTTATAAATAATCCATGACAAAAAAGACCTCTTACTTTTTAACCGCCATTATCTTTTTCTTCTGCGGAAGTTTACTGACCGTCTTTTATCAGCAGCACCAAAAGGGGACAGCAGAAGCCCTGGTCGATATGACCGAAGAAGCGACGCCCACTATCGTCGAAACGGTCACTCCGACTGTTACTCCATCACCTGAATACGAAGAAATTATTACCCCTTCTTCCCCCAATTATCCCTATTACCCCTCTTCACCGAAGACTTCGTCTAAATACACTATCGAGGAAGTCGGTCATATCACCGCTGATAAGACAAGCGCGGAAACCGGCGAGACCGTCAATTTCACCGTTACCATAAAAAACACCGGACATCAGAAAAAATTCCTCACCCATGTCTGTTTCAACTATACCGGCGGCAGCGGTTTCGGATGCCTCCTAAACAAAAATCTGGAAGCTGGGGAATCTTTTAACCTGAACAATTCCATGATGTTCAAAAATCCGGGCAGTTATTCCGTTTGGATCACCTGGAGTCAGGACGGGACCAACTTTTACCGTCCGATAAATAGTACATCCGTTCCAATTAATATTTATTAATTCAGTAATTTTGAATTAAATTTATAATTTGTAATTTGTAATTTATAATTAAATATAGATAAAGTGACCTATTGACAAGAGGATTTTTTACTGTTATTTTTTATATATTAGCTTTCTTTTTTAATTTAAAAATCTTAAAAAGTGAAACCAACTGCTAAAATAATGCCTTTGGGAGGGTCCTCAAATTCTTTCTCAAAAATGAGAAAGCTAAAGTTGCCGCCGGTAACAATAGTCATTCTGATCCTTTTTGCCGTTACCCTCATCCCGATCGTCATCGGGCTGTTGAAACAAAACAATATTTCCAGCCGGCCCAAGGCGGCCAATTGCGAGACAAACCAATGTAAAACGCCGGACAACAACGGTGATTGTGTTGGTGTCGGTTTTCAATATGAGGAGAATAATGTTTCTTATAGATGTATGGGTAATAATAATACTTGGTTTCCTCCTCTTCCGGTCGCGACAACGAAACCGCCGGTCACCCTCTCAAATATCGAGATTGCGGGAAAAGTATTAATATGGCTTGATCAGATGAAATCGCCGGATGGACATTATTATTTAAATCTCTACAGCTCTCCATCCCAAGGTCAGGTACTCGGAGCAGTAGATAAAAGAATCAGTCTTTATGTCATCTGGGCAAGGCTGGCTTATTGGAAAAAGACCGGCGATCAGGCAGTACTCAGTCAGCTGGAAGCAGATCTGGATACTTTACTCGACAATGTCAAAACACCCCGTCTTCAACCGGACATGTGGAGTTGCCGGATATCAGCTGACATCTGGCAGGAAGCCAATATCCCTCAAGCTACCAAGGACAAAGCGAAAGCGGTTTGCCAAAAAGCCAAACCAAAAGATGCCAAGACTATTCTTTCCAAACTGGACCAGACAAGGACTTTTGATCCGGGTCAGTCACAAAGCAGAATAAATACTATCGATACAAACAATCCCATTCCTGACACAGCCGCAAATCCAAATAACGACGAAATTAACAGCTGGAATGAAGCCAGATTTGAATTTGATTCATCCGCTGTCGGGATCTCCGATAATGCCGGCAAATATCTGATGGATAACAACCCGGATAATCTCCAGCTGGCCAAATTGTTATTTACCTATATTACCGATGATTATGAAAGTAAGCGCGCTTTGCGGTCAGTCCTGGATAAAAATAATCCGGATAAATGCCTTTGGGGGATGTCAGCCGCAGATCTTTATCAAGCCACCAAAGAAAACCAGTATCTCGGTTTCTCCCAAAATCTGCTGGATAAGGAAATCTCCGGACCTCTTTCTGCTGGTAAATCAAGCCTTTTCAGCAAAACAATTTGTTCATTATCCGCCTCAGAACTTTATAAAGTTTCACCGGATGCCAAATACCAAAATTTCGAAACCTCACTTCTTCAAAATATGATTGCCGATCATTTTGACAGTACCAATAATTATTTTTTCACCAATAACGGAGATAATATAGAAGCGGAAATAAGGACGAACGCGCTTCTGGTTAAAATTCTTTCAGAATAAAATCCATGAAAAAATATCTTTATTTTCTTGTCACTTTTCTTACCGTAGCATTTGTTAGCGCAGTTTTTGTTAAAATATCAATTCCCAAATCTGTTTCAGCGGCAAGTGAAGCTCCTTGGATATGTCATTTAAGCAGTTCTAACCTTAAATGTGGTTATTGCTATGATAAAGAAGACAATAAAGGAAATACTAGTTGCATGGGTAAATGTTACGCTGATGCAATACTTTGTGATTCTCCTATAAATCATTGGCAATGTACTTTTGAGTGCGAATATTGCGGTAATGCTTATACATGTTGTTATCCTAATCCGACAACTACTCCTACTCCCACCAAGACACCGACCCCGACTTCAACCAAGACTCCTACTCCTACTCCGACACAGACACCCACAGCTACTCCTACCCAAACTCCTACAGTCACTCCTACCACGACTCCTACGGTTACACCGACGGTCACGCCTACACTTACTCCCACAAGGACACCGACACCCACGGCTACCAGGACCCCGACTCCAACTCCTACCAGAACCCCAACAC
>CAYGXQ010000041.1:0-2091 GCA_964354025.1 uncultured Gammaproteobacteria bacterium | reverse complement strand
CAACTGTTACCGTGACTCCGACTATTCCGTTAGTCACTTTGACTTCGACTCCGACAGCTACCAGGACCCCGACTCCAACTCCTACCAGAACCCCAACACCAACTGTTACCGTGACTCCGACTATTCCGTTAGTCACTTTGACTTCGACTCCGACTGCTACTCGGACTCCGACCCAGACGGTTACGCCGACTGTTAGACCTCCAACTTCGACACCGACAGTGACTCCTACCAGAACGCCGACAGTCACTCCAACCCGTACACCGACACCAACTATCACAGTGATACCGACTGCTACTGCTACCGTTACACCGACCCCGACACCAGTCTGCGTTGAATGTCAGGTTCAGATTGATACAGCCACTTCCTGTGAACAGAATCCTACAACGATCACAATGACAGGACACATCGGCGCAATGATGGGAATCCCGTTACCGGCCAGATTGAGGGTTACATATAGACAAATGGAACCGGTGCAGGGAGCAGCGGTGACCAGTATAATAAATAATGTTCAACCAAACACAAACTTTACTTTCAGCGTCAATTGGCCGGGAATTGGTCTTAATGACAATTTTGTCATGATCAGAGCTACGGTGGAAGCCATTGATACCCAAGGTAATCCTTATGACAACTGTTTTGCTGGCGGCGATCTTTACTGGACCCATTATCTGCCGTGTAATCCGACACCGACACCATATGCTCCTATCTGTGAACCGTCTCCGACGCCAGGAGCTACCACTCCTACCCTTACTCCGACGAAAGCTTTGGTGCCGACCGTGACCAAGACTCCGACTCCTACCACCAAACAGACTGCCACTGCCACTCCGGAAGCCTGTTTCACCGAAAACATGCTTGTTTCTTTGTCAAACGGACAAAAAGTTACCATCAAAGATGTCAAAGAAGGTGACAAAGTATTAGCTTTTGACAATCAAAAGCAAACTTTTATCGCCAATTATATAGTTAAGAAATATGAGAGAACAGTTGACGGTTACTTGGTAATTAAACTTGAGAATGGTATTACCTTGGAAGTCACTCAAGAGCATCCGATCCTCAAAGACAATCTGGTTTTCGTAAAAGCCAAAAATCTGAAAGTCGGCGATAGTGTCAGCACCAATTCCGGGGGGAAGTTAGAGCTTGCCGAAGTTATCTCGATCACAACAGTCAATCAAACCGTCTCTGTCTACAACGTGGAAACCGCGGATAACCATACCTTTATCGTTGAAGGTGTCGTGGTTCATAATAAAGTAATTACGCCAACTGTAGCTGTGACTTTTGAGGGAAAATATTATAACTTGAATAAATCAACTACTCCCTATTCTTTCGGCTCCCTGCAGTTTACCCGGACAGATCCGACGATTAATTTCAACTGGGGTTATGGTAAGCCGGATGCCCGTGCTGTTTCCGCTGATAATTTTGCCGTCCGCTGGACAGCAAACCCTGTTTTTGCCGCCGGTACTTACAGATTTTCCGTTACCGCCGATGACGGGGTTAGATTAATAGTAGACGGCAAAACTGTCATCAACCAGTGGAAAAATCAATCAGCTACCACCTACACGGCAGATGTTCCTTTAACCGCCGGTTCACACTCCATTGTGATGGAATATTATGAAAATGCTAATAGAGCGGTGGCCAAACTGTCCTGGTCAAAAATTTAGTAATCTTAAATGTTGAGACTGCCTAAAAAGATATTTGTTTCCCTTTTATTGATTCCTCTTTTTATTTTTACCCCCTCAAGTGCTTTTGCCAAAGATATTACCAGCGTTTTACTTTCGAAAACGGAAACTTATAGCGGTGACTATATTCGCGCCGGTGAGACGGTTACTCTTTCGGGGATTGTGGAAGGCGATGCCTATCTTGGCGGCGGTACCGTTTTGGTAGACGGAGTGGTAAAGGGAGATCTGTTGGTTGCGGGAGGCAATATTACTATTATAGGAGAGGTAGAACAAAATGTCCGGGCAGTCGGGGGGACGATAAATATCAGTGGAAAGATAGGAAAAAATCTATCTCTGGGGGGCGGAAATATCAATATCGGGAAAGAGGCGCAAATTGCCGGAAATCTGGCCGGAATTTTCGGTAATCTGGAATATTTAGGCA
>CAYGXQ010000040.1:0-9024 GCA_964354025.1 uncultured Gammaproteobacteria bacterium | reverse complement strand
ATCTTTACCGCGAAAATATCCTGGATCACTATAAAAACCCGAGAAATTTCGGCAAACTCAAAAATCCTTCCGCTTCTATAAAACTCTATAATTCCGCCTGCGGGGATGAAATCGAAATGCAGATTCAATTACAAATTACAAATTACAAATTACAAATTGTTAAGGAGATAAAATTCTCTGGGCAGGGGTGTGCCATTTCCATGGCTTCGGCTTCGATGCTGACGGAAAAAGTCAAAGGATTAACTTTTCAGAAAATACAAAATTTAACTACCAAAGATATTTTGAAAATGCTTAGGGTAACCCTTTCGCCGAGTCGGCTGAAGTGTGCCATTCTTCCTTTGGAAGTACTGCAGAAGACTTTGGTCCTTGCCAAAGAAAAGGGAGATAAGGTATAAAAAATTATTATCAATTTATTATTAGATAAGGAGAAAAACATGAATACGAATACCAATAACCAAAATCCTTCAGGGCCGCGGAGAATCGGGAAATTAACGGTGACGGTAGACCGCAATTTATGTATAGGTGCAGCTTCCTGTATCGCAGTGGCGCCCAAGGCTTATGTTTTGGACAACGAAGCGAAAGCGGTTTTTCTTGACACGGTTGACCAGGAATCTCCCGAAACCTTAATCGATTCCGCGAAAGCCTGTCCGGTGGCCGCCATCATCATACACGATGAGACGGGTAAGCAGATATATCCGTGATGAAGGAACCTGAAATATCAATCGACAAAATCAATACCCATGACTGATTTAACCATCAAAATTGGCGGAGCGGCCGGTTTCGGTATAATGACGACCGGTCTTTTTTTGGGAAAAATTGCCACCAGAAGCGGATATGAGGCTTTTGAATATCCGGAGTATCCCTCGCTGATAAGAGGCGGACACAATGTAGTCAGCGTTAGGATTACAGGCGGAAAAGTTTTTTCCCAGGAAAAAAAGACGGATATCTTAGTTTGTCTTAACGAGGAAACGTACCAGTTGCATTTTAACGAGTTAAAAGACGGCGGTTTGGCGGTTATCGATTTGGATAAAGTCGATCTCAAAAAACTGGAAAAACCAACAGGTAACATTGCTGTAGTTCACATACCTTTCGGGAAGATACTTAAAGATAATTCCTTAAATCCGGTCATGCTGAATAACATTGCTTTGGGAGCACTGATGCATCTGGTGGGAGCGGATTTGGGGATATTAAACCAATTGATTACCGAAACTTTTGCCAGAAAAAACAAAGAAATTATTGATAAAAATATCCAAGCCGCCCGGTTAGGTTTTGAGTTTGTGCAAAAGAATTTCCCGGCCGGCTACAAAACCAAGTTGCCCAAAAAAGCGTCAATTGAAAAAAGGCTTTTTATTTCCGGCAATGAAATGATCGGTTTGGGTGCAATTGCCGCCGGTTGTAAGTTTTACTGCGCCTATCCTATGACGCCTTCTTCCACGATCCTACATTACCTGGCGGCAAAAAGTGAAAAAAGTCAGATGGTAGTCAAACACGCCGAAGATGAAATATCCGTAATCAATATGGCTTTGGGCGCTTCATGGGCTGGCGTGCGGTCAATGACCGGGACTTCAGGCGGCGGATATGCCCTCATGGTGGAGGCACTTTCTTTGGCGGGGATCACGGAGATGCCGATGGTCATCGCCATGGGTCAGCGGCCGGGGCCGGCTACCGGTATGCCGACCTGGACTGAGCAGGGAGACTTGCTTTTTATCCTCCACTCGGGTCACGGTGAATTCCCCAAAATTATCCTGGCCCCTGGTGATATGGAGGAGACCTACCGGCTGACTTTGGAAGCATTCAATCTGGCTGACATTTACCAAACACCGGTTTTTATCCTGGTTGACAAATATCTGCAGGAAGGACACCAAACTATAGATAAATTACAAATGACAAATTACAAATTACAAATTAATCGGGGGAAATTGTTAACGGAAAAAGATTTACAGAATATTACTAATTATAAACGATATCAAATAACTGATGACGGAATTTCACCGAGAGTTCGACCGGGGATGAGAAATATTCTTCATCAGGTCAATTCCTACGAACATCTGGAAGACGGGCATACGACCGAAGAGGAAAATGAGCGGATTAAACAGGTGGACAAAAGAAACAGGAAAACCGCCACCTTTCTGGTTAAGGATGCCAAATTGCCGGTTCTTTACGGGAAAATTGAGGCGCCGTTAACGGTTGTTGCTTGGGGTTCAATGAAGGGACCGATTTTGCAGGCAATGAGAGGAAATGAGGACAAGTTTAATTTATTACATTTTTCTTATCTATGGCCGCTACCTCCCGCTCCAATTACAAAAATGCTTAAGGATTGCAGAAAAACGTTACTGGTTGAAAATAATTCAACCGGACAGTTGGGACAACTTTTAAAAATGGTTACCGGGATGGGAATTGACAACAGATTGTTAAAATACTCAGGAAGACCCATTTATCCCGAGGAAATATTGGATAAAATAAAAGAAATTTTATGAACAATAATTTTTCAGGCTATTTTCCGACCTGGTGTCCGGGGTGCGGCAACTTCGGCATCTGGGGCGCGTTGAAAAACGCCTGCCAAAACCAAAAAATTCCGCCCGAAAATCTGGCAGTTGTCTATGGTGTCGGCTGTTCGGGCAACATGAATGATTTTTTCACCGCCAATAATTTTCATTCCCTGCATGGCCGGTCGGTGCCGACGGCCGTCGGGATAAAAATTGCCAATCATAAATTGTCAGTCGTAGTCATTGCCGGTGACGGCGATTGTTACGGCGAAGGCGGTAATCACCTGATCCATGCCGCCCGCGGCAACCATGATATCACCGTCATTGTCCATGACAACCGGGTATATGGTTTGACAACCGGCCAAGTCGCGCCGACTGCCCTCAAAGGTTTCAAGTCCAAATCAACGCCAGAGGGTATCATCGAAGTGCCTCTTAATCCGATTACTCTTGCTTTGACTCAGGGAGCCAGTTTTATCGCTCAGGGGTTTGCCGGCGATCTGCCTCATTTAACCGGTCTGATTGAAAAAGGCGTGGAACACAAAGGATTTTCCCTGGTAAATATCTTCCAACCATGCGTTACCTTTAACCCGCTGACGACCTATGATTGGTACCGTCAGCGTGTCTATAAGTTAGACGGAGAAAACCATGACCCGAAAAATTTTCAAAAAGCGATGGAAAAAGCGCTGGAAACGGAGGAAAAACTGCCAATTGGAGTTATCTATCAGGTGGGAAAGCCAACCTATACCGATTGTTTGCCGCAACTGGCAAAAGGCGTCTTATCCGAAGCGGATCTGACCGTGGACTTGGAAAAATATATAGAAGAGTTTGTTTAAAATACCCGGATAAGTTACAATTAGCTTTAAATATTAAGAATCCCCGGTTGACAATTAGCAATCGGTTTGTTACACTGCTAAGACTTTATGACGGTACTTGTGCAACAGCCAAACCCGAAAATCATTCCGGTAATCCCGATTCGGGACGGAGTAGTTTTCCCGAATACGGAGATTGTCCTGACCTTCGGCAGGCCCAGATCACTTACTGCTATCGAAGCATCCAATTCCTCGGACCGGCTGGTTGCCCTGGTGATGCAGAAAACCCCGCACATGCATGAGCCTTTACCGAATGACCTTTATACAATCGGTACTTTAGCCAGAATTGAAAGAATCCTGAAAACTGATAACGATGTAAATGCTCTGGTAAAAGGTTTAAGCCGGATCAAAATTCTTTCTTATGAAACAGTTGACCCGTATTTTCAGGCCAGAATCGTTGATATTCCGGATGAACTGGAAGTCAGCGACGAGGTAACCGCTTTGATAAACCACATCAGTGCCGAGTTGAAAAGAGCTGTTAATTTAGGCAAGTCGGTTGATTTCCTTTCTTTCATGAATATCATGTCCGGCCTTTCCACACCCGAGTTTGCCAACCATGTCGCCTCAATTCTTGATGTTAAAGCAACAGACAAACAATTATTGCTTGAAACGACAAACGTAAAAGACAAACTAATGCGTATTTCCGATTATTTGGCTCATGAAGTCAGGATTTTGGAAATAGAGAGGAAAATCGCCAGTAAAACCCAGGAGAAATTCGATAAATCAGTAAAAGAACAGGTTCTTCGCGAAAGATTAAAGACAATTGAGAAAGAATTGGGTGAGGAAGGCGAAACCAGAGAAATCAAGGAATTAAGCGAAAAGATAAAAAAGTCGCTTATGCCTAAAGAAGTCGAGGAAAAAGCCAGGAAAGAATTAAAGAGACTTTCCCAAATGTCCACTTACAATCCGGAAGCTTCATATATAAGGACTTATATCGAATGGCTGATTGATATTCCCTGGTCGGTAGCTACTCCCAATAATGTCGATACCAAAGAAGCGGTTAAAATACTTGATGAAGATCACTTCGGTTTGAAAAAAGTAAAAGAAAGGATTATCGAATACCTGGCGGTGATGAAACTTAAACAGAAACACAGTCAGGAAGAGGAAGTCAAAAAGGCAGAGCAAAATCAAAGCCAACCGGCGGTAACCGTCGCGCTTGAATCAGAGTACAAAAAACATAAAGCGGCCACCCCGACGATTCTTTGTTTTGTCGGCCCACCCGGAGTGGGTAAAACTTCCATTGGCAAATCAATCGCCAGGGCCTTGGGTCGTAAGTTCGTCAAAATGTCCCTCGGTGGCATCCGTGATGAAGCAGAGATCAGAGGGCACAGGAGAACTTACGTGGGATCGCTTCCGGGCAGGATCATTCAGGGGATCAAACAGGCCGGCAGTAAAAACCCGGTTTTCATGCTGGACGAGATAGATAAAGTCGGCGCCGATTTCCGCGGTGATCCTTCGGCCGCCCTTTTGGAAGCTTTGGATCCGGAGCAAAATTACGCCTTCTCAGATCATTATTTGGAAGTGCCATTTGACCTTTCCAGCGTCATGTTTATCACCACCTGCAATATTCTGGATACCATACCGGTGGCTCTTCGGGACAGGTTGGAGATTATCCATTTTCCGGGATATACAGAAGATGAGAAGTTTAAAATAGCCCGTGATTTTCTGGTTAACAAACAGCTGGAGGCTCACGGATTATTGATGGAAAATTGTGCGGTAAGCAATAATGCCATTAAGACCATAATCAGAAGTTATACAAGGGAGGCCGGAGTCCGTAATCTTGAGCGGGAAATAGCCACCATTTTCCGAAAAGTAGCCAGGGAAATTGTTGAAGGCAAAATTAAAAAAACACTGGTGACACCTATGCAACTCCATAAACTGCTGGGACCGGCCAAATTTACCGCCTATTTAGCCGAGAAAAAAGATGAAATCGGCATGAGTACCGGGCTTGCCTGGACTGAAGCCGGCGGAGATATTCTCTTTATCGAAGTGGCTGTAATGAAGGGGAAAGGCAATCTTTTTCTGACCGGGCATCTGGGCGAAGTGATGCAGGAATCATGTAAAGCGGCTTTGTCTTATGTCCGTTCAAAAGCAGTTTTACTTGGAATTTCCGAGAAATTTTACCAGACTGTGGATATTCATGTCCATGTGCCTGAAGGAGCGGTACCCAAAGACGGACCGTCGGCCGGAATTGCCATCACTACGGCAGTTATTTCTTCCCTGACAAAAATTCCGGTCAAAAAAGATGTCGCCATGACCGGTGAAGTGACGCTAAGAGGGAGGGTTTTGGAAATCGGCGGCATAAAAGAGAAAGTGATTGCTGCTCACCGGGCAGGGATAAAGACGGTTATTATGCCAAAAGATAATAAAAAAGACCTTGAAGATATTCCGCAGTATGTTCTGAAGGATCTGAAATTCGTTTTCGTCGACCACATGGATCAGGTTCTGAAAGTCGCCTTAATCCGTTCGCTCAAACCGGTCGAAGAAGAGATAATCCCAAAGACTGTTCCTCAGCAACACTTGGTTGCCCGGTTGACTTCATAACCGGCTCATATAGTCATATACCGTTTTGGAAACGGCAATCATAATTTTTTTAGCCGCTTCTTCATCAGTGATATCGATAGTAAAAATTCCCAGATAATAAGGATGTTTCGGGATATCGACGATCGCCGCGTCATGGACTTTGCCGATTTCATTGCCGGTTTTATGATAAAATTTGACGTTTTCCGGAAGTCCCATCGGTATCCGGTCGTCATATTCGCTTGAGTCCATAAAACCGAGCATTTCAGCCGTCAGTGCCTTACTGGTGATTTCCCCTTTATACATTTTGATGAGGAGTAGGCTCATGTCCCGTGCGGAAGTTTTGTTATTGACCATATCCGTCTGGGTCAAGCCCCAATCCTCAATAATTTTTTGGATTTTATCATTGCCGATTATCTGATTGCTCAAAATATAAGCGGCTGTATTGTCCGATTTTTCCATCATCAGACGGGCCAGGGTTTTTATGGAATATGGAGTTCCCGGAGGGTCATAACGGATGGTACCGCTTCCCCAGTCCTGGATATCACCTCTTTGCGGAACAATGATTTTTTCCAGATCAATTTCATCTTTTCCGGCAAGATAGTAAAGGCTGGCAAGGATGGGAATTTTTATGGTTGAAGCGGCAGTGACGACTGTATTTTCATTAATGCCGTATTCCAGACGGTTATTAATGTCATATACAAAGACCGTGTAGGTGCCCGAGCCGTTGGCAATCTCTTTTTCAATTCTTTTGACCAGGTCCTTATCACTGAATTTCGGTTTTTCGGGAATTTGAGAAGGTGACGGAGAAGTGATATGAAATTTATCCGATTTTACCGGCATCAGTTTCGTGACGGCCAGGAAAGTTAAAGTAGCGGTGAAGATAAAAAGAAGTGCTACGGCTTTAAGGTTTATCTTCCCGGGATGGCTGCTGCTATTTGCCAAGTGTCTCGAATAATGTTCAATTCTCATAATTTTGGATTATAAAACTATATTGTAGCATTTTTTTTGTTCTTGCAGACTTTGAATTTTTTCAATTATAATGGAAACAGACATGAACCAAAGCAAACCCCTGTCCACGGTTATGTTGCTCCTGCTTTTAGTCGGCTTATTTATTACCATCATCGTTTTTGCCACCTTTTTTTATAAACCTCAAAAGTCCGCGGAAATTGCCGTTTCTCCGGAAAGTGCAAAGACGGAAACCATTATCAGTCAGGCTAATCTTCCCCAATTTGCCGAGTTTAAAGAAGAAGCGGTTAATATCACTCCGGTTGTTCCGCAGTATTCGCTCGAGACAAACCAACTGACCAATCTGTCCAACGTTGAGCAAGCCGGGGAGAAAAAATTGACCCAAGGACAGCTGAAAGCCCTTATCGGTCCCGGTTTTTTTCTTCAGCCGGCCGAAAACCTCCTGAAAGACGGCGAACAAGAACTTGACTTCAGTCACGGCGGAGTCATCGATGAATTCCTGATCCATTATAAAGAGATTGCCGGAGAATCAGCCGCCAGTAAACGCCAGCCGGAGAATACGGTTTTTGTCACCAGTGATTTACTTCTCCATATTTTCCACGTTTATTTGGACCGGACTTTCCAGCATATCGAAGAAACCCAATTCCATCCCAAACTGCTGACTTTAACCGGTCTGCTTTTTGACAAAAGTCTGATAGAAATAGAAAAAAGTACCAATCCGGAGATTAAAAACTCATTTACCCGGCTGACCGCCTTTTATCTGGTGCCGAAAGTGATTTTAGAAACAAGTCTCTCTTACGCGGAAAGGGATAAATTTGCCGCCAATCCGGATGAGGCGCAAAAACTGGTGGTAAATGATGAAGGAACGGATAAAACGGAAAAAATTTCAGCCAAATTAGACAGTTATAAAACTAAAGTGCCGGAGGCGGTTTACCAGAAAGCAAAGTTGGAGATTGAACTGATTGAAAAAGCAGAATCCGCAACGGTTTCCCCGCTTTACGGTGAATTTCGGAATGGGCAGGCGGATGATTATACGCAGTACAAACCCCGCAGCCATTATACAAAAAGCTCCCTCCTTCGAAGTTACTGGAAAGCGATGATCTGGTACGGCCGGAATGCGTTTTTGATCAAATCAGAACCTTTAACCAGGGATGCCGTCATTCAAACAATCCTTTTGACCACTATTGAGAAGGAAAATCAAAAAGCCCTGACTCTATGGGAAAATATTTATTTACCAACAGTTTTCTTCGTTGGTAAAAGTGATGATCTGACGGTATATGATTACCGTGATTTGGTGAAGAAAGTTTACGGCGACAGCGCGGCATTCGAAGATATTGCCTCCGCAGATAAATTAAAACAGTTTACCGATGAAGTGAAGAAACTGCCCGGTCCTTTGATCCAATCATCAATAGTTTCGGTCGGCTCGGATGAGACTAAACAGGCTGCTTTGGAGAAAACCAAGGGCTTCCGATTTCTAGGACAGCGGTTTATCCCGGACAGTTTCATTTTTTCCTCTTTGACTCAGGGAGACGAGGCGCCGGACGCCGAAACCGGTCAGAAACTGCCTTCAATTCCTACTGCTTTGATGCCGATGAGTATTTTCGGAAGTTCTCAAGCCCAGATTTACCTTGACCAGTGGGTCAAAGAAAATGCGCCTGACTCCGATAAGGTAATCGCGAAAGAAAAACAGAAACTGGAAAAAGTTTTCAACAGTTTTGATACCTATGACTGGACCCAAAACTTATACTGGTCATGGCTTTATACATTAAAATCGCTTTTTACCAAGTTTGCCGAAGGATATCCGCAGTTTATGCAGACGGATTCCTGGAGTGATAAAGATCTGAATACTGCTTTGGGATCGTGGACAGAACTGCGGCATGACACGCTTTTGTACGCCAAACAGTCTTACGCGGAGCTTGGCGGCGGGGGAGAACAACCGACTCCAGCGGCAGTGCCCAAAGGTTATGTCGAGCCGAATTTAGTTTTTCTTAACCGCATTATTGCTTTGGCGAAGATGACTAAAGACGGTTTGGAGAAAAACGGCGTCATGCCCGAAGAGCAGAAGTGGAAAGCGGATCAGATGGCGGAGAGTTTCACTTTTTTCAAGACTTTGGCAGAAAAAGAGTTGCAAAATGCGGTGATTTCCGATGAAGATTTTGAGAAATTACGGCTTGGGGTGG
>CAYGXQ010000039.1:0-9296 GCA_964354025.1 uncultured Gammaproteobacteria bacterium | reverse complement strand
ATTTGCCGCCTGATTTGGCCGCCAAAAGCCAGCCGCCGCCCATTTCTCCCTCAAAGGTGACTCCGCCTGAGACGTGACTGCCGGTGTTTTTGCTGATGGTGATATTGGTCTGGCTGACCGGTTTATTATGTTTGGCCGCCATGGCTTCACGGATCTGTTCCAGATCAGATTTCTGCGGCGCAACTGTCGGAGGAATGCTTGTCGGTAATTCTTCTTGAGTCGGGATTATCGCTTGAGTGATGCTTGGAGCCGGCGGTATTTGTTCCGTAATGACCGTTGGTGAAGGCAGTATTTTCGGCAGAGCGATCTCAACCGGTAGTTGGCCTTTGGCGATTAAAAAATACCAGGTGAGTCCGGCGCCCAGAATAAACATAAACAGACCAAAAAGTAAAAAAAAACCGACTTTATAAAAACTGCCGCCTTTATTTACCTCAATGATTTCTACATTTCTTTCTTTTTCTCCCATAGATTTTTCCTCCTTTATTTAATGTTCGTGCTTTTCTGCTTCCATAGCTTCCGCTTTTGTCTTATGGATGGTGCCTTCCGGATGGTTGGGCGGGGAGTAGATAGTGTACAACTTTAACTCCTCATCCAACGATGTGTTGATGACATTGTGCCTGGTTCCGGCCGGGATGACGATGGCGTCTCCGTCGCCGACCGTATGCTCCTCATTTTCGCCGGTAACGATTTTGGCGGTTCCCGCCTCGATACGGAAAAACTGATCGACATGATCGTGGACTTCGGCGCCGATTTCCTCACCGGGTTTGAGACACATAAGCACCAGTTGGCAATTGGCGCCGGTAAAAACCACCTGCCGGAAAAAAGAATTTTTCGAAGTCAACTCTTCGATATTTCCAAAATACGCATTCATAATATTTCCTCCTTTATATCCAATATATCATAAAATCAAAATACGCAATACACTTAAATTTCATATTGACATTTTAATTTATATTTACTACGCTGGATTTAGTATTAAGCTGACTGCTCACAGAGGCTTCTTCGGAACAGGAGGTGAAATAATTCTATGAAAAAGATAATATTTCTTTCTCTGCTGTCCGTTTTGTTTCTGACAGTCAAAGTTGGCGGCGCGCAGGCATGTGGGTGTCATCCTATGCCAACTCATCAGCCATTACCGACGAATGAGCCAATACCGCCGGTTGACTGTACTTGTCCGAGGCCGCCATTGCCAACGCTTGAGCCATTACCGACTCTTGCGCCCTTACCGACATTGGAACCATTGCCGACGTTAGGACCATTACCGACTCTTGCGCCATTACCACCGATTGGTTGTATATGTCCGAGGCCGCCATTACCAACGCTTGAGCCGTTTCCGACTTTTCAGCCGTTACCGACGTTACGGCCATTTCCAGGTTGTTCATGTTTGTGCCGGTAATAGGTATTATCCTGGTGAGTTGAAGAAGATTACATTATTTGCCGTTTGAGGCAAATTATTTAGTGTGATAATTAATATATATGAAAGGCTTCCAAAAGAGAAAAAATAAGCGGACTGCTGATCGGATGAATTCAGATACACTTTCTGATAAATCCAGGAATGTGGAAAAATTACAGGAAAAACAATTAAAAAGGGGTAGATTTACAAAATATCTATAAATCCTCTTTAACCACTAAAAACCCAGCGGATCAGGCGGTTTATAGCCTTTATCTTTCGAACTGGTATATTTGCCGGCTGAACCTTTCACCCTTAAAAAACCGATTTTTTTTAGCATTTCAATTATCTTCTTAACAATTTCCACATTCTCACCTCCTTGTATTATTTTTATTAGTTATGATCTTTAGTCTAACACAAAATCTCATCTGTGACATCACTTGATTTATCGATATTCAAATTGTTATTATGTATTTATGATACAGGATGATATTAAAAAATTGGCGGAATCGCTAGAGACTAACTTAGAGGAAAAGAAAGGGATCTATACCTTGAAATTGGTGGTGGCGGAAAGGAAAGCCTTTCTATCCAAAAAAAAGCTTGAATACGTCGCCAAGTTCAGACTGGCTGAAGAAACCAAATCCCTTAAATTCACGGAAATGCTCATCGAATCCGGTTCCGGCCTTGCCATGGGCGGCGGTATGGAGGAGATGACGCCCGGATTTGGCTTCAAAGCGCAGTCGTACAAAACCAGCCTTGGTCCCCGGGAAGGGACGATTGAAGAGCAATCGGTCTTGTTCGGTAAAACCTACCAGTATAAGTTTAATTTCAAGACCATTAGGGAAAAGATTAAAAGCATTGCCCAAAAAGCCGGTTGGAATTTCCGGTATCAGATCACCCCGATCGGTTTGTAATAAACGCCAACAAAAAAGTCCCACCGGAGTGGGACTTTTTTTTTATTGTTAATTGGATCAAAATGAGCGTTAGCCTCGTTTTACATTTTTTGCACTTGGGCCTTTTGGACCATCTTCAACATCAAATGCTACGACATCGCCAACTTGAATTTCATCAAATGTGACGCCGCTTAGATCCTTCGAATGGAAGAAAAGGTCTTTTACTTCGCCTTCGCGAGAGATAAAACCAAATCCTCTATCCGTTTTTGTTTTTACTGTTCCGGTCATAGATTTTTTGATAGATTAAGTTAATATAATCTACACTGCCTCCTTTCTGTTTATGTATTATACCATCTTTTTGTCATATTTGGAAGAGAAATAAACCAAGGGGAACTAAGGGGACGGTTCTCTTTTAGGTACACTATTCGTAAAAATATGATATTATGGCTATATGCCAAGAACAGCCCGATTAATTCTTCCTCATAGTTACTATCACGTGATGACCAGAGGAAACAATAGAAATACGGTATTCAGGTTTGACGTAGACTATTTATACTATCTTGATCTTATCAGAAAATATAAAGAGGATCTTCCTTTTAATATCTATCATTATTGTCTTATGCCCAATCATATTCATTTACTCATAAAGACAAATAAAGACTCCGATTTCTCATTATTCATGAAAAAACTCAATCTCTCATATTTTCATTACTACAGAAAGAAATACGGCTGGATAGGGCATTTCTGGCAGGACAGATACAAAAGTCAGCCTGTAGGGAAAGATAATTATTTTATTCAGTGCGGTAAATACATAGAGCTTAATCCTGTCAGGGCAAATCTGGTACCTGATCCGAAAGATTACCTCTATTCCAGTTACAGATATTACGTAGAAGGAATCAAGGATGATTTGATAACCGAAGATTTCCTATATAATGATTTGGGAAATACAGAGGTAATAAGACAAAAGAAGTATGAAGAAATGATAATAAGCGATATTGTACCGGAGAATTATAAGAAACCTGTCTGGGGCTCAGACAATCAAAGATATAATGAAATAAAGAAAGCAAGATATCACGGGAAATATATAAACTAAATGGCTACTAAATGGCTAATTTACTAAAACCAAGGCTAAAAGAGAACCGTCCCCTTAGTTCCCTTAGCTTATTCCCTTAACTTAAATAACCATTATTTTTGGCTTGTTTTTTTCAGAGAGAGAGTAATCTATATATAATAAAGATTTGTTAAGGAAAGGAGAAAAAGCCATGCAGGGAATACTTAAATATAGTTTTCCTCAAGAGATAAAGGAAGGTCCACAAAAAGGATTATGGTTTAGACAAATAACAGAAGACTGGATAAATGGGCATAGAGATGCAGGATCAGTATATTTTGATCCAACAAAAAGTCAGATCGTCCAGCATGGTGAGAGATATATAAATAACGGGGTGACATTTAGATGGAGTTATTCCTATATGGATGATGAAAAAGAAAAGGAAATGTTGTATTGGGGAAATCACAATTTTGATAGTGGAGACTTGGTTCCTGAGGATGAACTAAAAAAAATAAGCGTAAGAAAAGAATCACACGTACAACCGCCAGGAGAAGGAAAAGAGTATTAATAATATAGCATGAGGGGACCATGAGGGGACGGTTCTCTTTTAGGCAGAGAATTAGTAATTATTTCCAACTACACTTTAGTAAAAGATTTTGTTGAAAATTAACCTCTTAATTTTTCTGCTATACTCAAATTATGTTAGCTAAGGTTACTTCCGGGGCGACGGTGGGACTTTCGAGCGTGCCGGTCACCGTCGAAGTTGATATATCTACCAAATCCCTTCCTTCTTTTACCATCGTCGGCCTGCCCGATAAATCAGTTGATGAGTCCAAAGAGAGAGTCAGAGCGGCTTTAAAAAATTCCGGCGCCGAATTTCCGCCGCACCGGATTACCGTCAATCTGGCTCCGGCAGATTTACCTAAAGAAGGACCGGCTTACGATCTGCCGATTGCCTTGGGGATTCTTCTGGCCTCCGAACAATTAATTGCCAAAGTAGACAAGTGCCTGGTTTTTGGCGAACTGTCTTTGGACGGAACCCTTCGGCATACCAACGGTATTTTGCCGATGGCCCTTCTGGCCAAAGAAAAAAAATATGAGGCCTTGTTATTACCCGAAGTAAATGCCAGGGAGGCGGCGGTGATCAAAGGGATAAAGGTTATCCCAATCTCCTCGTTGATTGCTCTTTTCCGTCATTTGTCTGGTGCCTCTCTTATTAAGGCCTATCCGCATATTTCCTTCAGCAAACTAGAAGAGGAGAGAATTGCCGAGTTTGATTTGGAAGATGTTAAAGGCCAGGAGCAGGGAAAAAGAGCTCTTGAGATTTCGGCGGCCGGCGGACACAATCTCCATCTGACCGGAGTACCGGGGGCCGGCAAGACAATGCTTGCCCGGGCACTTCCGGGAATTTTACCTAACCTGACGGAAAACGAAGCTTTGGAAGTGACCAAAATTTACTCGATCACCGGCAATATCCCGGAAGGAGCCTCCATTATCAAAATCCGTCCCTTTCGAGCCCCGCATCACACCACTTCCAGAATCGGTTTGATTGGCGGTAGTGCTCATCCCATGCCCGGAGAAATCTCTCTCGCTCACCGGGGAGTTTTATTTTTAGATGAGTTTCCGGAGTTTCCCAGAAGTGTTTTGGAAGCCTTAAGGCAGCCGATAGAAGACGGGATTATTTCCATCTCTAGGGCCGCCGGCTCAATTACTTATCCGGCCAAATTTGTTTTAGTGGCCGCCAGTAACCCTTGCCCCTGCGGTTTTTTGGGTGATCCGGCCAAGCCTTGCCGCTGTATGCCCGGGCAAATCCTCCGTTACCAGAAGCGGATTTCCGGGCCGATTGTTGACAGGATAGACCTTCATGTCAGTTTGCCGCCGGTGAAAGTGGAGAAGTTGACGGGGGAGATTACAAGCGAATCCTCAAAAACCGTCAAAAAAAGAGTCCAGAGAACCCGCGACCTCCAGACAAAAAGATATCGGAAAACCAACCTTGTTTGCAACAGCGATCTGAATGCCCGTGATATAAAGGAACTGATGCCGCTCTCAAGCGAGCTGCTCCAGTTTATGCGGCAGGCGGTTGAAAAACTTCATCTTTCCGCCCGGACTTTTTACCGGACGATAAAAGTCGCCCGGACGATTGCCGATCTGGAAGACGAGAAAGTCTTGGGGATTTCGCATCTGGCAGAAGCCCTGCAATATCGGCCAAAGGAAGAGATTCGATAACCGATTGTGTATAATATGGCCGTGATAAAAAGAATCATTAAGACAGTCACCAGCGTTCAAAACTTCCCTTATCTCTTCCTTAGTCTTTTATTAGTGATCTATTTTTTCCCTATTTTTTTCCAAAACCAAACTTTTTATTACGGCGATATTCTGTCCGTTCTTCCGCTTAAAAAATTCTTCTTCGACAGTCTGGCAAAAGGCGTTTTTCCTCTTTGGCTGCCGGATATGCTTTCCGGTTATCCGATTTTTGCCGACCTGTCAGCCGGGACTTATTATCTGCCGTATTTATTCCTCGTGATTGCCCAAACCATCCGGGCAATCAGCATTCTGGTGGTGATCCATTTTTTTATTGCCGCTTTTTTCATGTACCGGTTATGCCGGCATTTACGGATATCAAAAACCGGTTCCCTGTCCGGGGCAATCATTTATTCTCTTTCAGGACTAATGGTAAATTACATCGCCGACCCGTCGAGGTTTTTTGTCGTTTCGCTTTACCCGGTTTTCTTTTTATTTCTGGTCAAGTCGCTGGAGAAGAAAAATTTCTTAATCCTTTTTCTCACCTCAGCGGTTTTGGCGACGCAGATTTTTGCCGGGCATATCCAATACGTCGTCATCGAACTTTTGTTTGTCCCGGTTTTTCTTTTCCAAAAAACGGAAAAGAAATTTTCTAAAAAATTATTATCTTTATTAATCATTATTATTCTTGGATTTTTATTTGCCGCAGTTGTTATTTTACCTACTTTGGAGCTTATGCCTTATTCCACCCGGTCACTGATCGGTCAAGACCTTTCGGTCTACCGCAACTTTTCCCTGCACCCTTTGTCTTTAGTAAGATTTATATTGGCCCATTTCTGGGGTATCAGAAACGAGGGAAGCGCCTGGGGGTTTATGGATACCTCGACTCTCGGTTACATCGGTTTTGTACCCCTTCTTTTAATATTACTCAATATAAAACAAATATTTTCAGTCAGGAGAATTTGGCCTTTCCTGTTTGCGGCTGTATTATCTCTATTCATTTCTTTCGGAACCAATCTGTCGTTTTTTAAATTTTTCATCAGTACCATTCCTATTTTTGGCGTATTCCGCAATCCGATGTCATTTTTAGTTGTTTATACTTTTTCATTGAGTTTGATTTCCGGTTTCGCGGTTGATTTTTTCATCACCCAAAAGCTTCGTTTCAAAAAGACTCTCATTATCTTGTTATTCTTCGTGGTTGCCGCCGCCGTTTTCTTTATCGCTGTCAATATTAACCGGTCAATACCCCAGAATTTACTGAAGATGACTGCTTCATTGTTCCATAAAAATTTATCGGCTTTCCATACAATCGAAGTAGACAAAAGAATTGCCGGGTTTATCACTCTCAATATCGCGGCCGTCAGTATCTTGGGATTTGTCAGTTTAATAATTTCAAAAAGAGAAATGATCCCGCTGATTATTTTTCTTGACCTTTTACTTTTTACCAAAAGCAATCTTTTTATCCTTGACGCTTCTTTGGTTGAGACTCGAAATCCGGTGGTGAATTTTTTGCAGCAAAATCTGGGTAGCTATCGTTATCTTTCTTCTTCGGAAATCCTGCCTTTTAGCGGCATGTATGATTATTTCGGCCGGCTTGCCTTTCAGCCGCCTTTTTCCAAAGAAGGTTCTCAGCTTGACAAACAGGGTTTGGAGGAACAGTTTACCAATCAACTGCGCTTGATTCCGCCCAACTTCAGTTATTACTACAACCTGAAAACGATTGACGGAATCGCCACTTTTATCCTGAAAGATTACAACCGAATGTTTCAAAAAAACAGCCGGTTAAACCGTTTCTATGAATCAGCCGGAAAATACAATCCTCAACTATTGGAAACGAAAGCCGATGCCGTTTTGACGAAGATTGATTTCACAAAAATTGATTTTAATGATTCGCTTTTGGACGAACTGTCAGTGAAGTCCTTGGTTTCCGACCGGGAATTATACCTGTCTCATCACCGGCGGGTTTACTTCGACAAAGGAATTTCCGTTTATGAAAATATAAACGTCAAGCCAAGGGCGTATATCACTGATGATTCCGGAAAGATGACAGAAGTTGCGGAAATTTTGAAGGAAGACGCCAATACGGTAAAAATTCTCGCCGGAAAAAAGGGGTTGCTCGTTTTGAAAGATATTTATTATCCCGGCTGGAAAGTTTTTGTTAACGGCAAGGAAAACAAGTTGCAGATAGTGGATGGTTTATGGAGGGGAATCAGGGTGGAGGAGGAAGGCAGTCTGGTGACATTCAGTTTCCAACCCCGGTCGTTTTATCTGGGACTGGCCGTTTCCGGCCTTTCCTTAATATCTGCGATAATATATTTATTATTAAATAATACAAACTTGTTTAAGAAAGTTACTTTGTCATCCCGACCGACCCCGACTTAGTCGGGAGAGTGGAGAGATCTTCCAATGTTGGAAGATTTCTCTCCCTCGACAATGCTCGGGATCGAAATGACACTTTAATGAAAAAAATAATTCTTGCCTTATTACTTCTGGTTTTTTCCTTTGCAAAAGTCTATGCTGCTGAACCGACATTTCTGGTTATTAACCAAGTTAGAGGTGAGGAAAAATGCTGCGAACCGGGGAGTTTGGTATTAGTCCAAAAAATTATAAATCAGAAAGAGATTGCCGGTTTGCCGTACGGTTGGGCTTTGCGTTTTGACGCGGTCAATAATGATCAATATGTCAGTCTGCTGAAAAATCTCGGTGAGCTGGGTATACTTTTGGAAATCACTCCGGATCTGGCGCAAAAAAGCGGAGTTGAGTACCGCGGGCAAAGAGACGGAACTGATTGGTACCAGGCGAAAAATTCTTTTTTGGTCGGCTATACACAGGAAGAAAGAAAAAAAATCATCGATACATTGTTTAGCGCTTTTAAGAGCAAATTCGGTTATTACCCGGTTTTTACCTGCGGTTGGATGGTAGACGCCTGGTCACTTGACTATATATATAAGGTATATGGAGTCAGGCTGCATGAGTTGACGAAAGAGCAATACGAGACGGATACTTATACCCTTGACGGCGGCATCTTTAACGCGCCTTTCTATCCGTCACTGAATCATCCTTTGGTTCCGGGAGTCGGGAATAATAAATTGCCGATTATTATTGTTAGACAAACGATTAGCGATTTATTGCATAGTTACGGATCGGCTAAATCATATTTTACTTCGCAACCGAATGATTATTTATCCGATCCGAAGAAGAAAGATTTTTCCTATTTTCGTGATTTAATCGAAAATGCCCTTAATCAAAAGTCACAGTTTTCTTTCGGTGTTTTGGGTCTGGAGAATTCTTTGAAATTTGAAAGTTACCACGGCGAATATCTTAAGCAGTTGGAATACCTCGCTAAACTTGAAGAGACGGGGAAAATAAAACTGCAAAAACCAGGTGAATATGCCCAATTTTTTTTCAAAAAATATCCGGACAATCCGGCGTTTTATTTAAGCGTAGATTTTTCTTCAGAAAAAAAAGAAGGGGTTTTGTGGTATTTCGGTAAAACCTACCGGGCTCGGCTTTTTTGGCAGGATGATAAATTGTATTTAGATGACCTGCGTATTTTTTCACCAATTCCCGATCCTTATAAAGAAATACCGGCCTCGGCCGATTACGCTTATTGGATAGTTCCGTACATTTTTGACAGCTCCAAGAAACCTTTCGGTTTGTTGTTAGGTGAGGGGAAATTTTCCCTGGAAACAAAAAATGATGTTTCCATTATTAATTTCACGGA
>CAYGXQ010000038.1:0-9594 GCA_964354025.1 uncultured Gammaproteobacteria bacterium | reverse complement strand
GTAGGACAACGGACTCTGAATCCGTTTATCTTCGTCCGACTCGAAGCTCCGGAGCCCATTGCCCATTTGATCACACTTCACTTGTATGACCAAAACCGTCATCTCGCTCGTTATACTCCTCGCCTCTTTTTTTCTGCTCAGTCATAAACTTGATTATGGTTCGCTGGAACCGTGGGATGAGGCTTGGTATGCGGAAATATCAAGAAATGTCGCCAGGGGTGACATTTTAATTTTGAAATCCAATGGTTTGCCGTATATAGATCATCCGCCGCTCGGTTACTGGATAGAAGGATTGTTTTTTAAAGTCCTGGGTGAATCGGAATATTCCGCCCGCTTGCCTTCAGTAATCTTTGGTTGCCTGACAGTCATCTTGGTTTTTCTATTGGGAAGCAAAATTTCCGGCATAAAGGCCGGATTAGGAGCAGTATTAATTTTATTTACTTGCCGATGGTTTCTACTGCGATCCAGAACCGGCAACCTTGAGCCTTGCTTGATGTTTTTACAGCTTTCGGCTGTATATCTTTCTTGGGATAGTAAAAAAGTTAACAATATCTATCTGGCTTGGTTTTTATTCGGACTGTCGTTTCTGGTCAAAACTTTTGCTTCGGTAACCCTCTTGCCATTGATGGTTTACAACACTACCCTTTTTCATAAAAAATATCCTTTATCGGCAGAAAATATCAGAAACCTGATTTTATTTTTTATCGTCCCTACAGGAATCTGGTACGCGTACAATACGGTTATCTTCGGCAGATGGTTTATTGATAAAAATATTTTTACTGTAGGACTGCGAAGAGGCGACATGAACGGACTGACATGGAGCAATATCAGCGGTACTTTGCTTTTATTGAGATCGGTCATTCACCGGTGGTTTACACCTTTTATTTTGTCGTATTTATTCTCTTTTCTGTTATTTTTCCGCAAATTGGACATCAGAAAATTGTTTATATATTTTGTCTTCATGTTTATCCCGTACATCATTTCTTCGCAGACCAAATCATGGCATTTAATCCCTTTAACCATTCCGATTGCCCTTTTGATTTCTTGCTTTCTGTCAGAATTTGCCGGGAAATTTACCGGACATGCGCAGGGTATCCGTTTTGCCGCATTGAGTTTCATATTTATGGTTGCGTCAGTATCTTTTAAAGAATTCATCCCGGAAGCTTACGGAAAAAATACCACTCCTTCGGATCAGAAAGTCATCGGAGGGATGATCAAAGATTTGCCGGGACCGGTATACTTGGATACCTATAAAAATCTGGAACCGACCGTGATGTATTATACTGACAGGAAAGTATTACTATTAAATGAGAATAGCGACCTTTCCGTTATAGAAATGAAAAAGCCATATACTTATATCACCGGTAATTTCCATTTAGAGATGTCAAATTGCCGATTGATTACCGCAATAGAAAAAGTGCAGGTTATCCACTGTTCATAATATAACAGTCGATTCTGATAAAATGCTTAAAAGGAGATTGCCCATTGGGAGCGGGAGAGGTTGACGCGGTTGCCTTTGAAGATGACACTATCAGCAATTAGTTTTTGTTTTTTCTTTTTTAAGCCACCAGGAGCCGAATAACCACAAAGACGACCGTCGGAAGCGACCACTTTGTAACAGGGGATGTTTTTGATATCCGGATTGTTTTTCATCAAGATGCCGACTGCCCTGGCGGCTTTTGGTTTACCTGCCAGGCGGGCAAGCTGTCCGTAAGTAGCCACTTTCCCGGGAGGAATTTTCTTGGCGATTTGGTAGACTTTTTCGGAAAATTGATTAAGCATACTTATAATAGCAGACTTTAGTCTGCGCGCGCACTGAAGCGCGCTATTCCACTTTTATTATAACAAAATTAGATTAATTAGTGATAAAATACGTTATTCATGTCATACAAAGCCGTACTTGCCGATGTGGACGGGACGCTGATTTCTCCCGGGCTTTTTCCGCCGCCTGTTCCTTCGGAAAGATTAAAAAAGGCCGTCAAAGAATGCCAAAAAAGAGGAGTGGTTTTTGGTTTAGCAACCGCCCGGTCTTTAATGGGAATTGGGGAATTAGTAGAAGAATTAGATCTACAGTCGCCGATAATCCTTGATAACGGGGCTTTGATCTATGACTGTAAAGGGAAAAGATACCTTTGGAAATCATTATTACCCAAGAAGGAAGCGCAAAAAACGATTGAATATCTGCGGGAAGACAAATCATTATCAGTGGTTGTGGTGGATGACGGGACAAGACTGACCGATTTTTCCGAAATAGCCAAATGGAAGATCAGTAAAATCGTCGTTATGGATAATACTCCCGAAAAAGCTGAAGAGATTTATCAATATATTAAGAAAAATCCGTTTGTTCATGTAACCAAAAGCATATCAAAGGCCCAGCCTTTACGTTTATCCATCCATATTACCAATACACAGGCTACCAAACAGGTGGCTGTTTTGAAACTGGCCAAATACTTGAAAATTGACACCAAAGAAATAATCGCTATCGGCGACAGTTCCAATGATCTGCCGCTTTTTTTGGCTTGCGGACTGAAAGTGGCGATGGGCAACGCGACAGCGGATATTAAAGAAATTGCCGATGTTATCGCGCCGACTTTTGAAGAAGACGGCGTCGCCTGGGTGATAGAAAAGTTTATCCTTAAAATTGGAGTTCCTTTGAAAAGTGTCATTCCGAGCGAATCCGCCAGCTGGCGGAGTAGTCGAGGAATCTTCCAACTCCCGGAACGCGGAAGATCCCTCCACTCCCACAAGCGTGTGAACCGCTTGTGGTCGGTCGGGATGACAAATGAATTACATAATTTAACAGGTGAGAAAAAAGATCAGTTATTAATAACTTGCGATAAAAAGGGGAATATTATCGGTCAGGCTTCAAGAGAAGATTGTCACAAAGGAAAAGGCAAGACTCATTTGGCTTTTATGGCCTTTGTTCAAGATACCGGCGGGAAAATTATTTTAACCAAAAGAAGCAAACGGAAATCACTTTGGGGCGAATTTTGGGATGCTTCCGTTATCAGCCATGTCCTGCCGGAAGAGACGGTGATGGAGGCGGCCATAAGAAGAGGTAAAGAAGAATTGGGAGTAAAGGTGGATTTTAAAGACCTCGGCGCATTTTATTATAATGCCAAGCATGGCGATAGCGCGGAAAATGAATATTGTCATGTTTTGATAGGCAAAACTGGATTGACAGTCGAACCCAATCCGGTTGAAATAAGCGAAATAAAAAAATTAGATTTTAATCAATTAACGGATGAATTACGGAAACACCCGAATGCTTTTACTCCCTGGTTTAAGCTGTCACTGGAAAAATTTGATTTGAAGAAATGTTTATGAAAGAAAAATATAAGGCCCTTTTAGGTTTGGGAGGGACAATTTTACTCTTTTCGTTTTTAGTGATTATCGCCAGATATGAAACGGCCGAGACCCCGCAAATGTTTCTTCTTTTTTTACGGATGATTGTCGCTTCGATTTGTTTTTTGCCTTTTTTTATCGCCAGAAAAGTCTGGCAAAAACCGAGGTTTAATCAACTGGTGGCGGTTTCTTTTTTATCGACAATTAATGTCGTTTTTTTCATGTGGGGGATCAAGTATACGACTGCTTCGGCATCACAGCTGATTTATGCCGCCCAACCGATTCTGACAATAATCATTACTTCCATTTTTTATAAAAAAATATATTCCCGCCAGATAATCGTGGGTGTTCTTATCGGCTTATTAGGAATTATTTTTATCATTTATCAGTCAGCGGCTGAGAGAGGGGAGACGATTTCAGGCGGGCTGATCGGAAATCTTGCCATGATTGTGGCGATGTTTGGTTGGTTACTTTATATCATTTTTTCAAAAAGTTTTTCAAAAGATTTTTCACCGGTTGAGATAGGAAGCACATCAGTTTTGGTTTCTTTAATTTTTTCGGGTATTCTTTTCTTTATCCAAACAGGTCTTGCGCCCGTATCAATTACTTTAAGCCCTAACATTATTCTGGCCGGGATATACTTAGGTTTTTGCGGGACCTTTCTCACTTATCTTCTGATGCAATACGCGATCAAATATCTTTCTTCTTTGACAGTCAACCTTACTTCTTATATCCAACCGGTGACTACGGCGATTTTAGCCATTTTTCTTCTTGGGGAAAAACTGACCTTATCTTTTTTCTTTGGGTCAATGCTGATATTCTTTGGTGTTTTCCTGACTGCCACTTTGGAATTTTATCACAGGAGAAAAGCATAAAATGATGGGTCCTGCTCCGATTGTATTCGATATCGAAACCCAATATTCCTTTCAGGAAGTCGGTTATGACCATAAAAAGCTGAAAGTATCAGTCGTTGGTACTTATGACTATGCGACCGATAAATACCAAACCTTTTTGGAAAATGAACTGCCGCAGCTTTTTGCCAAAATGGAGCACGCTTCGTTTCTCATCGGCTTCAACAGTAATAAATTCGACCTGCCGGTTCTTTCTCCATATTACCTCGGCGATATTTTTCAGTTTTCTTCGCTTGACCTTTTGGAAGAGGTGGAGAAAAGCTTGGGTTTCCGGGTGGCTTTGGACGATTTGGCCAGGGCGACTTTGGGAGAGAAAAAAAGCGGTCACGGATTTCTGGCAATTGAGTATTTCAGAAAAAAGGAGTTCGACAAACTGAAGGAATATTGTTTGCATGATGTGAAACTGACGAAAGAATTATTTGAATTCGGCAAGGAACAAAGAAAATTATTGTTTCAGACAAGCAGGGGAGTTAAGGAAATTCCGGTGGAATTTGGAGAACCTAAAAAAACCCGTCAGTCAGTTTCCCTTTCATTGCCGTTTTAGCTAGCGCGCACTAAAGTGCGCTATTCCGGACAGAAATGGATTAGCGGACTTTTAGTCCGCGCTTTTTTCCTGTTTACTCTTTAGATATTCAATCAGCGCCGGAAGTAGAGAAATAAGGATAATCACAACGATTACGAAATGAAAGTTCATTTTGACAAACGGCAGGTTACCGAAGAAATAACCGCCCAAGACAAAAAGCATAACCCAAAGCAGCCCGCCGATGATATTGTAAGCGATGAAGTGCCAATAGTCCATCCGGCCGATACCGGCCACGAAAGGAGCAAAAGTGCGTACAATGGGTACAAATCTGGCCAGGATAATGGCTTTTCCGCCGTGTTTCTGATAAAAGAGGCGGGTTTTCTCCAGATGTTCTTTTTTGAAGAAGCGGGATTTTTCCTTAAAAACCTTCGGTCCCACGTAATGCCCGATCCAATAATTGGTTGTGTCGCCGATGATAGCAGCAATGGCCAGACAGCCGAAGAGCCAGCCTACATGAAGGGCATCACTTGCCGCCAGCGAACCGGCCATGAAAAGAAGTGAATCACCCGGAAGAAAAGGGGTGACTACCACTCCGGTTTCCATGAAAATAATCAGAAAGAGAAAAAGATAAGTATAGATCCCGTAAGCTTCGGTAACGGCAATCAGGTTTTTATCCAGATGCAGAAAGATGTTGACCAGATTATTTAATATATTCATCACAGACCTTCATTATATTTTATCAAGTCGTACATATTCAACCATGAGTTTAAACGTTGTATATCTTGACAGAAAAGGATTTTTTGGTAAACTTCAACTGTTACTTATTTAATACTAGTTCCGATGAAAATCTCAAAAAGAGAAGATTTCGGTTTGATCCTGATGAATGTTTTGGCCAAAAAATATTCGAAGGAATATATCCCTTTGTCTGAAGTGGCAACTGCCACTGAGCTTTCCCAGCTTTTCCTCAAACATATCGCCAACCGTCTGAAAGCCAAAGGTTTGATAGAGAGCAAAGAAGGCATGAGCGGCGGTTACCGCCTGTCCCGGGAACCGGAAAAGATTACTATGGCCGATATCTTACAGTCAGTCGGCAGCGGATTTATTATGCCGTCATGTTATGGCGGTGATTGCCGTTTGAAAAAAGATAAATGCCGGGTTTTCGCTTTTTGGGCTGTGGTCAATAAAAAACTTTTTTCTTTTCTTAAAAACATTACTCTTGCCGATTATTCCAGAATATGAGCTTAATTATCCAGAACCTGTCGGTTGAGATTGCCGGAAAAACCATTCTTAATAAAATAAATTTGGAAATTGAAGCAGGCAAAATCCACGTCCTGATGGGACCCAACGGGAGCGGGAAGTCGACGCTGGCACAGGCGGTGATGGGAAGTCCAAATTATAAATTACAAATTATAAATTATAAATTACTAATTAATAACAAAAATATCACTGGTTTAAAAACGGATGGGAGAGCGAGGGAGGGATTATTTTTGGCTTTCCAAAATCCCATCGCTATCCCCGGCGTGAATGTTGCTAATTTACTGCGGATTGCCTCTAAAACAAATCAACAATTAAAAAGTTCACATAATCCTGCTCTGTCTGTTTGGGACTTTAACGAAAGATTAGTCTCAACCGCGAAAAAACTGGGGATAAGACAGGAACTTCTGAAACGCAGCTTGAATGAGGATTTCTCCGGCGGTGAGAAAAAAAAGCTGGAGATGCTTCAGGCACTTATTTTACAGCCGAAGTACGCCATTTTTGACGAAATCGACACCGGATTGGATGTGGACGCTTTGAAAATTGTCGCCGGTGGGATTATTCAATTGAAAAAACAGGGAACAGGAATCTTGTTGATTACCCATTACCAGAGGATCTTAAAATACGCCCAACCCGAAAGGATTTCCGTTCTGGTAAACGGGAAGATCGTTGCCGCCGGCGGGAATGAATTGGTGGAAGAAATTGAGAAGGAGGGATATAAGAGTTGGACGAGTTAAAAATGTAATAGCGGACTTTAGTCCGCGTTAGACGCGCAATAAATTGCGCTATTCCATTACTATGAAACAATCATTATCTTATAAATTCGGTTTCCATAAGCCGGAGAAATTTGTCTTTAAGTCAAAAAAAGGCTTATCCGAAGAAGTGGTGAAAGAGATTTCCCGGCAAAAACAGGAGCCGGATTGGATGACCAAATTCCGTCTTGAAGCCTTAAAAATTTATTACTCCAAATCTCTTCCGTCTTGGGGTCAAGACTTGGGAGAGATCGACTTTGATGATCTTTATTATTATCTTAAACCGATAGAAAAGAAAGCTGACAGTTGGGATAAATTACCGAAGGAGATAAAAGACACCTATGAAAAGATCGGCATCCCTGAGGCGGAGAGAAAATTCTTGGGAGGAGTTTCCGCCCAGTATGAATCGGAAGTAGTTTACAAAAGCATCAAGAAAACTTTAGCGGAAAAAGGGGTCATTTTCCTTGATATGGACTCCGGTCTTCGGGAACATCCGGCGATCGTTAAAAAATATTTCGGGACAATCGTTCCTTCAACCGATAATAAATTTGCCGCCTTAAACAGTGCTGTTTGGAGCGGCGGATCGTTTATCTATGTCCCCAAAGGGGTAAAGGTGGAACTGCCGCTTCAGGCGTATTTCCGGATCAACGCCCAGAAAATGGGCCAGTTTGAAAGAACTTTAATCATTGCCGATGAAGGAAGCTTTGTCCATTACGTGGAAGGTTGTACGGCTCCGATTTATTCAACCGATTCTTTACACGCGGCAGTGGTGGAGATAATAGTGGAAAAAGGAGCCCGTGTCCGTTATACTACTATTCAAAATTGGTCAAAAAATGTCTATAACCTGGTGACCAAAAGAATGGAAGTGAAAGAAGAGGGGATTGGCGAGTGGGTAGACGGGAATTTAGGCAGTAAACTGACTATGAAGTATCCCAGCCTTTATCTTAGTGGGAAAAGGGCCAGGGGTGAGATACTCTCAATTGCCTATGCGGGCCGCGGCCAATGTCAGGATGCGGGAGGAAAAGCAGTCCATCTGGCAGAGGATACCTCTTCGAAAATCACTTCCAAATCAATCAGTATTGGCGGCGGAAAAACTGTTTTTCGGGGATTGGTAAAGATGTATCCCGCAGCCGTTGGAAGCCGGACAAAAACAGTTTGTAATACTTTGATTATCGGAAAAGATTCGAAGTCGGAAACATATCCGACAATGGATGTTAGGCTTTCGGACGTGATCGCGGAACACGAAGCGACGGTTTCAAAGATAAGCGAGGAGCAGCTTTTTTACTTAAACAGCCGGGGGATCGGCAAAAGCGAAGCGGAAGCGCTGATCGTTAACGGTTTTATAGAACCCATCGTCAAGGAACTGCCGCTTGAGTACGCGGTAGAATTAAACAGATTAATCCAAATGGAGATGCATGAAAATGCTTAATGTTTCAAAAATCCAAAAAGATTTTCCGATCCTGAAGCGGAAGATCCACGGAAAGAGACTTGTCTATCTGGACAATGCGGCGACAACCCAAAAACCGAAACAGGTGATAAAAGCCTTAGTTGATTATTACTCCAAACATAATGCCAATATCCACCGGGGGATCCATACTTTGGCTGAAGAAGCAACCAAAATGCACGAGGAAGCCCGCGGAAAAATTGCCGACTTTATCCACGCTTCAACAACGCGTGAAGTTATCTTTGTCCGTAATTCCACCGAAGCGATAAATTTAGTGGTTTACTCTTGGGGAAGAAAATTTCTGCAAAAAGGCGATGAAGTGGTATTGTCCGAAAGCGAACATCACAGCAATCTTGTACCGTGGCAGCTTTTGGCCGCAGAATTGGGGATAAAGTTAAAATTCATTCCGGTTACCGATGAAGGTCTGTTGGATCTTAAAGCGTACAGTAAACTGCTAACGCAGCGGACAAAAATGGTTTCCGTTGTCCACATCTCAAACGTTCTCGGGACGGTCAATCCGGTTGAAAAAATAGGCGAGATGGCTCACAAAGCCGGAGCGCTGTTTTTGATTGACGCAGCTCAAAGCATCCCCCGAATGCCGATTGACGTCCAAAAAATCAATTGTGATTTTTTGGCCGCTTCAGGACACAAGATGTTGGGGCCCACAGGTATCGGCTTTTTGTATGCACGCGAGAAATTGCTTGAGGCAATGCCGCCTTTTTTGGGCGGGGGAGACATGATCAGGGAAGTTTACCTTGATCATTCTTTATGGAATGAACTTCCTTATAAATTTGAAGCCGGTACTCCCAATATAGCTGATGCGGTCGCGTTCGGGGCGGCAATCGATTATTTGGAAAACTTAGGGTTGTCAAATATTTTTCTGCATGAAAAAAAGCTGACTGATTATGCTTTAAAAAAATTATTAGCGATACCGCAAGTGACTGTTTACGGACCAAAAACTGCCGAAAAAAGGACCGGAGTCATAAGTTTCAGCATTAAAGGTATTCATCCGCATGACGTCGCCCAAATTTTAGACCGGGAAGGGATTGCCATCAGAAGCGGTTTTCATTGCGCCATGCCGCTTCACCAAAAACTGAAGTTGCCGGCTACCTGCCGGGCCAGTTTTTACATTTACAATATGGAAGAGGATGTTGATCAGTTAATTGAAGGAATCGATAAAGCAATTAAGACTTTTAGTTATTAACACGACTTACACAAAATAGTGTCATTGCGAGGCTACGAAGTAGCCGTGGCAATCTCGGATGGGATTGCTTCGCTTCGCTCGCAATGACAAATCCAATAAATGGATAATCTTTACCGCGAAAATATCCTGGATCACTATAAAAACCCGAGAAATTTCGGCAA
>CAYGXQ010000037.1:0-9862 GCA_964354025.1 uncultured Gammaproteobacteria bacterium | reverse complement strand
AAGACCCGTCAAACCAAATCCCTCTTTCCAGGGCGTCTTTGAGATTGTAAACGGGAATGGTTGAACTTTTGATGTTACCCAGAAAATCGGAAAACTGGAGATCGACAAAAGCTACTTTATCTTTTTTCGCCAGAGATAAAACTTCTTTGACGGCATCTTTACGCATATCTATAAAGACCTTTCTTTATATAAATGTTATTAAATAACCACTCCCATTCTTTTAAGCATAAAATCGTGCGCTTGCCATTCCAAACTGTCATCAAGATTCTTTAGCTTAATACTTTTTTTATATTTTACTTCCAAAGCTTTAGTTGTCAACCAATCCGCAATATGCGGATTCTTCGGCAGGAGGGGACCATGATAATAACAGGCAATTACATTCCTGTAAACTGCTCCCTCAAAGCCGTCTTCTCCGTTATTGCCGTATCCTTTTATCACTTTGGCAAACGGCTGGCAATTTTTTCCCAAATATGTCCTTCCCCCATGATTCTCAAAGCCTACAATGGTCCTTCGTCCGAAGAATTGACAACTGATAATTTCGCCGACGGTGTTGCCGATACATCTCTGTTTGTCATGGCCGAAATGACGGGTATTAAAGTCAAAAATCCCAAGACCGGACAGTTTTTTGCCGTCTCCCATCATGTAATAATGACCGAGAAGCTGCGGCGAACCGCAGACAAAAAGTCCGGGGATGTCTTTGTCAAAAACTTTTCTGAAGATGTCTTTTTTCTTTAAGAGGTCTTTGATAACTATCTCCTGCTGACGGTCCTGCGCGCCGCCGCCTAAAATCAGATCGCATTTTTCTATTTCCTCCCTGCCGCTTTCTACACCCAGAGGAATAATCTCCACATCCATCCCGCGCCACCGGCATCTTTTTTCCAGGGTAATAATGTTCCCGCGATCCCCATATGTCGACATGAGATCCGGGTATAACCATCCAATATTCAATAAATAATTTTGTGTCATATAACAAATCCTATGTCATTGCGAGGCTACGAAGTAGCCGTGGCAATCTCGGACGGGATTGCTTCGCTTTGCTCGCAATGACAATCTAAATAAATTATAATATCTTTCTTCCGCCTAAAATCTTTCTTACTTCCAGCATCGCCGAATAAGTCGGTAGGATATAGAGTGTTTCTCCCTTTGTCATTTTTTTTAATCCCGCAAGTATGGCATTATTTAGATCCGGTTCTATTTTCATCATTTGTAATTTCTGTGCATATTTAATGCGTAATGCCATATCATATACCCGTTCTCCACTCACAATTACGGCTGTTTTTTCCGGTATCATCTCAAAATCCACATCCCAGATCCAGGAAACATCACGGCCGTCGGGAATCCGGTCGTTCAAAACCAGCAAAATTGTTTTCGGTTGGCGTTCAAGAACAGTCCGTAATGAGGCGTTGAATCCGGCCGGATTTTTGGCCAGGAATATTTTTATTTTCTTTCCATTGGTGGTAAATTCTTCCTGTCTCCCGAAAGCCGGCTTAAAACTATTTAAGCTTTGCCGGATTTCCTTATCCGAAATGGTTAATATTTTGGCCACGCCCACGGCCGCCAAGGTATTGTATTCGTTGTAAAGACCGATCAATGGAGACTGCCATCCGATAATTTCCGGATTTGGCCTTTCCAAACGGCAATTGGGACAAAACCAGATTCCGATATGGGAAAAGTAGATGCCTTTATATTGGAGCTTGTAACCGCAGTTCAAACAATAGGTAGAATCGGTAGCGTGCTCTCCGGTTTTTAGAAATTTATCCGGTCTGTTGATCCCGAAGAAATATTTTTTGCCTGAAACAGAATTCCCAAGATAAGCAATCTGCGGATCATCAGCGTTTAAGACGACTGAAAAATCACCGTGAAGTTTTTGTAAAATACGACTCCATTTACCGGCAATCGTATCAACTTCACCATACCTGTCCAATTGGTCCCGAAAAAGATTTAGCAAAACAACTATCAATTTATTAGGGAATTTTGGCAACTGTTCCAATACCAACGGCAAACTTGCTTCATCAACTTCAAAAATGGCATAATCGGCAGTAATCTTGCCTGTTAACGAAGAGTTTTGGATGAAAGAAGAAATCAAACCGTTAACCAGATTGGCTCCAGATTCGTTATGGATGATTTTTTTGGGATCGGTACCGGTTTGAATCAGGAGATGCTTAATCAGTTTGCTGGTGGTGGTTTTACCATTTGTTCCTGCAACTAAAATAATAGATTTTTTGATTTGTCCGGTAAAATACGGAAAAATTTTCGGGTAAAAATACAGGGCAATCTCTCCGGGCCAGGTTCCGCCGTTGCCGATATTCAGTAATCGGCTGACGAAAATTATCAGTTTTCCAGTGAGGATTATCAAAAACATTTTACAATAACGGGCAAATTACATCGCTCTCAATATTTTTATTCTTTCGGCTATCGGCGGGTGGGTATCAAAAAGCCCGGCAAACCAGGCACCGAACTGTTTGCCTTTGAAAGGATTAATGATATAAAGATGGGCAGTGGCGTTGGTAGCCGCTTCCAACACTTCCCGGTCAGCGCTAATCTTTTCCAAGGCATTGGCTAACCCTTCCGGATACCGAGTCAAAAGAGCCCCTGAAGCATCAGCTAAAAACTCCCTTTTACGGGAAACCGCCAGTTGGATGATGGTGGCGATCAATGGTGATAAAACGGCAAAAACTATTCCGATAAGGGTAAAGACAGCGGTCAAGCTACCACGATCCTCGTTATCACTGTTGCGTCTGCCTCCACCCCACCAAAGCATCCTCATAAACCAATCAGCCAAAAATGCGATCATCCCGACCAAAATAGCTGTAATCGCCATCAGCCTGGTATCATAATTTTTGACGTGGGACATTTCATGAGCGATTACTCCTTCCAATTCCCGCCGGTTCAATTTGTCGAGCAAACCGCGGGTGGCACAAATAACCGCATTTTTGGGATCGCGGCCGGTGGCAAAAGCGTTGGGAGCGCTATCTTCGATGACATAAATTTTCGGTTCGGGGATGCCGGCGGCGATGGCGATATTTTCCGAAACCGTAAAGAGATCAAAATCTTTTTTCCTGTCTGCCTCATGGGCCCCGGACATCGCCAAAATCATCTTATCCGACCAATAGTAACTGCCCAGACTCACCACTCCCGATAAGATCAAGGCAAATCCGGCATAAGACAAACCAGAACCATTGGCCTGGCTAAAAACATAAGTGATGGTAACAATAAAGAGGACAAAAAAAACCATAATCACCCACGTCTTGGTCTTATTGCTCTCTATCTGAGAATAAACTGACAATGACATACCGTCTTCTATTACTCAAACTTCACGTTGACCTTTTTTCTGTCTTCTTCACCCGCTTCAAAAAACTCCTCGGCTTTGAAACCAAGACTGTTGGCTATCAGCACATTCGGGAAAAGAGTGATTTTGGTATTGTACTCGGTCACGCTGGTATTATAAAACTGGCGGGAATAAGCCACTTTATCCTCCGTATCTGAAAGTTCCTTTTGAAGCTGCAGGAAATTCTCGTTGGCACGAAGCTGCGGATAATTCTCGGCAACGGCAAAAAGTGTTTTCAAGGCGCCGGTCAGCTGGTTTTCCGCTGCTGCCTTCTCCTTCGGACCTTCGGCTTTCATCATGGAACTTCTGGCTTTGGTCACGTTTTCAAAAACGCTTTTCTCATGTTTGGCATAACCTTTGACTGACTCGACGAGATTCGGAATCAGGTCCGATCTTCTTTTTAACTGTACTTCAATTTGGCTCCAAGATTCCTTCACCCGCATCTTCAATGTCACTAAATCATTGTAAAGATACCAAACAAACAGAATCATCAGGCCGATAACGGCAATAACTGGTAGAAACAAACCCATATTTTCACCTCCTTTACCCGCGCAAATTTTTTCTTTTTCTAAGAAAAATTTGTTCGGGTTAAGTCTCGCCGCTTAGGCGGGCTATAACTTTTTTAATAACCATTCCCTAACCTTATTATAAGGCATTGCGTTTATTATGTCATCTTTTTCCGCCCATCCCCGTCTGGCTACTGAAACGCCGAATTTCATATTTCCCAACTGTTGCGCCTCATGACTGTCGGTATCTATCACCAGTTTTATTCTGTTTTTTATCGCTTCACGAACTATAATGTCCGGTAAATCCAACCGATCCGGATAGGAATTGATTTCTATCGCTTTATCTTTTTCTTTACAGAAGTCAAAAAGTCTTTGCCAGTCGATTTCGTATCCTTCGCGTTTTCCGATTAGTCTGCCGGTGGGGTGGCCGAAAATTTTGGCTTTCGGGTGTGACAAGCCGAAAATTATCCGATCCGTCATCTCCTTTTTCGGCATCTGAAAACTGCTGTGGATGGAAACGATTACCGCGTCCAGATAATTAAAGGCTTTTTCCGGAATAGGCAATTGGCCGTCAGGAAGTATATCAACCTCCAACATGATAAATAATTTTACTCGAACACTTTTTGTACTGGACATTATTTGTTCAAAATATTGCTGTCTTTTTTTTAAAATATCCGTGATTTGGTCCGCAGTATGTTTTGACTGACTGGGATTATGATCGCTGATTCCGATATATTCATAATTAAAATAAGAGGCTATTTTCAAAATTTCTTCAAGAGAAGAGCGACCAAGATCATGGGACGGTTCAAGATCGTAATTTGAGTGGATATGGAAATCGCCTTTAACATCACTTAATTCAACCAACTTAGGCAAGTTTCCCTGCAGGGCGGCTTCAATCTCTCCGGTATTTTCCCTCAGTTCCGGCGGTATCCATTTCATTCCTAAAGCAGTATAAAGATCTTTCTCATTTGGAAATTGATACAGATTCAATTTATTATTGAATTTCATTTGTAATTTGTCATTTGTAATTTGTAATTTTTTTATCGGTTTTATTCCATGTTCCGATAACGATAAGTCTTGTTTCAAGGCTAATTCCCGCAGATGGATATTATGGTTTTTACTGCCGGTGAAATACTGGAGCATGGCACCGAATTTATCCGGAGATTGTACCCGAAGGTCGACTTGATGCCCGTTTTCCAGAAGAATGGTGGCCCCGGAAGCCCCTTTTTCCGCAACACTGGCTTTTTTGGGATATTTAAGAAACCAACCAATGACTTCTTCAGGTTTGTCTGTGGAAACGGCGATATCGATATCACCGATAGTTGAGACAAACCGCCTGAGGCTTCCCAAAGGTAGTGCCTCTATCACCGCTTGATCCTTTTTCAGGTATTCGATGACTTCCATTGCCTGGCTATAAGCAACAGGCAGTGACATCCGATTACTCTTCACCTGGCCTTTCTTAAAGCGTTCTAAAGAATCAATAATGTCCTGCTCGGATTTACTGCCAAAGGTCTCGATCGTGGCAATCTCGCCCCCTCTGGCAGCCTTCAGTAAATCATCTGCTACCGTTTGCGCATTATTTAACTTGAGGGTTATCACCAGTTTATAAGCTTTCTTGGGACCGAAACCGGGTACGTCAAGCAGGGGAAACATCGCCGCCGGCACTTTTTTAAACACTGCCTCAAAGTGCCTGACTTTTCCGGTTTTAAACAGCTCGTCCAAATGGGAAACTAAGGCAGTGCCTAAACCGGGCAAGCTGGCCAGTTTACCGCTTTGCCACAGATCTTTGACGTCTATAACGCTTTTATCGATTGTCTCGGCAGCTTTTTCGTAAGCCATTACCCGAAAACGATTACCATCTTTGAGGGTATAAACAGCCGCCATCTGGCGTAAAAGTTTGGCGATATCCTGGTTGGTCATTATCAAAAACTATAGCACATGTATTGACCGTGCCGCAATCTTCTGCTATGATCTTTTTCAGGAATTTGGGATCGTAGCTCAACCCGGTTAGAGCGCTTCCCTGTCACGGAAGAGGTTGCGAGTTCGAGTCTCGTCGATCCCGCTCTATACCTCTGCCCACAAATACTGCTGCCTGGAAAGGAGGAACAAGAAAGTTATATCAAGATGTGGAAAAAATATCTTAAGGAACTGAATTTCCCCGAGTCATACGTTTCTATTACTCTTGGTTTTTTGGTCGTTATCGTCGGCGCTCTTTTGGTTTTCAATTTCTTCAACCGCAACAAGTCATCCCAGACAGGATCCGATAACAAGGCTGAAGAAGTGAAATTCGAAGAGAAAAAAGAGGAAGGTGTTTTGGCAATACCGGCCGTCCATACGGTCGTCAAAAACGAAACCCTTTGGTCTATAGCCGAGAAATATTTCAAATCCGGTTACAATTGGGTAAGTATCGCCAAAGAAAACAAGCTGGCCAATGCCAATAAAATCTATGAAGGCCAACTTCTGAATATCCCGAAAGCCGAAGTGATCAAACCGGTGACACAGCAGATTTCCGCAACGGCAACGGTGCGGGATTCCTATACTGTGGTACAGGGAGACAATCTTTGGAATATTGCCATCCGTGAATATGGAAAAGGTTTTGATTACGTAAAAATTGCTCAGGCTAATAATCTGGTTAATCCGCGGCTTATTCACGCCGGTAATGTTTTGAAATTGCCAAGGTAAGGAAAGAGACTTTAAGCTTAAATTTTTATTCCGCTTGAAATTAAGCGGAATATCTTTTACGCTTAAAATATTGCTGCGAGACGAAATAAATTTGCATAGCAAATTTAAACGTCTCAGCAACGTTGCAATTGCGAAGCAATTTCTTACGTTGCGATGGTAGTTCAATGGTAGAATGCTTCCTTCCCAAGGAAGAGGTTGAGGGTTCGAGTCCCTTCCATCGCTCATTATGAGGATTCTATATCTAATTTTTCCCTGACTTTTTTTACGATGTCTTCAAGCTTCCAGTCGGATTTTACCAGATAATCATATACCCCTTCACGAAGTGATTCGACCACTTTTTCCGCCTCGGATAAGTTCGTCAAGAGAATCACCGGAACAGTTTTGCCCCAAGGATCCTGCCGCAGTTGGGAAAGCATGGTCATGCCATCCATGACCGGCATGATAATATCCAAAAGGATAAGATCCGGATGATCGGTAATGGCGAGGTTTAAACCTTCCTGACCGTCTTTGGCACTGGTAACCAGAAAACCTTCGCTTTTAAATTTATCCACCAGCGCGGTCAGTAAGGCCTGCGCATCTTCAACAATCAGTATTTTCCTGTTAATCCCGGGACTTTCCGTATTATTGTTTATTTTTTCCTTTCAGGAATTCTTTAATTTCCCCTACCAGCTGTTCTAAGCTGTAATCCACTTTGGTGTAGCATTTGACCACCCCTAATTTAAGATATAATTGAATTTTTTCAGGCGAGACAGTATTGGAAACCACAAATACCGGCAGATTTTTCCAAACCGATCCGTCCTGTTTTATTTTGGCAACAAAATCCAAACCGTTTTCCTTGCCAAATAAATAATGGTCAAGCCAGACGGCATCAATTTTAACCCCTTTTTTCAGGCAATCCAGGGCCTGGACAACTGATTTGACCGCCACCACATTGAAACCTTCGGATTCAAGCTTAGGCTTAATTGCCCCGATAATTTCTTTCTCGTCTTCCAATAGCAGGATGGTTTTCTCCGCCATTTCCATATTATGTTTTCTTTCCTTTATTTATTTTGACAACCTGGTGATATTTTAAAGGAATGGTCAGATAAAAGGTAGCGCCTTTATTCTCCTTCGACTCAAACCAGATCTTTCCCATCATCTGATCAACAATGGATTTAATAATATAAAGACCCAATCCCGCGCCTTCTGGCTCATTTTCTTTCGCATTATCGGCCCTGAAAAACCGGGAAAAAATAAAGGGCTGGGCGCTTTTGGGAATACCCATGCCGGTATCTTTTACGGTTATGATGACCTCTTTTCCTTTAAACCCGATCTCTAAGTTTATTTCTCCTCCGACGGGGGTGTATTTGATGGCATTGGAAAGCAGGTTTTGGAAAACCATGCTCAATTGTTTGGGATCTACGAAAATGAGGGGAATATTTTTACTGTAGATGGTCCCCAACTTAAGCTTTTTCTTTTGAATTTCCAATTTATTTTCTTTGATTATTATTTCCGCTAAAGAAACAATATCAGTCGGTTTCGCTTCAATTATGGTTGTTCCCATTTCAATTCTGGAAATACTTAAAAGGATATTGACCAGATTAACCATTCTTTTGCTGGCGTGATAGGCTTCCTGTAAATACTGCTTCTGTTTTTCATTCAACTTGCCGGCATCTTCTGATAACAATAACTCAATATACCAGTTGATGGTGGCAAAGGGCGTCCGCAGCTGATGGGAGACTAAAGAGGCAAACTCTGATTTCGCTCTGTCAGCATCGTGCTCTTTAGAAATATCCCTGAAAGTTTCTACGGCTCCGACAATTTTTCCGTTTAAGACAATCGGGGTAATCACACTGGCCACCGGAAACTTGCTTTTGTCTTTGCGGATATAATAAAAAGGCGACATCAGGTCGGCCGTCACTTTTTCTCCGGCCAAAACTTTGGAGACGATCCTTTCTTTAAAAGGGACAGTCTTCCCCTCTTTGTCTTCTCTGGGAAGAACCTCAACCACAGGCTTGTTTAATACTTCCTTTAATGTCCAGCCGGTCATGTCTTCGAATACCTTATTGACATAAGCTATTCTTCCGCCTTTATCCACATCGACGATGACAATTAGGCCGTCGCCAAGCGATTGCAAAACGGCGTCATCTCTGACGTTTTGTTCGATCAGTTGTTGATATGTTAGCTTTAGCATAGATTTATCTGGTGACTGTAAAGGAGTATTTCAAGTGGGATAAAGTCCTCTGATCTAAAAAAATTATCCATGGTAAAACCTTTTTTTATAATTTTATTTTCAATTTATTATCATCACTTGTCAAGAGTTTTTTTCCTATAAGTCTGCTATATATTCATATATATAAACTCGTATTATTTATTATCTAGACATACTAGACATACTAGACATATTGTTTTATCTTTTGCACGATTTCAGCCAAGGTGGTATCTGATTTTATGAAATAATCCCGCGCCCCAAGTTCTTTAACCTTATTAATATCTTCTTCCTGGCTTAAATTGGTTGAAACAAGAACCGGCGTAGTACTCTTCAGTTTTTTCAATTCCGCCAATACGGAAAATCCGTCTTTTTTGGGTAAAATCAGATCAAGAATGATCAAATCAAATGAAGATTGCCCTAGGGTGGAAATAGCCGTTTCACCATCGTAAACTAAAACTGTTTCAAACCCGGCAGAACGCAATTTAAGGTCCAAAGCGTTAGCCATAGGCTTCTCGTCTTCGGCGATAAGAATCCTTTTCGGCATCATAAAATTACAATACCATTTTAATGGCAAAAAGTTATCTATCTTTTAGCCAAGAACAGCCTTTACGACGTCTTTTGGCAGGGAAGCGGTAGAAAGCAAAGCTTTACGGACAGCTTGGCCAGCCTCTGTTCCTATGTCATCTGCGGCTTTCACCGCGGTCATAATCGCCACTTTGGCCGCTTCTTCCGTATCTGCACCGATTGCCCCCGCCGCCTCAATTGCTCCCTCGACGGAAGCCACAGCCACGGAAGCGACATCTCCGCCCACTTCAGCTGCTCCTTTAATAGTCCCGGTGACTACTTTTTGGGTAGCGTCAACGGTACTTACGCCTACTTCAAGCGCTCCTTTGATTGCCCCAACAGCTACATTTTTCGAAGCGGTTGTCAGTGTTATCCCGGTTTGGGACGCGGCCACAATTGCTCCCTGTACTACTTCCGAAACGACTCCGGTGGCAGTGGTGGTTATCTGGCCGACACCTTTCAGGACGGAAACGACATTGTCTTTCACGGCAGTCTGGAGAGCAACACCGATTTCTCCTGCGCCTTTAACCATCGTCAATATGGTATTTTTTGCATCTTCAGCAACTTTACTAAGCACAAAGATCACCTCCT
>CAYGXQ010000036.1:0-11081 GCA_964354025.1 uncultured Gammaproteobacteria bacterium | reverse complement strand
GGTAAAGAACTGACAAAAAGAGGTTATAATCTGGCCTGCGATCTGATTCCGGTGACTCCGGCAGCCCATTATAGTTGCGGAGGAGTCAAAACTGACCTATATGGTAGAACAAGCGTTAAAAATCTTTTTGCTTTTGGTGAAGTGGCTGCAACCGGAGTCCACGGAGCCAATCGTTTGGCCTCCAACTCGCTTTTGGAAGCAGTCGTTTTCCCGCTGAGACTGAGAGAATTCATTATGTCATCCCGACCGAAGGGGGTACCAGACGGTACCCCCGAGTGGAGGGATCTTCCCAGGTTGGAAGATTCCTCGACTCCCTCGCAAAAAGCTCGGTCGCTCGGAATGACAGTTATACGTGGTCAACTCCAACGCCTCATGTGGGAAAAAGTGGGAATCGTCAGAACTGGAAAAGGTTTGGAGTCTGCTTTGAGACAAATAGAGAGTTGGGAAAAAGAATTGGGATCAGTGGAAGGGATAAATAAAGAACTGGCGGAATTGAAAAATATGATTCTGGCAGGGAAGCTGATTACCCAAGCGGCAATACAGAGAAAAAAGAGCCTCGGCGCACATTTTATATCCCTTATTCCGGCTTGATTGCTCTGATTTCTCTGTATTTTTCAAAGTCGGCCGTATTGAAAGTCAAAATTTCCCTGATATTGTTGGAGAGCATTGTTGCTACCAGAAATGTGTCATATATTTTTCTGGGAGTTAAATCGTATTGTTTTATCAGTTTGTTGAAAATAATTATGGTATCATGATTCGGGTATATAATATTAAAAAGACCTGATTGGAATCCCATCAGTATATTTGAAATTTTTTCTCTGATAATGATATCCGAATATGTTTTTGAGATTCTGGATAAATTAAATAATACGCTGGCAGATTCGACGATATTTTGTGAAGAAATAATTCCGGCAACTTCCTTTTTCTCCGCTTTTTTCATCCAGGACAAGCTTATTTTATATCTTCGGTCATCTTTATCCTGAGAATAGACGAGTATATTGGTGTCAAATAAAATCATATATTTCTTCTCGAGTTAAGTTACCTTTTATTGGACCAAGATGAAGGCCGGGAGGAAGCTTGCTTTTGAATTTCTTTTTTACCTGGGGTTTGGTTCTGGATTTAAGCATATCTTTCGCGGCCTGCTGAAGGAGTTCGGTGACTGTTTTTCTTTCCTCCAGTGCTTGTTTCTTGATTTGAAAATATAGATCGGAGTCAAAATAGAGAGTAGTTTTACTGGTTTGCATATGATGCCATATTAACAGATATCTGTATTTCTGTCAATATGTGTGTTCGGAATCGTCAAAAGTAGCCTTGCGGAGAAAACAAAGCCTCGGCGCGCATTTTGTAAATTGCCAAGTAATTAAAGCTTGCTGAGTCCTGTTATCACTGCCGACCTGCCAGGCGGTCTTGACAAATGATAGATATCACGATATGATAATATCTATATGATTACAACCTTGATCAGACTGCCCGAGGAAGATTATCTTTTATATAAAGAAATATCCCGTGAAAATGGGATAAGTCTTGCTGAGTATTTCCGTAAAGCCGCCAGTAAAGAGGCAGGATATGGAAAAAAAGGGAAAGGTAATTATTCTTTCCGGAATTTAGGTGCGAAAGTGATTGTAAAAGGCGGACCCAAGGATGCTTCGGTTCATCCTGAAAAATATTATTCAGGGAAAGTATGATTCGGGAAAAAATGATTTTTGTTGATACAAATGCCATTATCGCTTTAGTGGTGGAAGACGATCAATTCCATCAAAAAGCAGTTGACTGGCTGCAAAACAATACTGAAAAACTTATTACATCAAATTTCATTATAATAGAGACTCTTGGATGGCTCAGATACATGAAAGGAAAGAATATCGCTGTTGAGACGGGAAAAAATCTTTATTCCGGAGAAGGAATTACGTTGGAAAGGGTTACATTAAGAGATGAAAAAGATGCCTGGAAACTCTTTCAGAAGGTTTCCAAAAGAAGCATCTCCATGGTTGACTGCATTACTTCTGTTGTTATGAAACGTCTCAATATAAAAGGGATCTTCACGTTTGACCGTGATTTTATTGATTTTGACTTTACTATTATACCCGGATAACACTTTCGTCCCATGAATTAAAGTATTATATCTTTGGCGGCCTGCTGAAGAAGTTCGGTGATTGTTTTTCTTTCCTCCAGTGCTTGTTTCTTGATTTGAAAATATAGGTCGGAGTCAAAATAGAGAGTAGTTTTACTGGTTTGCATATGATGCCATATTAACAGATATCTGTATTTCTGTCAAATATATGTTCGGACAGAGAAAAAAGAGCCTCGGCGCGCATTTTATTGGAGACTGAAAAGATCGTCTTTAATAAACTTGGCAGTATTTGGCATTTTATGATTTTCTACAACTGATTTGAGATCACCTCCATAATAACCGAGCAGGGTAAATACTTCTCTTGTGCCCATACTCGAATAAAATTCAATAATAGATGAAGGCAGGTTTCCTAAATCTGTAGTGAAACCTCTACCTACTTTCTTCGGTTCTTTTAACCACACAATATTGTTAATATCTTTAGGCAGTCCACCCGGATCATCCGCCGCTGTTTCCCAATAGACAACACCATCTAGAGAAAGAGCTCGCATGAGCTGTTTTCTTTTTTCTGGATTAAAATAGGGTGAATTTGCATCGGTCGGATTTACAATATGCAACGCTCCGTGGGTTATAGCAATTGCCGCACTCTCATCAATGGCATTTTCCTCTTTGTCTTCTAATATATAGCTTGGATATTCTCTTTGGTTTGGATCAAATACGGCGGGAAATAATATAATCTCCATATTTCCTTTTACATCACGACCTCTTTCCCATTCTTTGTATCGCGGATTCACTCCAGTTACAAACTTTATTCCTTTAATTTTATTTCTTGCCACTTCCGTAGAGAGAAACCTTTCCAGAGTTTGGTCTAGTATTTCCATTTTTTTAAGAGACCAGACATGTCCCGGTTTAGATCCATAATATCCCGGTATAGATGTATATTTATCCTTATCAAGGGTACCATCGTATTGTTTATCCAAAACTACTTCAATACCGTATTTTGCCTTCAGTTGTTCTGCGTAAACAGCTAGTTTTTGCTCTTCTGTTTGTGTGGGTGCTTTCGTTGGTTCCGGTGCAGCTCTAGTTGGAATAGGTTCTCTGGAAGCGGCAGTTGTAGGTTTTGGTGCTTGTGTTGGTTGAGCTAGAGAAGTTGGAGGAAGAGTTGCTTGAGTAGCTGGAGAACAGGAGGTTAATACGGTAGAAACTACAGTGAGAGCTGTTGCGCCAAACCTAAATGTTCTTCTCATTCTTCGGGATGTAAGTTTTCCAGGAGACTTCGGTGTAGCTGGTGTGCCATCAGTTGTTTTAGCTTGACCTGATGATTGGAGGGGTTGTGGTGGAGATGTTACGGGAGTAGGTTCTGGTGTTTCATCTGCTCTTTGATCAGTGGGAGAAGTAGGAGGGGTTTCTTTTGGTTCCTCTCCCTGGGCAACCGCCTTCTCAGGGAACATGAATGTCAATTCTCCTATTCTAGCGTGCAATTTATCTATTGTGGCTTCGATAGCTGCGATTTGTTTTGGTTGTTGTCCTTCTTGAGCTCTCTTATCCCAGAAAGAAGCACGGGGATTAGTTGTTTGCCTTATTCTATTTATCTGTCGCTGATAACCAGTGAGAGAAGTTAAGAGCTTTTTAAGCATTTCGGTCTTCATTGGATCTTCTGGAGAGAAATTGAATATAGCAGTGCTAGTTTCACTTTGACCACCTTTAGTTGAAAAATCCATACTGATCAGATCAGGTTGTGACTGATAATACAAGGTACCATCTTTTACATATGCAGCTTGGGCAAAAGTCTCTCCGGCAATGGTCTGGGCTGCTTTTTTAAAGAAATCTCCTAAAGCTACTCTTTCGACAGGTGCGCTGATATTACGACTTGCATCACCAACGGTTGTCAGTTGACTGGGGAGTTCAGGGGGTTGTTGTTGAGCTTCATACATTATTATATACCTTTTCTACCTTGCGATAACTACAAAGATGGATTTCCTTCAAAGCCACTTTGATCACCCATGACTTAAATGTAAACATAGAAAATCAGATTGTCAAATCCGGAGATTTTTTAAGCATTTACACCGGATGGGAAGAGAGATAAAATATTCTTATATGGGGATAACGCAAGTCTCACTGAAAGTAATAAATCCGCAAAATCCCTCAAAAATATACGAGGGGAAGTTTTTAGTGGATAGCGGAGCAACTTATACCGTAGTTCCTGAGACAATTCTTAAAAACCTGGGTATTAAACCGCAGGGGGAAGAAGAATTCTCTTTAGCCGACGGAAGACTGATAAAAAGAAAGGTAGGCAGCGCTCTTTATAACTACGAAGGAGTAGAGAGAGCAGCCCCTGTTCTTTTTGGAGAAAAAGATGACAATCTCCTTTTAGGAGCCTTCACTTTAGAGGCCTTAGGTTTGACTCTTGATCCCTTAAAAAGGAGACTTTATAAAGCCATACTGAGGCTTTGATTGCTTTTGTTGACAGGGTAGGGTATACTTCCCATCAGTTTAGGTCTCTAAATAGTTCCACGGGTAACCTCAGGGTTTAACCTAGGCATCCTGGAATCAAAAGGACCAGTTCACCCGAACAAATTTCTAGGAGAAATTTGAACGGGTAAAAAAGGGGGTGAATTCCAGGATGCAATCTACATCTCAAGATCAGACATTAGTCTGTAAAGAGTGCGGCAAACAGTTTGTTTGGACAGCCGGTGAACAGGATTTTTATAAACAGAAAGGTTTTGATAACCCACCGTTTCGCTGTGCTGACTGCCGTCAGGCCAAAAAAGCCCAACGGATGACTGCTCGCACAATGACCAAAATCACTTGTGAACGCTGCGGTAAAGAAGACGAAGTACCATTTGTTCCCAGAAAAGGAACAGGCGTACTTTGCCGAACTTGCTACAGTGAACAAAGACAAAACCGAGCATAAACTTTGTTTTTAAGTTTATAAAAACCCAAAACCCCCGAAGAAATTTGGGGGTTTTGCTATTTCCGAAGATATTTTTCCAGAAAATCTCGTGCTTTTACGATTTTTATTCCCTGATATTCTTTGATAGACAGAAGATCTTTGTCGCCAGTAACGATAAAAGTTGCTGATCCTTCTATCGCGCAGGCAATCAGCATATTATCATCAGGATCATTTTTCACCGCGTCTACTTCCAGGATACCAGCAGTCATAAAAGATCTGGTAGTAAGCATTTCGACAACTTCTTTGATATCCTTGTCTTCAAGGCAGAAGTATTTGCGGATAGCCGGCCGCTCAAATACTTCTTTGACTTCCTCGATAATTTGTGGAGAAGTGACCAGGATAAATTCACCTTTTCTCCATTTTTCAAGAAGATGATAGGGAATCGTGTTGGTAGTAGCTGTACCGGAGATAATGAGGTTGGTATCAATTACGACCCGATACACGCTTAATACTCCTTACTTCTTCGACGGTTTTATCAATAAGGCTTTCAGCTTTTTGGGAAGTAATGCGTTTTGTTTTGGCTCTGATTCTGTCGATGACCTTAAAACCTTTTTCCCATTCCTCGTCGGAAAAGCGGAGTCGGGGATTGATCAGCCTTTCATATTCCTGGTAATCTAAAAGTACCGCCTGCGGTTTGTTGAAACGGGTGATGACGATATTAGTCCGGCCATAGACGGCCGTATTAAGCATTTCCGCGAAATTGTTTCTGGCATTTTGGGCCGTGACGCTTGTAGTCATAGAGTTCCTCTATGGTTAGAATATTACAAACCTTACAAAATGTCAATAGGTTACAGAGAATTTCAGGATTTATTCAGCCGGATGATTTCGGTTAATGAGCTTCGGTTTCAATTGCGCGTTTGAGGCGTCAGCAGAAAATCAAGCTGAGAGATGGTCGGAATAGAGAGAGTCATTTTGTTCATGGAAATAATTGAGAGATCGCGGCAGTCAAGCTCATCTCCGGCTTCCTGGAGGGCTTTAACTTCCCGTTTTGAGTTTTCCGTGTTTAAATCAGCACAAACTTGAATTAATTTTTCAGTTTTTGTTCCGCGCCGCAACACAAAATCAACCTCTTTGCCGTTTCTCGTTTGATAATAAAATAGGGACAGACCTGGTTTATAACCTCGTCTTAAAAGCTCGACGAAAATCAGATCTTCAAGCAAACGGCCTGAATTTTCTGAAAACTGAGAAGCCTTGGCGGATATATATCCGTTATCAATCGCGTACGTTTTTCTTGGTGCGTGACGCGACACGCCGATTTTAAACGAGTAACGGGGCAGAAATTGGATTAAATATGCTTCTTCCAGATACGAAGAATATTTTTCAACTGTGGTGGTACTGCGCGCTTCAAGTTTTCTTTTTAATGATTGTGATGTTGTCAGACAGGAAAAACTGCCAAGTAACATTGAACCCAAATCGCCAATCACTTTGGAATACTTGACTTTATGTCTTTTCACCACATCATTTAATAAAATTGAATCAAAAAGACTGGCTAAATATGTTTCCGGCTCATATTTTTTTAAAACAACCTCCGGGAAACCGCCTGTTTTTAAATATTTTTCAAATGCCGAATTCTTTTTATTTTCATCAGTTTGTTCTGCCAATAGGTATTCCCTAAACGAAAAGGGCAAAATTTCAATTTCAAAGTATCTTCCCGTCAGCGCCGTGGCCCAATCTCCTTTTAAAAGCTTTGAATTTGAACCGGTTAAAAATAGATTAAAACCGCGTCTTTGAAGCTTATTGGCAAAAAGCTCCCAGTGGGGGAAGTTTTGAATTTCGTCAAAGAGAAAATCATGAGTTTCACCGTAGACTTCGCTCAAACCGCTAATTAAATCTTCCGAACTCGCGCCTAAGAAAACGTCTTCATCAAAATTTAAATAGCCATAATTTTTTCCCTTGAGGACATTGTGGCAAAAAACGCTTTTTCCCGCCCGCCGGGGACCGACAATCACCTTGACCAGATCAGACTCCAGCCTTTTTTTTGCCGCTTCTTGCGCTTCTCTCGGTAAAAACGAAGAGATAAGGATTTTGTCGCGCTCGGTTTTTTGTTGAAGAATGGCATTCTTGTTCATTTATATTATTGTACTGTACAAGATTGGCACTTCTTGTTCAGTAGGATAATAGTACTGAATAAAAAAGGGGATGTCAACAAGCAGAATGAGCCATCATCCAGCCGCTATATGATAGCCAAAACACATTTTTTCGCTATGGCGTATTTTTGTGTTTGAGATGAAAATTGTAGAAAAGGAAACTAAGAAGCAAAATAATTTCTCCCCAAAGCAGAATCACTTTCAGCCTGTTCGGCTGATAAGTAAATTCAACAGTATGTTCTCCGGGAGTGACTTGGGCAGCCAGATAGAAAGGGAAGACAGCGTATTTTTTCGCTCTTTGTCCGTCCACTTTTACCTGCCAGTCGGGATGATAGCTCATCTTAAACATAACCATGCAGGATTTGCAGTTGTCCGGCACTTCCACGGTGACGGAGTAGGTTTGTTTTTCGATTTTCTCCTGCCTGATTTTTCCGGAAACAGTCGCCTCAGGAAAAACAAATGGGAAGTCGGAGAAAATGTTATTGATAGAGGCTTCTTTAGTTTCTCCACCTGGAAGGAGTCCACCGGCCACCTTCCAGGTGTCTTTGGCGCTTTCTGTATAACTAACCTCATCCGTCATCTTGATGATTTTTTCCATTCCTTCAGGGATGACCGGTTTCTTTTCGACAGAAATAAGAGGGTACATATTCCAGCGCCTCGGGTATGAGCGGTGCCATAAATGGACGATATTGATGAAGTTGGTTTTATCCGATTGGACAAACATCGGTGAAGAAACCACGTCAAACCAGCCGGAAGTCGGGACTTCGAAGAGCTTGAACGGGCCGAATTGTTTGATCTCTTTGGCATTTTTGGTAAAGTCATGATTACTATCGGAGACAACATAACGGATATTGAGAAGGTCATAGTCTTCGGCCGCCCGTTCGTCAAAATCCTGTTCGTTTTCCGAAAGCATGGACCAGGTTTCAGGCAGAAACTGGCTCATGTCGTAATCGTGAATACCTAAAAGCATATACAATTGCGTTGAACCCAGCTTTAATTGCTTGCCCCAGTTGCCGGGACGGCCGGCATAGATCCGAGCCGAAGGTTGGGATTTAAGAAAGACCACCAAGTCCTGAAAATTCTTCTGGTCATATTGATAAGCAGTATTGGCTTCACTGATCCAGCGGTTATTGAAAGAAGCGTAATTGACAGTCTGTTTCGCGGTGAAGTAGATGAGGAGGGAGAATAATACTAAAACTAAAGGAAAATATAAAATGTCATCCCGACCGATTCCGAGCTTATCGAGGGAGAGTGGAGGGATCTTCCATGTATACTGCTTGAGCTTTATTAACGTTTTCTTTACAAATCGACAAATGTATTCCAATCCAGCTGGAATGAGAAAGATTGCCGCTATATGTATTCCCACAATGAAACGGTGCTGGTGAAAATCTTTCATGCCCGGGATCAGGTCAACAAGTCCGCCCCAGGTTGTCCGGCCGAAGTACATCAAAAACCAGAAAGCGAAAAGGAGAGCGAAAGGGAAGAGGCGGGTGTTGATGATAAGGGCGAAAAAGCCGATTACCACCAGTGCGGTAATTATCGGAAATCTCTGCCAGTCGAAGATTTCTCCCTGCAGAAATTGTTGGACAACCTCGTACCAGCCGTAAGAATTAAATTTCCAGATTGGGTCCCAGAAGGAGACGATATGATAATTCAGTTTCAAAAGCATCGGTATTATCCAATAGGCAAGGGGAAGGAGGGCAAAAATATAGATCATTACCGCTTTTTTCAGCCTTTCGATGAGATGAGTTTTATTCAGATCAAGAAAAATAAAAGGGACGGTGGAGATAAAAGTGATAATTCCCATCCCAAGATGTCCGGCGGTTGTTAAGGTGAGAAAAATGGCTGAAGGTATTAGCAGTTTAAGTGACCTAGGCGACCTAAGTGACTTATATGTAAACGCCAAGGCCAAAGGCATGAAGATCATGGCGTAAAGTTGACTCGTCAGTCCGTATCCGCGCCAGAGGAAACTTGGCGGGTCGATGCCGTAAAGGCCGTCGGTGGATAAATGGCTGGCAAAGAAAGCGCTAGGGGCAGCCAAGACGGCCGGGAAACCGACGAGCCGAAGAGCCAGAAATACCGGGATGGGAAAAAAGCAAAGGAGAAGATATTTGGTCCAATTATAGTAATGATAAAGAGAAAAATCAGCCTTTGGCTGAAATATTGAACTGATAGGTTTAATTATAAGATTATATGTCGAGACTATAGCTATCTGAGGTATATGACTGTAATAGAAAGGAAGAGGGTATCCTTCGGCCCAGGTCGGAACATTGTGATCAACCAGATTTGGTAAACAGGAGGGAGATAGGGGACAACCGTAATTTTCCCAAACCCAATTGGTTCTGGCCACCAGGGAATACTGGAAAATATTATCATTGGGATCGGCCAGGATTTTTGTCTCGGGAAAGTTGAGCCACAGGTTGAAACCGATTGTAATAACTAAGATTATATAGGCTAGATATTTCATTGTAATGCTTTCAAAGCGTCTAGCTACTAGCGTCTAGCGTTTAGTTTTCAAGTTAACTAGACGCTAACTCCTAGACGCTAAACGCTACTTATATAGTACCGGATTCAGCCAATCCGCATGGTCGCCGTTTATGCCGTCTTCCGCATCAGTGATAATCAGTTCCAGATGTTTTACGCCGGAAACATCGACTTTTAAATGCTGCGGAAAGTCAAACCGGCCCATTTTCTGGCTGGTGTAAAGTACTTTATCATCGCCAATCACTTTGAAAATGACGCTGGCGGTCGTTGGTGCCTCGGTGTCGATGCCGGCGTCCGTCTCAAAAGTTTTAAACAGCCCGTTTACGTCAAAAACCAAAGTGGAATTAGCATGGGTGCCGAAACCCTGGCGGTAATAAAAATAATTATTGGACAGCCGGTTCCAGGATTTCCAGCCAGAGTATGAATTGACGGATTTATTCACCTGCAGGATTCCGTAATCCTGTTTGATGCTAATTGGTTTGAAGCTGGTTAGTGAAACCTTACCTGTTAAAAGATAGCCGGCGTTAAGAACCAAAAAGATCAAAGCAACGAGACCGGTGACCAGCCAAAAATAATAAAAAGAGATTTGGGAAAAGATAAAAGGCAAAAGCATGAAAAACAGGATGATCAGAAAATAAGAATTGACGATCGTTAGCGGCCGGGAAGAGATAAAAGTTAAAAGTTGCCAGCCGTTTTGCGGGTAGTTGTAGACCAATCCGGTGTGGACGTTGAAGAAAATGGCAATAGTCAGCAAAATATATAGGATCCAGAAATATTGTTTAGTTCGCATCCCCTCGGAGACGGATTTCTGAGGTGGATTATTCGTTCGCAGGTATAAATTTTCTTGACCCGCTGCTCGCACGGACCTTGCTCTGTCAGTAAAGGCATTTTCGTATACTTTCTTAATCCAGTTTAATAAAGTCTTTACAGGCTCAAAAAGCGGTCTGCGAAAATTTTCACCGTGCTCGCGAATACTCTTATTTTTAGAAATTTTGTCATTTTGACATTTAATTTGTAATTTGTCATTTATAATTTGTAATTTTGGATTGCTATCTGTATTTTTTTCGAGAAAGGGATACAAAAAAAGGAGAAATACGATAACCGGATAACTGTACCTTTCATGGCTTTCGGTGGTGAAGAGAAAGAAGGCAAAGATGGCAAAAGTGAGGGAAAGGAAAAAGTTGCGGGGATTGGGTTTGCGGTAAACCAAAATACAGGATAACAGATAACAGCCTGAAAAAAGAATCAGGCCGGTGGTTTTGGCATTTAAGATTCCCAACACGGTAATTTTGTCTGATACCTGCATGCCGGCGGCTTGGGCAACAATCCACCAAAGGTTATGGGCATTCAGGGAAAGCCAGGGGAAATAATCGCTGTTGAGAGTCAGAAGGTACAGCACTTGTTTCATGTCGTTGGCGAAGATAAACGGGAGGGTAACCAGGAAGAAAGCCATGGTCGCTGCGGCAAGTGATTTGAGAAGGGTTTTCAG
>CAYGXQ010000035.1:0-11476 GCA_964354025.1 uncultured Gammaproteobacteria bacterium | reverse complement strand
ATATAAACGCAGTAATATTTTGGCATGTGTTGTTTCCGGACGGGATTGCTTCGTCTGATGTGCATCGGACTCGCAATGACAGTCATAATACTACAATAACTGGTAAATCCATGAAAGTGTGCCTGTTAGTGTCCTGAAAAAGAGGGATTTGAGGCTAATTATAAGAAAAAATTAGACTTTTGCGAAAGTCAGGTAAAACAGAATTCGTTTTATTGGTAGCAATATATACAAAATATTGTTTGGTTGACATAAAAATATTAAAGAGATTGCTTCTCCGCCAGCCGGCGGATCGCAATGACAAGGATGATTATTATGTAATAATAAATTTATTTGTCTTAAACAACTTGAAAAGCTCAAACCAGAGGATGCTGGAAAGGCCGACTGAAAAGGCAATCAGAATGTCGGAAGGATGAAGCGGCTGGAAATGAAAAAGATCCCGGAAAAAGGGAACGAATAAAATAATCCCCAGGAAAAATATCGCTCCCAGAGATACATACCAGAAAGCCCGGTTGCTGCGGCCCATGTTGGAAAAAAATGTCCTGGACCAGGAACGGTTGGTGGCGATCAGAGCGAGATTGGCAATGATCAGGGTTGTGAAAGTAAGAGCTCTCGCCTCCCCTTCTACCAGCCCTTTGGACATCCCGATAAAAAAGACCGCCAAAACCGCGATTAGTACTCCCAATCCCTGCAGGAGACTGATGCCGAACGTCGGCAGATTAAAAAGCGGTTCGGAGCAATTCCGCGGAGACCGCTCCATGACGTCTTTTTCTTCATTTTCCTGTTCAAAGACTACCGAACAGGCCGGATCGATGATCAGTTCCATAAAAACGATGTGCATCGGGTACAAAACCAGCGGCCACCTCAAAATGACTGGGATCAGTGATAGTCCGGCAATCGGGACATGAATGGCTAAAATATAGGCAATCGCTTTTTTCAGATTGTCAAAAATCCGCCTTCCCATCCGTATCGCCGAAACGATTGAGGAAAAATCATCATCCAAAACGACGATGCTGCCGGCTTCCCGTGCCACATCACATCCTCTTCCGCCCATGGCCACTCCGATATTAGCCGCTTTAAGAGCCGGAGCGTCATTTACTCCGTCGCCGGTCATGGCCACAATTTCTCCGTTGTCTTTGAGCGCCCGGACAATCTGCAGTTTTTGTTCTGGCACCACCCTGGCAAAAATATTCACATCCTTTATCCGGCTTTTCAAAGTTTCATAATCCATTCTCTCCAATTCACTGCCGGTGAGATATTTTTCGGGATTTTTGAGACCAATTTGCCGGGCGATGTTTTGGGCGGTCACCGGATAATCACCGGTTATCATGGCTACCCGGATACCGGCACGGTAACAGTCGGCTAAAGCATCTTTCACGGTCGGCCGAACCGGATCGGACAAACCCAAAAGCCCCAGAAAACGGAAACGGAAGTCATGCTGTTTTTTGGGTAAAGCGCTTTTTGAAAACCGGCTCTCAGCTACTCCCAAAACCCGCAAACCTGAAGAGGCCATTTCCGTGACTTTTTTTGACAGTTCCGCTTTTTGTTTTATTGTCAAATGACAAAGATCAGCAATTGCTTCAGGGGCTCCTTTCCCTGCAATTAAAAATTCTTTTTTATCGGTTGACCGCCAGACATGAGAAAGTGCCAAAAGCGACTGGGAAAGCGGATATTCGTGGATGAGCGTCCAGTCATCATGGACATGTTCCGTATGGATAAGATATCTATCACCGATGACCAAGACGGCTTTTTCCATCGGGTCAAAAGGTTTTTTCTGGCTGGCCAGGATAGCATATTCCAAAAGATGATGAAATGCTTCCGGGATTTTCTTAGCGCCTGAGGTGAAATCAAAATAATCCTGACCGTTATAAATTTTGGCGATTGCCATTTTGTTTTGGGTGATAGTGCCGGTTTTATCAACACATAAAACGGTGGTAGCCCCAAGCGTCTCAATGGCCGGAATCCGCCGGGTCAGAACCCTTTTTTTGGACATCCGCCAGGCGCCAAGGGCCAGAAAAATCGTCAAGACTACCGGAAATTCTTCAGGCAGAAGAGCCATGGCCAGGGCAATGCCGGAAAGAATTCCGTTTAACCAGCTGCCTGTACTCAAACCATAGATCAAAATAACTAAAAGACATAAAATCCCGCCAAAGATGGCGATATTCCTGACTATTTTCCGGGTTTCAACCTGAAGCAGGGTATTCTCGATTTCCAAAGTATTTAAAGATTTGCCGATCTTACCGATCTCACTATCGATACCGGTAGTGAGGACTTTTACCAGCCCGTGTCCTTTGACGATCAAAGTGCCCGAAAAAACAAAGGGCAAGTTATCGCCTCCGGGCCTTCCCATGCTTTCCGTCTCGGCGACGGCGTTTTTCAAAACCGGCACTGATTCGCCGGTCAGGAGCGACTCATCGGCATGGAAGTTGGCGCAATTTACCGCTACTCCGTCTGCCGGGACCCGGTCGCCCTCATTTAAAATCAAAATATCCCCTTTGACCACTTCCCGGCCGGGAATCCTTTTTTCGATTCCGTCTCTGATAACCAGGGCTCTTGGACTGGTCAGATCCCGAAGCGCTTCCAAAGCCCGTTCGGTTTTCCTCTCCTGATAAAGGGTAATACCTATGACGACGAAGACAAAAAATAGGAGCATGATTGCTTCATTGATATCTCCTAAAACCAGATAAAGAGAACCACAGGCAAGAAGCAGGAGAAACATCGGCTCGCGGAAAACTTCCAAAGCGATTTTCAGGATGCTTTTTTTCTTGGTTTGCGGAAGCTCGTTGTAACCGTCAGTTTTTAGCCTATCTTTTGCCTGATTCTCAGACAAACCGTGGACTGTAGCAATATCGATATGCGCGGACATTAAGAGGTATTATATCATTTTTCCACTGCTTCTTTGATGCGGCGGATGCCTTCTTTGATGTCCTCCATTTTGCCGGCGATGGAGATACGAATATATTCCTCTTTTTCCCCGGGGAGTTTTTTGCCGAAATGCTGGCGAACTAGGACAGCGACACCCTTTTTATTTTTCTTGTCGTAAGTCAGCAAGTATTTGCGCAACTCTTCCGCTCCTTTTATTTTCAGTTTTTTACACACCTCCGTCACATTGGGAAAAAGGTAAAAAGCGCCGTTTGGTTTATGGCAATGGATTCCTTCAATTTTATTTAACATATCAACGGCAACATCCCTTTTTTCCTCGTATTTTTTTACTTCTGTCTGGGCATCTGACTGATCACGCCCCAATGCCGCCACTGCGGCAGCCATGCACGGATCAGGAAGATTAGCCCAGATATTGATGGCGTAAGTCATAAATTTCGGGATGAAGTCTTTTATTTTTGAAGCGGCATATCCCAACCGCAGTCCGGTCATGGCATAGGTTTTGGAAAAACCGTCCATGAGAACTGTCCGTTCGGCCATCCCCGGTTGATTGAGGATGCTCTCCGTCATCGGCAAACGGTTACCCTTAAAACTGGCCACCCGTAAATTATCGCCGTAAGCCAACCGGGAATAAATCTCGTCGGTCAAGATATAGAAGTCAAATTTTTTGGCCAGCTTGGCAATTTCGACGTAATCTTCTTTTTCCAAAACGCCGCCGGTCGGATTACTAGGCGAGTTGATAATCAGAAGCTTAGTTTTTTTATTGACTAATTTTTTGAGTTCCGCAATGTCGAAGCGGAAACCTTTTTCTTCCCGAAGGGCAATCGGCACTTTTTTCGCCCCGACAAAATCAATCATTGATTCGTAGATCGGATATGCCGGTGAAGGATAAACCACTTCGTCTCCCGGATTAACCAGTATAAACATCGTTCCGGAAATAACCGGCTTGGCTCCCGGAGCGGCGATGATGTCTTCGGGATGGAATTTAACCGCCCGGGTGGCGGAGAGATAATTGGCTACTTCCTTGCGAAAATCCGAAGAACCGGCTGAAAGAGTGTAATGGGTCTCGTGCCGCTTGAAAGATTCTATGGCCGCGGCTGTTGCGGCATCGGCGATATTGCAGCCCGGCTCGCCGATATTGACTTTCACGATGTCCCAGCCTTTGGCAATCCAGGCGGCAATTTCCGGTCCGACGGCAAAAGCGTTTTCGGTCCCGATCCGGTCAAAATTTTTAGCAAATGATTTCATATTATAGCTCCTTAAAAAATTGTAATAGCGCAATTTATTGCGCGTTTGGCGCAGACTAAAGTCTGCTATTCCAACTTTGGCGCGGATTAAAATCCGCTATTCCAACATTGATAATTTATAAAAGATCAATAACTTTTTTAACTATAAATTCCGCCGTCAGGCCGAAGACTTTCATCAGCTCCCACGGAGCACCGGATTCACCGAAGCGGTCGTCGACACCAATCATGGCAAATTTGGGGGTTTTGGCTAAATTGGCTTCCAAAACCGCCGAAGAAATCAGATTGCCGAAACCGCCTTTTTGGTGTTCTTCTGCCGTCACCATTACCTGAACATCTTTGGCTGCTTTGATAATGGTTTCTTTATCCAAAGGCTTTACCGTATGGATGTTGATTACCCTCGTCTCGATCCCCTTTTCTTTTTTGAGTATCCAGGCCGCCCGCATCGCCTCAGGCACTTCGGGACCGCAGGCGATGATAGCCGCTTCTTCTTTCTCGTTTTTATATTTCTCTCCTAAAACAGTTTCAAAAGCGTCGATAAAATTCGCTGACTCTCCCCGGAAACGGATGACGTTGGCTTTTCCGAAAACATAAGGCGTCTTTCCGGTGCTAACTACCGGTGTCGCTTCCCGGGCAAAGCGGACATATTTGGGGCCTTTCACCTTTAAAAGCAAATGTTCACAGGCGCGGAAAGTTTCCACCGAATCACAAGGAACTTCCAAATTCATATTCGGTAAAATCCCCACCACTGAAATTTCTTCTAAAGCCTGATGGGTCGCCCCGTCTGCCCCGACTGACACACCGCCGTGCGCTCCCCCGAAAAAGACATTGAGATTGCCGTAACAAATGCTCGTCCGCATCTGGTCGGCATTCCTTTGCGAACAAAAAACGCCGTAAGTGGAAAGAACCGGCAGTTTGCCTTCGCGGGCCAGTCCGCCGGCCACAGTGGTCGCGCTTTGTTCAGCAATCCCCATCGAAAGAAATCGTGATTTTCTCTCCGGATGTCCGGCATAAAATTTGGAAATGGTTACCGAATCGGAAATATCAAGACCCAGACAGACGATTCTTTCGTCATCCCCATACTTGGCCAAGGTTTTTCCGAAACCGAAACGGGTCGGCTCCATGACTACTTTCATATTTGCCTGCCGGTTCCAGAAATAATCTTTTTTAAATTTGGGTACTGTTTTTTCGGTCTTGGCATCCATTTTTTTCTGGTAAGCAACCGCTTTCGCTTTCAGCCGGGCCACATCAATTTTACCGGTTAATTTCAGCTCTTCCAAAGCTTGTACCAGTTGAACATCATCCGGCGATTTGCCGTGCCAGCCGGCCAGATTTTCCATAAAGGAAACGCCTTTGCCTTTGATTGTCCTGAAAACCAGGGCAACCGGACGGCCTTTCACTTTATCAGCCTTTTTGAAAGCCTCGAGAATTTTCTCCATCTTATGCCCGTCTGCACAGATTACTTCAAATCCGAAACTGGCTAATCTTTTTTCCAGAGGATCAAGCTTCATCACCTCTTCGGTTGAACCGTCTATCTGGAGATAATTGCGGTCGACTATCACCCGAAAATTATCCAGTTTGTAATGACTGGCTTCCATCGCCGCTTCCCACATGCTGCCCTCGTCCCACTCACCGTCACCGGTGATGACAAATACTTTGGGATCAGTATTAGGTATTAGGTATTTAGTATTAAGTATATTTTTTTCTTTTTTTATACCTGATACCTGATACTTAATACCTGATACTTTATTTAATTTTAACGCCAAAGCCATCCCTACCCCTAAACCAATACCCTGACCTAATGAACCAGTCGAAACCTCTACTCCGGGCAACTTCAACCAGTGCGGGTGTCCCTGGAAAGGACTATCGAGTTTGCGTAAAAGCACCACTTCTTCAACCGGAAAATAACCGCTCATCCCAAGGCCTATATATAAGGAAGGGGCTTTGTGCCCGACAGACCAGACGATCCTGTCGCGACCACACCACTCGGGATTTTGCGGATCGTGATTGGCCACTTTCAAATATAGCGCGGCTGTGATGTCCATGATGGACAAAGTCCCGCCGGCATGGCCGGAACCGGCACAGTTTAAGGCAACCAAATCAATTCCGCGCATATAGTTGGCGGCTTCTTTTAACTCTTTGAGTGAATAATTTTTCCTGATTTTTCCGGTTTTGCTGTTTAGGATAGACATAGCTTATTCAAAAAACACCGTCGGCTCCTCATAGACCCGGAAGGGACGGGTGCTTAATAATTTTTCTAACTGATTATTTTGATCTTCCAGCGTTTTCTTATTGTCAAAAAGCCCCAAAGGTATATTCACGCTCAAACACCTCCGCTTCACGATGTGCCGGGTTACTCCCGCCGGGAAAATCTGACCTGTCCTGACCGTCTCCATAATCTGATGACGGGTAAAGGTGGGAAAAACGATCATGATATTGCAGGGATGTTCTTTAAAAAGAAGATCGTAATCGCAGTGAAGCGGTGTACAGGGCAAAACATCGCGGATAATTTTTTTCTTATAATAGGAAACCAGATAATGCAGTTTTTTTATTTTGTCTGCCAAATTACCGTTTGTTGAAATCAGGTAGACCGACCGGTCGCGGGAAACCATAGTGCAAAGCCTACCCAGACCTTCTTCTCTGATATAACGGTGGCCGATGTTTTCCATCCGGCCGGACTTGACGGAAATACCGCTGTCTTTTTTCAGGTAATTGATAAAACTGTCTTTCTCCGCATGAAAAAGGTGTGTCCAGGAAGACAGTTCGACGATCTCCTGGTCGTTGTAATCAATCACTTGCGCTACAATACTTTTTTTACCCATCAGCCTGAAAGCGGAAAGCCTGTTCATCCCGTCAAGCTGAAGATATTTATGATCATTTAACGAAGCCACGATGATCGGATTGGCGAGGTATCCTGCTTCTTTTATCCTTTTAATCAAAGGCCTGGCCCGAGCTTCATCATATTCTTCGTGAACCAGAATATCTTTGATGAGAATTATTTGTAAGTGAAAAATATCGTTTTTCATTTTGATCAGCGTTTAGCTTCTAGCGTTTAGCGTTTAGTAATTGAATTATTATCTAGACGCTAGTTTCTAGACGCTAGACGCTTTAACTTACTAAGTTAATTGCTTTCCCTCCTTTTAATACTGTAATAACATCTCCCACCACCGTCTCCGTTCCTTTTTTCAAAGCTTCCTTTGTGGAGGCGCCAAGATGCGGGGTTAAAATCACATTATCCAGTTTCCGCCAGAGGGAGTCAACCGGCAATGGCTCCTGCCAAAAAACGTCCAGTGCCGCACCGGCAATTTTATCTTTATCAAAAATATCATATAAAGCTTCCTCGTCGATTATTTCTCCACGGGAAACATTGATCAGATATGCAGTCGGCTTCATCATGCCCAAGAGTTTGCTGTCAACCAAACCTTTAGTTTTGGGAGTTAAAGTAAGATGCAAAGTGACAAAATCGGAGACTTCAAATAAATGATCCAGGGTAGAAGTTTGGAAACTGCGGGAATAGATGAGAGGGTGCGCGCCGAAAGCTTTTACCAGCAGTTCAATTTTTTTACCTATATGGCCATATCCTATTATGCCCACTGTTTTTCCAGCCAATTCGCTGCCGCCCAATTCTTTTTTCAACCATAAACCTTCTTTCATGGAATTTACGGCTTTGGGTATGTGGCGAAGTAAAGACAGCATTAATCCGATTGTCAATTCGGCTACCGCTTGGGAATTGGCGTCAGGGGCGTTGACAACCGGAATTTTACGCTGTTTGCAGATTGCCACATCAATATTATCTACCCCCGTCCCTACCCGGCCGATTATTTTGAGGTTTTGGCCGGTATCAATTATTTCTTTGGTAACTTTCGTCCGGCTACGGACAATGAGAGCTTGGTAATCTTTTATTTTGAGTAATAAATCCGCGGGTGTGATTTCTGGAAGATAATCGTACTCAATGTTTTTAAGTTGAAATATAGACAAAACAGATTCACTAATTTTGTCGGAGATAAGTACTTTCATGTGAATTTGTAATAGCGAACTTTAGTTCGCGCTATATACGCAGACAAAAAGTCTGCTATTCCTTTATTGTCTAATATCATTGAGCGACTTTTTAATTGCAGAAAGCGCTTCCTCCAAATCTCCTTTATCCACATACCCCATATGGGCGATCCGGACGATTTTCTCCTTTACGTCGCCCATCCCGCCGGCCATTATCAAACCATATTTTTCCCGCAGTATTTTCAACCATTCATGATTGTCCACCCCTTCCGGCACCTTGATGGAAGTGAGCGTCGGTGAAGCATCATCGTCGGAAACGAAAAGCTCCAACCCCATTTTCCTGATTTCCTGCCGGATATAGTCGCGAAGCATCAGGTGTCTTCGGAAAATTTTTTCCCGGCCTTCTTTTCTCATCAGCTGTAAACCGATGTCCAATCCATAGAGAGTCGTAACCGCCGGTGTAGCCGGAGTCTGGTTTTTCTCGGCAAATTTTTTAAACTGGGAAAAGTCGAAATAATAACGGGGCATCTTGGCGACGAAATGCCGATCCCAAGCCTTTGGCGAAACGGCCACCATGGCAAAACCGGGCGGCGCCATCCAGGCTTTTTGCGAAGCGGTTACCAGGACGTCAACGCCTATTTCATCCATGGGAAGATCAACTGCTCCTAAACTGCTGATGGCATCTACCAAAATAAGCGGCTTGTTTTTATGCTGATGAACAAGCGGCGTAAAATCCACCACTTTATTTAAAACTCCGGTAGCTGTCTCATTGAGGGTAAAAAGGACGCCTTTGGCATCCGGGTTTTGTTCCAATACCCGGTAAACTTCGTCTTTATCGACGCTTTTGCCGGAAGGAAATTTCACCTGGAAAACCTCCGCCCCGAATGCCCGTGCCACATCTGCCCAGCGGTTGCCGAACTCGCCGCAGGTGAAAGAAACGATTTTATCCTCAGGAGAAAAAAAGTTGACGATGGCGCTTTCCAATCCGCCCATGCCGGAAGCGGTGATCAGGAAAATGTCATTGTTTGTCTGGAAAAAATATTTGAGGTTTTCGATGACCCGCGAGTGGATTTCTTCATACTTTTTACTCCGGTGATTGATCATTTGGGAGGAAAGGATTCTGAGAACTTCCGGCGGAAGCGGCGTCGGCCCCGGGATACGAAGATTGGTTTGCGTAATCTTCCCCATAAAGTGTCATAAGCTTACCATTGCCCCCCTTTTTCTGTCAACCCCGATTTGTTTAGATTTAATCGAAATTAACTGGATATTATCTATTATTTTTATTATAATAACGCCCTGCTTACATAATATGTTTAATCTGGCAGAAAGAGAAAAAGGCATAGATAATAAACCAGCCTGGTACGAACAGGTAGCCGCTACCTGTTTAATTCTGGATCATCCTGATATTGCTACATTCTATGAGCCAAATCGTTTGCTAACCGCTGAAGGTATCAATGGTGCCGGAAAAACCTGGCTTATCGGAGAAATGGCCGGAAGAACCTATCAAACTTTAGAAGCAAGGGGAATTACATCTCCACCGGTAGTCCTATCAAGAGGAGGTGGAGCTAATCCGCTAGATCAAACTCCATATAATTTCCTGGAAAAGTATTACTCGAACCGTCCTGCTGAACATGAATTCCTGAAACAGCAACATGATTTGGTAAGAGATGCGCAAGTTCAATTTTCAAAGTCTGGAAGTATAATTGACGGCTTGGATATATTTCGTGTAACCTGCTTGACAACTCAAGCTTTATTAGACCGAGGTTATACCGTATTCCAAGACAGAGGACCTTATTCCATGATCCCTGCGATTATCCAACAATTAGCTGGTGCCGCATCAATAATGAGAAATCTTCCCGAGGCAACAAAAAGTAAGCTTATCGGGTCTTTCCCTGTTTTCAAAACATATTTCGAATCAAAAGCAGAAAACTGGACAAGATATGAGTGGCGTGATTTTATGCTTGGAATATTTACACAATGGAAAAATGAGAGGAAATTTAATGGAATCCCTTTAGGTTATTGTTTGTGGGAAGACACACCGGTTGATATAGCTGCAGGAAGACTCGGGCAACGAGGGGAAAAAGATGATAGACCACAACTAGAAAGGGAAACGTCAACATTTGAAATATTAAGACAACTTAATCCTTTCCGTGTTATCAGAATCAATGGAAACCAATCTATGGAAAATGTTTTTGAAGAAACTATGCAGAAGTATCAAACTCTCCCTTTCGCCATGAAATAACTTGTTATAAATATATGTTATTGACTGTCCGGCCGGACATATAATAACATATATTCATGGCAGATAAATCACTGATCAAAAATCTTACTTATGGAGTGTTCGGATCGCTGACTGATCTGATTCTCTGGAACATCTATCTTGTCGGATCTTCGGTCGGTAAATCCGGTCCGCTGGGAGTTCATCAGGCTTTCCGGGAAGCTGACGAAATGCTTCAAAAATATAATCATCAGTCTCTCACTTCCGCCTGGCATCAACTGAAAAAGAAAAAACTACTTACCTATCAGAAAAGAAAAAATCTTTATAATCCAATCATAACGGAATTTGGCCGACAAAGACTTGATGAAGCTCTTCCGACCTATCACGAGAAACGTCCTTGGGATGGAAAAATTTACCTTATTACTTACGACATTTTTGAGAAAGCTCACAAGAAAAGAAATCTTTTACGGAAATTCCTCCGCGATTTGGGATGTAAAATATTACAGGAAAGCGTCTTGTTAACTCCATATAATATCAGAGAATTACTAAATATTTTTGTCAGAAAGAATGAAATTCCCGGAACTATCATTGTTTCTGACATTGGTAAAGACGGAGGTGTCGGAGAAACAACAATTATTAATTTGATTACAAAGTTATATCATTTGGAAAATCTAAATGAACGGTATGAAATATTTATCAATAAAACGCAGCAGAAAGATCAGTCATCTAAATATCTGATTTTCGAATATCTGTCAATCCTCAAAGACGATCCGCAACTGCCTTTTGAACTTTTGCCTCAAGGTTTTCTTGGAAACCAAGCCTATCAGCAATATAAAAAACTACAAACCGATTATATGCTATCATTTGTCCGGCCGGACAAGAAATAACATATATCTCTATTTTATTTCTATTTTTATCAATATTAAGCCCCCTAATATTTCTCATTAAGCCCAATATTTTTCCACAAAAAATCCGCCCTCAATAGGACGGATTTTTTACTGATTATTCGCCAGCTGGCGAACGCCGGCCGGCGGACTTAATAACCAAAAAGTGGTAGGAACTTGAATGCACACAAGTTCTCTAATAAAAAAAATAGAAAGGAGGTGATCCATCCCCACCTTCCAGTAGGGATACCTTGTTA
>CAYGXQ010000034.1:0-13842 GCA_964354025.1 uncultured Gammaproteobacteria bacterium | reverse complement strand
AGTTTCTCCACCGTCAAAGCGTGGATTTTCTTGATAACCGCCTCAGTAACCTTACCGCCTGAAACTTCACCTTGGGCCACGAAATCAAGGTAATTGATGACATTTCTATAATTTATTACTTCCTGTATGTCACGGTCGCGTCCGACAATCGGCTGGCCCTTGAGGACCTGCGAGGCCTCAGTGATATTCAGTTCGTTGCCTTCAATGTGCGTCCCGTGATGGACCGTCCGCACAATGGCTTCTTCTCGGAATTTTTTCTCGTAAGCGGGAACCAGAGGGGCATTGATAATTACCTCCCGTGAGGCCTCGATATTCCCGATGTTTTTGAGGATTTTATTGGTGATCGAATATTTGGGCGAATACATAAATTCTATTGTTATTATCTCACATCCCGCCGAAGAATTAATCGGCTATAAGTTTAATTTTTCTTAAAAACGGTAGGAAATCTTCAGGCTTCATGATTTTTGAATCTTTCCATCTCTTTTGAGGCAGTTCCAATAAATCTTTATCTCTGGTGATGATGAAGTCCGCTTTGCCTGATTCGGCCAGTTCTAAAAGAAAATTGTCTTTCGCGTCACGACAAATTGTCACTTTAACTTTTGGAGAAACCGCCTGACACTGATAATCGATAAATACCGTCACCTTTTCGGTGGTTTCCTTACTGGCGCCTAAAACCCGGAATTTTTTTATGACTTCTTTTTTGAGGGCCGGAGATACGAGTAACTGCAGTTTATTTTCAACAACGAGATCCAAAATCTGTTCTGTCATTCCTCCATAAAGGAAACCGGACAGATAAATATTGGTGTCCAAAACGATTTTAAGCATTATCAAGGAGACGGTAAAACTCTTCCTCAGAAACGCTTTCCCGTTTCAATCCTTTTTTACTGAGGAATTTATCACCAAGCTCTCTGCTTTCTTTTTTAAGGCCACTGTAGAATTTTCTGAATTGCCGTTCCCATTCCATCGTCTGCTGGACTTCTTTATAGTACCGTTCTGAAAGGACCATTTTGATGATTTCTGCCTCAGATAATAGGTTGTATTTATCCTGCAGGAAGGTTAAAACTCTCTCCAGTTCCATGGTTTTATTTAAGCGTATTTGTGTCATATAGTACCCATAATAGGGTATTTAGTGCTATTTGTCAAGTAACCAATATATGCAATCCAATGGTTTATTATGATATTATTATCCCAAACTAAGAATAAATATTATGCCGTTTTATGTTTACGCTTGGATCGCTTCATTTTCATACGGATTAGTGGCGATTATCGGGAAGCTGACCGGGAAATACGCGATACCAAATGCCTGGCTTTTCAATTTCCTCTGGATGTTTTTTTCTCTTTTAATCACTATTCCCATTGCCCTAATAAATGGCGTGGGAATCCCCAAAGTCTGGGGCAGTTTACTGCTTGTCGCTTTCTTCAATACGGCCTTTGGAATCCTTTATATCATGAGTCTTTCGCTTCTTGATATTTCCGTATTGATTCCCCTGATGAATTTCCGCACCGCTTTTGTGGCAATACTCGGCGGCCTCTTTTTAGGTGAGATATTATCCCCCATACAGTATTTTTTTGTACTGATAATATTTATTGCCGGGCTGTTCGTCAGTCTTGATGAGAAATTTTCTTTCCGTTCTTTTATCCGGCTCCCTATTGCCCTGGCGCTTCTTTGTACTCTTTCCTATACCCTGATGGGGATGTTTATCAAAAAATCCATCGCGGAAAACGGCTATTGGGAAGTGACGCTTTGGATGGCAATTCTCTCGCAAATCATGCTTATTCCTTCATTTTTTCTTTTTAAAAAAGATATCAGGAAATTAAACATCAAACAGCTTTTGTCGGTATTTGCCATGTCCCTGGCTTTGGCTATAGGAGTAATCATGGAAAATAGGGCTTATAAGGAAAATGTGACCATTACCAATATTGTTACCGCTCTTCCCATATCCATGCTTTTGGCGTTTCTGTTATCTGTTTTTGTTCCCAAACTTCTGGAAAAACATACCTTAAAAGTCTATCTTATCCGCTTTACGGCGGCAGCCGTCATGATCGCCGCCGCCCTAAAAATATCAATGTAATATTGGTATCATCGGCATCGTCCTCCTGAATTTCTTTTAGATTTCTCCTCCTTGACATTGTAGTCAATATTGACTACAATTATGGCATGGATGTTTTCAAACTGACAAAATCGAAAACCAGACAAAAAATTTTAGAGCTCTTTCTCTCTCATCCGGATAAAGCTTACTTTCTGCATGAGTTGGAAAGAGAGCTTATGCTGTCGGCTGGAAATATCAGAAGGGATCTTATTGACTTTATACAAATTGGCTTGTTTCAAACCTCTCGAAAAGGCAGGCTGGTTTATTATAAAATAAATCAGGAATCACCATATTATATACTCGTATCGGATCTTAATCTTATGAAAGATATATCCTCCGGTAAACTCAAAGAGATCATCGGTGAAGGATTTTCATGGGTCACAAAACCCTCCCCTTTTATACTTTCTGATAAAGTCTATTGCCAAACCCGTGACACTTTCAATGTCAGACTCGGAACACTTACTAAACATCTTGAGATCTCAATGGAAAATGACACCTATCTTCTCAGCGCGATAGCCGGAGAGATCGGCAATAATTCATTTGATCATAATCTGGGTAAATGGCCCGATGATCCCGGTATATATTTTGTCCATGACGATAACCGGAAAATAATCGTCCTGGCCGACCGCGGACAGGGAGTATTTGCCACCATAAGAAATGTCAAACCTGAGGTGAAGAATGATCGGCAAGCTCTGAAGATTGCTTTTACTGAAGTTATCTCCGGGCGTGGGGAAGAAAAAAGAGGCAACGGTCTTAAATTCGTCAGAGAAAATATTGAAAATAAAAAATGGAGTCTTCTGTTTGATTCCGGTAGAGCATCTTTGGAGATAGATACTGAAGGTAATATGCGAATTCATGAAGAGAAAAGAGATATCCACGGCTGTTTTGCCGTGATAAAATATTAAAAGAATACCAAACTATGATCATTAAGCTTTATAAATTCGGGGAAATGCTTATTTCCAGACCTGCCGGCCGGGAGGCTTACTTTGCGGCTAAAGCTTATCTTCTGAATGAAAAATTCGATACGATAGAATTTGATTTCGAGAAAGTAAAGGTGCTTACTCCCTCATGGATGGATGAATTTACAACTCTTCTTAAGACTGATTATCCCAAAGTGAAAATAGCATTCCTTAAATCAGATAATCCGTCGGTTGAATCAACTCTGAAGATCATTTCTACTCCCCCGGCATCATCCTCCTGAATTTCTTTTGAGTTCTTATATTGACATCTGCTTTACTTTTTTATAAAATACAAAGCATATGATAAATTCACAAAGCGATGGTAGAGTCATCGATTCGAAAATGAGCAGCAGAAATCAGATTGTCATTCCCGCAAAAATCCGGAAAGCCCTTTCACTCAAAGCGGGCGACAAGCTTATGTGGAGCGTGATCAATGTAAATAACCGTCTGAAAGTGCTTGCCGAACCCAAACCTAAAAATTGGGCGGAATATTCTCTTGGTCTTGGGAAAGAAATCTGGAAAGGGGTGGATGTAGATAAATATATTAAAGATTTAAGAGACGAATGGAAATAACAACCCGCTTTCGGACTAATCTTCTTTCACTCAAACATATAGGTCTGGATTCCATGTGTTTCATTTATCATCTTTCAAAAAACCCAAAATATTCTCCACTCACAAAAATCGTTTTCTCTCTTTTAGAAGAAAAAAAGATATCCGCGGTCACATCCATGATTACTGCCACCGAAGTGTTTGTTCAAGCCGAACGTTCTCAGAACAAGCTCATTCTTCTTGAATATGATAAATTTTTTCACGCATTTCCAAACCTTGTACTGTCTCCCATCGATTGGTATGTGGGAAGATTAGCGGCCCGGTTGAGAGCAAAATATTCCGCTTTAAAAACTCCGGACGCACTGCAAATAGCTTCGGCCATCTTAAACGACTGCAAAGGCTTCATCACCAATGACAATAAACTCAAACAGGTGAAAGAAATAAAAGTCCTCACTTTTGATGAATTTTGTTAGAGAAGAAGCTTCTTCATTGTTTGTGGTATCTGATCGGCCAGATCTGAGGCGTTGAACCAGTAGCCTTTCTTCTCAAACAAATCCTCGCCGGCTTTTTTATTGATGTAAGAAGCGCAAACCGCGGCAGTAAAAGCCTCGTTTTTGCAATAAAGTCCAGCCACTAAGCCGGCCAGAACGTCCCCCGTTCCTCCTTTAGTCATCCCCGCATTCCCGCCGGAAATAATTTCCACTTTGTCTTTATCCGCAACAATATCCTTCTCCCCCTTCAATAAAACCGTGCAATGATATTCTTTAGCAAAATTTCTTAATAATTCATCATTTGGTAATTTTTTCATTTCATTTGTAATTTGTAATTTATAATTTGTAATTTTGGATATTAATTTTTCGAATTCTTGATGATGTGGGGTTAGAATTGCATTATTAGGAATCCAATCGGGATTAAGCATCTGCAACGCTCCCGCATCTATCACCCACTTTTTCTTTGGATATTTCTGGAGAAGGTATTTAGTTAAATAATATGTCTGTACTCCCTCATTCTTTATTTTTAATATCTCCTTCAAATTGGAAATTGGAAATTGGAAATTGGAAATTTCCGCTCTTTCAGAGCGGATCATCCCCGGCCCGATCAAAATACAATCGTCCTCCTCAATATAGTCTTCTATCTCCGACCGCGGGACAACGATCCCGTCTCTGAACTCTTCTTTCAGTTTCTGGACAATTTTATTATTCTCGGTGATGGAGGAATAATGCACCAGATCGACGATCCGGCTGGCCACCTCCAAAGCCCACAAAGAGGCGCTATGGAAGAGTTTTGATCCCCCTATTATCATAAGTCTCCCGTTTTGACCCTTGTGGGAACCATTTTGAGGAAGAGAAACTTGTTTCAGATATCTGTTGGTTTCCATACTTATAATAGCTATTTTAACATGAGATCAGATTATTTCATGAATCGTCTCTAAAGTCGCATTTGATATATTTTCATCCTTTATATTTTGCGGTTTTTTGGTGACTAAAAGACCCTGGTATTTTCTTTCCCTGCAGAATTTTTGAAGGATTTCATAATCAGATGGATGAATGGTTTCCTGATATTTTACCTCCACTGCCAGTTTACGCTCCGGCAAAATAAAATCGATTTCGCGGTTCCGGTCCCTATATAAATACAGACCTTTTGATTTGCTATTTAATATACCCGCCACATAACTTTCAACAAAAAAACCTATATTTACCGTGTCTGGAATAAGCATCAGGAAATTGGATGAAATCGGATAATACTTTCTTAGCAGTCTCTTTTCACTTCTGAAACTGCCGCTATAGTTAATTACCTTATTATAAAGAAGCGCATTTTCCAAAAGATTCAAATAGTTAAAAAGGGAGGCTTTTTTTATAGATAAGTCATGCATCAATTTACCTGTTTCAATTATCTGGCCGGTATTTGGTAGAAGCGACCAGAATAACCTTTCGAAATTGTATTGTTTTTTTAATTTCATTATCTTGGGGATATCAACTTCAACTACTTTTCTGACTATTCCCTCTTTAAGATACTCTATTTTTTTATCAAGACCGGGAAATTGCAGGATTTCAGGAAACTGTCCGAACTTAAGAAATTCAATGGTATCCTTCCTGCCTGAAAGTAAGCAGTATTCCTGGAAGTTTAGAGGCGGCAAGTGTCTTTCAAATATTCTTCCAGCTAGGCTTTCCTTTGAATCTTTTCTTATAAAAAGACTTGAAGAGCCGGAAACGATAAATTTCAGATTCTGGTTTATATCATAGTATCGTTTGATGATATCCTGCCAATACGGGATTATCTGAATTTCGTCAAAAAGCAGATATGTTTTCTCTTTTATTTTATAAACATCTTTTTGAAGAATATTTTTTATAAAATAATTTATTACTTCCTCCAGTACGGCCGTTTGCTCCTGTATCAGCGGTTCATCAAAAGAAAAATAAAGTACCTTTCTTTGATTTTTCTGAAGAAGGGTGCCGACTATCTGCCGCAGGATAGTACTTTTCCCTACCCTTCGCAGTCCCGTCAGACTAATCACTTGATCAAATTCCGTGATTTCCTTATACAATGAATGGAATATTTCTCTTTTGGGTAATTTCAATTCTTTAGGCAAAAATCCTCCATCCCGAAACCAGGGATTTTGGAGGTGGATCAGCTCATCTATTTTCATCATATTAGACATAGCGTCACACTATGTCTATTATATTATATTAAAATGGATATAATGTCAAGAAAGACACTTTGGACTAGCAGACTTTAGTCTGCGCTATTCCAAAGTAATAATCTTACACTTTTTTATTTTTTCTTTTTCGATAAAATGCTCATCGGTCGTCGTCATGATAGTCTGCTGGTTGCCGATGATCTCAAAAATGATCTTCCGGTGCTCGTGGTCCAGCTCGGAGAGAATGTCGTCTAGAAGAAGTACCGGTTTTTCCCCGGTTGTTTGTTCAATATAGGACAGCTCTCCCAGTTTCAGCCAAAGAATAGCCAGTCTCTGCTCTCCCCGACTACCAAAATGGGATAAATTCCTTGTTTCCTCCACCTCGGAGGAGTCATGGCTTCGCAAGCTCAGCCTGCCACCATCCGAGGTGTCTTTAGGCTTAATTCTTAATTCATAATTCATAATTCTGAATTCGACATCGTCCCTATGCGGCCCAACCAAAGTCACCCCCGCCGCCACCTCTTCCTCTTTATACTGATCCAGCCTCGCCCTCGATATGATACTCGAGTCATAAACTAATTGGTATCCTTTTGATACCTGATACCTAATACCTAATACCTGATACCTGTTAATGAAGTTAATGTATTCTTCTCTCTTCCCCGTAATATATTCTCCGTTTTTAATCAATAATTGATCCCAGAAAATCAGCTGATGATGATGGGCGCCTTCATCCCGGATGGCTTCAAGAAGTCTGTTGCGCTGCCGCAAACCTTTCTCGTAAGAGAGCAGACAACGACGGTATTCCCGGTCTGTCTGTAAAAGAACGAAATCAAGGTATTTCCGTCTCCTCGAAGGTGAATCAGTCACCAACTCCAGGTCTTCCGGCCAGAACAAAACTACTTTCAATATTCCGGCAAAATCCAGCATCCTCTTGGCTACCCCGTTGACCGTAAATTTCTTAAAAGGCGTCTTCACTCCCATCACTTCCCCACTAGTTATCATCACTTCCAATTTAATTGGATTATTGGTATTTATTGGGTTATTGGTTGATTGGTTGATTATTCCATTGACTCTTCCCATCTCTTTTTCAAAAGCGATCATCTCCCTGTCACTGTCAGCCTTGAAGCTTTTGCCTGTTGCTAAAAGAAAGATTGATTCAAGGAGATTGGTTTTACCGGAGGCATTTGCTCCAAGGAGAACTGTCACATCCGGAGAAAAAGAAAAAGTGGATTTTTTATAGAGGCGGAAGTTGGAAAGAGATAGTTTGTCGATAGTCATAAATTAGCGTCTAGGTCGTTAGCGTTTAGCGTTTAGTTAATAACAGGAGTTACGCATTCTGTCATTGCGAGGAGCGTAGCGACGCGGCAATCTCATGCTCAATAACCGACGGGATTACTTCGCCTTCGGCTCGTAATGACAACCTAGATAGCTAGACGCTAGTCACTAGACACTAGACGCTGAAAATATAATCGTTCCCACAAACTTCTTATTTTCCAGGATATTATCGATATTTGGCAGATCCCGTCCGACGACATAGACTGTCAGTTTCAACTGTTTAGCCAGTTTGGTGGCAATCGGGTCAAACGGCAGGTTGCTCCCCGGACGCCAGACTGTTCCCACCAGTTTTTCAAAATCCATCCAGGAAATCTTTTTTAGAGGCCTGGCATTTTGACAGGTATTCGGATCACAGTCATAAACCTGCGGGATATTGGACATATTAATGAGGATCTTTGCCCCGTAATCCCGGGCTAAAATTGCCGCGTCATAATCGGTCGACCAACCCGGTTTCCAGCCGGCCGCCACTACTAACGGCTGCTTCAAATTGACAATCTTTTTTTCGTAATTTTGGATGACCCGAGCGTGAACCACTCCTTCGAAGATAGTTTTGACTATGTGGGCGTTTAAGTGTGTCGCGTGGATCCCCAGCCAGTCCAAATCCCAGTTGGTGATGTCACCGACTACCTCTTTGGCGGCATCGATATAATGCCGGGCGGTTGAACCGCCGCCGCAGACTACAAAAAATCGCCACCCCTGGGCGATTTTTTCCCTGATGAATACGTTGAATTCCCGCAGGAATTGTGTATCAATCCCTCCGTTGGGGGAAATGAGAGAGCCCCCAAGCGAAATGACAATCGGCCTTTTTTTATCCATCTGTAGCATATTATAACATTAATTACTTCATTTTCTTCTTTTTTTCCGTTTCTTAAGATTATCGAACTTAAAACTCATTTCGCCATCTGGCGCATCGCCTTCATCTACTCCTTCATCATTTGTCAATACTACTAAATCACGGGTAGGGTTCTCTGATTCTCTCCATTTTCTCTCAATTTCTTCTGCTATACTTCTTGGTAATCTATACAAAGAAACATTATCAGTATCCGCTCCCAAGGCAATTAACTGGTGAATCGAGTGATGTTTAGATTTAAGATATACCATAAATTTATATCTCTCCATACCAAGCTTATCTGCTAATATCCCAATTAATACACCACTATCTTGCTCTTTTCTGTTTTGCTTTGCTAATCTATTTTGGATTGCGCTTATACCTCTTTTATGTTGCGGCCATAATTCTCTGGCGAAATCAAACGCAGATTCAGACAGAGTGTCAGGAAAAGCTATTAAGTTATGTAAAACTAATAATCTTACTGTTTGCATCGTATATTTGCATTTTTTTTCATTTGCTTTGCTATGAGAATTTTTTAAATTAGAATTATTACATCGATCAAAGGGATTAACTCTAGCCTTCTTATGTTTTTTTCTATATCTGTCAGCCATAACCCAGCGTCGAGAGCTAAAAGCCGATTGATCAATATCCATACGGGTCACTATTTCCTTCAACAATAATTTCCTTTCATCTTTGGGAGTATTTTGCTCTGTTAAAAGTCTCTCGTTAAACCTAATCAAACCAGCTATATATTTATCTAAGCCATTTTTTCTATAAAGGCCTTTTTCATGAAGCCGAGCTAAATCATCAACCGATTCAACGAAGCTCTTATTTTCCAAACACTCGCCATATTTTTTTCCTGCATGTTTTCTTACTCTATCGGCTTCACCTGCTCCGCCGGCTCCGCCACGCATTGTTAAACCATGGAATTCCAGTGACTCTCTCGTAAAAATCACTCCAGCCGGAACCGCCAGAGAATCCTGACCAACTAATGCTTCAGTAGGAATAAATTGCCCGCTTTCTAGTTCTCTAAACATAGTGGAGCATTATAACAAAATCTTATAGGATAGACAACCGGAAATGCCTAACTACATCTAAATATATCAATCCATCCTTGACAAGGCTAAGCAATTCATGTATATTTCTCACGATTTACTTGTATTAATAATTATTTATTGATTTATTGTTATTATGCCTTTACAAGAACTTACTTCTACTTGGGCTGCACAAGTTAATGCTTCCGTTCGAAAAGGTCGTGGATTTGGACGTCAGTCTCCCCCCCCCATTGAAGAAATGTTATTCCAACGTCATAGAGGAAGTTTAGGAGCAGATAGTCCTGATATTCTTGCTATTTCTCCCTGTGCAATTCAACCTGAGATATTACACCGTGATACAGAATTTATTGCAGGTGCAGATCCATTACCCGCCTGTTATAGACCACCTATCGGCGCCTACGCGGTGATGGTTGCCCCTGATTCTGATAGACGATTGGTATTAGAACAAAGAGAAAATGGGTATCTAAATCTACCCGGAGGTATTCAAAGAAAAGATACTTCTATGGCGCAATCCCTTTTTGAGGCTGTTTTAAGAAAAACAGGGTTACCGCTCAATCAAGACAAAATTGCTCGCATGGGATATTTTTATTTGGGCCGATCAGGCAACAGTTTTGAAGTGTATGCTTATCCGATGGATCCTGACGAATCTCAACAACTTGCCGGAACCGGACGGACTAACACCGGATATACGGTTCATCTTACTCCGGTAGAAGAAGTTATAGAGTTGTTAGAAAAATATGCACGGTCAATTTCCGTAAGTGAAGAATTCCCCAAGAGCGTAAGAAAAGTTTCCGCCTATAACATGATTTTGCTGGGGTAGATGGTGCGCTTAAATGAGAGATCTCTGGCACTTGGGGCAGAAGAAGGTGCCCCGGCCACCCAGGGCAATCCGCTCAATCTTTCCCCCACATCGGTTAAGACATGGCAGTTTTTGCCTGCCGTAGACTTTGAAGTGTTCGTGGAAAGTGCCTTTATTACCATAAGCATCCCGGTAATTATCCTCCGAGGCCCCGCCGTATTTTATCCCCTCTTTAAGTACCTTAAGTAACTTATTATAAAGAAACTCTGTTTCCTTCTCCGATAACCGGTTAGCCGGAGTCTTAGGATGGATTTTTGCCAAGAATAAGGCTTCATTAGCATAGATATTCCCTACTCCGGCGATTTTCTCCTGATCCAGAAGCACCAGCTTGACCGGCTTTTGGGAAGATTGTAATATTTCCTTAAACTTCTCCACTGTTAAATCCTTAAACGGCTCCGGACCAAAACTTTTTATTAAATCAGGTAATTTAGGAATTTGTAATTTAGAAATTTTATTTGTCATTTGTAATTTGTCATTTGTAATTATTTTCATCCACCCAAATATCCTCATATCATTGAAAAAGAGATTATCACCTGACTGAAATTCGACAATCACCCGCGTATGTTTATTAGGAACTTTTTCTAATTCTGCATACCTGATACCTGATACCTGATACCTGATACCCCTATAAACCAGCTGTCCGCTCATCTTCAAATGAATGGCGATCGACAAACCGCTCGACAAATCAATCACCAGTATCTTGGCAAACCTTCTGATCCCCACGATTTTCTTCCCAATCACCAGTTTCTTGTCGCCAATGAAAGACTTGGCCTTGAGGATTTGGATATCCTTAATCACCTGACCGATAATCAAGCTGTTTAATTGTAGTCTGATGGTTTCTACCTCAGGTAGCTCTGGCATATATAATTTGTATTATGTATTAAGTATCAAGTATTAAGTATTTTATTGTTAAGAATATCAATACCTAATACATAATACCTAATACTTAATACTTTTATCCAGCTTAGCATTCACAAATCGTTTTATCTCTCTCTTAAATCTCTCTTTGGAAAATTTACTGGCTTGATCAATACAGTCTTTTGGATTGATTTTTAATTTATCTAACTGTTTGATTGCTTTTATAATAGCATCAGCTGACAACTGGTCGAAAAACACTCCGGTTGGACCTTGCCCTGAGCTTGCCGAATGGGCGTCAATCACTGTTTCTTTGACGCCGCCGTCTCTGTAAGCAATCACCGGGATTCCCGTGGCCATCGCCTCAACCGGCATGATGCCGAAATCTTCCGCTTCGGACGGGTAAATGAGAGCTTTGGCACCCCGGTAAACTTTAGATAATTTCTCGTCACTGACTTCGCCCAAAAATTCAATTGTCTTACCGGCAATTTTCCTCAACTCCTCCCCGTAATCGGCAAAAGGCTTGCCGAAGACTTTCAAAGGCAGCTCCAACCGGTTGCAGGCTCTTACCGCCAAATCAATATGCTTCGCCCTCGCCAATCTCCCTCCGGTTAAATAATAGCGTCTAGCGTCTAGAAAATTAGCGTCTAGTTTTTTCTTTTTTTGCTGAACGCTAAACGCTAGCGACCTAGACGCTAAACTCACCGGTGGATATATCACTTCCGCATCCCGTCTATAAAACTTCTCTATCCTTCTTTTGGTTTCTTCAGAATTGGCGATGTAAAAATCCGGCCTTTGGCTGGCCAGAAAATCCACTTCCAATAATTTATGGTTAATAAGTGTCCCCATTGTTCTTCCCCACCAATGTTTTTTCCAGTTTCTGGCGGTTGGATAACCGTATAAGTATCGGGGCGGAGTATGGCAATAACAGACGTGTAGGGCTTTGCCTTTGCTGATCATGTTAGGGAAATAAGCCCCGGTGGCAGAAACGATCACCACATCATATTTACTGAAATCCCAGGCGGAGAAAATGGCCGGCGTCAGCACCCTGATCGGGCTTAACAGCTTTTCTACCAGCGGCAGATTTTGAAGAGATGAAGTCCTGATGTCCCAGCTGGTGAAACGGTGACTATGCGGACCTAAATACTGCGGCAGATAGACAGTAGTAAAAACAGGTGCTTTCGGCCATATCTCATGGAGGGCTTCGAGAACTCTCTCGGCCCCACCGTACTCTTTTATATAATCGTGAACCAAGGCAACTTTCATAAGTACTAAAATAATTTTATCTGCTGACTCTCATCTTTCTTCTTTTCTTTATACTTAATACCTGATACTTGATACCTGATACTGTTTGATAGTCTTGGTATCAAACTTCTAAATTGCAGTTCCTCCAAAAGCAGATGGATGTCGGGCCGGTCAAAGTTTGGCAAACGACATTTTCCCAGGTCAAAATCAATCGGCACCTCAGTATATATCTGCGCCAGTTTTTTCGACATCTCTGCCTCTTTTACGTCTGCTTTTAATTTCTCCCTGGTATTTTCGTTTTCTACCTTATCGATATTTTGATAAAGCCGTTCCAATGTCCGAAAGTGTGATAATAAACCACTTGCGGTTTTCGGCCCTATACCGCCCACTCCCGGGTAGTTATCCGACTGGTCGCCTACCAGGGCCTTGTAGTCAACCATCTGGGAAGACTTGATACCGAACTTCTCTTCTACTTCTTTTTCTCCGAATAATTTCGACTCCGACAATCCCTTCACCGGCATATAAACTTTCACCCGGTCAGTAACTAATTGAAGAATATCTCTGTCCCCCGTAATTATTATCACCTCTATTTTTCTATCTGTGGAAATCTTATCTTTCGTAGCGTTATCAGTTTTATCTGTTTTGAGGGACGTAGCCCGAAGGGCTATCGTCCCGATGACGTCGTCCGCCTCATAGCCGTCCTTTTCAAAAACTTGAACGTTCATCTTCTCCAAAACCTCGTGCATCCTGTTTATTTGTCCCGACAAACCTTCATCCATTTTCGGCCTTTTAGCCTGGTATGCCTTAAAAAGTTTCTTCCGGAAAGTCGGCTTGGCCCGGTCAAATGTGACCACCAGAAAGGCAGGTTTGAGATCGTGAACTATCCGCAGCATCATCGAGAGGAAACCAAAGATAGCATTGACCAGTTCGCCTTTGGCGGTCGTCAAAGGAGGAATGGCATGAAAAGCCCGATGTAAGATGGCGTTGCCGTCAATAATAATCAACCGCTCCATGGGGATTATTGTAACATAAGTTTCTCGAAGTCTTCTCTCTCAAGCGTCTCTTTTTTGAGAAGTTCCACAGCTACCAGGTCCAATTTGCTTTTTGATTTCTTCAAAATTTTCTCCGCTTCACTGTAACATTTATCGATAATCAATTTGACTTCCCGGTCGATCTTATTTTGCATATCCTGGGAAATGTGTGCTTCGTTGAAATACCGTCCTCCCCACTCGGTTGTATCCACCGTCGGCCCGAAATTAATCGGACCCAAGTCAGACATGCCAAACTCCACGACCATGTCCCGAGCTACAGAACTGGCTTTGTCTATGTCACTGGCGGCGCCGGTCGTCATCTCTTTGAAAATCAGCTGTTCCGCTGCCCTTCCGCCAAGCATGGAGGCAATTTCTTCCAAAAGGTGGGTTTTCGTCT
>CAYGXQ010000033.1:0-13867 GCA_964354025.1 uncultured Gammaproteobacteria bacterium | reverse complement strand
AAATATTTTTCTCATAAAAAAATCCTAAAGCCATTCCGCCAACAGGCAGATAACCTTAGGATCTAAGGACGGATTGTATCACACTATTATAGGTCTGTCAAGAGGCAGGGGTATTCTTTTCGTATTCCCGGATTTTGCCGATGAAGAAATTTACGGAAGACGACCATTGTCCTCTACTTGGTGGAACCCATTTATCTTCCAAAAGAGTAACATTTGTCAAACCACTTTTTATATAGGTTTCTTTGATGGTTTTTGCCACTTGGGAAATTGCCTCATTATATGACTGGAATTTAGTAATCTTGTTTCCATAAATCCCAAAACCCCAGCAATTATTGGAATCCATTGGAATATTTTTACAACCCGCCGATTCCTGCATGGCGATGGCCGGGATCAGAGCATAATCTATAGCATACAGGTCAGCCTGTTTGACCAGTTCATCAACATTATCTTTAAGCGGCGAGCGGTAATCAGTCAGAAATTTCTTAAGGACCAGATGCCTTATGTCGTGTTTGGGAATAGAATCAGCTGAATCATAAACTGCCTGATCTTTAGCCATCACGACTAAACGGTTTTTAGAAGGATCATGGACATGTTTGCTCATAATCAGCAGTGAGGCAGAAAGGATAAGAAAAAAACAGAAACTATACCAGAGGACAGTAATGGTAACCCATCTCATGTACAGTATAGGATGACATATCAGGGTTTAAATTGTCAAGTTTCGGAGTTGTTTGATATAGTTCTTCCCGAAAACAATGTCATTGCGAGTCCAATGTACGTCGGACGAAGCAATCCCGTGATGCTACAGTAATTCCTACGGGATCGCCACGCTCATTCTTCGCTCGCGATGACATGTCACCAGGAAATTCTGAATAAATACTACTGGCTGACTCTTTCAAGATATTCGCCTGTTTCAGGATCGATGGCGATAGTGTCGCCTTTTTTGATAAAAAGAGGTACGGCAACCGAAACGCCGGTTTCCATGGTTACCATTTTTTTGGCGCCCATAACCGTATTGCCTTTTGATCCTTCATCCGCTTCAGTTACCATCAGCCTGACTATTTTGGGGTAGCGCATGCCGATAGCCTGGTCATCATAAACAAATATCTGGAAGACCTCACCTTCTTTGATGAAATGGCTGAAATTGCCGATGATGCTTTTATCGATATTCATCTGTTCGAAGGATTGATTATCCATAAACGTCATTTGATTATCCGTTTTATAAAGATATTGCATTTCACGGACATTGACCGGCAGTTCTTCGATAGTTTCGCCGGATTTATAGGTAAATTCCAGCATCTTGCCGGTTTTGACGTTTTTCAGTTTCGTCCGCACGAAAGCGGAACCTTTACCGGGATTGACAAACTGGAATTCGACAACCTGGTTTGGCTCTCCCCGGAATTCGATAAACATCCCTTTTTGTAAATCAGCGGTGGTAGTTTTTGACATTTTCAATGAGACTCCCCGATATTATCGGGGTTAGTCGAATTAATCCCGAGCGAAGTCGAGGGAACGATTTTCTGATTATACAACAATTATAATCAAAATTCATTAGCGGAGATAGACCCGGCTGACTCTGGCGGCTATGCCGCTAACCACTTCGTAATTGATGGTTCCGATCTTTTTGGCGATATCTTCAGCGGTAATTTCATTATTTTGCTGTTTTCCCAGTAAAACAACTTCTTCACCTGTTTTTATAGAAGGAATGTTTGTGATATCAATTGAGGTCTGGTCCATGGACACCCGGCCAAGGATGGGGACTTTTCTTCCTTTGACTAAAACAAATCCCCAGTTTACCGGTCCGCGTCTTAAGCCGTCGGCATAACCCATGGGAATGACGGCGACGGCGGTTTTCTTTTTGGCCTTAAAAGTTCTGCCGTAACCGACAGTTTCTCCCTTTTCTATAATTCTGGTTTGGACAATAATCGACTTGACACTCATCACCGGTTTTGGAATAAACGGCATTTTAAAATCCTCTGACGGAGTTAGACCATATAAAATAATGCCGGAACGCACCATATTGTAATAAGCTTTTTTTACTCTTAAAGTTGCTCCACTGTTGGATGCGTGGATAAGGGAAGGAATGATTTTCTTTTCTTTTAATTTAGCTAGAAATTTGTCAAATTCCTCTAATTGCTTATAAGTGAACGATAAGTCTCTCTCATCGCTGGCGGCCAAATGGGTAAAAATTCCTTCCAGCCGGACATACTTATAATTCTCAACGGTCGGGATAAACCTGAGCGCTTCATCCGGCACCAGTCCGGCCCGGTGCATACCGGAATCTATTTTAACGTGGATCTTAGCGATTTTGTTTTTCCGTCCGGCATATCTGTCTAGAGCTGTTAAGACCTCTTTATCCATCACGTTTAAGGTTAAGTTTAAGTCCAATGCTTCGGAAACACTTGCCGGGTCGGTATAATTTAAGATCAATATCGGCGTTTTTATTTCAGCTGCTCTCAGTTGTTTGGCTTCGTACATGCAGACAACGCCAAGATAAGAGGCGCCGAGTTTGGTAGCCTGTTTGGCTATCGCCACTGCTCCGTGGCCGTAAGCGTTGGCTTTGACGACGGCCATGATTTTCACATACGGGCCGATAATCTTTTTGACCGAATTGAAATTGTAAGAATAATTTTTTAAATTAATCTCTGCCCAAGTAAGTCTGTCCATAGAAGTAATTTAGATATGACTTTCAAACTTGATTATAGCTGAGTATATCCAATCGCTCAAGGATTGGAAGGTTATCTTTCAAGAATATCCAGAACAGTCATTTGACGCTTGGATATTTTTATGTTAAATTAACAAGATTAACAAGATAATATTAAATTCTTTGCCTAAAAAATATGTCGTTTGTTGAAGCTAGACCCCAAGTAACAATAAAACATCAGATGATATCCGGTCCAAATAATTTTATTCCTGATGTCTGGCTTAAACGATCGGGTGATTTGGTAACTGAAAACAGTGAAGCTATCGCCGCCAGAGCAGTTGGAGACTATACGGTACAACACGCGATGATCTATGACAATGGAGTTTGTTTACCGCCAACCACCTTAAATGTAGGCATTAAAAATCCTGGCTCTTCAAAACAAGAAGGATTAAGTGTAACGTTCGGAGTGACTGATAACGGTGATCCCGGTAATCCAAATGCCGGAAAATTACTGGCTTTGGTAAACAAAGCCCGCGACCTCCAAAAAATTAAAACACGCCTAACCACCAGGCAAATATTCCCGACTAAAGATGAATTGGAGAAGGTAACATTTGATCCTCTCACAGGTAAAAGAATCAGTCCGGCCAGGAAACTGGTTTGGGCAGATAATCAAGCTTTGCGGGCAGGTAAGTTATCAGTAGAAGCAGATAAGGAATTAGCAAAATTGCATGAAGATATCGGTTTGCATCTCCTGTATCCTCCTGAAACTCCACCGCAAGCATCACTGTCTAACAGATTGCCCGGACTTGATAAAAGGATTGCCGAACTAGAGACAGCAAATATCAATACGGAACATTCTCCAGTTCTTCCACCGGATAAAACCGGATCAGCTTCAGCTGATATTGCAGCATTATCCATTATTGCTCTTAATTTGCTTTCTCATTCTTTCAATCGGAAAAACGTTAACAGAATGTTAACAATGGCATCTGTTATTTCTTTCTTAGCATCTGCCTGTACCACACAACATAATCCAGCTGGAGCTTTAGTTGAAGTACTTAAAGGTAATGGTAGCGCGGAAAGTATGCAAAGAGCATACAGAGAAATGCATGCAGTTGAATTTGAAGATAGTCAAGGATTGTTAAACAAAGGAGATTTAAAAATTGACGCTAAGAAAGACAATTCTAATAATGATAGTTATTATATGATTACTCTTAACAAGCAAGTTCCCTTCTTAACTGGTTTTTGGCAAAAGAGATATTATTGGGAAATTAAAGATATTCTGCCAGGAGATTATCTAGTAATTCAAACATTAGATATTAATAATAATGGAATACCTGATCTAGTTGCTTCAATAACTAGTATATCTAATTTTTATTCAAGTAAGCCTGAGTGGCATACGATCCCGTTAGTTGTCAAATAAAAAATAACTTCAGATGATGGAAACGATTTGTGGATTTACAATATTTTTAAAATCCTTGGAATACATCGCGATGGAAAATCTCCGGTCGCCGGCATTAAAGATGATTTTTTCCTGATCAAAAACTTTTTGGTCGGTAAAAACCGGCAGGCTGAAAAGATTGCCGAAAGGAGGTACGCCGCCGATTTGCACTCCGTCAGCAACAGTGTTTATTTCCTCTTCTGTCGCGAATCTGAGGTCTTTGGCGCCGGTGGCCTTTTTTACTTTATCACTTGCGAAACGGCAGTCACCGGGAAGAACCAGCATGATGAACTTTTTTTCTCCGCCGGCCATTTTTGCCCGGATGATGATGGCTTTGGCGCCCTGGGCCAGACTGTAACCGTCTCTTACTTTTGCCGCTTCTTCACTTGTGGACACCGGTTCATGCTCAAACGTCTCAAACCAACAGTGATTATCGGTTAAGATATCAATGATTTGTTTAACGACTTTGTGATAATCCATAGTATTTCAATTTACAGGTTTGTAGTTGGTTGCGCCAAATGGAAAGACATCCCAATAATCCTCTTTAAGGATAAATAATTTCCCATGATACGTTCCGTTATGAGGTTGCGTAATCCAAAGCAGCTTCAATCGAATTTTTGTTAAGTGACGGAAAAGCATCTAATATTGCTTTTTGATTTTGATTATTTTTAAGCATTTCTAAAATCTGCCAAACCATAATTCTGGTGCCTTTAAATGTAGGTTTTCCATGGCAGATTTTAGGATCAGCCACAATCTGGTCATTAATCTGAATTGGTTTTGTCATATCAAATCAAGAATAACACAAATATGCTTCTGATTTCAAGCTTTGGCTAAGTGGCAATTCCGGGAGAAGATTTATTTTTGCCAACGTAAAGAATGACCTCTTCTGGACGGAGGCGGGTTGCGTAAGTTTCTTTTAATCTGAATAATACTATCCATAGTGAGACCTTCGGCAGACCATCCGAGCTCTTGTCTACTTCGTACAACAGGTTCTATTTGATCGAGTATATTTCTCTTTTCTCCCTTAGATAAATCTTGCATTAAACGAACTCTAGCTGACTGAATAGCATTGTAACCAGCACCAGAACTACCACTTAACGCTGCGTCTATCTCTTTTGATAATCTTGTCATACTATAAATTTATGTAATTAAATAATATGGGTGGAATTATAACAATTATGAGAGGACAAATACAAACTTATAGAACTTTGGGGTTACTATTATCTTCTTTCAAACTCGATTATAGATGAGTTTATTCAGACTCTCAAGGATTGGAAAAGAAATATTCAATTATCCTCGAAAAATTGCGTTTAATAATTAAATTTTACTATATTGACTTTGTAATTGTTGGTAATCTATGCTAATATATGAAACCCTCGAGGAATTAAAACTATGCCATACAAAGCTGTTTATAATACCAAACAAAGAGGAACGATATATTATCTTATTGTACGTGAAGATGATCTTTATATTGGGATATGTTTAAATTTGGATATTATCGAATATGGTAAAGATCCTAAGAAATTAGAGAAATCTATTGAGGAAGCTGCAAAATCGTATGTAGCTGTTGTAAGAAAAAAGAATCTATCTGATGATTATTTGAATAAACCTGCGCCGAAAAAGTATTTAGATTTATTTCGTCATATAGAATTTTATGAAGATTGTACACGAAAAAAGAACTTACCTGTTAAAGAACTAAAAAACAAATACTTGCGATTTAGTAGTTCACCCTATTTTGATCAAAATTTCCTCACATGAGTCGCCCCAACAATCTAAAACCATCAAAATGTAAAAAGTTTTTAGAAGATAATGGATGGGAATTTGGTAATCAAGAGGGATCACATTCAACATATACAAAAACAATTAATGGTAATATATTATTTGTTCAGATTGTTTCTCATGATGGTCGAAATATATATTGGCAGAATGCAAAGGTGATGATTAAAAGATCTGGAATTCCGGAAAAAGAATGGATAAGGGAATGTACTTAAATAGTCTTATTTGTTTTATTCCACAATACTGGCAACCCCGGGAGTTTGAGAATATTATCGATTATTTGTCATTGCGATCCCGAGTCCGCCAGCTGGCGGATCGGGAGAAGCAATCCCGTTATGCTACAGAAATTCCTACGGGATCGCCACGGCCAGTCGGACTGGCCTCGCGATGACATGATTAATATCATACACACCAGGTGTGTATCACGTTGGCACTTAAGGATTTTATCTGGCAACCCCTGGAGTTAACAATATAGATATTTTAACCACTTGGTGCAGGTGTGAGAGTTTCGGTGGGTGAAGATTCAGCCGGTGTAGGTGTTTCTGTTGGCTGTATCGTAATTGTCGGAGAAACAGTCGGGGTAATAGATATTGCAGAAGTGCAGGCTGTCGTACATGTCTCTATCGGCGGCATAGTTGGTAACGGAGGGAAGGTCGGAAATGGAGGAAAAGTCGGAAATGGAGGAAATGTAAGAAACGGGGGTAAAGTCGGTATTCTGCATTTATGACAAGGCTCTTTTGGTGTCGGAGTCGGAGTTTCCGTGATCGTTAATGATGGCGTCGGTGTGGAAGTAGTTGTGGGTGTAAGTGTAACTGTTGGAGTGGAAGTGGTTGTCGGAGTTACCGTAGGTGTACTGCTGGGTGTTGGTGTATTTGTTGGTAGCGGAAATATAGCAATACTAAATATATTATTGTCTATGGAGCCAGTAGTTACCCACCCCGCCATTACCGGCGAAACGGAGAATATGAGAAATGCGAAAGATAAAATTATCTTTTTTATAATAACCGGCTCCTTTCAGACGGATAAACCTGCTAAGTCGCATAAGTTCTTTTTTCTTATGCGACCAGAGTAGATTTACTCTGATGTAAATGTTTCATCCCAATTACAAATATCTCCTTGCACTTCCGTAGGTGCATTAGGATCTAATTGTGCTGTTAGAGTAACAGTCATTGACGCGTTTACTCCCAATTCCTTACCTACACCTGCAATAACGTATCCTATATCCCATCCATTCACTCCATTCCACACTACCGCACTACCTGAGTATGAGTTTGTAGTAAGATCAGGCCATGTGGCGGACACTCCTAAATTTACCCAGCTACAAGCGCCTTTAGTGTGAGATGCGTTAGTTGTACTAAGTTTTACCTGAACAGCCTTATTGCCTGTATTTTTCACGGTAACAGTTTGTGTAACAGGTGGATCTCCAGGCATACCAGTCACTTGTATGGGAGTGCCAGTAACTTCTATTTTCAATGTTCCTACAGCAAAAACATTTCCTTTAACTTCGCCAAGAAATGTCCAGGCAGCATAAGCGACACCTGTTGATAAAGCCATAATAACTAATCCTACAGCAATTTTCTTAATCATAATTTTTCACCCCCTTTCCAATAAAAAACCACTCTTTTTATAGAGTGGTTCTCTCTTATTTATCCCGATTGCATCGGGAATGATATATACTAAATGTCATAGGCAGGTTAGGGATTTTTTTGACTTCTGTGTGCAGTGGGTCAAAAATAGGCGACCTCATTCTATTCCTTATGGATAAGGTGTCAAGTATGCTTAAATATGGAGTGATTACTTGGAAAGTGTATCAATAATTAGGATTATTATCCGATAAGCGATTAATGGTATAATTTAAAGTTAAGATCTGCCTCTGTAGCTTAACGGATAACCCGACTAAATTTGCGTCCGTAGCTTAATTGGATAGAGCGGATGGCTTCGGACCATCAGGTTGCAGGTTCAAGTCCTGTCGGACGCGCAAATTTTGAACGGGTCGGAACCATTGATGGGGGTTCGATTCCCTCCAGAGGCGCAAAAATCAATTCTGATGATGATTTCCCGGATGAATAATTTCGAGTTGTTTTAACCGTTTGTCGAATTGTTCATGTCCTTCGTGGCAATTTTCATTTTTAGAACGAAGAACTATATTTTCTTCCTCGGCCGTCTTCAACCGACCAAGAACAGTATCTATTTTCGTAAAAAGTTCATCTTTCCATTTCGTTAAATTATCTACAAAGGTAATTTTGAGATCTTCTATATCGGAAGCTTTTGCCAACCCCAACAGATCGTCTTTGGTGGCAAATCGCTTGAGATCGTCTTTGGTGGCAAATTTCTTAGCGGCAGTTTTGAAGTCAGACTTAGTAATAAAATTTCGCGTTATCCACTTTTTATCTAACTTTGTCAACATATTTATTTATAATAAAGGAAAAAATATGATTTGTAAACTACTCAAAACAGACCATTTATGATACGATTATATTCGCCGGGCCGCTAGCTCAACTGGTAGAGCAACTCCCTCTTAAGGAGTAGGTTCTGAGTCCGAGTCTCAGGCGGCTCACAAAAACTCGTCAGTATTCCTCTTTTTCAAAATTATGGATCAGCAAAAACATATCCGGAATTTCGCTATCGTTGCCCATATCGACCACGGCAAGTCGACACTGGCTGACCGGTTGTTGGAGCAGACGCACACGATAGACAGCCGGCATATGACCGCGCAGGTTTTAGACAGCAATCCAATCGAAAGGGAAAGAGGAATTACCATCAAACTGGCGCCTGTCCGGATGAAGTATAGATACAATAACGAAGAATATATCCTAAACCTCATTGATACTCCCGGCCATGTGGATTTTTCCTATGAAGTCTCCAGGTCTTTGGCTGCCTGCGAAGGAATTATTCTGGTCGTGGACGCGACGCAGGGGATTCAGGCCCAAACCGTGGCCCATATGCTTTTGGTTAAAAGCAAAAATCTGAAAGTCATCCCTGTCGTAAATAAGATTGATTTACCGACCGCCAAAGTGGATAGTACCGTTTCCGCTTTGATCGATATTTACGGATTCAAAGACGAGGAGATTATCAGGATTTCCGCCAAAACCGGTTTAAATGTTAATGCTGTTTTGAAGGCGATTGTGGAAAGAATTCCTGCACCCGGCGGTAATTCTGATGGCAATTTACGGGCTTTGGTTTTTTCCTCGGTTTATGAAAGCCATCGCGGAGTCATTATTTTTATCCGGGTCGTAGACGGTAATCTCGATAAAAAATCTATACTGCAGCTATATGCAGCTAATACAGAATTTTCTCCAGTGGATATCGGCTATTTCCTGCCGCAAATGGTATCAAAAAACCAGTTGCTTGTAGGCGAAGTAGGATATATCGCCACCGGTTTGAAAGATACAACACTTGCCAAAATCGGTGACACTTTGACCGATACGCTTGAGACGATACAACCGCTTCCCGGTTATAAGGAACCAAAACCGATGGTTTTTTTGAGCTTTTACCCGACCGATAATGACCATTTTCCCCTTCTTCGGGAAGCATTGGAAAAACTGCACTTGTCCGATTCATCTTTTACTTTTGAACTTCATTCATCTGCCGCTCTTGGTAAAGGTTTCCTGTGTGGTTTCCTCGGACTTTTACACGCGGATGTATTACAGGAAAGGCTGGAGCGAGAGTTCAATCTGAATATCATCGCTTCCGCTCCGACCGTCGAATACCAGATTGAACTGTCGTCAGGTAAGGTAAGACTGATTCATACTCCGGAGGATTTCCCCGATCTTTCACTAATCAGGACTATCAAAGAACCGATTATGTATGTGTCTGTTTTTACTCCGAAAGAATTTGTAGGAAATATCATGCGGATTAGCCAGGAGAAAAGAGGAGATTTGGTCAATTTGGAATATCTTGGGGATCAGGCCAAATTTACTTACCTTATGCCTTTATCGGAAATGATTATTGATTTTTTTGATAAATTGAAATCGATCACCTCCGGCTATGCCAGTTTGGATTATGAGTTTTATGAATACCGGTCCGTAAAGGCGGTTAAGCTGGAATTTCTTCTGAATAAAAACAAAGTGGAAGCTTTTTCCCAAATAGTAGTGTTAGAAAAAGCCCAATCTGTAGCTAATTGGACGGTGGAAAAATTAAAGGAACTGATACCCCGCCATCAGTTCCAGGTCCCGATTCAGGCGGCCATCGGCGGCAAAATCATTGCCAGAGCTGACGTTAAGTCTTTCCGTAAAGACGTGACCGCTAAACTTTATGGAGGTGACCAGTCGAGGAAAGACAAGCTTCTTGATGCCCAGAAAAAAGGCAAAAAGAAGATGAAACAATTCGGTAAAGTGGAAATCCCCCAGGAAGTATTTTTAAAATTATATAAGGAATAATTATGTCAGTAGTTACGCAATAAAAATTGATTTAGATTGTCATTGCGATCCCGAGTATATCGAGGGAGAAGCAATCCCGTCCGAGATTGCCACGGCCAGTCAGACTGGCCTCGCAATGACATAGAATTGCTACATCATATCCTCTTTTTTCAGACGGACGAAATGGACCCATTCGTCAACCACTTCCACAATCGCCTTAAAAGGCATCTCGATGATAAAGTCGAAGAAAAAAATCAGGACGTTGAACCGGGTCAGTACTTCTCCCGACAGCCACTGGCCGACACGGATAATCGGCAGGAAGAAAAAATCAAGTAAAGGCGAGAAAAAACCTTCCTGATCGACCACCCGGTATTCCTGGGTAATCTGGATGACTTTGAAAGTAAAAAAAGTAACCAAGGTGACGAAGAAGATGAAAATTCCCTGGCTGACGATATTGAAATGAAGCTGTGTCAGGACATAGATGATGGAACCGAAGCTCACCAGATACATAAACAAATATAAAAGGGAAAAAGTTGTGGAAAAGACAAAACCCCTGACTTTGCTTTTTGTCCCGATAATCAGATTGCCTTTGATGACCGGAAGGGTATCGGGATCGGTATCGATAATGCCGCGGATGAGCTGAAAAATTCTTCTGGTATTGTCGTCTCCGGGGATGGTAACCGTAAATATGATTAAGGCCATCAGAAGCGGCGGAAAAATGACGTTGATGGCAATAGGTATGTAAGAAATGGCTTTAACAACATATAGATCGTAAGGCACCTCAATCAAAATGGCAAAGATGACTTTGGTTAAAAGAATATAAATGAAAGAACGGACGCCGGCCCTTTTCAGCTTGCTTTTACTCTCGTCATATCTTTTCCGGCAGGCTTCATCAACTTTGTATTTTAAATTCTGTTCGTTAGTGCAAATTGTTTTCAAGTTATGGATATTCTGTTCGAAAATATCACGTAAAATCAAAAAAGGCGGAATTTGTTTTTTGATGATGTTTCTTGTCCGGTCAAGCAAAGGATGACGGATATCTTTCTCAATTTGTTTATAGGCATCGTAAAAAACAGGCAGGACTTTTTCCGCCGTTTTCCAGGTAATTTTTGTAATTTCCGGTATTATCAGTTTCAATAGATGGTATTTGATCACCGGAAGGTCGCTGTGGGCGAAATTCTTTTCAACGGCTATATATATTTGGGTATCTTTTTCCGTTTCACTGTTCCAATTTTCTGAAGAGATATACGGGCGGATTATCTGGAAGACATAATTAGTGAAGGCTTCTCTTTTAGAATCGGGAGAAAGGCACTCCTCGATTTCACAGGACATGACTTCCAGGATAAATTGGTTGATATTATCCTGCTCTCCATGTCCACGGCCGGCGGAAATTTCGTTTCTTAAGAAAAAATATTTGTCGATGATGGTCTGAACTGCAGAGATTTTTTCCACTCCGATGGTATTGTTTTCGTAATATCTGGCCCAAAGCAGTTCTTTAATAAGTTGTTCGGCGATGTCACGGCCATTTTCGTTTAAGATCATTCTCCTTTTGATGATTCGCTCGACAGTGGCACGCCTTATCAGATGTTCTTCACGGAATTCGACGGCGTTACGCATTTTCTCATATAAAAAGGCAGCGAAGGAAACAGTCTGGGAAACGGAAATTTTATTGGGGGAGACGGCAAGATGAGAGCTTTCTGCCCATTTATTTATCAGGGCATCCGTATACTTGGATATATGGATAGGGATATCTGCCTCATGATGCTCTTCCTGATAAGGATTATGACCGCCTGTATTTTCCTGATGTTCGTCTGAATGCGTTTGGCTCATAATTTTGGGTGGCATACCGGATTTGAACCGGCAACACCTGCCTCCACAGGGCAGTGCTCTACCGTTGAGCTAATGCCACCATTGCATTATAGCCTCCACAGGTCCGCCAGCTGGCGGATCTACCATTGAGCTAATGCCACCATTGCATTATAGCCTCCACAGGTCCGCCAGCTGGCGGATCTACCGTTGAGCTAATGCCACCGTAATAAAATTTCTCATTTTATTATATCCGAGTTTGAGGAAAGAAACAATTTTATCAGTCAATCCGGCTTTTTCAACGCTTTCCGATAAAACAACCGCTTGAGGCGTAATTTGGATAATTTCCTCTTTTCTGACCGGATCACCGGCAACTTTGGGGATCGAACGGTAACTGTCAAACTGTGGATAAAATTCAAAAGAATCCTGTTTTTGCCAGGAAAAATCGACAAAAGGCAGAGACTGATAATTCAAGATAAAGGGTGTTAGAGCCACGATATCCGTATCATTCCAAACGTAGCCGGCTGCCTCGGAAAAATAATCTGCCACAATATCGGCATTATTGCCGCGCCTTAACCAACCGGTTTCAGTGATAAAAACCGGTAATTGCCTGCCAAAACCGAGTTCCTGTAAAATTTTCCGTTCCCATAAGTAGGTTTTGAGACTGCCCCGTCCGACTTTAGTGACTTTACCGGCAAAACCGGGATTGGGATAAGAATGGGAAGTCCAACCGTCAATGTTTGAAAAAACTTCCGGCTTGGCGGAAAACAGAGTTTTTAAAAAATCCGTTTCATCCATTGTTTCCCGGCTATTTGGCGCGGAGGCGTCAAGCCCGGCCGGTAAAATAAAAAATTGATCGGATTTCTTTTTTAACTCTTCCGAATAGCGCCAGACAATTTCTCCATAATCTATAGGGTCGACTGTCCCGCCGTATTCCTTGCTATGATTCGGTTCGTTAAATAATATGACATATCGGTTTTTGATAACCCAATTAAGAGAGTTTAAAAAATCAGCCCAGGGGACGGCCTCTTCTACCTGCGGTTTTTTCCAGACATCATTTTCCAAACCGGTAGCCAGACGGATTATCGGTATAAGATGGAGACGCTTCATCCGGTTAAAAATATTCTGCCATTTTTCCGTATTTCGGTCATTTTGGGTAATGACCATCGTGACATATCCCCAATCCCCGCCTGAAGAATTGACCAAAGCGGCCGCATTCTCCAGATCATTTTCATCGATGATATGGATACCGTATTTGTTATTGGGCACTGCCAGCGGATTTTCAATGGCAGAAACGGATGTAGGCTGTAATACAGAAAATAATAATACAAATAGTAAACAGAAACGAATGATTTTGGTCATAAAGAGACACACCGGGAGTGGGAGGCTGAACTTGTGAAGCCATCACTCTCCCGGTGTGGAATAATCCAATTGTTGTAATTATACCTGTTTTTTTACTACAATAGCATAGGGTTAAATGCGGGGATTAGCTCAGTTGGCTAGAGCGCACGCTTTGGGAGCGTGAGGCCACCCGTTCAAATCGGGTATCCCCGACAAAGTAGATTGTACCAATGTCACATTGAGGAGATCATCCGTTATAAATAAAGAGAAAGATCAAATTCATCAGGATCAGGCCAGTATTTTCTTTTGTTTCTTTTTGCAAGAATATCCCTTCTCCATTCTTTTTCTTTAACCCTCATTTTTTGTACGTCAATCGTGATAAAAACTGAGGAGGGAATTACTAAAGATCTTAATTCTTCAGCAGATAGTTCTACCCATATTCCGTTATATGATTCAAAGATTTCTATTCGTTCAGTTCCGTCAACGTTTGTAAATCTTCTGCAAAAT
>CAYGXQ010000032.1:0-13874 GCA_964354025.1 uncultured Gammaproteobacteria bacterium | reverse complement strand
GTTATAAATCGGGATAACAATCTCTAAGCTTTTTTTGACGGACATAAAGGCATTTTTTTACAAAACAATGATACATATACTAACAAAAACACCGACAAAATGGAAATAGCATTTGCGCTTTTCCTTATTGGAGTATCCTGTAATGTGATTTTTAAATCATGCCTTCCCTGCGGCAAATCTATGGCTATCCGGCCGTCTTTCGAAGTAATTTCCGTGCCTTTCCCGTCTAAATAAGTTTGCCAGCCGGGAAAATAAGAAATATTGGTATTAACTGTCACCGGTTCTATAATTTCCAGCTGATATTGTTTATCGGTGATGTTTTCTTGTCTGCTAATTATTTTTAGGTTATCGTCACCAACTATTGCCTCTCTTGCAATTTCTTCCCTGTTTTGGGGAATCTTGAAATCTGGCGGCAGATATTCGTCGGAAATCTTGGAAATTTTATAATTTAGAATGTCTTTAACCGTGTAATCCGATGAAACAAGCGGCAGATATTCCTTAGGCTGGAAATATTTAACATTCAGCAACAGGACGGAAACTATTATAAGACCGGCAATAATAATCTTCAGCGGTTTTTTCAAAAGGATAAAAATAAATCCGGACAACACCGCCAGGCTGAAAATGGTGATATTCAGAAAACGCCAGGGATACTGGATATAAGAAAGAATTGGTATTGATTCCCAGACGGATTTTGATGTCTCCAACATCATAAAAACGGAAATGATAAACATAAAACATAAAACATAAAACAAAGAACCTGCCTGCGCAGGCAGGCATAAATATTTTTTTGGACGTTTTGTCCTATACAGATATAAAATGAGCGGGATAGATAACAAACCTAAAATCAGATGTAACTTGCCGATTTTGAAAGACATGCCGTCTTCCTTGCCCGGTGCCGACCCGCCATATCCCCAACTGGAATTCCACAGTTGATCCGGATAAACAAAATGCTGATGGAAATCGCTGCCGCCGGCCGTCAATCCCTCAACTCTGGTGAATTTTTTTTCGGCCAGCGCCGGCAGAGTAAAAAAGGCAGACAGACCAAAACCTATCAAAACCGTAGCCAGTAGAAAGTAGCAAGTAGCAAGTTTTTGTTTCTTGATTAAAGAATAAATCAGATAAACCAATAGTATGACGCTAAACAATAATCCGGTAATCAAACCCAGGATGTTATGGGAAAGTAGCACTATGGCAAACCCTGTACTTGCGATTAAAATCCCACATTTAACCTGTTTCTGATTGCCGTTGGCCTTAACGATCTTGAATATTCCCAATGCTATCAACGGTAAAAATGCAAAGGCGTACAGTTCACCGACGGCGCCGCGTACGTAGATATTTACCGCGTGATATGGCGCATAGAGATATAAAATAGCCGCCACCAACCCGGCAGTTTTACCGAATAGTGTATTTACCAGAAAATACATGCTTATGCCGGCTGCCAAAATCCCGATGACCATCATTATTTTTGCCGCGGTCAAAGCATCAAAACCGACCAGATTAAAAAAGGCGCCGACATAATAAGGCAGCGGGGCATAGAAATTAAAAAGCGGATAGCCAAAACCGTAACCCAAATCACCAACCCAACGGACGGGAAATTGGCCGAAAGATAATGCTTGTGCCATCTCAAAAACCCGGGCCGGCTGGGTATCATCGTGCATCGGGAAAAAACCGGTAACGAAAAACGGCCGGATGGCCCAAAAGGAAAGGAAAAATAACAGGCATAACGAAATGAGTTGCTTTAGACTGTTTTTCATGCCCTCTTTACTACCAATCTCTTAATCACGAAAAGAATTGTCAACACGACAATCAGGGAAACACTGGCTAGGGAAATTAAGTCAGCGGCCAACCGAAGAGGTGTTTCCGTAAAAACACCTTTGACTTTATACATCCCGGGGTCCACTTCAAAGCGGACTAAGCCGTCTTTTTGTTGGTAATCCGGGTCAATTTTGTTACCGTTAAGCGAATATTCCCAGCCGGGAAAATAAATGGAATTGATTTTCACCAGGCTTTTTTCCTGGCTGTTAACGGTAAATTCAATTTTTTTTGAGTTGTATTTGATATTTGCCAATGTCGCATTTCCGTTTTCAATTTCTACTTTATCCTTATATCGGTCGCGCGGTTTATCCACTACCCACAAAGGCATCAGTTCATCCATAGAAGTTGTTGTTGCGTCATTGGTAAAATAATAAACATCAGCTTTATATTTAAATTCATTAGGTCTGGCAAAGCGCAAACTTACAACAACTGTAATTGCGGCTAAAAGCAAACCGATTACTTTGGTCGGTTTCGAAAGAGAAAGAAAAACGGAAGACAATGCCAATAAAAAGGCCAAAGGCGTCAGGAACCGCCAGGGGAAATCAAGCCAGGAAAGCGGCGGCAGATGCCACAGCTTCTCCGAAATTCCGTTAGTCAGGACAACCAACAAAATGATGGAAATAATCAGGTAACAGGCTAAAAATGCATATTTTTTCCGTTGTATAGGTTTGGCAAAAAATATACTGACTATACCAATAACCATTGCCAAAAGATGCGCCCAACCGAGTTGATATGATGGCTTGATCCCGTAGTCCCAGGAAGAAACGATAAACTCCGGTAACTTGATGAAGTTATCTGTTAGATTTGCCAGTTGGATTTGAGACAATAATAGAAATTTTTTTTCGACTATGGCCGGCAGGAAGAAAAAAGCGGCCAAACCGAACGCTAACAGAAACATCGGCAGGATATACCTGAAAGTGTACAACCTCACGTCTTCGTAATAGGTAAAAATTTCAAAGTAAAGGAAAAAAAGAAAAAGTGGGCAAAAAGCCAAAGCCATAATGTTGTGGGAAAGTATCAGGATTGCCAGGGTAATCGAACAGCAAATTAAACGCCAAAAATTCGGCTTGACGATAAATTTTAAGCCGAAATAGAAAAGTAGGGGAAAAATTGCCAGACTGATTGACTCCCCCAGCGATCCTCTGACATAAAGATTGACCAACCGGAAAGGAGCCACTGTGTAAAAAATTGCGGCGATAAAGCCGGCAAAGTTGCCGGCAATTTCCCTAGCCAGTAAAAACATGAAATATGCGGATAGGATAACGCTCAAAATAAACAATAACTTGACCGTCTCCACGTAACCGAAGCCTAAAAACCGGAAAAAAAGTCCCATGTAAAAGGGAAAAGGATAAGTGAAAGAAAACAAAGGATATCCAAAACCGTGATTGAGAAAGTCTGACCAGCGCGGCGGAATCTGTAAGTCTTTAACTTCCCGCTGCATCTCAGCCAGCCGAACTACCGCCCACTCGCCATCGTGGGTGGGAAAAAAGCCGGGAACAAAATAAGGCCGGACATATAATATGGCGACTACCGAAAGTAAAATAAAAGGTAATAATCTTCGAAAGAAAAAAGATATTTTCATTCTATTGTTTTAACTGGATTTACCTGATAAAAAAGAAGATAAGTCTTGCCTTTGCCGCGGGGGATTTTTTTAATCAGGGTTATCGGCCAAGTTTCGAGAGCATCCTGTCTTTCTTTAAAAATCAAATAAGTCGGATAAGATTTAGCGTCTTCCAGCAAATCCTTCGGGACTTCATACATCGGCCAGTAACCTTTTATTTCCACATTTTTATTAGTACCAAAGTAAATCTCATAGACGGCAGGATTCAAACCAAAAGTTCCTTCTGTCCCAATAACGATTTTTTGGGTCTTTGCCTTCTGGGCCAAATAATCGATTACTTCCCGCACCCCAAATCCTGACGGCCATTCGTCAAAAAGCTGATCGCGGTCAATTTTGTGTATCGGCAGATCCACGGGTGAAAAAATAGCCAAGTATGACACATATACAGGATAGGCAAAAATAACCGGCAGGATAAGCAGAAAAATTTTCATTTTCTTCCAGGCGAAATAGGTAAAATTAGCCAAAACGTTGCCGGTGATGATAAAAAGGGGTAAAACCATAAACAGGATAAACCTCGGGAAAAGTACTTTACCGAAAGCGGCTAAAGCCAAAAATGGGACGATAAACCAGATAAAGACATACAAAATTTTCCTGTCTTTTCGAATAATTCCAAAAATCAGACCGACAATCAGGGTAATAACCACCGGTACCGTCAGATAGGAGACGAAAAACTGCCATAAACCGTCCATGTTCGGCCAAAAAGTGGCCAAACGGGACTTCATAAATTCGCTGAAAGTCATGATGAACGCGTAATTTTTCTGGCTGATAATATAAAACCATGGAGAAAGCCGGAGAAGGTTATACATCACTTCGGCAATGATTGCACTGACTGCCGCCAATCCGGCCCACTTAAATAACCGCCTTACCTTGTTTTTAGATTTATAATCAAAAAGAAACAGAGAAAAAGGCAACATTATCAGGCAAAAAAGAGCAGAGGACTTTGTCAAAAGCCCTAATCCAATAGATCCGCCCAGAAGCAAAGCTACGTCCAACCGCATCTTTCTTATCAGAATAATTTCCAAATAAAGACTCCAGACCGTAAACATTGCCAGTAAACTATCCATCAAAGCCAACCGGTCATAAATCAGGGTAAACGGGGAAAAAAGATAAAAAAGAGAGGTGAAAACAGCGGTTTTCCTGCCGAAAAGTGCCCTGGCGGCAAAATACAAACCCAGACAACTGCCTGCTCCCGCCAAAACCGAGATAAATCTGCCGGCAAAAAGAGGATCGTGGAAGATTTTCAAAGCCGGATACATAAGCCAAGTAAAAAGGGGTTGTTTGCCGTCAGTCAAAGAGATAAAACGATGAACCGGGTCACCCAGACCGATCTGCGCCCAGCGGATGTAGATTGCCTCATCGGTAAAAATCGGTACGGACAATAAATTAATTATCCTTGAAAGGAAAGTGGCACAACTGATGAAAACGATATATATTAATTCCATCTTTTGTCTAATTATAGCATTCTATTATTATGTCATCCCGAGTCCGCCAGCTGGCGGATCCGAGGGATCTTCCAACTGGAGAAGATTCCTCCACTCATCCACTACCGTGGAATCGGTCGGAATGACTACGAGTTATTCTTTGGATTAAACCCAGGGCGATCCATACACCGGCAACGGCGATTGGACCGATAAATAACCAGTGCATATAGATCACGATAAAAGGCGGGTAACTGCCGTAATATAAATAAGGTATATACCGAAGAAGGGCGGCAAAACTGATTGAAACGGTTAAAAGTCTCACCTGATAAATATCGCTTACCAGCGCCCCAAGACCGATCAGGATAATGAAATACCACGGATACGGTTCACGGAATATGATTTCCAATATCAAGGGAATAAACATCATCCAATACATAATCAGTAAGACCGTTTTTACGTTTGTCCGTTTCAGGATCTGTTTTGAGAAGATAAAAAACGGCAAATAAACGGCGGTCACAAACTTTACTCCGGCGGAAATTAGGAGAGTGATCATCCCTGAAAAATAATTTTTCTTTATCAGTCCATAGTATATTGCGGTCAGTAAAAAAAACAACATCATCACTTCGTTATGGGGGCTAACAACCGATTCGATAATAATCAGCGGATTAAAAGCGTAAAAAAACAAAGCCTGCTGTGTATATTTGGGATTTACCTTTTTGACAATTTTATTTATGAAAAACAGATTACCAAGATGACAGAGTAAAAAGAGCAATTTGAAATTAACCAGCGTCAAGACAAATTTCCCAAAACCTAAAAATGAAAATGGTAAAGTCATAAAAAGCCAAACCGGACCATAAGGATAAGTCCTGTGAGTCCAATGCATAAAGCGGATCCAAAGGTCCTGCGGATAATCCAAAGCTTTGGCAAAATATGGATTTTGTTGATATTTCGTCACAATCCTGGCGTCAAAAAGATAATTGAAAATATCGTGTGAAAAAGCCGGATAGGCTAAGAAAAGAACCAGGCAGGAAAGTCCAAGCAGCCAAAACAATTGGTTTTTTGAAAAAACGGCCTTTTTTACGGTCCAAATAATCAAAAAATAAAATATAAATAGCGTGAAGATTATTCCTGTATATATTGCTGCCGAAACCGGCCGGTTGAAATAGCCGAGGAAAATCAACTGCTTTTGAAATGATTGATAGAGGGAATTGCTTGACAGGGTAAGGTTAAGATCAATCTGGGAGTAGGAATAAATTACCAGAAGAGAAAGTATAACCAGAAATACTGCTGAAAAAATCCCAAAAAAGATTTTTTTCATGAATTTATTTTTTACTCCGGTAAACCCCTTTGAGACTGTTAAGACGAATCTGCAGAAGATCAGTTAAACCTTCAATAGAGTCTTTAAATGGATTGACGTGCCGCGTCTCCTGATAATGCCATTCCACCGGGATTTCCTTTATTTTATAGCCCATTTCCTTGGCAATATATAACAGTTCGACGTCGAAACCGGCGGTAACCGTCGAACCGCGGGCAGAGCGTTCCCGGTTGTATACCTGAAGTTTTGAAAAAACATTCAGCGCCACTTTTCGGTTAAAAGCTTTAAAACCGCACTGGGTATCTTTTATGCCTAAATTTAAGATCAAATTCCGGATCATCATAAAGCCTCTGGCCATAGCGATCCTCATCAAAGGCGCTCCTCTCCTTTTGGTATTTCTTGAACCGATGACTATCTGATAATCTTTTTCAAACCATGGGATGAGAACATCCAGTTGATTGATCGGCGTTGCCTGATCCAGATCTGAGAAAACGATTATCTCACCAATTCCTGAAAATACTCCGGCCGTAACGGCAGCCGCCTTACCCTGATGTTTCTTTTTGACTACCCTAAAATTGGGATGTTCCTTGAGAAATCTCTCCATCAGGCTTATACTCGCGTCAGTACTCCCGTCATCTACCAGAATCACTTCCCAGGGGTATTTTTTTTTATTCAGGAAATGAGCGACATTTTCCAGTGCCCCCAAACGGATATTCCGCTCCTCGTTGTAACAGGGAATAACAATTGTAAGAAAAATCTGTTTCATATTTTATATGGTACCAGACGAAAGACCCGGGCGGTAGAAATTTGCCATTCTCCGTCAATTTCCGCCCGGCCGAAACCGGCAATCTCCCAAAGGGAATGTCCGAGCGGCTGGCAGATTTTTTCCTCGCAGACGATGAGAAGTTGATTAGTAACGGTTGACCTTTGCGGATCATTTACCGGATTTTCGATTGTGACCGGCGGATTATTCCATACTTCCAAAAAATAACGGTAGGCATGATCGGAATTTTTTCCGGCAATCAGGGCAAAATTATAAGGTTTGCCATCGGCTTTTTCAAAAACAAAACGGGAAATTTCTTCCGTATTTTTCAAGAGATTATTCGGAGGAATTCTCAAAGGACTGTTTTTCAGGTTGAAAAACACCAATGAAAGAAAGATTATGGCCGCGCAGATTTTACCGAATTTATCCATGTTCCAAATGAAATACAGCAAAAGTCCGCTCAGGATAAACGGGACGGCGAAAAGGGAACCGAAATAATAATCATAGGTAACGCCCCGATATAATCCGAAAGAGAGAATACCGACTATTAACCAAAGAAGGATTATTTTTATAGCTGACAGATGATTTCTTTTTTTCCGTTGCCTGTACCAATACAAGCCGATAACAACCGTCAGCATGGCAATAAACAGCTTGGTCAATTCGGCATTCTCAACCACCAAAAGCCGCCAAAAAAGACGGACGGAAACATCGGTTACAGTCTGCCAAATGGATAATAGAGTAGAACTGCTCTCGCCTTTTTGCTGGACTAAAAACTGCAAAACCGCCCGGGTGTTTATTAACTGGTGTCTCAACTCAAAAATCAAAAACGGCGAATAACCGGCCAGAAAAGTAATTAAACCTAGACAATAATACTTGATCGGGACTCTAAAACGGATTAAAAATAAACAGGCTATAATTATCGGAAAAAACATCATGGTGACATAATGCAACTGGATGAGAATCCCCAGCATCAAACCCATAATTCCAAACCACCGGTACTTTTTCTCAATAATTATTTTCATTAATGAATAAACAATCATCACGGCAAAAAAGGGGACGATATTCGGATTCCACGATGACCGGCCATGGATTATCGGCAATCTGGAAATGGCATACAGAAAAGAGGCAATCAATCCCACCGCCGGATGAAAAAACCGGGCGCATAACTTATAAATCAGATATATTGTCGCTAAGGAAAATAAGACAACCATGATGGCCGGACCAACGGGATCAAAGCGCCAAATCCACAAAAACGGTGCCATTAAATAATAATACACCGGTCCCATATACATCGAACCGACGCTTGTGATCGGCCCCAAAAGAGTGAATTTATGGTCCACCAACATTCTTTTGACAACCAAGACATCCCGACCTTCATCCCCAAGATAGGTCATATATTCCCTTATCCGGTAGAGGCGGAAAAAGGCAGCGATGGCAAGAATAAGAATAATCAGAATAACGGGAGAATATTTTCGTAGAGTCCGCATATTATTTTTCCGATTTCCAGATGAAACGGTTATAGGCAAAATAGCTGTAGGGAATCACCAGAAAAATAATTGAGAAAACCATCAAACTAAACCAGTAAGCATTGCCTAAAAAGAAAGTACCAACTCCAACCGTCACTCCCTGGATGACAATCGAACCGACAGAAACCAGGTTGAACTGGATAAATTTACCCAGCATCCCTTTTCCAATGATTTTTTTATGGGAAAACGTCCAGTAATTATTCAGGATAAAATTGGAAATGATGGCTCCTTCAGCCCCGATAGTGACGGCGACACCAGGGTTAATAAAAAGCGCAATCAATATTTTGGAAATGGCCGTTTGGATAACAAAACCGACAACCCCGACCACAACGTATTTGAAAAAACTGGCTGACCTATCAAGACGGATCAGGATACTGCTCCTTATATACTCAACAATATCCCGCAGATAATATTTATTTAAACCGATCTTGGATTTGCCGAATCTCCTTTCTTTGAAAACCACCGGCACTTCAACAAATTTCGCCCCTGTTTTGGATAATTCGTAAAGGATATGCAGCTGGAAGGAAAAACCGGCGTTAATCATTTTATAAAGAGGGACTTTTCCCAAAATTCCTTTTACCCGAATGGCTTTGAAATTACCGGCGTGATCTTTCACTTCGTGAACGCCGGCCACCCACCAGGCTAAAAGACAATTTGAGATTTCATGGTTTAACTTCCGGAACCAATTCCAACCGATGACCTTGCCGCCTTTAACATGACGGGAGGCAACGGCAACGTCATATCCTTCCTCAATTTTTTTTACTAATTTCGGAAAATCCGCCGGTTCCCACTGAAAGTCGGCGTCGTTGGGAATGATGATGTCTGCATGCAATTTGTGCATGGCGCAGGTATAACCCATAATCAAAGCTTTCCCCAAACCTTCTTTTTTTTTAGAGAGTAAATGAACCTCCGGATATTTTTTTTGGTATTGTTTAACCGTCTTTTCCGTACCATCCGGAGAATGATCATCAATTACCAAAATCTCATTTTTCCATCGGGGAAATCTTTTTCCGGTTTTGAAAATCGCTTCGATCATCAAACCGATATTGTCTTTTTCGTTATAAGTTGGGATTATATGGACGATTCTCATAAACTTTTGAAATATGAAATAGTTTTTTGTATCCCGGATTTTAATGACACAATCGGTTGCCAACCGAGCATTTTTTGGGCTTTTGTGATATCCGGTTTCCTTCTGGATGGATCATCTTCCGTCTTGGGAAGATATTCGATCGTTGAAGAAGACTGACAGGCCTTCAGGATATAATCGGCAATCTCTTTTATAGTATGTTCTTCCGGCATACCGAGGTTGATGATTTCCCCGTCAAGGTTTTCTTTTTCCATCAAGGCCACCAATCCCCTTACCATATCATCTACATAGCAAAACGACCGCGTCTGAGCCCCGTCACCGTAAACCGTGAGAGGCTTTCCTGACAAAGCCTGATTGATAAAATTGGAAATCACCCGGCCGTCATTCTTTTGCATTTTCGGTCCATAAGTGTTGAAAATCCGGGCGATTCTCGCATGTAATTGGAATTTCCTCACATATTCCATCGTTATCGCCTCTGCAAACCTTTTGGCTTCATCATAACAGGCACGGATACCAACCGGATTGACATGTCCAAAATAGGTTTCTTTTTGCGGATGCTCCAAAGGATCCCCGTAAACCTCGGAAGTGGAAGTGAGCAAAAAATAAGCAGAATGCTTCTGGGCCAGTTCCAGCATCAAGTATGTCCCTTGGGAATTAACCAGCAAGGTTTCAATCGAGTATTTCTGATATTGGGGGGGACTGGCCGGAGAAGCCAGATGATATAGATATTTGATTTGACCTATTTCTTTGAGTAATTTTTCAGGCAAAGGTAAAGAAACATCCTGTTTGAGGAAATGGAATTTCGGATTACTTAAAAGATGGTCAATATTTTTTTGACTGCCGGTGATGAGATTGTCCAGACAGTAAACTTCGAATTGTTTTTTTATCAAAAAATCACAAAGATGCGATCCGATGAAACCGGCTCCGCCCGTAACGATGCATTTGATATTTTCTTCCATCATTAATCATTAGTGATTATTAAACTCTTTCCCGCCAATAATCCAAAAGATCAGTCAAAGTCTTGGTAAATGCGATTTCCGGCTTCCATCCTGTTTGTTTACGGAATTTGGTTGAATCACCGATCAAAACTTCCACGTCTGACGGCCGCATACGCTCCTTATCCTCCTGGATTTTGATCTTCGACTTACTCATCGAAAGCAACATATCCAAAACATCACTTATTTTCCAACCTTTGCCGGTCGAAATGTTATAAACTTCTCCAGCGATGCATTTTTTAACGGATAAATAATATGCCCTGACCATATCCCGGACATCCGTATAATCTCTGACGGCATTCAGATTACCCACATAAACAACCGGTTCCCGCTTGCCTTTTTCTATCTCGGCAATCTGTTTGGCAAATGTCGATTCGGAAAAAACATCACCCCGGCGCGGTCCGGTATGGTTAAAACCCCTGGTCCTGATAATTTTTACTCCGTAACTTTCATGGTATTGGTAACCCAGATAGTCCATTGCCAGCTTGGATACTGCATATGGAGAAAGCGGTCTTAAAGGGTTAGTTTCTTTTATCGGTAATTCATTGGAGAGGACTTTTCCATATTCCTCCGAAGAACAGGCAATCTGGATAACCGTATCAAGACCGCTTTTATTCACCGCTTCAAAAAGATGGACACTGCCAATGATGTTCACTTCCAAAGTATTGGACGGTGACGCCCAGGAGGACTGGACATAAGACTGTGCCGCCAAATGAAAAATATAATGAGGTTTTACTTCATCTATCACCGAATATAATGAATGGGCATCCAGAAGATCGGCTTCGTGAAAAACGATCTTATTTTTTATGGCATCGATGTTATCAGTTTTAGAACGCCATCTTTGGATTCCATGAACTGATACCCCTTCTTTAAGGAGCAGCTCCGCCAGATGACTGCCGGCAAAACCGGTCACCCCGGTGATTAAAGCCTTTTGTTTTTTATTGTTTGACATAAAAATAAAATCCTCCTTTATCTTAAATATTCTTATTCTCTACCGATTCCTTTATAAATAAACCCTGCGGCTTTAGCTTTTTGCGGATCGTAGATATTCCGGCCGTCAAAAAGATAATTTTTTCTCATCACCTTTCTGATTTCTGCCAGATCAAGCTGCTTGAATTCATTCCATTCAGTCAAAACTAAAACCGCATCACTATCTTTGGCTGCTTCTAACGGGCTTTTACAAAAAAGTACTCCTGATAAAAGCTTTGAAGCTTTTGAAACCGCAATCGGATCATAAGCTTTGATCAGGGCTCCTTTTTCCCCGAGAGCCTTGATAATCTTGAGAGAAGGCGCCTCACGCATATCATCCGTATTCGGTTTGAAAGATAAGCCGAAAACCGCCAAAGTTTTGCCTTTGATATTGCCTAACGTCGCTAAAACTTTGTTGACGAATCTTGTCTTGGCTTCCTCGTTGACTTCGTAAACCGCCTTCAGAAGTTTAAAATCATAATTATGAGCCTTGGCAATGGCTATCAGGGCTTTGACGTCTTTCGGGAAACAACTGCCCCCGAATCCGACTCCCGGATAAAGAAAAGACCGGCCGAGCCTTTTATCCAAACCGACACCGGACAAAACCACTTCCACATCCGCCACGACGGCATCGGAAATAAAAGAGATAGCATTGGCAAATGATATCTTCGTGGCCAAAAGGGCGTTTGAGGCATATTTAATCATTTCGGCCGTTTCGATACCGGTTATAATTCTTTCCCCGTCAATCGGCTTATGCAAATCCAAAAGCAATTCACGCGCTCTCCCGCTTTCCGTACCAATCACAATCCGGTCCGGATTCTGGGTATCGGAAATCGCGCTTCCCTCTTTCAAAAATTCCGGACAGGAGGCGATATCAAAAGAGATTTTTTTACCGGCAATTTTTCTGACGATCTGTGCTACTTTCCGGTTTGTACCGATGGGAACAGTGCTCTTGGTGACAATCACCGCATAACTTTTTAAGTTTTTCCCGATTTCTTTAGCCGCCGCAAACACGGAGGAAAGATCAGCTTCACCGTTTTCTTTTGAAGGAGTACCGACGCAAATAAAAATGATTTTTGAATCTTTTACAGCCTTACCGTAATCCAGAGTAAAAAGAAGCCGACCGGCATCAAGATTATGCCTGATCATCTCCTCCAGACCCGGCTCGTAAAAAGGACTTATTCCTTTTTTCAAATTGGCTATTTTTTCAGGAGTATGGCCGACCACCCAGACGGTATTACCGAGGTCGGCAAAAACCGCTGCCGTCACCAGTCCTACGTATCCGTGTCCGATAAAAGTGATAGTCATAATAATTGTTTCTTTACTTCTTCCAATCCTTCGTCAAACCGGCGCATTTTTACGCCTAATTTGGTTATTTTATCATTTTTTAACCGTAACTTAAATGGCCTAAAAGCCTTTTCCTTGAAATATTCACTTCTCGTCTCCGGCGTGATACGGGCTTTTTGGGAAAACATCTGCGCGATCAGGTTGGCCGCATCATAAGTCGAGAGGGATTGGCTGCCGACAACGTGATAAATACCGGTAAGATTAGTTTCTAATAATAATTTAAGGGCAGAAGCGATATCGTCGATAAAAGTCGGGGTAAAAATATGGTCGATCACGGCTTTCACTTCTTCCCCTTTTTCCATTTTTTCCTTTATCCGCCTGACAAAATCCTTTTTCTCGGAAAAACATGAACGGTAAGGGTAGGCAATCCGGACAATCGTCGAATTGATATCTGCAGCCTCTATCAACTTTTCTCCTTCATATTTAGTCCGGGCATACCAATTAACCGGATTTGGGGAATCTTTCTCCGTATAATATTCTTTGGTGCCGTCAAAAACGAAATCAGTGGAAATATAGATGATTCTTTTTCCGGTCTTTTTGGCAGCCGAAACGATATTTTCCGTCCCTCCTACATTTACCATCCAGGCCGCACCCTCTTCACCCAAAACCTGGTCATCTTCGCAAGCGTCAACATCAGTCTTGGCCGCCATATGCAAAATGACTTGAGCGTCAGAATTCCCGACTGACTTTTCGACACTATCATAGTCAGTGATATTTACTCCGGTAGCCAAACTTAAATCAGTAAACTCGAAATCATCCTCCAGTAATTCTCTTATCCTTGTCCCCACCAACCCCGACAAACCGGTTGCAAGTACTTGTCTGTTCATAAATCCGGGTATTGCTCCTCATAATATTTCTTAAATTGACCGCTTCTTAATTTACTCCACCACCACTTGTTTTCTTTATACCAAAAAACTGTCTTCTCCAACCAAACGTCAAATCCGTTTATCGGTTGCCAACCGAGCTCATTTTTGATTTTTGACCAGTCGATGGCGTATTTCCGGTCGTGGCCCGG
>CAYGXQ010000031.1:0-14235 GCA_964354025.1 uncultured Gammaproteobacteria bacterium | reverse complement strand
GCTGCCCTTCCGCCAAGCATGGAGGCAATTTCTTCCAAAAGGTGGGTTTTCGTCTCGTGAATCCGGTCTTTTTGGGGAGGAATCAGGGTATACCCCAAAGACATCCCCCGGGAAACGATTGAGATCCGGTGCACCGGGTCCATATGTTTTTGTCTGTAAGTGACGATCGCGTGTCCGGCTTCATGGTAGGCAGTCATTTTTTTATCCAGGTCAGTCTGTAGTCTTTTTTTCTCCGGGCCGAGCTTAACTTTGGTGGCCGCTTCCTCTATGTCTTCCATGTCAACCACCGTTTTGTTTTTCCGGGCAGCCAGAATGGCCGCTTCATTGAGCATGTTTTCCAGATCAGCTCCGGAGAAACCGACGGTTCTTTTGGCCACCTTCTGCCAATCGACGTCTTTGGCCATCGGCTTACCGTTGATGTGGATTTTCAGAATGGCTTCCCGACCGGTCATATCAGGCAGATCCAAAACCACCCTGCGGTCAAACCTGCCGGGGCGAAGAAGCGCCGGATCCAGAAGATCCCCTCTATTGGTGGCGGCTACAACAACTACATTTTCGTTTTGGGTAAAGCCGTCCATCTCCACTAAAATCTGGTTTAAGGTTTGTTCCCGCTCGTCATGCCCGCCCATCACTCCGACTGAACGCATCCGGCCGATGGCGTCAATTTCATCGATAAAAATGATCGCCGCAACACTTTTTTTAGCGGTATTAAATAAATCTCTGACCCTGCTAGCACCCACACCTACGAGCATCTCCATAAATTCGCTGCCTGCCATGGAGAAAAAGGGTACTTTCGCCTCACCCGCAAGAGCTCTGGCCAGTAAGGTTTTGCCGGTACCGCTTGGTCCAACCAAAAGCACGCCTTTAGGAGTTCTGGCTCCAAGCGCCTGGTATTTGTGCGGATTTTTCAAAAAATCGACCACTTCTGAAAGTTCCTGTTTGGCTTCATCCACTCCGGCCACACTAGCAAAAGTGACTTTCGGCGTGTCTTTGGCAAAAAGCCGGGCTCTTGATTGGCCGAATGAAAAGAGGTTATCCTGTGCTCCTCTTGCCTGTCGGATAAGGAAGAGAAAAAAGCCGACCATAAGCACTAAAGGTAAAACATTGGAAACAAGATTTGTCCAGATAGCCCCACCTGTCGTGTCTTTGATGTCTATCTCCATCGTCTTAGGATCAACCCCCGCATCAGTAAGAGTCTTATAAAATGAATCCTGGCTTTCTTTATTGATTGAATAAATCTTATCGTCTTTATAGGTAGCCAGCAGTTTGGTATCGATGACTTCCACTTTTTTCACCTCTCCGTTTTTGGCATCCTGAAGTAAGGTGGAAAGCGGTTTATTCGGAAAAAGCTTGGAAACGTCTCTGGCATTTGAAATGATCATGGAAAAGACAATGACGGCGATAATCCAAAGGATGATGTTTTTGGGTGTCAGGTTAAGTTTAAACTCAAAAATTTTCTTGATGTTTTTCTTGTAGCCGTTTTTGCCGTTTGTTTTTGTGGTGGATTTCATAAGTATTTAGCGGACAATCGTCCCCTCGGTTAATTTTTTGTCAACCGGCAGGATAATCGCCTTCTCTCCGTCATCGGCACATAAAATCATACCTGAAGACATCTCTTTCATCATCTGTTTTGGTTCAAGGTTAACCGCAAAAATGAATTTTTTATTTAAAAGTTGCCTCGGCTTATACCATTTGGCGATGCCGGAGATGATTTTTTTTACCCCGTACTCCTTGCCGAAATCAACCTGCAGCCGGAGCAGGTTAACCGAGCCTAAAACTCCCTCGGCAGCGATCACTTTCCCCACGCGCAAATCCAGCTTTTGAAAATCAGCAAAGGAAACTTCGTCTTTCACCATTGGACAAACATTATAGCTCATCTCCGAAGCAGTTACAACTTAATTTAGTAGCGGAAAAAGGAGTATTGGTTGGTCAGGCCGACCACTTCCCTCACCTCTTCCATTGTTTGAGAGGCCACAATCCTGGCTTTTTCAGCCCCCTCCTGAAGGATCTTTTTTACTTTCTCCGGATGATTTTTATATTCCAGATAACGTTCTCTCGACGGTGCAAAGTATTTCATGAGTGAGTCAAAAAGATAATTTTTCACTTCCATGTCCCCCACTTTTCCGGCTTTATACAGTTCTTTCAACTCTGTAACTTTCTCTTTACTACCAAAGAAATCCAGATAGGTAAAGACCATATTCCCCTCGATATGCCCCGGGTCATCGGCATGGATCCTCGTCGGATCAGTATAAGTCCCCATCACCTGCTTTTTGATCACCGCCTCATCTTCAAAAATGCTGATTATGTTCCCCAGCGACTTACTCATCTTCCGCTTTCCGTCCGTTCCCATAATCACCGCCACCTCTTCTTTAATATAAACATCAGGTACATGGAAAACTTGTTTTTTATAAGTTTTGTTAAACCTTTGAGCGATATCCCTGGTTATCTCTACATGCTGCTTTTGATCCCGCCCTACCGGTACCAAATCAGTCTTATATATCAAAATATCAGCCGCCATCAGAACCGGATAGCAGAAAAGCCCCATGTTTATCTCATCTTCAGAAACTTGCTTTTGCAGCCTGTCTTTATAGGCATGGGCCCGCCTGATAAGACCCAAAGGGGTAACATTATTAATGATGCACTGGAGTTCGGAATGCATCGGGACGTCAGACTGGCGGAAAAAGTGGATGTTGGTTAAATCCCCCAGCAGTGCCAACTCGTTTACGATCAATTCTTCGGTATTTTTTTGCAGTGCTGTTTTATCCTGCACCATAGTCATCGCGTGAAGATCGACCACCGACAGAAAACATTCATAAGATTTGGCCACTTCGATAAATTGCTTTACTGCTCCTAAATAATTCCCAATATGGAGCATACCGTCTCCGGTCGGATTAATTCCGGAAAATACTCTTGATTTCGCCCTAACAACGCCTTCTTCTATTACATCCGCAGCTTTTGCCTGTGTAAATACCTTCAAATTCCGGGGCGAAATTTTCAGATCATAATAAGGACTGCCGATTCCGGTATAAACAATCTCTTTTTCCAGTATTGTTTGATCCATCACGATCGGAAAATCCGGATTATAAGGAGAGACATAACCGACTTCACAACCGGTAATCTTTAAGACTTCCGCGGGTTTACACAACCTGATTCGATTCACTCCTAAAACACTCTTAACCTTTTCTATATCAACCTGATGGTCATCCCGGCGCAAAACTGCCACCAGTCCTTTATCTGTTTCAAAAATTAAAGAAGAAACTCCCTGATCCGGCCCTATTCCCAAAAAGGCTAAACCTTCCTCTACCGTCTTAATCGACGGATGTTTAATCAGTTCGTAAGAAATATTCTGCTCTTTTAAGGCTTGGACTGTCTCTCCAAATTTTGGATATACTTCTTTTTTTATTTCTGTTTTTTCTGTTTCCTCAGCAGTAAAATCCACCACCTCAATCCCCGGTATCTTTTTCAGGTCTTTTGTTTTATAGCGGATTGTCACCAGAAGGCTTCCTGATCCGGCATTGATGTATTCCTTCTCGAAGATTTTTTTATCGATATAAAGATTAATACCCGGCATATAGACAGGTCCCGCTCCGACTACGGCGCGCGTAATCTTTTCAAATTCTTCTTCGGAAGCCATTTTTAGGCTTGTGATACTCAAAAGTTTTTTGACCTTTTCATTATCTAATTTTGTATCCCCTCGCCTCATGATTGCAATGTACTTTTCATCTGCCTTCATAACCAATACAGAACCGGCATCGTCCATCCCATATCCTAAATATTTTTGAACTTCTTCCACAGAAATAAGCTGGGGATGTTCCAATATCTGATGTTCTATCCCCAATTTTTTCAACTGTTGACTGTATTCCTGAACTTTTTGATCGATCATATATCCTCCATTATACTGATAAATTAATAAAATTTAATAGTCTTAATTTCTTTGGACAAGCAAAGAAATAGGGTAATTTATTAAATAAGCTTTCCTTCCAAATAATCCTCGTATCCTCCTAAATCCAACAACCCATGCCCGGAAAGGTTGAATACAATCACTTTCTTCTTCCCTTCCTCTTTGCATTTAACCGCCTCATCTATAGCCGCTTTTATGGCATGAGACGATTCGGGAGCCGGAATAATCCCCTCGGTTTTGGCAAAGACGAGTCCTGCCTCAAAAACCTCTTTTTGCCCGTAGGCTTTTGCCTCTATCAATCCGGCTTCCTGCAAAAAGGCGATCTGCGGGGCAATTCCGTGATACCGCAGTCCTCCTGCATGAATCGGCGAAGGGATGAAATCGCACCCGAGCGTTTTCATTTTCAAAAGGGGCGTCATCCCGGCCGTATCGCCGAAATCATAGCGGTACTGGCCTTTAGTCAACGTCGGACAGGAGGCCGGTTCCACTCCGATAAAACGGATCTTTTTCATTTTTCCGGCTAATTTATCCGCCATAAACGGAAAAGCAAATCCGGCAAAGTTGCTCCCTCCTCCGCAACAGCCAATGACTATATCCGGGTAAACGCCTCCCTTCTCCATCTGCTTTTTTGTTTCCAAACCGATAATTGTTTGGTGCAAAAGCACATGGTTCAAGACGCTTCCCAGGGAATATTTAGCGTTTTTGCTTTTTACTACCGTTTCCAAAGCCTCGCTGATGGCAATACCTAAACTTCCCGGTGAATCCGGAAATTCTTTCAATATTTTCCGGCCGAAATTAGTTCTTTCGGACGGACTGGCGAAGACCTGCGCTCCGTAAATCCGCATCACGATTTTCCGGTACGGCTTCTGGTCGAATGATACCCTCACCATAAACACCTGACACTGAAGCTTGAAATAATTACACGCCAGCGCCAGGGCTGACCCCCACTGACCTGCACCGGTTTCGGTAACCAATGTTTTGACCCCTTCCTTTTGGTTGTAATAGGCCTGAACCAGAGCGGTATTCAGCTTGTGCGCACCGGTCGGACTGGCTCCTTCATATTTAAAGTAAATATGGGCCGGAGTCTTTAAGTACTTTTCCAGCCTTATTGCCCGAACCAGCGGCGTCGGCCGGTAAGTTTTATAAATATCCAGAACTTCTTCCGGAATATCGATAAATTCCTCCAGCGACACTTCCTGCTTAATGAGCTCCATTGGAAACAACGGTGCCAAATCAGCAGGTCCCACCGGCTTTTTTGTCCCCGGATGAAGCGGCGGATCAGGCAATTTACCTAAATATTTCTTCAGGTAAAAACTGATATTTAAAAACTGTTTCGGCATTTCTTTTTCCTCTAATAATATTTTGGTATTCATAAATAATCTCCTTTGATAAAAAACCCGCTTGGTGAAGCGGGTAAAAAATTTATAAACTAACAATACCACGGGCTTCACCACCGATAACGGCTGCTCCACCAGGCAATAATAGAAAAAATAGTATTCTTTATTCTCATATGCATAAAAAAGACCTCAACGGCTGATTGAGTAAAAACTCATCAATATTTCCGACTTTTTCTTTTACCTTTTTGTGCTTCTCAACAATCTCAACGATAAAATCACCGGTGATTTTCTTCAGTTCGTCCATTTTGATATCTCCCTTTTTGTAACGGCGGTAAATATCATTTACAAATTGACTGTCAGGATGATGGAAATATAACAGTGAAAAGACGGAGCAGGCTTCCGGAATCCCGCCCAATTTTTTATGAACATCAAGAACTGACACCGACCCGGTGAAAGCCTTCTGGATTTTTTCTCTTATATTTTCAGGAGAATCAGTCAGATAAATGGCTGTTTTCGGCCTTGAACCGGACATTTTCTCAAAGGGATTTAACAGACTGTTTTGGAATTTGAAAACCAGTTCTGACGGCGGGATATATTTCATCTTCCTGGCTACATCTCTAGCCAGAAGAATATAAGGATGCTGGTCGATGCCAACCGGTATTAAAGTCTGCTTCACTCCTCCAAATTCCGGCAGTTGCGGAAGCAGTATTTGAGCCAGTTGGACAGCGCTCCTGTAAAAAGCCTTGCCTGAATTGTCCAACGCTTCCTCGCCAAAAATCGTAGATACATATCTGTTAGTGACATATTTACTGATCTGGACCGCAAAATTATAAATATCCGGATAATCCGACAAAACAAATATTTTTGTCTTTTTCGGGTCAAAACCAAAAGCAATGATAGAGGGAATAATCTCCTCGTACGCCATCCGCCTGCTTTCGGCCAAAGTTGTTGCCTTCCCGTCAAGATAGGATTCGTCGTTGGTGACAGGGATATAAATCTTGGCGCCTAATTTCTGAAGAAATAATAGGAGGTCAAAAAGCACCTTATGGCCGAGATGAAGCGGCGAGGAAGGATTAAGTCCGGAAACAACAGTGAACTCCTTACCGGAGGCTAAATAACTGGTAAACGGCTCAAAGTCAAGGTGGGCGAAGATTATTTCTCTGGAAATAAGCGGGTTGCCGTCCGGTAAATAGGACTCAAGATAGGCTTTTATCCGCGAAAAATCTTTCAGGTTGAGCTCGCGCAATTTGTCACGGTAATACCGGCTTATATTTTCAGCCAGTTTTTGTTTTTCCTGATATTCCTTATTTGCCTGTCTCTGGAATTGATTTTTCATAAATGTCATAAGTTTAATGGTTTAATAATGTTAACTAACAAACTTCTGCAGGTTTCTGTCTTTAATTCTTGCGGATTATTAATAATTTCTCCATCCAAATAAAAGTCCTGGTTCTTCAACAATGACTCCGCCATTTGAGAAATTACATAGATATCCAAAACAGGGTTTGGCAATGATGGATTATTTGAAATGAAGGAGTTGTTAATCAGTTTTTCGCATCTGTCAAAATCAGTTCCGCCTAAGATTATTCTGCTATCCTGGAGCTGATTACTGCCGGCTTTATAAGGAGTCAGACCAAACTGTTCAATCTCAGGATGAGAAACAAAGAAATCAAATTTCAAGCCTAAAGGATAGGTCGGTTTAAGATAAAGACCGCAATAATCTTCGTTGCCGACACTTTTTCCTAATAACTTGGCTAATTGATCATAGTGAATTTCTCTTGGCGGGCCAATTTTTAGGTCGAAACCGGTTATCAGCGCTACTTCTTCAAGGGTATACTGGTAACCTGCTTTTTCTTCCTGGGTAATTCTGTTTTGTAAAACAGTTTTCCGGGCGATCTCATTTAGTTTTTCGGACTTTCTGAAAATTGGCGTAATGATATTTAGTCTTTTCTTATAATCCGTATTGCCAAAAATTTGACTCATGAGTCTGGGTTCTATTGATAGGTTATAGGTAGCTTTTATTTTATTTATTAGCTTTAATCTTGTACTGACGTCAGATAACAAGTTTTCTTTATTTTTGACCAGTTTATTTTTTACGGAATGAAGATCTCCAATGATAATTTCGGAGGATACTTTTACTCCTTCATTTTGGAGTAGCTTGTGAAGTAATGCTAGGAAAAAATAATACTTCAGGGAATCGATAGTCAAACCAAATTGATCGTATGTCTCGCCGTATATCAACTTAATGGATCTTTGGCCTTTTACTTTTTTCAGGATTGTTTCCACAGAAGGAAAAGCACTACTGATCAGGTGCTTTTCGGTTAACAAATCTTCAATTATAGAATTATTCTTTTTAATCATGTATTCCCTTTGGTGGGTAGGACTGGACTTGAACCAGTATCCCTCGTTTTGGAGACGAGGATTCTATCCAATTGAACTATCTACCCTATCAAAAAAAGCCCTTGCCAAACTACCAATCCTAATAGATTGATAATTCAACAAGGGCTCTCCAAAATGAAGGGCTGTGCCACCTTGATTCGTCGTCTTACTTCGTCCTCCGAAGCTTTATGCGGAGGAGGATAAAAAATCCCGCCTAATGCGGGACTTTACCAGTAAGAAAACCTCTTTCTGGCAAGCTCCGTAATTACGACACTTGCTGCTAGACTTTTACGGTTTCGCCTCCGTACCATACTTTTGGTCTGCTTGGGATGCACCGTCTGGTGCGTCCCGACCCGGTTCCAACCTTCCGGATCAAAGCATTTAATAAATTGTAATACCTATTATACAGTATTTGTCAAATTTACCTTTATTCAAACCTCACTTTTAGCTGAGTATCAAAAGCATCGGCAATGCGCTTTAATAACTCCACTGATACATTGGTTGTCATCCGCTCTAATCGTGAAATGACTGCTTGAGTGGTTTTTGCCTTTACAGCTAATTGCTTTTGCGTCATTTTTCTTTTAAGACGCTGTGCAATAACCTGACGTGACAACTGATACTCCACCTCAGAGGCTTCCCATGCCAGTCTAAAAGCCGAATCTTTCAGGGATTCTTTTAAATGATCTTCTAAAGTATAAATTTTTCTGGACATATTGATGATAATATATCGTAAAAGATATATTATGTCAAGACTGTTATTTGTTCGTTTGATAATTTTTATATCTGTTATAAGCAATAGTTAACTCCCTTTGTGGAGTCTTTTGGGTTTTCTTATAAAATGCATGAAGTAAAATTATTTGTTTATTGATTTCTGTAACAAACAGTATCCTTGTGCTATCAGCTCCCAAGATTCGAATTTCCCAGAAAGGCGTACCGGATAGTTTCTTTAGGTGAGGAATAACATTTTGCAGCCCAAATTCCCTTATATTCATTAATATCCGCAAGGCCTTTGTTTTTAAGGATGGCCTAGCAGCATCTAAAAATTCGCGAACTGGCATTGCGCCAGAATCGTCAATGTAATAAATAATACTCCATATATTGTCAGTCATATTCAAAAAGTTATCTCTTCCAAATCCATAGCCAGCTCGGTTTTAGGGAAGATCTTTTTAGCAACTAATACTTCTTCTTCCAGCTTTTTTTGGTCAAAATAGACCTCGTGATGGATAAGGGCCAACTTCCCCACTCCGGCTTCTCTGGCCACCATGGCCGCGCCGATGGTCGTCACGTGACCGTCTATCACCTGTTTTTCCAAAGGCACTTTCTTTTTCCATAATGCTTCTCCCGTAAGGTTGTGTTCATGAAGAAGCAGTTTCGCCCCCCGGGCAAACTCTATTACTTTTTTCGTCGGCTCCCCGTCAGTGGCGTAAACCAGATCTGTTTTGGGGAAAGTGAGACGGAAAGACAGGCTTGTTTCGTCCCGATGGTGCTGTTTAAGAACAGAAACTTTATAAGAAGAAAAATCATAAATGCCTTCTTGCAAGGCTTTCCAGGTAAAATCCCGGTGCGCTTTGGTGTAGTCAACCGGAAAATACTTCAGTTTCACAAATTCCCAAAAAACCTGCCGGCCGCTTTCAGCGAAAACTGTCATTTTCTTGTCCTTGAGAAGTTGGAAAGCTCCATAAAAGCCGATGACATGATCCAGGTGATAATGGGAAAGGAAAAGATGCACCTCTTTAACTCCATCCAGCAGTTTTTTTCCTTCCGGCTCCGCTAATCGGAAAAGTCCGCTTCCGGCATCCAGAATAATCAGGATTTTGCCAAAGGGAATGGCGAAACAGGCCGTCTGCCGGTTAAAGCTTGAGAGAAACCCATTAGTCCCGAGCGGAATAATTTTCATTTTAACAATAAAACCATTTCGCTTACCGTAACAATCTTAAGATTTCGTAATTTGCGATGACCTTGTAATACCAATAAATCCTTATCACCGGTCACCAGATAATCTGCTTTCCCGGAGGTTGCGGTTGCCAAAACGATTAAATCTTTCATGTCCCTTATTAATATTTCCGGCCGGGTTATCGATTGAATAAGGCGAGCTTTGTTTGATATCAACAATAGTAATCTTTTCATCTCTCCGGCTGAAATGTGATATTTTTCCGAATATTTGGGACGTTTAAGCACCTCATATACTTCTTTTATTAACGGCACTGAGAATATCAATATAAACTTATTCCTCTTCCATGCCTGAATAAGTTGATTGGGTTTACCTTGAGGTAATATCAAAGCGCTGATAAAAATATTTGTATCAATTACTGCCGAAGGTTTCTTCATATATCTTTTGTCTCACTTCTTCCATATCCCCGGTGATTTCTTTTAGAACAAGGTTAGTATTTTTATCAGTATTTCTTTTCCTGATACGGTCAATTAAGGCAAATAATTCCTGATCCATGGACAGCTTATTGAATTTATCAAGAGTATCCAAACTGATTATGGCCGCTTGGGGTTTATTGTTAGCCATAACTACAACCGGCCGTTTGGTTCTTTTCACCATATCCAGCACTTTTTTATATCCCCTTTGGATTTCCCGGGCAGAAATTGTCGCCGGAAAAGAATATGTCTGCATATGTGATAAGTATATATATAAATTAAATGTATGTCAAGTTAATGACAAATATTTCTTCCATCTTGCACACCTTAGCCAAGAAAATGGAGGCCTTGTGGGCCTCCAATTCTGTCTTGTTGCGGAGCCGGGAGTCGCACCCGGCCTAGGAGATTATGCTTTTTGTTACTCCGGTTACCCGGAGGTTCGGACTATATCATGTACAAGCAGTTCACATGCTTGTTCTTCGGCGTATAGTCTCTACGGACTCTCCTTGGACTTGCCCTGAGCGAAGTCGAAGGGTTGCCTCGGTATTCCCCGATTAAATCGGGATTCACCGATACAGCCGAATTCTCATTCCCGACTTACATCGGGATGGGCCCATTTTTGAGCCTCCTGTGCAACTGTACACTACCCCGCGATGTTAAACAAAGTAATTGTACTTGAAATACTGATATTTCGCAAGCTTCGTAAGGCTAAATTTATTCAGAAAAATTCATGGGTGGATTGAGGGATTAAAATTAAACCGATAAAATAGGTGCGGATTTCGTTCAGTCCCCGCAACATAAGTAAAATAGCGCCTCACAAGGCGCTATTTTGGTTTAGTGTTACAATAAGAGAGTGAAAATCAGATATAAAAAAATAACATCAATAGTTGAATTTATAGATGCCATTCGTATCAGAGTAGACGTATTTATCATAGAACAGAAATGCAAATCTGGATGGGAACCTGATGAGGAAGATAAAGTTGCTGATCACTATATTGCTACAGTAAATAATGAAATAATAGCCACAGCAAGAGTTAGGGAAGTAAATAAAAAAGAGTACAAAATTGAACGAATGGCAGTGAAAAAAGCATTCCGGAATAAAGGGATTGGGAAAGGATTAGTAAATTATATTGTTAATGAAATAAAGAAAAATAATCCCAAGAAAATATGGATGCAGGCACAAGTTCAAGCTCAACAATTTTACGAAAAATGCGGTTTTATCGCGGTATCAATACAATATGATCTTTATGATTTAGGTATTCCTCATATTGATATGGTCTATATAGTGAATACGTTCTAATTTCTCCCAATCCCTGCAACATATAAAAATAGCCAACCGCTTTTTTATGATTTAATGATATAATAATAACTAGCGAGTATATTTATGACTAAAAATATTTCTTATTTAATTGATCTTGTTTACGACAAAGATTATAAAGGTTATGTTGCAGATGTGGTGAACTTATATGGCTGTATGAGTCAGGGAAAAACCAAAAAGGAGGCTCTTCAAAATGCAAAAAAAGCTATTAAGGCATACATGGAAGCGTTAGAAAAAACAGAGAATAAGAGATTTCTTTTCCAAGAAATAATTAATCTTCCTTTAACATTTGCGTCTGCATAATAAAATGCCTAAACTTGCTAATATTTCTGGAAAAGAAGCGGTCAAGGCATTTATTAGATCAGGATATACCCACATTCATACATCAGGTGATCATGCCATACTCCAAAAAACGGGATTACCTACTCTTTCAATTCCGCTTCACAAAGAAGTTGCCAGATTTCTTCTCAAATCTCAAATCAAAAGGGCTAACTTAACTGAAGAAGAATTTATTAAATTATTGAGATAACAGGTTCTCATTTCTATCAATCCCCGCAACAAGAGAAAAATAAGCCACCTTTTTTGGTGGCTTGTTTTTGTTATGCTATAATTTAACAACTTGCCCAAGCAGTATATTCGCCAGCGTAGCTCAGCGGTAGAGCAGCGTCTTCATAAGGCGTGGGTCACAGGTTCAAATCCTGTCGCTGGTACTTCACAAAAATATCTTCAGCCATTTCTCGAAATTTGAGGATGTGTCTACTGGAGTCGGCGTGGGCTCAAGGATCGGCGAAATGGATGGAAGAAGGACGATAATCTCTCCTTCTCTCCCTAAATTCAGTTTCTCACGAGCCTGTTTCTCGACAAACTCCCGGCTTTGGATCCCGGCCAGTTTCCTGATCAGATTATCCTGCAGATCTTTTTGCTCCTGCAGGCGATCTTTGGCTTTTTGAATGACGTCTCCCCTAGTCGATAGATGTCTCCAGGAGCGGAAAAGGTTAATCGCCAACATGAAACATAAAACGAACAGAAACCAGGAAATCACCGTTCTTCTCATATCTTTATTTTACTCTAAAAACTGATCTGTTGACAAAAGTCCTTTTCCGTTGTATTATAGGCTCCATGAATTCAGAAAAGGGTCCACAACTGGCTACTCTTTCCGAACAATTCGTCCAGCATTTGACGAATTTGCGCCGTGCCAAAGCCACAATCATCGCCTACAGCAAAGATATCGAACAGCTGACAAAATTCCTGAAAGACATGGAAAAAACTTCTGCCGGCGAAGTGGGGAAACTTGATCTGGAAGCCTTTTTGAAAAAACTGTCCACTGACGGTTATACCGCCAAATCACTTTCCCGCAAAATTAACTCTATAAAAACTTTCTATCGGTTTTTGAAAAACCAAAATTTTATCACCTTAAATCCGGCCGCGGAGATCGTCCACCCGAAATACGACATCAAACCGCCGCGGATTTTGAACAAAATGGAATACCGGGCTCTTCGTGATGCCTGCCGGGGCGATACCAGAACTTATGCCGTTGTCGAGCTTTTCCTGCAAACGGGTATCAGAATCGGTGAATTGGCACTAATTAAACTGCCCGACCTGAAAGAAAAAGAGCTGGTTGTCCGGGCCCAGGAAGGCCACCCGCAAAGAACTGTCCCTTTGAACAAAGCGGCTAAAACTGCCGTTGATAAATGGCTGACTATCCGTCCCCAGTCAAAAGATGAGACGCTTTTCATCACCAAAACCGGCAAACCGCTTTTGGTTCGAAATATCAGAACCACCATTGACCGTTATTTCAAATCAGCGGGAATTTCCGCGGCCAAAGTCAACGACTTGCGCCACACCTTTATCGCCCATCATCTGGCGGCCGGCACACCGCTCACGGTTATTAGCCGCCTAGTCGGCCACAAAAGACTTTCCACCACGGAAAAATATCTGGATCTGGTGAAGGAAAAAATGTCCCCCAGCGTCAGACTCGAAGAACTCTAAGGTTTTGCGTTTCTCTTTGAGACGTGATATATTTTCCCCAGGTCTATGAAAAAATTTTCAGATGAAAAAACTTTGAATCTTCTTCTTTCAGGAAGGCATCCGAAGGCAAAGATGTATGCCGGACATCATGTTTTAGTGATTAAGGATCAAATTGTTCCTTTAAAAGAAGGAAAAGAAGCGATTGAAGATATAGAGCGTCTGGAAAAAAAATACGGTCAGACACCTACTATTGTTTTTGTTCCCCGCCAGGATATTTCTTATATTCTTACCCTATGTTAAAAATAGCCTCATTCCCCTTTACCCTGATCGGCAATACTAAACTTGGCCGGATCTGTCGTCCCTATGCTATCGTTTCCGCCTATTCAAAACGAAGAAAGAAATGGCAGCCTCTGGAAATGGTTATTGATAGTGGTGCAGATTATTCACTTTTCCCTAAAAAATATGCGGAAATCTTAGGGGTAGATCTCTATAAAGAATGTATTCCCGAAACTACTTTGGGCATTGGCGGTGCTGAAACAGTTTATCAGTATAAAAAATTGCAGATTAAGATTGGTAACTGGGAAAAACCAATTCCTGTTGGATTTTTGGAAAGAAACGATATTCCCCCGCTTTTAGGCAGACTGGAATGTCTGGAAACAATCCGCTTAACTTTTGAAAATAAAGAGAGTCTTTTTGAACTCCGTTAAAATATATTATAGATATCCTTTTCTTTAATACTGTGGACCTGGATGGAGTCGAACCATCTGCATCGATTTTATAAGAATCGCGTTCTAACCGGTGAACTACAGGTCCCCTCACCAACTTTTGATTATATCAGATTTATTTGCTTATTGGATTATTGGGTTATTGGTTAATTTACAGCTTCGCTCTCTGGGCCACTTCCATTTCTACGAGCTCTCGGGGTCTGGCATATTTCAGGCGGGAAAGCTGGATAATCGCTTGCGCCACTT
>CAYGXQ010000030.1:0-14633 GCA_964354025.1 uncultured Gammaproteobacteria bacterium | reverse complement strand
ACAGACATGGTCAAAAAAACCCGTTTTTCACAGGCAGGGGGTAGAAAGCGTGTGGGAAAAACGCTTTCTTCCCGTGGAAAAAAGGCTATAAAAAGCCCCAAATCAAAAAAAATCGCCGTTAAAAAAACGGTCAGGATTTCACGGGTGAAAATACCTTTTCACAATTTCCACCACCGGATCCGCAAGAAAATCACCCATCTGAACAAGCTGAAAAATAAGCAGATAAGAAAAATTACCAGGCATAAAGAGGTAAGAAGAGTCAAGCGGAACCTTCGCCGTTTTGCTGTTCGCCATCTACCCCTGGCCCATATCCATAAGTTTTATAACGGTCTCCAGACTCAGGAAGACATCATCCGCCGAAAAACAGTGGTTGTTCTTCGGAGATCAGCCGGAATCGTTCTGGCCGTACCGGGATACGGAAAAAAAGCCGCCGGCTTCGGCTGGTTTCACAGCCGCCGCTTCGTCCGGCGCTACCGGTATGTGATAACCGGTATTTTCGTTATGTTTCTCCTGGCCTGCGGCAGTTTTTACTGGTTTGTCGTCAAGGACCTGCCGCCGCCGCAACAATTGGCAAAAGTAGCCCCAGCCATGACGACGATCATCAGAGACAGAAACGGCAAAGTTTTATATAAAGTCTACAAGAGCGCCAACAGGATCTCCCTCCCTTTTGAAGAAATTCCGGATATCGTCAAAAAAGCCACCATTGCCATCGAAGACGCCAATTTTTACAACCACAAAGGAGTTTCTGTCAAATCAATAGTCAGGGCGGCCATCCACAACCTCTCGCAGGAAGATGTCAAATCATATCAGGGAGGCTCCACTCTCACCCAGCAGCTGGTCAAAAACCGTCTGCTTTCACCGGAAAAAACCTACTCCCGTAAAATCAAAGAAATAGTACTGGCGGTTTGGTCGGAGTTTGTTTTTTCCAAAAACGAAATCCTGACGATGTACCTCAATGAGGTCGGCTACGGCGGCCCGGCTTACGGGATCGAAGCGGCTTCGGAAATGTATTTTGGTGTTCCGGCCGGTAAATTGGATCTGGCCCAAGCGGCGTTTCTGGCCGGATTACCGGCGGCCCCGACTACTTTCTCGCCCTTTGGCGAAAACCCGGAGCTTTCCTATATCCGCCAGCAGGATGTCCTTGACCAGATGCTGAAACTGAAAATGATAACCGAAAGTGAATACGCCCAGGGAATGCAGGAAAAAATTGTTTTTGCCCCGCAAAAAATCGACATTGCCGCTCCCCACTTTGTCATGTATATTAAACAGGCCTTAGTTCAAAACCTCGGTGAAGCGATGGTAACTGAAGGCGGACTGGACGTCACTACCACTCTTGATCTCTCCGTGCAGGAAAAAGCGGAAGAGATCGTCCGCAACCAAATCAGCCAGATTAAGGATAAATATAAAATCCATAACGCCGGCGCTTTAGTCACCAATCCGTCAAACGGAGAAATCCTGGCTATGGTTGGCTCGCCGGATTATTTTGACGTGGCCAACAAAGGCTATGTCAACACCACCACTGCTTACCGCCAGCCGGGCTCTTCCATCAAACCGGTCAATTATTCATACGCTTTCGAACACGGATACACCCCGGGCTCCACCATCGAAGACAGCCCTGTTTCTTATACCGCCAAGGGATCAACTGAAGTTTATACGCCGAAAAATTACGACGGCAAATACCACGGCGTTGTCACCCTCCGCTCGGCTTTGGCTAATTCCTATAACATCCCGGCCGTCAAACTGCTCAATAAAACCGGGGTGGCCAACATGATCGAGCAGGGCCAGAAGATGGGTATCCGAAGCTGGAATAACCTGCCGCCGATCGGCCTTTCCCTGACTTTGGGCGCCGCGGAAGTAACGATGCTGGATATGGCCAGAGTCTACGGCACGCTGGCCAACTTGGGAGTTTACAAAGATATCAAAGCCATCAAGGAAATAAAAAACAGCCGTAAGGAAGACATTACTTCCCTTTTTTATACTACAGACAAGGAAAAATCACTCATCGGCAGTGTCGAGGCTAAAGAAAACACCCAGGCCGTTTCCCAAATTGCCGCTTATTGGGTGACGGATATTCTGGCGGACAATAAGGCCCGCCTGGCGGCTTTCGGCCCTTATGCCAAACTGACCGTCCCCAACCACAAAGTGGCTGTCAAAACAGGCACTTCCAACGATTTCCGCGACAACTGGACGATCGGCTATACGCCTGACTACCTGACGGCGGTTTGGGTAGGCAATAACGACGGCAGTTACATGAATAAAAATCTGGTATCAGGCATCACCGGCGCCGCTCCCATCTGGAACGAGATTATGACCAATCTGCTGGTCAATACCCCTGATAAGGAATTTCCCAAGCCGGAGGGCATGATCCCGGTGAAAATCTGCGCCGTCAACGGCCTTCTCACCTGTCCCAACTGTCCGTCTGAAAAAACCGAGTATTTCACCGCTGATAAAGTGCCGACGAAAAAATGCTATTTCCGCCCATCCGGCGAATGCGCCGAGGCTAAAAAACAGGCTGAAGGCAAAAGCGATGAAGAGAAAAAACAGCTCCTCGCAGGATGTTACCAGTGACCTCTTGACAGAATGCTATGCATTCTGGTTAAACCATTTGACAGAATGAATAAATAAGCGGTTAGTAATTAAATTTTTAACATCTCTTCAACAGGCATGATGCGGATTTTCTTACCTTTATAAGTTTCCTCTCCCTTTGCGTTCATCGTCACAATCCTCAAATCATGACATTGGAGTTTTTCCGCTGCCTTAACCAGAGAAGAAAATTCCCGTTTTTTCGTCTGTTCATCTGTCATGAAGGCAGAGACCTGGATCAAGACACTTTTATCTTTTTGAAATAAATAAAAATCGACTTCTTCCTGACGTATTCCGCGGTAATAAAACAGGTTCTCATTCAATTTATATCCATTCTGGAGTAAATGTAAAAATACCGCATTCTCAAGTCTGCTGCCCATATTCGGCATAAACTGGAAACCGGCGGCTTGAGCCAGCCCGGCATCAATAACATAAACTTTACGCGGTGCCTTTTCCTGCTCTTTGACTTTATAAGAAAACCTTTTTAAGAAAAATGTTAAATATGCCTTTTCAAAATAGCGGTTGAATTTGGCCACCGTATCTTTTGTTAAGTTTAAAAACTTGGCCGTAGAGTTAAAGCTTGTTAGAGTGGCGAAATTACTGAAGTAAAATCGGAAAAGCGATTTCAGATCCGCTTCTTTTCTTATCTTAAAACGTTTGATTATGTCTTTTTCAATAATATCATTGGCCAGACCGGCCAAAATATCATTGGCGTTTCCGGCGCAAACCGCCGCTGGAAATCCGCCCTTTTCCAAGAATTCTTCCAAAGTCCCATCGGGATTAAATCTTATAAATTCAGAATACGACAGAGGAAAAACAACCACATCGCTATGACGGCCGGTGAGGGAAGTGGCAAGTTCTCCGGACAACAGATCTGAGTTTGATCCGCTGATGATAATTGTTGCTTTTTGGAGCTCATGCATCATCCGAACCCACTTTTCCCATTTGTCAACTTCCTGTATCTCATCAAGAATGACCACCGGTTTTTTTTCCGGCTTCAAATTCTCAATATAAACCTGATAAATCGCTTCCAAACTATTGGCATCAAGCGGCACATCCAGGCGGGGATCTTCAAAATTGACTATTAAAATCTCCTGTTTTGGTTTACCTCTTTGAGCCAGACGCTTGGCTGTCTGACGAAGAAGAAAAGATTTTCCTGACCGCCTCACGCCGGTGATTACCAGAATCTGTCCGCTCGAAAGGCCAAGTTCAATTTTCGCTAAATATGATTCACGCCAAACCCCGGTTTCAAAATCCGCCAGATCTTTTCCCCAGAAATTCCATCGTCGCAATACTTGGAAAATCGCATTTTTATCCATTGTTATTATATCTATTCGCCAAAATATCTCATTTTTGGCGAATAATACTATAATTATTCGCCATTTTTCTCTTTTTGTCAAGAAGAAAAAACTTTATAACCAAAATTTAATAAACAAAATCCGCGCCAATCCCCGATTTGACAATCCCTTCGAAATAGTTATATTCTTATACTAATGATCAGGAAAAGAGTAGTTATCAAAATCAGTTTATTTTTATTGGCAATATTTGCAGTACGTACTATCGTTTCCCCTTCATGCGCCTTCGCCGCTTACACCGAAACCACGTCAAACGTGGCTGATGCCACCTACTATATCCACCAGGACTATCTGGGATCAGTAGTGGCTGTCTCGGATGAAAGCGGGAATAATGTGGAATACAGCAAGTATGCGCCGTATGGGAAATCCTTCGACTCCGCTCAGGACAAACCTGCGGGTTTGGAGAGAGGATATACCGGACAGATCGCGGATAAGAATACACAACTGGCTTACTATAACGCGAGATATTATGATCCTGTTTTATCCAGATTTATCTCGGCTGATAGTGTCAATGACGGTCAAAACAGATTTGCGTATGTTAAGGGAAATCCGATAAGCAATAACGATCCCAGCGGGCATAGCGGTCCTTGTCCTCCAGAGATAAAACCAATATTTAGCGGATGCCAAGAATACACTGAAGAGGAACTGCAACAAAAGCAAAACAGTAATAGTTTAAATAGAGTGGTAGCAACTACAGCTGACTTGGTATCATCGGTATTAAGAAATACTTTGGAAACAACTAACAGTCCATGGGCAAACATCAATAAATCAAATCTGGAATTGGGGCTGGGTATGTTTGAAGAAGCTTTTGGTCTTAATTCGTACAATAAAAAGACGTTCAGCTTCGAAAAAGAAATGGCTGTCAGATCAACAATGCTTATGGATGTTAATATTGGCGGAGTAAATTTTACCACTGGAGATTCTAGTGCAGATAGCATGGCACAGGGTTTGTATAAAGGTTATGCAAGATCAAATGATTATCGATTGGCAAATCTATATAATTCAGGTAATACGGAACAAATAATGAACCAACTCGCATATGATATGAGAAGTCAATATCCAAACGTGTCTTTTCAACCGGTTCAAGTGGCACAACAGACAATTCAAGCACCAGCTGTATCTGCTCAAAACCCAGCAGGTCCAGGTCACCTTGGCATTTATCAAAGACCACAAGCCCAACCACCTGCTCCTTATCAAGCTACGGGTAATGATCCAATACTTAACAAACTCAACAGCTTATCAAAAGACTGGAAAGCAGCTGTAAATGGTGGCGCAGGTGATCCTCTCCAGATTTCTAATGAAATACTAAAACTACTCCAGACATCTAATCATGGCTTTTTTCCTGTCCCATGGCATTAATTAAAAGGAATCCAGGACGGTGACCTCAAGCGCGCACTAAAGTGCGCTACTCCAAGACTGGCGCGCACTAAAGTGCGCTAGTACTGTATTTCGTTAATTTCCCGACGTTATCAGTGTTGTGATAGATCGGTACAAAGGATCGAAGAAAAATTCTTACACCGGAATATTCACGAAATACAGTACTAGTCCGAAAAACCCGGGGAAAGAACTTTAGAGGAGTTTAGAGGAAAATAGAGGAAGATAGAGGAAAATTCCCCACTCTCCTTCGACTTCGCTCAGGATCGGTCGGGATGACAACTATATGCCGCTTGACAAATACCGCCGGATTAGGTATAAATAATGACAGTTGAGTGTCTGAATTCATACTAAATTCAGACACATATTATGTACACAACGAGGCTGATTGAAGAAAAAATCAAAAAATTCCTGTTTCAAAATGCCGTAATCATCATTTACGGCCCGCGCCAGTCCGGAAAAACCACTTTAGTGAAAAAAATCGCCAAAGACCTTGCCGTTAATACACGCTATCTTAACTGCGACGCGCTGGATGTGCAGGAAAAATTCGCGCGGTCTGACAATCCGGTTTCTCTTAAACAAAATATCATCCGGGATTTTAAGCTGGTGATCATCGATGAGGCTCAAAAAATCAAAAATATCGGCATCAAGCTCAAAATGATGTTTGATGAATACCCCGGACAACAGATCATCACCACCGGCTCCTCATCTTTTGATCTGGCAAACGAAATCGCGGAACCCCTTACCGGACGCAATTTTGAATTCAGACTCCATCCCCTGATGATAACCGAGATTAAAACGCAATTTGACAGTCTGGAAATGGAAAGAAATCTGGAAAATATTCTTCTATACGGCACCTACCCGCAAGTTTTTTGGGAAACAGATCCGGAAGTGAAAAAGAAAAGAATTTCCACAATCGCCTCTGATTATCTTTACCGCGATGCTTTGAAATTTCTCCATTTGAAAAATGCCGATAAGATCAATAATCTGCTTCAGGCTCTTGCCTATCAAGTAGGCAGTGAAGTGTCTTTAACCGAACTTGCCAATATGCTTGAGCTTCATAAAGACACGGTTGCCTCATATATAGAACTTCTGATAAAATCCTTTGTCATTTTCCGTCTGCCGCCATTTTCCAAGAATAGGCGGCAGGAATTAAACCGGTTAAATAAAATCTATTTTTATGACACCGGAGTGAGAAACGCCGTCATCAGAAATTTTAACAGTCTTGATTTCCGGGACGACATCGGTAAAATCTGGGAAAATTTCATCGTTGCCGAAAAAGTGAAAAGAATTGAAAGCCTTGATTTGGACATCTTCACCCACTTCTGGCGCACCTATGAAGGCGCGGAAATAGATTTTGTTGAAGAAAAAGCGGATATATTGAAAGGCTTTGAAATCAAATGGACCAAGCCGCGTAAAAAAGCGCCAAAAGCGTGGGGAGTGAATTATCCAAACGGAACATGGGAAACAATTACCAGGGATAATTTTCTGGAAAAAATCGCCTGATAATCCCCGATTTGACAATCCCCTTCTCTATAACCGGGAACGGTTCTCAAATAGGCACGGGATTGATAAAATCTCCCGCCTCAGGAGGATCCCGCCTGATGGCGGGACCTCCAAATTTATCCTCGTCGTTTCGCTCCTTCGGTCGGGATGACAGTCCCCCTAACTTGACATGAGCCCTATAGTTTGATACAATTCCGCTCCTTCCCTAAAATAGTTTAATTCCCGTCAATATAATCTTAACTTCAATGGAAGTTAAGATTTTTTTATGGGAATTTATCCCTATATTAAAATCTTATAGTTATGAAAAAAACAATTTTCCTATTTTCCTTACTTTTTCTTTTTGCCTGCTTGGTGCCGGGCCGATCCTTCGCGCAAGAAGAAAGTATAGAGGTAACCACTATCCCCTCCCTCATCCTTGACCTGGGGATTACCGTACCGGAAGAGAAGATCGTCCCTAAACCGACGCCTGAACCGAAAAATGAGGTTAAGAGTGAAGATTATGACGGCGACCAGCGGTCCTGGACGAAATTCAAATACCGCCAACTGATCTGGGAAAACGCCCAAAAATACCATTTGGACCCGCAGGTGATCTACGCCACCATCATGACCGAGTCTGAAGGCGACGAATACGCTTACCGCTACGAACCGCATCTTGACGATGCCAGTCTTTGTATGGGACAAGTGCTGGTAAGTACCGCCAGAAATCTGGGTTTTGAAGGCGACCCGTTTGAAATGTATAAGCCTGAAGTCTGCATCGACCTTGTCGGCCGCTACCACCGCAATATGCTGGATACTTTTGGCGAACTGACACCGCTTCAATTGGCTACAGCCTACAATGCCGGCTCACCGTGGAGAAGGCCGGTGCCGGGACATCTTTTCCGCTTTGAGAGCTGGTACAATGAAACAGTGGGAGGATAAGAGTAAGTCGCTTAAGAACCCGTTTGGAAACTTTTGGTTATTTGTCATCGCGAGCGAAACGCAGTATAGCGAAGCAATCTCGTTCGTCAACGGGATTGCCACGTCGCTACGCTCCTCGCAATGACATGAGACAACGTTTTGAGATAGCTTCTAAGTCATGGTTTTATATTCCATTTGTTCCCATCACTAACCACCTCAATATTCCCTCTTTGATCAGTCCTTAAGTATTTGATTGATTTATTTTGTAATAGATCGAGGGCTTCTTTAGTGGGATGACCCCAGGGATTTTTTCCGACAGAGATGACCGCCAATTCAGGTTTGACTTTATCCATAAATTCTTCTGTAACGCCGTATTTTGACCCGTGATGGGGAAATTTAAGGATGTCAACATCCGGCAGGCTAACTTCTCTCATCACCTCCGGCTGGATCCGACTATCGCCGTCGCCGGGGAAAAAGACGTCAAATGAACCGTATTTCAACTGCAGATATTGGGAAAAATAGTTGAGGTTGGTACTTTTAGTTGCCAGGCCGAGAACCCGTGAGTCTGTCCACTCTTTTTCCGGCCAAAGAATGTCCAACTCCACTTTCCCCAAAAAGAATTTATCACCCGAATAGAGGTTTTTTACCGGGATTTTTTTCTCCCTGATCTTCTCCAACAGTTTTTGGTAACTTTGATCCTCATTGGTGACTGCCGGCATAACAATATATTTCACAGTATATCTATCTATAACGGAAAGTAAACCTTTAAAATGATCTGACTCAGGATGAGAAAGAACAACCACGTCAATCGTCCGGTCATAAAACGGCATATTTTTCCCCAAACAATCCAGAACCTTGTCGTTTGGCCCGGCATCAATCAAAAGGTCCTGATTGGAAGGAGTGCGGATATAGGCGGCATCCCCCTGCCCCACATCGCAAAAAACCAGATGGAGCTTGCCGTCCGGAAGGGAGAAAAAAAAGGAGAAGAAGAGCGTTAAACCAATAAGTGATCCTAAGATGTATGTCTTTTTCATAAGATAACAGAACTTACACAGCCAGATGTCATTCTGATCCCACCTTGGCGGGAGAAGAATCCCGTCCGAGATTGCCACGTCCCGCATAAGTGGCGGGACTCGCAATGACAAATAAGTAAGCTAAAAACTCACCGATGCCCCAGGGACTTTGGACAAGAGTTCGACGATTTTAATAAAATATGTCAACGGTATCCAGACAATCCAGGCCGGGATTATCCCCAACGGCTGCCAGATCCAACCCAGTATAGCAACAATAAATCCCAAAACCATGATCGGCTGGACTGCCCACTCTACCATGAGATTGGTTATCGGAGAGATTAAAGAAATCCGGTGGAAATTAATCAGGATAACCGGCAGAGTAAAAAGTTGGGCGGAAAATGTCAGACGGAAATTTTGTCTGACAACATAAAGAAGTTGTTTTGACGGGCTTTTTGATCTTTGGCGCTCAATCTTCCGGTTTGCTAATTCGCCAGTAGGCGAACAGGTAATAATTCCGAAGGTCGCCAGGAATGATAACTGGAAAGAGAGGTCTTTTATCAAAATGTAATTAAACAAAAGCATTATTCCGGCGGCCAAAAACAGACTTAGCAATCCCCAACTCAGTCTGCCAAAACAGGTAGCCAGAAGAGAAACAGATCCCATGATCGCCGCCCTGACAATCGAGGGTGAAGCGCCGACAAATAAGGTGAAAATGATTATAAGACATATAGTAACAATACTAGAGGCTTTCTTCCCCAAGAAGGAAGTCATTCTGACGATCAAATTTGCCAGAATACTGATGTTCATGCCGGAAAGGGCGATGATATGCAAAGTGCCGGTTGCCACAAGGGCATTGTATAAATCTTTCGGCATCGTCGCTTTTACTCCGAAGAGAATACCGCCCAAAAGCGAGGCTTGCGGTTCGGGGAGAAGGGAATTTATCACTGGTATGAAGGGATTTTGCATGAATAAGTCGCTTAAGTCACTTAAGTCACTTAAGTAGCTTAAGTTACACGCTTAATATCTTAGCCAGAAAGCGGAGTCTCCTTTTGTTACCCAGTCTGGTGAAAATCAAAACCTGCCGGAGGGCAAAAGAGGCCAGGAAACTGGCAAAAACCGCCGTGATAAAGAGTTTGACCGGATAAAAACTATTATTCAATTTCAAAACCCTTGAAATATTGAGAATAAGCCCCAACAATATAAAAACAAGAAAAACCAGCGGCTTGTTGTAGCCGCCAAACCACTCATTAGCGTAAAGGATCATTTTGCAGAGAGAATAACCGCAGATTATACCCGCCAGGATAATAAATAAGACGTTGGAAGAAAACATCGGACTATTCAACGGGTGATTAATCTCCAAAACGCAGAGCATAAAAATGGCAAAAAAGCCGTTAAAATAGACTAAATAATGACTAAACTTATCATGAAACATTTCATTTATTTTATAGGCAACTGATCTGCTATCGGCGGATAGATAGCGCCAGAGCACTTTGGCGGTAAAATGAACACCCAAACCGATGGCCACATAGATCATAAAAAGAGTTAAAACCGCCAGAATATCAAAATCATCTATCGGTATAAAAGGGATTTTGTCCCGGTCAAGGATATTGCCGGTGAGAATATACCAGCCGATAAATAAACCGGCCGGAACACCTAAAATCAATATCCAGTCGTTTAAGGGAATATTTTTTAAGACTTTTTTTTCCAGCCGGGATTGACGGTGGGATAAAATCCCAAGAAGGGAAACAAAAACAAGAAGAAGGATACCGGCTAGCATATTTTTTTATTTGCGGTAAATCCTCGGAGACGGAATTTCTCCATTGCTTATGTCTATTCAGGTTGTATTTGTCTTGGGCAAAGTATCCTATCTTTACTTGATCGTTTGTCTTATTTGGTATCTCGCATTCCGAAATTGTCTCCTTCGGCTTTACCTATATTTCTATTATACATATCAATAAACAGTTAGCAAATCTTTGATTTTCTCGTAAACGCTGGCCGTCACTACTTTACGGCTTTTAAGCTCCTCGACAGACTGGTAAGGCCTCCCGGAAATAATCTTGCCGGCTGTCACCGGACCGATACCGGGAAGAGCTTCCAATTCTGCCTGAGAGGCGGAATTGAGGCTGATGGTCTTTTTAGAAGATAAGTTACTTAAGTCGCTTTGGGTACCTAAGGATTTACCGGAAAGAGTCTCTTTCGTCGAGGGGATATAGATTTTACCGCCGTCAACCAGCTTGGCCGCCTGATTGAGATTTTTTGCCACCCAGTCACTGTCGGCGGAAGTTGAAAGCCCGCCGGCCAAAGCGATAGCATCAGCGATCCGGCTCCCCTCCTCCAGCGAAAATATGCCGGGAGAGACAACTGCTCCCTGAAGATCAACTTTTATCCTTGTTTTGGCCGAAGATGACGCTTCTGTTTCAAAAAGTACCGAAGCAGTATCTTTCTGGTTTTTCAAAAGTAAAATAATGGCTGCTGACAACAGACAGATACCGATGGTGCCTAAAATAAGCGGGAATTTATATAAAGAGAGAAGCTCCTGCAGTTTGTCGAAATTGATTACCGAAGAGTCATCCTGATCATTCACCATAATAATTAGGAGACGACAAAATTGATTAGACGGCCGGGTACGAAGATGACTTTGCGAATCATCTTTTCTTCCAGATGTTTTTTTGTTTTTTCTGAAGCTTTTGCCTTCTCTTCTACTTCCTCTTTGACGATTGACGCTTCACGCTTAACGCTTATTATTTCCCTCGTCTTCCCGTTCACCTGGATCACAATCGTCACTTCTTCTTCCACCAGATATTTTGGATCAAAGGAAGGCCAGGGGTGCAGATGGATAGAACTTAGTTTGTCTGATTTGTCTAATTGGTCTAATTTGGTTAAATGAAACAGTTCTTCCGTCATATAGGGAGCAAAGGGAGCAAGAAGTAATAATAATGTTTCTATTAATTCTTTTCCTTGTTCATTTGAAATTTGAAATTTGAAATTTGAAATTTCGTTTACGTATTCCATAATATGGGCGATGGCGGTGTTGTAGCGGAAGTTTTCCAAATCCTCGGTCACTTCCTTGATGGTCCGGTGCATGACGCGCCTCAGCGTGTCATCCTGAGCACTTCGACTACGCTCAGTGTAAACTAGAGTCGAAGGATCCCCCAGAATGACAGAAGAAACAAGCCTCCACACTCTTCCCAGGAAACGGTACATACCGGCAATGCCGGTATCGCGGAAGTCGCCGCCCTGATCAAAAGGCCCCAAAAACATAAGGTAGGTCCGCAGAGCATCAGCGCCGTATTTAGCAATATAAACATCGGGGATGACGACATTACCGCGGCTTTTGCTCATTTTCGCCCCTTCGGCAATAATCAAGCCGTGGGCATAGAAACGGCTGAAAGGCTCCTCCCAGCCAGAGGCTGGTCGTCCTCTGGACGATAAATATCCCCAATCATAAAAACACATCCAAACAAACCGGGCATAAAGAAGATGTAAAACCGTATGCTCTGCCCCGCCGATGTATTGGGTGACAGGAAGCCATTTTTTGGTAATTTCAGGATCCCATGGAAGTTCTCTACTGATTCCTCCACCGCTTTTTTGTTTTATGTTATTTGTTTTATGTTCTATGTTTACACTCGGGTATCTCAAAAAATACCACGAGCTGTCTAAGAATGTATCACAAACATCCGTTTCCCTTCGTGCGTCTCCACCGCATTTGGGGCATTTGATTACGACAAATGAATCAAGTTTAGCCAACGGTCCTTTGCCTGTCCCTGCCGGTTTCCAATCCTCAAGATCGGGCAGTAATACCGGAAGCTGATCTTCGGGAACCGGCTGCCAGCCGCAGGTCGGGCAATTGATCATCGGTATCGGCGCGCCCCAATAGCGCTGTCTGGAAATACACCAGTCACGGAGTTTATATTCTGTAACTCTTTTTCCACACCCTTTTTCTTCCATATAATCCATGATTAGTTTTGTCGCTTCATGAATATCTTTTCCGTTTAAAAAGCCGGAGTTTACCATCGTCCCCTCTTCTTCCTGTACTTGCTCCTCGTTAGTAATCTCACTCTTATCACCGTCTTTTCCAACCACGACCCGGATAACCGGCAAATTAAATTCTTTGGCAAATTCAAAATCGCGAAGGTCATGGCCCGGCACACCTATCACCGCGCCGGTACCGACATGGCCTAGAACGAAATCAGTGATATAAATAGGCATTTTATTGTTTGTCAGCTGGTTAATGGCGTAATATCCGGTAAAGACGCCGGTTTTTTTCCGCCCTTCAGCAATGCGATCCATCTCATTTTTCTTTTTTGCTTTTTGAATGTAATCTGTAATAAGTTGCTTAAGTGGCTTAGGTAACTTAGGTAAAGATAATATCTTTTCAACAAAGGGATGCTCGGGAGCCACTACGATGAAAGTCGCGCCGAAGTTAGTATCAGGTCTGGTGGTAAAACAAGTTATTGACGTTAGTATGTCATCCCGACCGCAGCGGAGGGATCTTCCCAGGTCGGAAGATTCCTCGACTCCCTGCGGGTCGCTCGGAATGACATCATAAGTAATATTTATTCCTTCTTTCTTCCCGATCCAATTACGCTGGCCGATCTTCACTTTAGCACTCCACTGGAAAGACTGCTTAAAAGTATTTTGTAAAAGTCTCTCGGCATAATTGGTAATTTTGAAAAACCATTGCTCTAATTCCCTCTTCTCGACAGGTGTTCCACATCTTTCACACACCGGCACGCTTACTGATCTCTCCACACCGGGATCCGCCAGCTGGCGGACCGGTGTGTCTTTAGGCTTGTCTGTTTTGACCCGAGCTACCACCTGCTCATCAGCCAGCACTGTTTTGCATGAGGGACAGAAATTAAGCGGAGATTTCTTCCGGTAAGCCAGCCCGTGTTTGAACATCTGGACGAAAATCCACTGGGTCCAGCGGTAGTAATCCGGATCATAAGTTTCTAAGGTGTTTTTAAAAGCAAAACCGTTACCGATGGCATGAAGCTGGCGGTAAAAATTTTCGGCGCTGATTTTCGCCTGTTCTTTGGGGTGTTTACCGATTTTTAAAGCGTAATTTTCGCTGTGGATGCCGAATCCGTCCAAACCGATCGGTTCAAAAACATCATAACCTTTCATTCTTTGGTATCGGCCGTTGATGTCCGCGCCGGTGAAAGCGTACATATTGCCCACATGAAGCCCTTCGGCTGAAGGGTATGGAAACATCATCAGGTTGTAATAAGGCCGCCTAGCACTCTTCATGTCCGGCTGATAAACACCCTGTTTCTTCCAATACTGACGCCATTTCCCCTCGAAAGAGGAAGGATCAAAAGATGGAGTTGGTTTTTTTGATGACATATATATCTAATGATTTAGATTGTCATTGCGATTCGCCGGCTGGCGAAGAAGCAATCCCGTCCGAGATTGCCACGTCCCCGCCAACTGGCGGGTCCTCGCAATGACACTAGGTTTTGAAATATATTCTGACTTAGATTGCTTAAGTATAACAAAAAAAGTCAAATATTGTGATATACTAATTTTATGAGTAAATATGTGATCCTGCACTCGCTTATTCTGATCGGTGCCATCTGTCTTCTTTTTTTCTGGGTGACTGATGAGCAGCTAGCCGTCTATTCCCTCCAGCTGACGGCCATCCTGCTTCTCACTTTACTTGTCTCCCACCGCTTCCTGCGGTTAAATCATTTCAAAATGTTGGAAAGCGTCATCTCCACTATCGCCGTCCTTCTGGTGGTCGGTTCAACCGGCGGTGTGGCCTCACCGTTTTTTTTCCTGAATTATTTTCTCCTCTTTGAACTGTCTCTGATCCTTGAACCGCTTGTTCCTCTTATCCTGGCAGGGACCATCATCCTTTTTTATTTTACGACCAGTGAAACGGGCACTACACTTCTCCAGATGG
>CAYGXQ010000029.1:4367-16356 GCA_964354025.1 uncultured Gammaproteobacteria bacterium | reverse complement strand
AACAAACGGCAAAATGGCCAAAACAATTTGTTGAGAATTATCCGGGGCAAAAAAAAGTGATTTCCAAAGAGAATTTTCTGGAATTTATTTAAGAACAATTTAAAAATTGGAAAGCGATATGAAAAAGAGTTAACAGGTTGCTTTCTAAGAGATACTCATAATATGATGAGATTATGAGGAAAGTAGCGGTCATTTTCTTAACTTCCTTTTTTTTGTTTCTTTTTCCTTCAATCTGCCGGGCGGCCAACACCTACGTTGTTCCTGATAATTATTCCACTATTAAAGCCGGAGTAAATAACCTGACCGCCGGAGATACTTTGCTGGTCAAAAACGGAGTTTACATCGAAAATCTGGAAAATGTTATTCCCAGCGGTGAAAGTTGGGCCAAACCCGTGACTATTAAAGCCTATCCCGGACACAAGCCTGTTATTAAACCAAGTGGTGGCGGTTGGGTTTTGCACTTTTCCGGCAATCCCGCACCGCACCATATTATTATTGATGGTTTTATCTTAGATGGAAGCAATGTTGTTTATGATGTGATTAAATTCCAATATGGTTCCACTTCCGGCCACCATATCCGCATTCAAAACTGCGAAGTAATGAATGCTCCCCGCCAGGGCATTCTAGTCACCGTGGGGGCTGATTATAACGAATTCATCAATTTAAAAATTCATGATAACGGCAGTTCTGATTATGACCATGGTATATATATAAGCAGTCATCATAACTTAGTCGAGGGTTGCGAAATCTATAATAATGCCGGTTGGGGGGTGCATATTTACAGCGTTGCTGGTAAACCAAGTTTTAACACGGTTAGGAATAATAAAGTTTACGATAATGCCAATGCTGGCAGCCGGGGTGTCGGTATCGGCGTTTACAACGGAACTGGGAATCTTGTTTATAACAATTTAGTTTGGGGTAATAATCAAGGCATTGTGGTTAATTACGGAACAAGTGACACCAATATTTTAAATAATACTGTTTATCAGAATAAAAATGAAGGAATATGGGTCGGTAGCGGAAACAGCACTGATGGGGGCGCGTCGAATAATACCAAAGTTCAAAATAATATTGTATATCTTAATTCCAGTTCACAAATCGTCAATTACGGCACGAATACAGTGATAACCAATAACCTCACGAATCAAAATCCCAATTTTGTTAATTCTGCCATATTTGATTTTCACTTACTTGCAAACTCTCCCGCCATAAATACGGGCGCGTCCTTATCCGAAGTCACCACCGATTTTGATGGTATTTCCCGGCCTCAGGGATCGGGATATGACATTGGAGCTTATGAATATGTTTTTGCAGACGGTGGGACGCCTACACCGACGCCGGTAAATAAGACACCGACTCCTTCTTCCTGTCCATTGGTTTCTTCTGGAGATTTTAATTGCGATGAGAAAATAAATGAGAGCGACCTGAATACGCTTCTAGGCAAATGGATGACAAATGAAAAAGACATAACCGGAGACAGTATTGTTAACGAAAGTGATTTGAATAAGTTGCTGGGGAATTGGAGGACGCAGTAAAAAATTGTAAAAAAACATTCACTTGACAATTGAATGTTTTTTCATTAATATGTAATTGTCATTTACATATATCAAAGTATATGGACAGAAAAAATATAATTGAAGCTTTAGAAAAATGGAACTTTTGGCAACAGAATATCGATACCGGGGTCAAGCGTACCAGATACCTTAAGGAGTTTTTACGGTTAATTAAAATTCCGGAGGTAATAGCAATCGTTGGGGTGCGGCGCTGCGGCAAGTCAGTCCTTTGCTATCAAATTTTAGAAAGCCTCATTAAAAATCAAGTTCCGAGAGAAAATACGTTATTTATCAATTTTGAAGATCCGGTTTTTGGCGAGACTGTTTCTTTAAATAATCTTCAGGAAATTTTTGCAAGCTATCTTGAATTTAAAAACCCGCAAGGCAGAATATATTTATTTTTAGATGAGGTGCAAAGGGTTAACAATTGGGAGAGATTTGTTCTTTCTCTTTATGATTCAAGACAACCAGTTAAAATTTTTGTCACCGGTTCAAATTCAAGACTCCTTAGTGATAAAATTTCCACTCTTCTAACTGGTAGATATTTAACTCAAAAAATTTACCCCTTGGATTTTAAAGAGTTTTTAGAATTTAGGCGAGTTGAAGTTGAAAAAGTGATATCCCGGCCTAGAATATTAAATTTACTCAGGGAATATCTGAAATTCGGCGGATTCCCGCGTGTAGTTTTGGAAAAAGAAGTAATAATAAAAAACAGTTTGTTACAGGAATATTACAACACAATTATTGAAAAAGATGTGATTTTAAAAAACAACCTGAAAAGTAAAACCGAGATTAAGGATCTGGCTCTATATTTAATGTCAAATATCGGTTCTTTAATTTCAAGTTATTCTCTGGCAAAAAAGATTGGCATCTCTCACCAGAACATCATGAGCTACCTTGATTTTTTTGAAGAAGCCCTGCTTATTAACCGAATTCCAAAATTTGACGTTAACGTGAAGAAACAAATATATAATCCTGATAAGACCTTTGTAATTGATAGCGGTTTATCCCGGATTGCCGGTTTTTCGTTTAGCGAGAACAGCGGTCATTATCTGGAAAATATGGTGTTTAACCATTATCTGTCGCAGGGTAAAAAAATTTACTACTGGAAAAATGGGGGAGAGGTTGATTTTCTTATTAAAGAAGGACTAAAAATTAAAGAATTGGTGAATGTTTGTTATTCTCTCAAAGATAGCGAGGTTTTAAGCCGTGAGGTCCGTTCCCTGCGAGAAGCAGGAACCCTTTTTAAAGACGCGGCAAAGAAAATAGTGTTTTGGGAGAAAGATGAAGAAGTGTCAGTACCAAAGGGAGTCCAAATGGTATCTGTGTTGGAATTATAACGCACTTAAAGAGCCGGCAAAATGGCCAAAACAATTTAAAAATTGGAAGACGAATTAGCAAAAATAATATTTTTGTCAAGCATATGGTAATCAAAAACTTAGTTCAGTTTATCTTTATTTTTTCGAATTTGATTTTTTCGATCCGTAAAGGCGAGCGGGGACAGATGAAGGTTTGGTTTTGGAGAGAGATGTTTGACAAAAGCTGGACCAGCAGGACATCAGTCCAAATAGTATTTTCTACCGGTGATGCCGTGTAAGTACCGGATGAGGAGTTGAGCGAGACTCTGATGTAATATAAGTCAGTTGAGCCATTAACCGAATACAGTCTCCAGTTGGTAGGAATATTTGTCCAATAAACAGCACCGTCTTGGGTCAAGTTGCTGGTGCCATCAGTAAAGCCGGAAATTGCTTCCAGGTCTGCCCAGGCTGTACCGTTCCAGTATTCCCAGTCCAGATTAAGCGACCCAGCAGTAGTACCAAGAGTGGCCAGATCGATATTTAATCCTGAGAACATGGAATCTGAACCGAAAAAGAGATATTCTCCCCGTTCGGTAATTTTAGGGGCGAAGCTCAAAGTGTAATTATTGTTTGTTCTCCCCAGATATTCGGAAGCATCAGCGGTATTGCCGCCTTTGGCGATAGTAACCGGAGTGGCAGCAGCGTCATAAATACGGAACTCATCAATAATGCCGCCAATATGATTGGTACCGGAATTATTGCCAATATACGTGTTTGTTTGAGGCGTGATGGCGTTCCAGGCACTGGTGGCATCCCGTATTTGCAATATGCCATCAAGATAAAGATCCGGCACATCGGTTGCCGCGTCGTAGGTTAATTTTATGTGATGCCAGCTGCCGTCATAAATACTGACGCTGATTCCGTCCCAGGAATTGGTATGCGTTGATCCATCATTGACAATAAAATCAATGTCCGTTGCGTTCCCGCCTCTTCCCAAACTCATATTAACTGTTCCTGAGCCGTTATCACAGGCAAAAAAATAACCGGAAGCAGCAGGAGCGGTCGTATTTATATACCAAAATTCAACAGTGCCGGCCGAACCGCTGATATTTCCGCTGGAAACAAAATACGGGTTTTCCGTGGTGGCATCAATCTGCATGCCATTGCCGTATTTTCCGGCTACAAAAGTGGCCGTATCAATACTACTGGAAGTCCCAACGCCCACATCCGGAGACGTAAAAGCCGTACTTGATTGCATTGTCGAATACCAGGTCAAATCCTGTGCCCAATAGGCGGAAGAGACGGGTTTAAAGTCCAGATTATAATCCGTCCCGTCGGTGAGGGGAACGTCCTCCAGAGAAAGAGGAGACGGTTCGGTATTGGAGCGGAAATTTTTGATTTTAAAAAACGGCTTATGCCGGTTCATGGAAGAAACGACAGAGTTATCCGCGTGACCGATAACTGATAATTCACCGGAGGCGGGAACCCCGGTAAAGGTAGTGGCTGTGGTACCGGTGTAAGAAAACTTATCGCCATCGATGTAAGCCACCCCTGAAGCGGGAAAAGTGGTGGTAGAATCAACAGTGATCGTCGCTGATCCCGCGGTTGCCGCTCCATTTAACAGTGTCGATATATCCGCTTGCCCGTTGATATCCAGATAAGCTTGATTGGCCCAAGCCGCTACCGTATATGCTCCTTCCGCTTCGTTGTAATAATCCGGTACAAAACCAGTTTGCCATGAGGCTCCAGCAATTGTGCCATCGTTATTGTTAGTTGTTTCATCATGAGCCACGGTGCCGGTGTTTTCATTAAGCCGCCAGTATGCCACAAGATTGTTTTCGGTGGCTGGATCCAGTTGTTTATACATATTGCTTGCGATTTCTGCGTCAGTGCGCCAGTCGTTCCACACTCTGATTTCATCAAGCATCCCGTTATAATAGTTAGCAGAACATGATCCTGTCGTACCACTGCAACCGATAAACACTTTATTGGCGGAATCGTTTGTAATAGCGCCAACGGCAGCTCTTTGAGTTGTCGTCACCAGCACACCGTCAATGAGAAGGTCAATCGTTCTAGTGCTGGCATCGTCAAATCTGAAGGCAAGATGATGCCAGCTATTTTCCAGGTTGGGGAGAGTTGAAATATTATAATCAGTTTCAGCAGCGGTAGTTGCCGCTGGGACAAATATTTCTATTACATCTCCCGATCCCCAATCGGCAAAATCCAACTGCCAACCGTTGGCTTTATATAATGCGATATCCTGAGCGCTGGCGGCAATTCCCGGCCAGTAAAACCAGGTTTCGACAGTGAATGCGTTATCTTGCAAATTCTGGATCGAGGCGGAGTTAACGGCAGAAACACCATCGTTAGTGTTATCAAATTTCAGTCCCGGCGAAGCCGGCGCGTCGTCCCATTCACTGCCGGTGGAGTAGGTAAGGATGTCCGGATTACGATAGTCATTATTCATAGACTCCCGTTTACCTTCGCTATTTAAATTGACTTCGGTCTGCAGCAGTAAATACCATTTGGCGTAATGGATGCCAACGGGAGTGTAGTTTTGTTCCTGAGCGGTTAACAAATCCTGAGTGCCGTCATTACCTTCGTCCCACCGCCACTCCTGGACGCTGGCGGCAGCGTCGTCAAACCAGCCGTTTTGGGCAATACCCACAAAGGCATCCTGATAAGTTGAAGTGCCGGTGCCGGCTAGGACGACATAAGTGTTGGTTTTGGCAAATTCAGCGTCATCAGCTAAATTGGAACTAACCTCGGTATTTCCATCACCATAAATAACATCAGGATTAACTCCTTCATCAAATCCGGTACTATCCACGTCAGCCCAGACTCCCAACCATTCATAACCATTGTGTCCGGAATCGGCGTCCAATCCTTCACCGGTCGTACCAAAGTCTGTTTTGTTTTCCACAAACATACCATCAGGGGTGAAAGTGTAATCCTCCCGGACCGTCAGATTGGGAGTGGTAGTGCCGGTGGCACCTTGAGCCAGATAGGCAGTGCCGGCTTCGTTATTAAATCCGCCTTCAACACGGATCCTTATTCTGGTGGCAGTTGATTCAAGAATAGTAGTTTTCCTGTTGGCGTCATCCCGCAAACAATAAACTGCCGTTTCCGTGATACAGGGTCCTTTGATCTCATGGGTGGTCGGAGGTGAACCGTCGCTTTGGACCCGGTCTTTAAAAATAATATAGTCGACTGTGTCAGCCGTATCCATCACGGCCGTATACCGGTTTGGGACATCGATCTGGTATGTTGTCGCGGAAGGAGAACTCAAAGAAATTACTGACGGAACTTGAGTGGGAGTAGCGGAAGGCGGAACGGAAGTAGGAGTAACAGTGGGAGTAGGAGTGGAGGTAGGAATTACTATATTGGAGGTAAAAGTTTGATCGTTGGCCGTAATATTATGCAAATATTGAAGGTTGATAATATCAGTCCTGATGGTGTTTTCTATCGGAGAAGTGGAATAAGACCGGGCTATGCCAGCGTTATAGTTCATCGAAACACGGATGTAATAAAGATCAGTGGATCCATTGACAGAATACGGCCGCCAGTTGGTGGGAATATTGGTCCAATAGACGGCACCGTCTTGTGTAAGATTACTGGTGCCATCGGTAAAGCCGGTAATAGATTCCAAATTCGCCCAAGATGTACCATTCCAGTACTCCCAATCCAAATCTACATCAACAGAAACACCATTAGTCGCCAGATCAATATTAAAGCCTGATACCATTGAATCAGAACCCAAAAAGAGATACTCTCCTTGTTCTGTTGATGTTTTTTCAACAAAGGATAAGGTTTCGTTGACATCTGTCCGCGCTAAATGTTCATCCGCATCAGCCGTATTGCCGCCTTTGGCTAAAGTGACAGGATTGTCTTGTTGCCCACCGTAGATTCTATATTCATCAAGAATTCCATCTGCATGAGTCGTACCACTCGTCCCTGATATCCATAAGCTATGTACCGTTAAACTAGCATCTGTATAATTGTCAGTATCATAGGTGTGTGTAGGTTCAACCCCGTTAATATAAATCCTAATCTGATCTGCGACAGCGGCATCTTCATCCCAAGTTGCTTTAAGATGTACCCAGTCGCCTGCTGTCCAAGAGTAATTTGACGAGGCAACCGTTGTGCTATATATTACAGCGCCGCTGTCACGGAATTGGAAAGCTAGGGTATTATCCGAATTTTTTCTGAAAATAATATACTGCGCCCAATCGGTTGAATTCCATATTTCCAAGAATCGATGTTCGGCGTTGTCTGTATGCGCATGGCTCGGTTTATACCAAAATTCAACTGCTCCTTTTGAAGTATTGAAATTGCTGCCTATCGCCATACTGCCTAAAGTATCAGCATCGGCATCAAAATATAATCCGTTGCCGTATTTTCCCACAACATAGGTGGCACCTCCGTTGGTAATGGCAGTTCCCACATCAGGGGTGCTTAAAGCAGCAGCGTTTTCCATGGTCGAATACCACAGTAAATCCTGCGCCCAATAGGCGGAAGAGACGGGTTTGTAATCCAGGTTGTAGTCAGTGCCGTCGGCGAGGGTAGCTCCTTCCAAACCGATAGACGAAGGCTCGGTATTACTGCGGTAGTTTCTGATCTTAAAAAACGGATCATGCCGGTTCATGGAAGAAACCACGGTGTTATCCGCGTGACTGACAACTGATAATTCACCGGAGGCCGGCACTCCGGTAAAGGTAGTCTCTGTTTTGCCGCTGTAAGAGAACTTATCGCCATCAACGTAAGCCACCCCTGACGCGGGAAAAGTAGTCGTTGAATCAACAGTAATTGTCGTTGCTCCTGCGGTTACCACTCCATTTAAGAGTGTCGAGATATCCGTCTGTCCGTCAATATCCAGAGAAGCCTCATTTGATGAAGCGTCAACCGTATACGTTCCTTCAGCTTCATTATAATGAGTACTTAACCCTTGGGAAAATATTTGTTTGATTTCGGAGGGGGATAAAGCCCGGGAAAAGACAGCTGCTTCATCAATCAGGCCATCCCATTGTTGGGTAGCACTATGATTTTCATTATTCCCAATGACAAAATCGGCAGTTCCGGCATAGATGACACCGGTATAAGCAATTGGCCCGGAGCCATCCGTTCTAGCCTGACCATTGATGTAAAGCCGGTGATAAGCCCCATCATAAACCATAGCTACGTGGTACCAGGTATTTGTCGTAATGGCGCTGGCTGCAGTAGTAACAGGATCTACCCAACCAGTGTTTCCATCGTTATTTAACCTAGCCCGAAGTGTGCCGTCGGCCATGGTGACTAAATACCATGCCCGATTATTACCCGTATCATAAATTCGACTCATTATGTTCATATAATCGCTGGTTAGCGCTTCTGACCTAATCCAGGCCAGCGCGGTCATTTTACCGGTAATAGCCAGGCCGGTCATACTGGTATCGGCAATGTAGAGATAGTCGTCATCATCATCCTCAAAATCCCTTGAATACGTGCCTTGCCGGGCGTCGGTGGAACGGGGAATGGTGTCGCTGGCGCTGACAGTTAAATTATTTCCTCTTGTCGATTGATCGGTTTCCGCAGTGGACCCATCGCTTTCCATGTACCATAAACCTTCAAGATCAGAATCTTTGGTAAAGTCCCAAGACGAGCCGGTGGTAAAGGTAAGAAAGTCGGGATTGGTCAGGTCATTAAAGACGCCTTCGCGCAGGGTTTCGGTTTCAAGGTCTGCCTGAGCTTTGAAAAGATAGAAAAGACTGGCGGATCCTTTTCCTCTGAGGGTTTGAGTTCGCAAATCATAAAATTTAAATTCGTCCTGATAAGAAGCAGCTACATACCTAATTAAACCGTTGTTTGAGTTACTGAGCACTTTGTCACCATTTTTTGTCATTTCGCCAATGATCATATCTTGATAGGTTCCTGTACCTTGGAAAACGCCGTAAATGTCTGTGGTTGTACTAATGTCGGCGGTAGTTGATGTGAATGATTCCGTGTTTCCGTCACCGTAATAGATGGTTTCCGAGTGATAGGATGTGGTTGGTATGTTAAATTTAACATCCTGAGTCATGACATGGTCATCAAGAGCGACGTTGTCTATGGCAACCCCTGTTTTATAATCAACAGTTACGTTTTCAAAAGCGCCTTCAGTGGTAAAAGTAAACTCATCGGTAATGAGTATCTTATTAGTACCGTCGGTAAGGTATGTTCCGCCCGAGGTAGACAATCCGCCCTCGATTCTAATTTTTACTCTGGTAGCAGTACTTTCAAGAATAGTGGTTTTTCTGTTAACATCTTGATTAATCGCATAGAGGATGCTTTCATTTTGGACATAATAGCCTTCCAACTGTAATACCAGATCCGGGGTACTGTCATTTTCGGCACGATCATAGAAATTTACAATATGGTCATCAGCAACTGTTGTTATAATCGCCCGATACCGGTTTGGGACGTCAATCTGAATGGTAGTGCCTGGGGTGGAGAGGGAGAGGGTGGCGGCCTTGACAAGGCCACGTTTAATAATAAAGAGGAAAGCGAGAAGGCCGACTGTTAGACACAGGCAAAAAAGAATCAGGAAGCAGTGAGTGCGGGAAGGAAAACGGATTTTCATTTCAACTTAACCTCGTTTTTCATAATCAGTATTTCGGATAAGTGAGAAAGGGCATATGCGAGCGGAAGTATGGTAATATTGTCGATATACAGCTTTTTCTCTCCCGCATATAATAGATAGAGTTTCGCTTCAGGGTAATCTAAATAAAACCTTTTCAATCCGGCAATCATTTCCGGTTTATATGTGCTGCTGCTTTTGACTTCTATTGCTATAATACCTCGATTTCCATACATCACAAAATCGATTTCTACTCCTGTAGTTGTCCGATAATAATATACAGTATAACCTAGTTTCATGAGATTGTTTACGGCAACCAATTGCTGACATACAAGTGTTTCCACACTTATACCGCCAATTTCTTGCGGAGAATCATAAGGTCCCATTGGTCGAATTGCCCTATACAATCCAACATCAAAATAATAAAACTTGGGGTGTGATACCAATCTTCGTTTAGCTCTCTTGGTAAACGGCGGAATCATATATCCGATCAATAGTTCTTCCAGGATATGAAAGTATCCTATCACTGTCGTTCGTTCGATTGCTGCCTCTCTTGCTACATTCGAGACGTTCAAAACCTGACCTTGAGAAAAACTGGCTATTTCCAAAAAACGACTAAAAGAGGCTAAATTCCTAGTGAGACCTTCCTGTAATATTTCCTGATCAAGATATGTTTTTACATAACTATGTAGATATTCTTCATGGTTTTTAAACTGTGCAAGCGGAAGCATTCCGGTGGCGACTGCTTTTTTCAAGTCAAAGTCGCTGCCCATTTCTATTGCGGTAAGCGGATACATATAGTAGGTGAGAGCGCGTCCGGCAAGAAGATTGTTTCCGCCTCTTCTTAATTTTCTGGCACTGCTTCCCGTCAGGATGAATTTGAGCCTTTTTGATTCTATCAGTCTATGGACTTCGTTGAGCAGTTCCGGGACTCTTTGTACTTCATCGATGATGAGATAATCATGATAATCATTTGGGATATTTTGTTCCAGCCGTTCCGGTTTGGCTAATAATTCGGTATAGGTTTTCGACTCCAATAAATCTAATCGTATTGCATTTGGGAATTTGTTTTTCACCCAGGTAGTTTTGCCTGTTCCGCGCGGACCAAATAAAAAGAAACTTGTGTCCGGGGCAGGATTAAGCAATCTATGATACATAATCACATTATACAATGCAATTTGTCATTGTCAATCACAAATTGCATATTATCTTTCATGCGGATGGGACAAAATTATTGTCAGGAAAAAACCGACTAACAGAAAAGAAAGAATAAAAGGCAGATAGACGATGAGATTAATGATGTTCATTTACTCCTATTTATTCCATTTATTCTTTCTTCTTGTAAGAGAAGGAAGAGCTATTAAGAGAAAGCCCAAGCCCATAAGGATCAGGATAAAATATATCAATATGATTGGTTGCATATGCTTATTTCCTTAACATTAAGCTTATTGCCCAAAATATAAATGTTGCCAGCAATCCCAATACTACCGCAGCTGGATTGAATCTGTCAAGCGCTGCGGGTAAAACAACTGAAGCCAACGTGATGAGACCAACATCTGAGGAAATATCTGACAGTTTTTCGAGTTGTTTTTTAGAAAGTTTTGGAAAGAGAAAAGACATATATTAAACAGTAAAGATTTACTTCTTCTTCAACTCCTCAATCTGTCTCCGGAGCTCTTCAATCTGTTTATCCTGAACAGCCACCTTTTCCTCAAGTATTTGAAGATGGTTATTCTGTGAGGTATTTTGCGAGGTGCCCGGATCATACCAGGAGACGTTGATGAAAGCGAGGATTTTATCGATTTTTTGCGGGTCGCTTTCATTGTAACTTTCCAAAGCTTTGCCGATGATCGGTCCAGCTTGAGTGGCTTTCATGGCTACACCGGGAAGGCTGGAGGAGGTGAGCAGGTCGCCTTGGATGATCGGCCCGTTTTCACTGGTGACTTTGACGGGAGCCCGGCCGGCCAGAGCCATCGGGATGTCATTTGTCTTGAGTTTTTCCGTGCCGCCGCCGCCGATAACCGTGTCGCCGCCGACTAAAAGCCCGGGTGAAGTGGAATAAACGCCCAAAATATCTTTTTGGTATGCAGTGCCGGACCTGGCGACTTTGCCGGTGCCGTTTTTAGCCGCCACCAGAATATCCCCGGTTTCTAAAAAGGATTCATTTGTCTGATAGACTTCGGCGATATCAGCACAATTGATGTAAGCTCCCTGATCCACCCAGGTGGCGGCGCAGGTATATCTTCCGGTGCCGGCCACATCCAGTTTGGCCGCCGGGCTGATGGTACCGATGCCGACGTTGCCTGCCGAGAAAATTGTATTGCCGGCAGAAGTGATGGTGATATTGCCGGAGGTATTGCTGATGGTCGAGGTGGTACCGGCTATATCCAGTTTGGCCGCCGGAACGGTAGTGCCGATGCCGACATTGCCGGTACCTGCGTTTAATATAAGTCTGGTAGCTCCAGTAGTGTTACCCACAGTAATCGTCTTTGCCGCCGCGTCAGTCCCCAGACCGATATTGCCTGTACCGGTATTGACAGTAAAGA
>CAYGXQ010000029.1:0-4267 GCA_964354025.1 uncultured Gammaproteobacteria bacterium | reverse complement strand
TGGTGATTGTTGATCCGGCTGTGCCGGTATTCACGTTGACGGCAGTGGCCCCGGTAATGTTGCCAACAGTGATAGTCCGTGCCAAGGCGCTTGTTCCTAGACTGAGGATGGTGGCATTGGTACCGCCAAAATTCAGAGTGCCAACCCCGGGCAGATCAATGCCGTAGGTTGAGTCAACAATGAGATTTCCCGCGCCTATTTGGAGTTTACCTGAAGAAGGAACAGTCGTTCCGATACCGACGTTGCCGCCGGTGAAGTAGGAATTACCAGTAGTGGTAGACTGAACCAGACCGGTGAGGGTACCGGAAGCAGATAGTTTTGTGCCTAATTGTGTTTGAACGGCACTGGTAACTCCAGCAACATAATTCAATTCTGCGGCGGTGGCGGTGATTGCGGTTCCTCCAATGGAAAGGGTATCCGCTTCGACGGTACCGACAATATCCAGTTTATACCCCGGCACCGTCGTCCCTATGCCGATATTGCCGTTGATAATCATATTTGCCGGAAGAGTGAAATTGCCATTGCCGATACCGGAACCGAAAGTGCCGGCAGAAATCTGGGAGGCGTTGATGTTGGAATTGCTGATCGCGCCGGTATTGGTCAACTGGAAGACGGGAGTAGGTGTGTTGCCGGTAGTACCTCTTGCCCGGATGACAAAATTATTACTGTCGTCAGTACCAAAAAGGTAATCAGTAGCATTGACTATCCTTGGACCGATTGCGGAAACGGTAAATCCGATGATAAAAGCCAAAAATGCGGGATATAAAACGCTGGTTTTTTTAACAGGCAGATGCATAAAAAATCTAGGTTGTCATTGCGAGCGAAGCGAAGCAATCCCGTCCGAGATTGCCATGTCCCACTTATGGCGGGACTCGCAATGACAAAGTCTAACCCTTATTATTATAGTAACCAGCTAAAAATTCCTTGTCAAGAACGGTTATTCGGTGACGGTCAGAATCCCTTTTGAGGAAGCAGGACAACCGTCAAGACAGTTAAAGATAAATTTTCCTGTTTTGGTAGCTTGAAATTCAATAAAGCCATTATTATTCGCCGGGATTTCTCTCGATAAGCCAAAATCAGACAAAGAAATACGATAGGTTTTGTCTTGGGCACTAAAAACCAAAGTGATAATTTGTCCCAATTCTCCCGAAATGTCTTTCGGAGTAAAAGTATTATTTTGTATAACAATCTCAATCATTTTCCTTTTGATTGCCGGAATTTTCAAAGTCGGTATCGGTTTGGGAGTTTCCGGCGGGAAAATTTCCCCGAAACTTTTTCGGGAAGCATCTTCTTCAGGTTTGTTTACTTTTAATGTCAGTGGTAAAGAAGCATTTGTGGTGACAGTCGGTTTTATTCCTTCCGCTTTAGTGTCTGTTTTTGGCTGGGGGGAATTGGAGAAAAAGAAAAAGGAAAGGATAAAGACGGAGATGACCAGAATAATAAAAATAAGAATTCTGATATTTTTAAGATGTTTAATCATGACCGGTCGGAGTGATTTTTTTGGTAGGCTAAGGGCTCGTCCGTAAATAACTTCATAGGTATTTACGGTTACGGCCCTTTGTGCCGCACTGAAATATTCAAATTATTATCTGATGCGGCCTTAATTGTCGGGGTAACCGGTTTGGCAGATGGCGTCGCGGTAACCGTCTCAGTTAAAGCGGATGGGGAAGACTCTTTTGGTAGAAGTGCTTTCATACTTTCAAGTTCCTGCTGGACCTTTTTATAATCCTCTGTGTCTTGAGGAGTTAAATCAAGAGTTGCCTGCAGTTCTGCGGCGGCCTGGGGATATTTCTGCATTTTTGTTAACAGGTAAGCCAGATTATAATGGACGTTATTCCAATCAGGTTTTAGATTATTAGCCTGAAGGAAGAGCAGATAGGCGGCGTCATATTGTTTGAGAGTGGTCAGGAAACCACCAGTGGTGATTTTTGGTACCGGCGAGTTGGGGTCAAGGCTGATTTGCCGGTTATAAGCATCGTAGGCCAATTGGTCCGCTTTATCCAGGTTGCCGACTAGCGCCTGATAAATACTGCCCAGTTGTCCCCAGTTTTGCGAGTTCTGGCTATTTAGTTCAACCGCTTTACTCGCGTAATTTATAGACTGGCTGGTGAGCTGGCTGATTTGGGAAGCGCTGGAGGAGGCTTGTTCACCCTGAGTCAAGCTGTTGGCAATTGCCAAATTCAAAGCACCCGAAAAAGCAAAATATCTATCGGAATATGGATTGATGGTAATCGCTTTCTGCGCCAGATTATAAGTCGCCCCGAAATTTGCCGTATTTACGGAAGCGGTAGCCCGGCGGAAAAAAATATCGGCAAAATAGATCTTTACCGTCCAATAAGAAAATCCAAGGAAGATAATAGTAGCAGGAACAAGAAAATAATAGGCAGTATTTTCGCTCAAGCGGATTTTTCTGAATTCAATTTTCGGAGTAAAAATAGCCAACAAGATAATTAGTAAAATAAAAAGCGGCAAATTTGGCGGAAGGAGAAATTGGATGACTATAATAGTAATAAGAGATATTAATAAAGGTTTTGATATCTTTTGAGTGTTTGAAGAAGTGAAATAATATAATATTTTATAAAAAATATATAATAAAGCAATCCCCGCCAGTATCCCCGCTTCGGTGGAAAAATGAAGAATAAGGTTTGAGGAAACCGGGGAAATAATATTCCAATAATTTGTCAGGTTGATGGCCAGAGGCTTGCCGGAAGTAAAAGCAAAGTTGAAATTTGACGGCCCGACGCCAAAAAGAAATTGCTGGAAATTTTTATAAGTTTCCATCATGATAGACCAGCCGAAACGAAAAGGAAGGAAGGAAAGTGAATTATTGGCTATTATAAAATAGGCAGAAACAGTGAGACTGGTTGTTATCAGCAATAAAACAGATAAAGCGGGAAGAATTTTCAATATCGCCGTAACAAATTGCTTGCGGGTCACATTATTTAAACCAAGAATGATATCAGTAAGAAGAAAAGCCGCTAGAGGAAGAAGGAAAGCCGAGGTGGACAGATTGTCTCCCAAAGGCCAAATCGCCGGAATGAGTCTGAATTGGGTAAGGATAGAAAGAAGAGCGACGATAACAGAAGAAATTAATAATGGTTGCAGCTTATTAATATAAAGATGGGTCAGGCTGAAATATAAGATCGTGAGGGCCAAAATGGTACCGGCAGAAAAGGGAAGGGTAAAGGCATTTATTTTGTTGGGAGCGATAAAGACAGCGGAAATGAGATAGACGGATGAGAGAAGGATGATCGGAGCATCAAAAGGTGTTTTAATGATGGTCAGTTTTTTATCGCTGCAACCTTTTAATACAAAGAGGAAACCAAAAAGCAGGGAAAACATGACCAGGAGAGCTTGTTTATCCACATCGATTGCGGTGTTGCCAATGGAAAGGAAATAGAGAGGAAGGAGAAAGAGGAATAATCCGTAAGTAATTTTAATAAGCTTATCGATCATAGGCAGTGTAATATGTAATGTAATACCTGCATGTCATACTGTCAATACTCTGTCATCGCGAGTCCGTTCGGCAAGCTCAGGACGTGGCGATCCCGACGGGATTGCTTCTCCGCCAGCTGGCGGATCGCAATGACAATTCTTCGCTAATTTATGATCCACCAATTAAATTTAATTTCCTGCAATATAGCCGTATCCAAAGAAACCGTAAAGTAAGCACCCGGTTTTTTATCTTCCACATAAATTGTCCGGTTGCCGGTTGGCGAAGCCGGCGTGATATAGACGAGCGATTTTTCGGTAATATTGGAGTTAAAAATAACAACTTGTTGGGCGCCGGCCGGAAGGAAAGCAGTGCCGGCGGTTCCGGCGGTTTTTATGCCCGGAGCGTTAAGGCCATTTTGGACAAAGTTGTCAGCGGCGGTCAAAAGGGTGGAGGAGACGGTAGAATCTGAAGCGTTATTTAAGGTAAGTTTGTTAGTAGTCAGGCTGCCTTCGACTGAAGCATCTCCGGATATTTTAAGAGAGCCGCTGAAAGTGGCGCTTCGGGCTTCTAGATCGCCCTCAGCGTAAACATTGCCAGCGGCATCAATGGAAGCCACCGTATCATTGGCATTGCCTTTAATTAACATTTTACCGAAGCCACCGACACGGGAGTTTTGTGGGGGCGACGCGGCAATCCCGTCCGTAATAACATTTTGAGATAAATTAATCGTCAAATCGCCATTAATATTTGGTCTAATCTCATTCGTCGTTATACCACCTTGGGCATAGAGGATGCCGCTGGTTGTCAAATTGCCGGATTTATCAATAACCA
>CAYGXQ010000028.1:0-16696 GCA_964354025.1 uncultured Gammaproteobacteria bacterium | reverse complement strand
AGTTTATCACTGTTCGCAGCAAGCTGCGGGGAACTAACCCCTAAAAGAGATTAGATTTAGTTGTTATACCTGGAAATTGGCCTTTTCAAAGTAATAAATACGGACGAGATAGATATTGGTTGCTTTGGGGAAAGGATATTTTTGACGACCCATTAAGGATAATTGATCTCTCCACTCATAATCTTAAAATAGCCTGTGCCAGAGTCGGGTTATTTGATATTGATCAAAAGTTTGCAGATGCGGCAGATAGATTAATCGGAGATGACCTATGGCAGACGCTTCCTGACACACGAGGATGGACAGAATATTATATTTTTAATCTTTTTTCAGCTGCACAATTAAGTCCGCTTGTTTTTGGCGCAAATCTTATAAGGAATTGTAGATTTATAACTTTATCGATGAATATAAGAGAGAGATTAACCCATCTTGGTATAGATTTTTCTATGTCTCTTGGAAATTTATGGTCGGTATTTTCAAATTTTACCGAAGAGCAGATTGCCGTTTTCCTGGATAATTTGCCTGATCAGGAGGATTATATAAGAACTTATCTTGAGGATATTGAACATGATAATTATCCGGTAGAACATCAAGGGTTATATTATGTTATGACCGCGCTTCAAAAAGCTTTAGCCTTAGAAAATCAACATATTCCTGATTTTGGTGGAAATTATCTCATGCAGGCTTTTTATCTTTTCAGACACCCGAAAGATACGGAAATTCAGGAATTTGTCTAAAGCCCAATGTCATTGCGAGGAGCGAAGCGACGTGGCAATCTCGGATGGGATTGCTTCTCCCTCGATCCGCCAGCCGGCGGACTCGGGATCGCAATGACAATTTAAATCAATACTCTTCCAGCGTAGAAGTATCACCAAACGGCTGGCCCATTTCCTTGGCTTTTAGGATCCTTCTCATGATTTTACCGGATCTGGTTTTTGGCAGTTTATCGATAAATTCGACTTCCCGCGGATAGGCGTGTCCGGCCAGGTGTTTTTTAACAAACATGGATAGTTCGTTTTTGAGTTGATCTTCGTAACTTTTTACAGATTCCTCCACCGTTCGAGGAGTCGAGGTCGTTGCCTCGCCACCTCGAAGGTGTCTTTGGCGCTCTTCTGTTATTCTTTTTAGATAATCTTCCTTTAGTACCACAAAGGCTTTAATTATCTCTCCCCGCAGTTCGTCGGGTTTGCCGATGACACCGGCTTCAACTACGGCCGGGTGTTCAACAAGAGCTGATTCCACCTCAAAAGGCCCCACTCTTTCGCCGGCAGTCTTGATGACGTCATCGCTTCTTCCTATAAACCAGAAATAACCGTTTTCATCTTCCCAACCGCGGTCACCCGAGATATACCAGCCGTTGACAAAATAAGACTGGTATTTTTCCGGCCGTTTCCAGATTTCCTTCATCATGGAAGGCCAGCCGGGCCGGAGGGCGATATTGCCTTCGGTTTTGCGGGGAACTTCCTGACCGCTGTCATCAACAATACCCGCTGAAAGACCTAAAATGGGCAGACCCATCGAACCGAATTTCAGGTCGTTGCAAAGATAATTAACCAGGCACATGCAGCCGGTTTCCGTTTGCCACCAGGTATCGTGAAAGGCCAGACCGAATTTCTCCAGTCCCCATCTGATAGCTTCAGGATTAAGCGGCTCACCGACTGACAGGATATGTCTCAAAGAAGAAAGATTGTATTTTGCCGGCAAATCGCCTTCGGCCATCAGCATCCGGGCAGCCGTCGGTGCGGTATACCAAACAGTCACTTTGTAATCCTGGATAATCTGATACCATTTATCAGGATCTAAGCGTCCGCTGTATATAACTTCAGTCGCCTGGTTGCTCCAACTGCCCATAATCGTGTAAGCTACTCCGGTTATCCATCCCGGATCGGCTGTACACCATTGGATATCATTGTCCCTTATATCAAGAAGATGTTTGGCGGTGAGATGTTGGGAAAGAATGGCCAAATGTTTATGAACAACTCCTTTTGGTTTGCCTGTTGTTCCCGAAGTATACATCATGAAGGCGTTATCTTCGGGATCCATCGGCATCGCCTCCAGTGTGGCCGATGTCTCCGCAAATTTCTTTTTGAATTCTTGATCGTCAACAATGACAATTTGTTTAAGATCTGGCAATTTATCCTTAATTTTAGCCAGTCTTTGGGATAATTCCAAATTAGTAATGAGAACCTTCGCGCCGCTGTCCTCCAAACGGTCAAGCAGTCCCTGTTCCTGAAAAGCGGAAAACATCGGGCCGGCCACCGCGCCAATTTTTAGAATACCAATAAAAGAGACGTAAAGATCAGGTACACGGGGTAAAAAGATAAAGACCCTATCGCCTTTTACTACGCCGCAACTTTTCAGGTAATTGCCCCAACGATTACCTAATGCTGCCAATTGGGAAAAAGTGTAAGATGCTTTTTGATTATTATCTCCTTCCCAATATAAGGCCACTTTATCTTTGACCGGTGAATTCAAATGCCGGTCAATGACATTGTAAGCGGCATTAATTTTACCGCCGGGAAACCAGCTTATTTCGGATTTGGCTTTCTCCCATGAGAAATCACGGTAAGCCGTTTTATAATCCGGCAATATCGGCGGATACCGGAGTTTTTTCTCCGTTGCCTTTAAAAAATTAATCTCTTCCATCTTTTTTATCTGATTTTAAACTTCTTGTCCAAATCTTTTATCCGTTCGATGACGCCGGTATATTCCAATTCCTCCATCGGTGCCATGGCGCAACCGAAAAAGCCCTGGTCGCGGATGTCAAGGGTTTTTTGCGCGGCTTTGGCCCGGATAGTATCCCAGAAAGGCTGGTCGAACAGATCTACCAGTTCTGTAAATATGCCGTTATGGACACAGATTCCGGCCGCCGTCACAATTGTCGGCCCGTCAAAAAAGGAAATTATTTCATTTTGTTTGGCGGGCATTAAAGCAACAATATGACTGCCGCGGTCTCCGCCGGCCACATAAGGAGCGGTCGCAAACGGCGACAGGATTTCCCCGGTTGAAGGGAATTGCTTTTGCGTCCGAACCAGAGCCACCGGATCATCCTTACCGGTATATTTGCCGGCGATATTATGGAGACGGGAGGTTGAAACCACCGCCGCCACATCTCCGGTTGAGCGCGCTTTGATTGATTCAATCACATAATGCTCCGGATCGCGAAGAAGAACGGCCAGATCATAATATTCTTCCGGCACATTTAATTTTATAATCCTGTCTCCTTCCGTGTAATTGACGTCCATGACCGTAAATTCAAAACCGACGGCCATATCCGGAGCAAGCAAGAGTCCGGCATTATGGAACGGATCGGCATGTCCGCGAAACAGCGGATAATTGAAAGCTCCCGGATCGGTCTTGTCGCAGGCGAAAAAGACAAAAGGTTCAGCCGGCCTTTCTTCAAACTCCATCTCGCATGATCCCGGACCCATGCCGCGGACATTACCCGAAAATGCGGTTTTCAGAATATCCTGTCCGGCTCCGTAAAGCCCCTGCTGTTTGGCTACTTCCGTCGCTTTAGCGAAAGCGTCCCATGCCAGTTTATGAATATCTTTATTGTCAACCCCGCGGGTATGCGACATGAGAATCGCCGTATCGTCACCGGTATGGGAAATTTTGTAATCGCAAAGCAATCTCTTTCCTTCCTCTTTGACATGATTTGCAATCGTTTCCACCAGCTTTTTGCTTGGAATATTATGGCCGCCGACGGAACCGACGTCCGCTTTTATGACTGAGAGTGTAATCTTCATATTATTTCCTCCTTTGTTAATTAATAACTTAAAGTAACCTAAGTAACTTATGATAATATATTTTCCAACAAATTTCTACCGGTCATCGTATTTGGTTTTTTTATTTTCATCAGATCCAAAATCGTCGGAGCGATATCAGCCAGGACACCGGTCAAAAGGGAAATATTTTTGCCCCGGAAACCGTTATTTACGGCGATAATTGGGACCGGGTAAGTAGAATGCTCGGTGTCTATCTCATTGGTTTTCGGATTAATCATTTCTTCGGCATTGCCATGATCGCCGGTTATAAATACCGTACCTCCTTTCCCCAAAATAGCAGGAATGATTTTCGAAAGACAACTGTCAACATATTCGCATGCCTTTATGGTGGCCGGGATCATGCCGGTATGACCAACCATATCCGGATTGGCAAAATTAACGATCATCAGGTGATAACGGTCTTTTTTAAGATTCTCCAACAGTTTCTCCGTTACCATACCGGCAGACATTTCCGGTTTCAGGTCATAAGTCGGTACTTTCGGAGAAGGAACGATAATGATGTCTTCTCCGGTAAAAGGATTTTCCCGCTGGCCGTTGAAATAATAGGTGACGAAACGTTCCTTCTCGCTTTCGGCCAGTTTCAGTTGAAATAGGCCTTGATTGGAGATACATTCGCTCAAAGGATTCAAAACTATTTGCGGCGGAAAAGCAATGTTTGAAACATGGACCGATTTACTGTATTCGGTCATCGTCACAAAATAAAGATGCGGAATCGCCGGTCCTCTTTCAAAAGGCTCCTGTAAAAGACATTCGATTACCTCATGTTTTTTATAATATTTAACGGCATAAGGATCAAAATCGCGCAGGTTAGCATCCCTTTTGAAATTTTCGAGAACAAAAGCGTTTGTCAATTGCCGGGGACGGTCTACCCGGTAATTGTAAAAAATGACGCTGTCATTGGTGGAAATTAAAGAAATCGGTTTCCCCTTTTTCGTAACCGTTGAAGGCAATATAAATTCATCTGTTATTCCTTTCTCATAAGAATGCTTGATTATCTCTTGAGCGCTAATTCCACTGTTTCCTCTTCCTTGTGTTAAAACTTTATATGCTTTTTCCGTCCGGTCCCAACGATGGTCGCGGTCCATGGCGTAATATCGCCCCATAACCGTAGCGATTTCTCCAAAACCTAAGTTATCCAAAAACGCCTGAATTTGTTCAACATATAAAAGGGCTGATTTTGGAGGAGAATCCCGTCCGTCGGTGATCAAATGCAAAAAAACTTTTTTATATGACTGTTCCTTCAAAAGTTGCAGCAAGGCCAACAAATGTTCGATATTTGAATGTACACCGCCTGAACCGATAAGACCCAGAAGGTGCATACTGCTTTGGTATTTTCTCACGTGGTCTATTGCTGAAAGGAAGGCTTGCCTGGTAAAAAAAGAGCCGTCGGCGATAGACAGGTTTATCCGGGGCAAATCCTGATAAACGATATTACCGGCTCCAAGATTCAGATGTCCGGTTTCGGTATTGCCGCTTTCACCTCTCGGTAGGCCTACGGCTTCCCCGGAGGCTTCAAGAAGGCCGTTTGGATAATCACTGAGTAAACTGTCATAAAAAGGCAATTTTGACAAACCGATGGCATTGCCGGGACCGTTCGGCGCCACTCCCCAACCGTCAAGAATAATCAAAACTACCGGACTCATATCTTTTTACTAACCAGTTTCTTTTCCGCTTCATAAACAGTTTCCTTGATATGGTTATAAGCGTCCGGATTAACTGACACGGAAGTGATACCCCAACTGACCATTTTTTCCACCAGTTCCGGATAATCGGAAGCGGCCTGGCCGCAGATTGAAGAGGTGATTTTATATTTATGGCAGGCTTTGATCACTCGTTCTATAGCCCAGACGACGGCTTCATTGCGTTCATCAAATTCTCCGGCAACTTCACTATTATCCCTGTCCGTGCCCAGGATAAGCATGGTCAGATCGTTTGAACCGATCGAGATGCCGTCAATGCCGGCTTCGCAAAATTTGTCGATTAAAATGACATTTGAAGGAATCTCCACCATCATCCATAACTTAAATGAAGGTGATCTGAGCAGTCCGCAGATACCTATTATTTTCTTAATTTCCATCAGTTCGTCAACCGTTCTGACAAACGGCAGCATCAGGTGCAGGTTTTTATAACCGTAAACGTTTCTGACCGTCTTTATCGCCTCCAGTTCCAGCTCAAAGACTTTCGGATCTTTGATATACCGGAAGACCCCCCGAAAGCCAAGCATAGGGTTTGGTTCTTCAGGTTCAAACTCATGTCCGCCGGTTAAATTACGGTATTCATTGGTCTTAAAATCAGTCGACCGGTACATGACCGGTCTGGGGGAAAAAGCCTGACAGAATTTCAAAAGATCTGCGGCCAGTTTGCTGATGAATAATTTTTCCTTATGCTCTTTAATCAGTTTTCGGGGATGGGTACCGATATCGGCGATCATAAATTCTGCCCGGAGCAATCCGATACCGTCAAAATTCATTTTTGATACTTCACTAACTCTGTCCGGCGAAGCCATATTGACATAAATTTTGGTGGCGGTTTTGAAAGAAGTTGAAGGTAAACTGGCGGTCATTGCTGATTGCAACTGGATTTTTTGTCCGCTTGTTAATGCCCCTTTGTAAATTTCGCCTTTAGCCCCGTTTATGGTCACAAATTCACCGTTTTTGAGGATTTTCGTGGCATTGCCGGTTCCAACCACCGCGGGGATTCCCAACTCCCGAGAGACAATGGCCGCGTGTGAAGTCCGGCCGCCTTTTTCAGTGACGATGGCCACCGCCCGTTTCATGGCCGGGACGAAATCGGGATTTGTTTGTTCAGTCACCAGAACGTCACCGGGATAAACTTTATCGATATCATGAACACTCTTGATAATTTTTACGCTGCCGGAGGCGATTCCCGGTGAAGCCGGATCGCCTTTCAAGATTATCTGCATGTTTTGGGTAACTTTGTTTTGGTCCGTGGTTTTATTATCTTCTTTTTTATCCTGTTTTTTGTAAGTAGTGATCGGACGAGTCTGAACAATAAAAACTTTTCCTTTTTCTATGGCCCATTCGACGTCCTGGGGGAAAAAGTAGTGTTTTTCCAGAAGTTTTCCCAGCCGGGCAATTTCTACTATTTGATGATCGGAAATTTTTTGCTTCCCGCCGGTATATTTAGGGATATTTACTTCAACAGTCTTACCGTTTTTTCTGACCAGCATCTTCGTTTGGACAGCGATCTTTCTTTCCAGTATTTCCCCGCTTTTTTTGTCGACTGTGAAATGATCCGGAGTGACGGATCCCTGGACAATCAATTCACCTAATCCGAAAATTCCTTCTATTACGATTTTGTTTTTGTCATTGGTCATAGGATCGACGGTAAACATCACGCCTGAAGTTTGCGAATTTACCATTAGTTGCACCGGAATGGCAATACCGACTTTCAGATGGTTAAATTTCTGTTCCTCGCGGTAAAAAATGGCCCGGGGTGTAAAAAGGGAAGCCCAGGCTTCCTGCACCTTTCTGACAACGTTTGATTCGCCGCAAATGTTGAGATAGGTATCCTGCTGGCCGGCAAAAGAAGCCGTCGGCAGGTCTTCGGCCGTGGCAGAAGAACGGATAGCTACATAGGGTAACTTAAACAAAGATGTCAGCTTTTCCGATAATTTAGATGATTTTTTAGCTTTTTTTGATAATTCCAAGTAAGCAGTCATTATTTCTCCTGCCAGCTCGGAGGGAATTTTTGCTTTCATGATCAGTCTTTTTATGTTTTCTGATGTCTGCTGAAGATTTTTCGGATCTTTATGTTTTAAAAGAGTTAAATAGTGTCTGATTTTTTCTGTCAGTCCGGTAACTTTCAGGAAATTAAAATAGGCATAAGAAGTGACGACGAATCCGTAAGGAACCGGGATACTCTTTTTAAGCATCTCGCCGAGGTTTGCCCCTTTGCCGCCAACCATAGCAATATCACCATGGTCAATTTCATCAAACCAGACAATGTTCTTATTTTTCACCATAAGGTTCTGTCATTGCGATCCCGATGGCAATCGGGAGAAGCAATCCCGTCAGGACAATTGTTTTGACTATTGCTGAACGATTACTTTTTTCATTTTATTCTTGAAATAATCAACCCAGGGGATTTTCACCGGATCAAGATTATGAAGCATTGCCAGGTAAAAAGTCAGAAAACTCCCCAGTTGTATCAGCTCGAAGACTTGATCAAATTTGTTTGCTGACTTGAGATTTACATCCAAAGTCGGGAAACCGTTTTTTCTGACGACTTCTTTCGTCAAAGACAGTCTTTTTTTCAATTGTTCGCTGTACAAATCGGAATTGATAAGAATGAAAACAAAACTCTTTTTGATTTCTAAAGGATAACTTAAACCTTCCATCAGATGATGGTTGGCTTCAGGAAGAGGGAAATATTCCGCGTAGTGTTTGCCGGTTTCATGGAAAGGATTGCGGATTGCGTGGATAGCGCCTTCAAGAAATTCTCCGCCAAGCATTATTGGTATTTTGTTTTCGAGTTCTTTCGCCAGTTTTTTAGCCGGATTTTCTTTTTCCGGTTTGTCTATACTTAATTTCTTATTTCCACTGCGCAACTCATTTATCAGACTGTTTGACTCAAAGGCATCAGACGGTAATAATCCGAGTTTGACCAGCAGACCGATTTGTCCCGCTTGCATATACCCTTGCCCGAGCCGCGGTTGTTTTGAAGGATTATAGACTGTTGAGAAAACCAGACAGGGTTTACCCGATTCTTTTGTAATATCAGCAATTTTCCCTCCCGAAGAGATCCCGATTATTCTGGCATTTATCCGGCAAGCCTCTTTAAGACAGGAAACTGTTTCCTCTGTATTTCCCGAATAACTGGCGGCAATTACCAAAGTATTGGAGTTAACATATGCCGGCAGATGATAGTCGTTAACCAGATCAACCGGAATTTTTAATGCATCAATGTAAAGGCTTTTAATGATCCTTCCTCCATAGGCGGAACCGCCCATGCCGCAAAAGAGGATTGAGGTAAAGTCATGATAATTTTCCGGTATAACCGTTTTTTCCAAATCAGAAATAACCGCCTGACACTGATCGGGCAGAAATAGAATCGATTCATACGTCTTCCCGCTGTCAATTTTTTGCAGTTGTCTGATATCATCCAGATTAATCATAATTTATGTCTTCGTGCAGCCTAAAGACTGCAATAAATTTTCTATTGATTTCAGTTTATCACATAAGATGCTTTTATTGTCAGCCTCAAGATTGAGGCGGAGAAGAGGTTCCGTTTTTGACGGCCTTAAATTCATCCACCAATCTTCATACCAGATTGACAACCCGTCAAGCTCATCAATACTCTTGGCGTTCTTAAAATATTCTTTAACTGTTTTCATTACTGATAACGGATCAGCAGTTTTGAAATTTATTTCGCCGCTTGATGGGTATTTATCAAGCGTTGAAACAATTTGAGATAAAGATTTATTTTGCCTTGAAAGGTATTCAAGAAACAAAAGGCCGCAAATTAGTGAGCTTTCGGCAAAAAAATCTTCCCGAAGATAAAAATGACCGGAATGCTCGCCGGCAAAGACAGCTTTTTCTTTTTTCATATACTGTTTGATAAAAGAATGACCAACCCGCACTCTCATTGGTTTACCCTGATATTTCTTTATGATTTCAGGGACAATCCGGCCGCAGACGGCGTTATACAAAACAGTAGACGATCTGTATTTTTGGAGCAGCCACATGGCCAAAATGGCGGTAGTGACGGTCCCGCTCAGCATGTTTCCTTTTTCATCCATGACGAAAAGCCTGTCAGCGTCACCGTCTAAAGCAAAACCCAGATCGGCCTTATTACCGGTAATGGCTTTTTGCAAATCAAGGGTATTTTCCTTTTTCAAAGGGTCGGCCAGATGATGGGGAAAATGGCCGTCAGGTTCAAAATATAAAGGGATAATCTCCACCGGCAATTTTCCGATAATTTTTTGCCAGGAAATGCCGCCCATGCCGTTTCCGGCGTCGACCACCACTTTAAGGTTTTTGAGTTCTTCCGGCTGGACAAAAGATAAAGCGTGCCTGATCCACTCCTCCATCACTTCTTTTTTGGTCATCTTTCCTTTTTGGGATATTTGCGGAAAATCATTTTTTAGGGCTAAGGCTTTGATTTGCGGTAAACCGAAATTCCCATGGAGAGGATTGACTCCTTCTGTGACTATTTTCAATCCGTTGTATTGAGCAGGGTTATGCGAGGCGGTGATGATGATGTTGGCCGGAAAATGGTAAAAACCTGAGGCAAAATAGTGGATTTCCGTCGAAATTTGACCCAGATCAACGACATCAACACCTCTATCCATAAGGCCGCAAGTCAATGCCTTAAAAAGTGAAGGTGAGGACAAACGGCAGTCATAGCCGACGGCGATTTCCTTGACTTTCAAATAAGTGGCAATTGCCTGGCCTAAAACGAAATATGTTTCTTCATTAAGTTCGGTCGGATAAACACCGCGGATATCGTAGTCGTGGAAAATAATTGGATTAATAATAGTCTTCATTTCATGCTTTTTTATCCTAAAGATTAACCAAAAATATGTCAAGCAGTTGTTCAAGCCGGTAAGGCGTCCGGCCGGACTTGATTTGATAATCGATGGCCAGCAGTTTCCGGTAGGAAACTATATATTGTTCAAGCGAAAGGCCACGGCTTTGGCTTTTGAGCTTTCCGATCTGCCATGGGGCAAAACCGGGAAGGAGCGCCGGATCGTCCTTGACTACGATTAAATTCCGCCATTGGCGGAGAATCATGACGTAAACCAATTCCGCTTCTGTTTGTTGAAGGAGATTATGAAACATCGTCAGTAGTGAATCAGGCCGTTCTATCCCTAGCAAATCAAGAAACTTGAACAGAAGGCTTGGCAGAAGGCACGAGATTTCCTTGGCTTTGGAAAAGTATTTTTTTATCGTTGCTTTTTCGATCTTTTTGCCTTCCCAAAAAATCAGATCATGTGGAAAATCGTTTTTGAACAAATACTCGAAAATCTGCTGTTTAGATTTGTTCATGCCGCCGTATAGGAAATTTTCCACGATCACCAACTTCTTTTCGGCAAAAAGGGAAGAAGCTTCCAAAGAGTTAACCAGATCGGACATTTGCAGTTTACTGCCTTCGAAATGAACAATTTCGCTTTCCGGAAATTTATCCTTTTCCTCTTTTAATCTATTGCGGGAAGTAACGATGTCGTCCCCATGAATAAGAATAAGCATGATAATGCTATTGTACTTTTAATAATGGTTGCGAGCAAGATAAAATTTCAGTTTATAAATACATTAATTATAGAAACGGGTGGCGCGAGCGAGGGCTCTCGAATGGAGCTTCACGTTGAGCGAACCCTATACGGATATGTGCCATACAAGATAATTGAGGTGAGCGAGTTGAAGCGAAATTCGGGAAACGCGAGTGACAGGACCCGTGAATTTAGGATAATGGAGAAATTCCGTCTCCGAGGATTTGCATTAACATAAAAAATTTTGTGCAAGCAATCAACTTTGTTTTAACATCTTAAATAATCCTTCCACCCTTCTTGAATCAATTCTGGCATAACGACTCCGGTGCGGCACCAGACTTCCGGAGAAATTCTTAGGGATATGCAGAAGCTCGTGAATCAGGACCCTTTGCCGGTCGTCAGGAGACATCTTGTCGAAATGCTGGGAGAGGACTTCGATTATGTAATATGAAGGGAGCGAAAGCGCCTGCTGCCAGATCCTGGGGAAACTCCAGATGCGGGCCCGGGCCCGGGATACTGAACCATGGCTTCGGAAACAGATAATCCTGCGGCAGTCAATATAATCCAGATTTAATTTTTTTACAATTAACCGCAGCTGCGAAGTTATATCAGGGGCCTTGATCCAATCCATCTGTCCTTTTTTCATGTAATGTAGTGAAATTATAAGTAATTTTTAATTCTAACACAATCATCTATAATGGTTATTATGGATTACATTGGTCCTGTTGCCGGCAGTCCATTGATCCCCTTTAGATTTATTTTCTTTTATTTTTTCCTCTCTATCTTCCTTCTTTTTTCGATTAATTTAATACTTTTCATTCGGTACAAACGTTCTTTGGCGTTTATTTTCCGGATAAAAGTTTTTTTATTGACAGTATTTTCTACCCAAATATTATTAATGACGATTGTATTTTCGATAGCGGCATATTGGCTCGTCCCGAAACCGACAATTATCTCTTCCGAGCTGCAAGAAAATGACCAAACCGGAAATTACATGTTAGAAATAACATTTAACAAACCTGTTTCCAGACAACAACTTAAAAAATCCATTGAACCCGAAGTGCCGGGTTTGTGGGTTTTTGAAGATCCCGTCTATGCTACGCATCTTTACAGAAAATTGGTTTTTTATCCTCAATTTACTCTGCAACCGGAAACAAATTATAAAGTTACTTTATCCGGTATCAGGAATTTATGGCAAATAACGAAATCCGAAGATTATATATTTGCTTTTACTACGCAGTTATCAAGCATCTTAGGGATAGAAAGCCAGGAATCTGTCTTTAAGCTTGATGTTCCCATACTTCTTCAGGAACACGCCCTGTCCTGTGAGATAGCTGCACTTCGAATGGCTCTTACATATAGAGGTGTAAATGTCAGTGAAGATGAACTCTTAAGCAAATTACATAAAGATCCTACGCCTCATCTCGGTTTTATCTGGGGTAATCCTTATGTGGGATTTGTCGGAAATGTAAACGGAAGACAGATGGTAAGCGGATATGGCGTTTATTGGGGACCGATTGCCGAGCTGGCCAATAAATACCGTTATGCCAAATCATTTGAGGGTTGGGATACGGCAAGACTTACACAAGCAATAGAAAATAACTATCCGGTCGTCATCTGGGTATATATAAATAACGGCAAACCGACATATTGGTATACGCCAAGCGGAGATAAAATTTATGCTGTACCGGATGAACACGCGGTAACTGTTGTCGGTTTTATGGGAACAGCAAAAAATCCTTCTTACGTCATCGTCAATGATCCTTTGGTTGGTCAGACTTATTGGACTAGGGAAATGTTTGAAGACAAATGGGGAATTTTCGGAAGAAGCGGAGTACTAGTCTACTGATCCAAATTAGATGACTAATTTATCCGATATGTTTTATTCATCAACCTTATAGACTTCATTATTCTCGCTGACCGGTTTATCGACTTTCATCCCGACCTCAGATTTGGCTTTAGCCTTTTTAAGCGGCTCGTGTTCAGTCTGGATGGAAGTGACTGTCTGGGTAAATTCCTTGTTATGACCGATTATTTTTATTTTGTCGCCAACTGAGAGAGGTTTGGATAATTTCACCACTGCCACGCCGATCTTGTCGAAATAATGGGTAACTTTCCCTATCTTAACGCCTTTTTTTTCATCTTTTTTTTCTTTAATCTCCTTCTTTACAATTTTCTTCATCTTTATCACCCCCAGATTAATACTATCCCTTTCTCACCAAATGTGCAATCGAAAATAATCAGTATACTTGAAATTGCAAGCGCAATCGGTATAGAATAGGCTTATATGAGCAGAATTTTATTACCCGGGGAGTCGATAAAATTGAATGAAAGTCTAAAGGAATATCCGCAAATTATCGCGGGGTATATTTTTGGATCCCGCATTAAAGGCAATAACTCTAGAGATAGTGATTTGGATATGGCTTTGGTTTGTTTTGACAAAAACGGAATTTCACCGGTAGATTTGGCTTTGAAGATAGAGAAAATAATCCCTAAATACCTTTTGGATCTATCCGTCATAGATTTAAACAATGATCCGCTCATACTCACCCAAGTATTAAACGGAAAAATGGTTTACCAGAAAAGTTTGTCCGAAAGAGTGGAGCTTGAGAAAAATATTCTGCATCTTTACGAAGATAGTCTTAATTTCAGAAAAATCAGAGACCACTATTTAGAAAAATCCTTTAAGGAGGGTGTCTATGCCTGTTGAGAAGGAAATCATCAATAAGTTGCTGGATGAGCTTAAAGATTATGTTTTTGATATTGAAAATATGTCTTTTAGCAAAGAAGATGCTCTGGAAGATAGAGACATACAGCATTTATTAAATCACAGATTGCATACTGCTGTTGAAATATGTATTGATATAGCTATGCATATTGCCTCATCCTTGGAATTATCCGGAAGAAACAATGCTATTGATGTGATATCGCTTCTTGGAAAGAATAAAATTCTTTCTTCAGAACTTGCCGAAAGATTTCAAAAAGCACCGAGACTTCGAAATTTATTGGTTCATGGTTATGCGAAAGTAGATTATGGTTTTCTTTTTAGGGATTATAAAAAAGATCTCGAAGATATTAAGCAATTTGCTTCGGAAATAAGAAAATATACTCTTCTTGACTAAGTCCTTCTCCTGCAATAAACTTTGGACATTCATTTGGATTTTATTTGATTATTGTATATTGATTATTGATCATTGATACCTGAGTTTCTCAAATTAGTGTCCTGAATTAAGTTTCTTTAGAATAGCCTGAGCGGTTGGAGAAGTTACCTCTTGTGCAGGATATTCCACCCCATTAATAAGTACGATCCATTTCCACCCATTTCCACTCCCGGAGTGGAATAACTTTGCACTTAAGGATATATTCTATTTTTCAAATGTTAAATGTTTTATTTTTTCGATTTGTTTGGCATAATCCCTTTGATCCAACACAAATTGCTTATATGAATTACCAGAGGAAAAATGGGTCAAGATAATTTTTGTATTCACTGCATCATACGGAATTATATTTGGTTTATTGTTAAGATATAAAGATAAAGATGACCATTGGTAAGAAAGAAAATCTTTATCTTTTACTACATATGATGTTAAAGGATTTAAATGTATATATCGGGATAAATGCAATAATTGCTCATCAGTTTCTATGTGTTTTGCTTTGAATACCCCTTGAAACAACGTCCCGGGACGATTGTATTTTGTGTTAAAATACCGACTCCAACTGTTATTTGTTTTTCGTATAAAAGTAGATATCCCGTTATCTGATAACTGTTGCAGAAGAAAGTGAAAGTGATTAGGCATAAGCACAAAACACAATACATCCACCAACTTCTCATTTTTCCTATTTAAATCTAAAATTAATTCCTTTTTCAAATGATCTGGTAAATTAATAAAACGTGATAATTTTACAGGTGGGTTATTAAAGCGGTAATATGAAAAAGTAAGAACAAACCTTTCATAATCCCGTTTATTGTTAAATATTGGTTGTCTTGCTGATCCCCGATTAAAAATATGATAAAATTCTCCAGTAGCTAAAGGAAAGTATCGAACCGGCATATATTAAATTTACTTATATTATCCTGAAGTGTCAATCTGTAACACTCCGGGAGTGAAAAATTTATGAAACTAAGTATCGGCATTGTTGGTCTTCCTAACGTTGGGAAATCGACGCTGTTTAATGCCATTTTGAAGAAACAAGTGGCAAATGTGGCCAATTACCCGTTTTGCACCATAGAGCCCAATGTAGGGGTCGTAGAAGTACCGGACAGTCGTCTTCCTATCTTAGCTAAAATCGTCAAAACGGAAAAAATCGTCCCGGCGGTGGTGGAATTTTTCGATATCGCCGGCTTAGTCAAAGGCGCTTCTCAAGGAGAGGGTTTAGGCAATAAATTTCTCTCCCATATCCGGGAAGTAGCCACCATCGTCCATGTCGTCCGGCTTTTTGAAGACGGCGAGATTATCCACGTCGGAAACATAAATAGTCCTGTGGATGACATAAAAATTATCGAGTCGGAACTGATTCTTGCTGATTTAGAAACTCTCTCTAAACAGAAAGAACCGCGGATGAACGCTACCAAAGAGGAAATCTTTACTTATCAGACAGTCAAGTCTTTGAAAAAAGAAATGGATCGCGGCACTATGGCCAGGAAAGCCCATCTATCTGTCGAGCAGTTAGAATCCATCCAGCAATTAAATCTGCTAACCACTAAGCCTATTCTTTACGCTTTTAATGTTTCCGAAAAACAATTGGATAATCAGAATGAATTAAAAAAGCAAATAGAAAAAATACTCAATGATGTTGGCGATAATAAAGCGGCATATATCTACATTAACGCCAAGCTGGAAAATGAAGTTTTAGCTTTTTCCGAAAGCGAACAGATTGAATATCTCAAACAATTTCATCTTGAAGAAACCGGTTTAAACCGCCTGATCAAAAAAGCTTATGAGAATCTGGGACTTATCTCTTTCCTCACTGCCGGCGAGTTGGAAGCCCGGGCCTGGACCATCAAAAACGGTACTTTGGCTCCTCAAGCGGCTGCAGTAATTCACACTGACTTTGAAAAACACTTCATCAAAGCCGATGTCATCCCTTATGATTTATTTGTCAAATTTGATGGTTGGGTCAAGGCCCGGGAAATGGGTAAGGTGAATACGGTTGGAAAAGATTATCTGATGAAAGATGGCGAGGTGGTTGAGTTCAAAGTCGGAGTTTAATGATTACTTCGTATTATAAGGATTATAATCCTTGTTGGAATCAAACTCAGGAATAGGCACAGTTTCCACACAGGAAGGATTAGTCGTCACAATCGTCACCGGTGTTTGCACTTGATCCCAACCGTAAAGGATTACTTTGTCAAAACCATTATAGTAACCGGTAGCCAAAGCGTAATCGCCTGAGTAACTTAATATACTTCCGGGGAGAACAGCCGAATATGTCCCTCCGCCGCCTTTGGCAAAAAATGATCCGCCTGAGGGAGGAAGGACAAAACTGACGATGTCATCAACCCAATGATGGGCCGGTGTACCGGGTACGGTGATGTCTCCTCTTTCTTTGCCGTCCCAGAAATCATCCAGATAACCGCAAACTTTGGCATCAATTTTGTAACTCATCACTCCGCTATTGATTTCGGCTGAACTTTCACCTTTTATCTGGTATTCGGCGGTACATTCAGCTTTTAGTTTGA
>CAYGXQ010000027.1:0-18054 GCA_964354025.1 uncultured Gammaproteobacteria bacterium | reverse complement strand
GAGTAAGAAAACCAATTGGTTGGAGAAAGGATTGATAGTTCTCCAAGTGGTGCTGTTGGGAATTTTCTTCTACTGGATCTTCCGGTATGCCATGAACCGGTATTTTGACTCGGACGAGTTTGCCCATCTTTATTGGTCATATCGGCTGGTTTTGGGTGAACGGCCTTATACCGATTTTTTCTATTTCATGCCTCCATTTTTCCTCTATACCCTTTTGCCGCTTTTTAAGCTGGCCGGACAAAACATCATGATCTTACTGCTCGGACGCGGACTGGCCTTCGGGATATTCCTTCTGACCTGCGCGATATTGTTTTTTCTTGTTAAAGAAATAAAAAACGGTAAAGTAGCTTTGTTAACCGTCCTTATTTTTGCATTCCTCCCGATCCCGTCTGACAAGTGGATTGAAATCCGGCCCGACGGATTGTCCATCCTTTTTTCGCTTTCGGGGATGTATTTTTTGGTTAAAAGCCTGAAAAAAGGGAAATTCCTAAACTTTTTCCTTTCAGGGTTATTTTACGGAGTTGCTCTCGGCATCTCGCCGAAAATGGTTTTTTTCCTGATCGCGGCAGTGGGAGTGATGATAATAAAAAGGAAAAATTTTCCCCTGCTCGTGCATTCTTCATTCCTTCTCGGTTTTCTGATCCCCGTTATCGCCATCTGCCTTCTCCTGTTTTCCTACGGGGATTTCGGCAAAGCGGTATTACTGATGACGAAAATTGCCTCCAATGCCAGCAGGACTCTGGGAGAAAGGTTTCCGGTAATCAATAGCTTCTACTTTTACCCCAACGACAACTATTTTGGCACTTACGGATACAGCCTGCAGTGGATTCTCAATCTGCTTATCTGGATATTGGCTTCTATCTGGGGGATTATCAGTCTGGTTTCCGTTTTGGCGGAAGAAAAAAAAGAAGATATCCTGATAAAATTATTGATCGCCTCATCATTTATCCTCAGTTTCATCGCCTATATCAAAATTTTCCCCTTAAAACACGAACAATACCTTTTGCCGCTGTCTCCCTTCATCGCTTATTATTTTGCCGATTTAGTGAGGACTCTTGGAGAGAATTTGTCATTCCGAGTCCGGCGAAGCCGGGTCGAGGAATCTTCCGACTTTCGGAATGTGGAAGATCCCTCCACTCGTCGCTTCGCTCCTTCGGTCGGGATGACAATAATAAATATATTGCTTATCATTCTCATTTTTCTTGCCGGGAAAAACATGTACGGTCTGAAATTGAAATGGAAAAATCAGGGATTTTCCTATTATGCCGAAATTTACAATCGGCTGCCCCCGCGGGAGGAAGCGGTGGTTGATCTGACCGCAGAATCCATTTTTCCCAAAAGCGGTTATTATTTCTGCTGTGTTCCTTACGGACAGTATGCGGGTGATTTGCTCTTCAAATATCCGAAGCTGGAGGATAGCTTAAGGGAAAAGCAGGTCAAATATATCTTTATCGGCGGGCCAAAACGGATAGCAGTTATTCCCATCTATCAGGCTAGCTTAATCCGGCAGTATTACCTTTTTAGCCCGCCTTTCACCCCAACCGGTTTTATGGTGGCCGGGACAAGCGTAATATTTGAGAAAGGCAATGCGGAAAAAGAGATTGACCTGATTGTTTCCGGGAATTATTCTTTGATAGAAAACGAAAAGATAATCACAGGTACGGAATTACCGAGATTGTTGATGATTGACGGCCTGCTGCCGCTTCAGAACCCGATATACATTTCGGCAGGGAAGCATAAGATAAATTTTTCGCGGGCAGGGGAGTTGAAGATTATTTATGCGGGAAAATAGAACCTATGTCATTGCGATCCGCCGGCTGGCGGAGAAGCAATCCCGTCGGGATCGCCACATCCCGATTTAATCGGGACTCGCGATGACAAAGGAGATACTTTAAAAATGTGGATCCGGCCGGTTTGGTAAACTTCCAAAAACCCAAGTCCCCTGATGAAATCTTCCTTCGGCGGATCTGTATCCAAAGAATAAAAAACATATTTTACCTGATATTTCCCGATCAGTTTTTTGGCTGTTGCGGGATCGTTTTGGCGAAAGAAGGCGTCGACTTCGGCGTTTTTCTCCGCCATTTGGTAAGTATTGGTCAGGTGGCCGGCGACCACTTTGTTATGGGCATAAGCCGGTACCAGATTACCCATAAAACCCTGCGAAAGGACGACCGAGTCAGCCGGAGTGTACTTGTTAAAATAGGCCAGGGCAGAGACCACTTCGTTTGGCAGATAAACGTTGTAAAGACTGGGGGAAAGCGAAGCAGTCCGGTCTTTGTAGTTGGAGTAGATATTTACCGAGAAGATGAAGCTTGAGATGAGGAGACAAACGATCAGAATACAGCGGGAATAATGCATTTTTGTCTGAGATTGCTTCACCCGCCAGTTGGAGGGTTCGCAATGACAGAATAAATTAGAGATTATCTTGGATAAATTTATCATCCCCAAACTGCCCATAATTCCCATGGGGATAAAGGCACAGCCTGACAGAAAGCGGACTTTCTGAAGGGGAAAAAAAGGGGCAAACACAAATAGACTTAGCCAAGGTTCAAACAACCAGGACAAGATGAAAAGATGAGCGATTTTTCCTGATTTGATAAATGAAGGTATGGCAAAAAGGCTGAAGATAAAAGGCAGACCGGAAAATAAGAGATATTCCCAAAAAGAAATATCGAAGACCAGTTTTTCCCGTTCGAGATAATGGTTCCAGGGGAAGCCGGAGTTTTCCACCCAACGAAGGTAAAGAAGGGAGAGGGAGGAGAAGAGGAGGAATACAATAATAAAAGATAATTTGGAGTAGCAGACTTTAGTCTGCGCTGGGCGCGAACCGGCTTCTCGCGCGAACTGAAGTTCGCTATTCCAGGTTTTTATATCACCCGCAATCTTTATTAAAACAAATACAAACGATATTCCAATCACGATTGCCAAATTTACATAGACAAACGGGCTTGACAATCCGCAGAGGAAACCGGCCACCGTCGCCGCCAGCAGGAGCCGTTTTTTTCTTTTTTCTATGGCTTTGATTAGTAAGATAATCGAGGCGACCATCAGCATTTTAGCAAAAAGGTGGTGAGGGATATAGGTGAAACGTTCGAGGATATCGACTTCGCTCCAGAAATTAAGAAAGCGTTTGATGATAATAGTTTTATCAAAAAAAGATAGAGTCCAAAAACCGCAGCCAAAAAAAGTGAGAAATACGGCCAAGATCCGTTTGTTTTTACCACCCGGATAAATGATTTTTATCAGCCGGTAGATCAGGATGATGAAGATTGCGCCAAAGATCAGTCTGGATAAAGTATAAATGAGAGGCAAATCCAACCTTGTTACCGCTGCAAATTTTCCCAACAAAAGGTAAATCAGATAGACAAAACGGGCAGGGAAAACTTCCGGAGTAAAGCGATCGATGAATAGCCACCGGCCGTCAAGGGCCTGGCGCATGAATTGAAGATAGAGATGATAGTCCTGCGGATGGTTGTGGATGAGCGGAAAGACGGTGTTTGGGGGAGTGATTTTCAGGAAGTAGAAAAGCGGCAGGAAGGAAAGGAAAAGAATAGAGAAGGCAAGACAGAAAACGATAAAAGGTTCTTGTTTGAGGAAAAGAAAAATCTTTTTCATTTTGGTTCGGATTGTCATTGCGAGCCGAAGGCGAAGCAATCCCGTCCGAGATTGCCACGTCCCCGCCAGCTGGCGGGTCCTCGCAATGACAGACTGCGTAAGTCCTCTATTTATTGTCTGTCAAATAAATAGAAACAATCGGATTACTATAGATTACTTTCAAAGAAGGGTAAATTGTTTCTAATTGCTTACCTTCACCCAGCTCTTTTTCCTGGACACTATAGAATATATATTTGATCCGGCCGCGGCGGAAAAAGTTAACTACCTCGTTTTGACCCATCTCGCCTTTGAAAAACCGCCAGACTTCTCCCTGTTTCCTTTCATAGTCGACCGTATTTGACTGGCCGAAGTAGACGGTGTTGCCGGCGTAAGCGGGGATATAGTTGCCGGCGGTGATTTCCGCCAAAACCACCTCATCGCGACGGGTGTTATCCCGAAGGAAGCGGATGCCGTCCATCCAACTTTTAAGAGGGTACATTGTCTGCGGAGGATAAGGGACAAGCGGGATATTAGCGGCCGCCCGTTGGGTGATGAAGGTTGTTTGCCATTTCAGGCTGTTAGTCATCATATAGAGGCTACTGAGAATATAGAGGAAGATGAAGCCAAGAGTCATAGTTTTGATGGTCATTCTACCTAAGTAACTTAAGTTACCTAAGTCACTTATGAGATTGACCTGATAAAGAAAGTAAGTCCCCAGTATCCCCAGCGGGATAAAAAGCCCGGTTTGGGTGAAGCGAAGCGGGCTTTGGTCTTTAAAGTGGGTAAAGAAAACGGCAAAACCGAAGGTGACAATGATCCAGTAAATAAGCGGCTGGAACCGGCGGTCTCTTTTAATGATCGAGATAACCGCACCGGCAAGCCCCAAAAAGAAGATCGGGCCGGTACCCAAAATATATTCGGTGAAAGGAATCATCATCGGGTGAGTGCGGTGAAAGTCAACCAGAGCTGACCAGGGTAGTTGTTTTGTTAATAAGAAAATATAAAGGAGAGAGGGGAGAGTGAAGATGACAAAAAATAGATTTATATACATTGTTCTGTTTGTCATTGCGATCCCGAGTTTATCGAGGGAGAAGCAATCCCGTCCGAGATTGCCACGGCTACTTCGTAGCCTCGCAATGACAAGTAACGGCGTAACTCCTAATATAAATAACTTCGTTATCATTATTAATGAAATCGTTGCTAATAAAGTTATTAAGCTCGGCGGGAAGACAAGACCGATGAGATTTCCGAGGAGAATATAAAAAAATAATTTGTTGTAAGTTATAAGTTGTAAGTTGTAAGTTAGTTCGAATAAAAGATAAAAAGAAACAACCTGTCCGAAGAGGATATGGGGGATAAAAGTGATCCGCTGCAGCGCATCAATGTTGCTCCACCATTCCATATACCGGCCAATCTGCAAGATCCCTTGGTTATTAATGATAAATTTGGAGAAGGAGCCGGATACAACGATGATGATAAAGGCTAAAATTTGCCATACCGGTTTTCGGAAAAAATAGGTGACCAACCGCATAATAAGAAGAAGAAGTAAAGGCGACAGGATAATCCGCCCCAATTGATAGGCAAAATTTGGGTCAAGCCCCAATATCCGTCCGGCTTGGCCTAAAACAACGTAAAATTCCTGAAGGAGAGAGCCTGAGTGAGGTTCGCTGGTATAGCGCTCCATGGCGGTCCATTGCCCTGCCTTGCCGGCAGGCAGGCCTTCAAATCCCTGACGGATTTTGGAAAGATAGAGGTTGAAATCCGGCCAGTAATAATTATGCTCTAAAATGAATTCCCGGGCCGGATCACTCAAATGGCTGGCTTTAGACAACTCAAAAATCGTCGGAGAAAAAGAAAAGATGAGGAAAAAGAGGATAAGAAAGAGAAAAATCGCTTGTTTCATCTTGACCATAGGAATATTATACATTAGTATCTGGGGTATCAATATGATTTATCTTTCGATCGTTATCCCGGCCTACAACTCCGAGAAGACGATACAGCCGCTTCTTTCTTCAATTATTAAATCACAAAAAGTGAATTTGAGGGAAATGGAAGTTATCGTTGTGGATGATAGTTCTAAAGATAAAACGATTAAGAAAATTATAAATTACAAATTACAAATTACAAATAAAATTAATAAATTAAGAATTATCAAATTAAAACAAAATCAGGGGCCGGCGAAGGCCAGAAATATAGGAGTCAGGTATGCCAAAGGGAAGATTGTCCTCTTTTTGGATGCTGATGTATTAGTTTATAAAAATACTCTGTTTGAAATAGTTAAGTCATTTAAGGAAGACTGCGATTTGCATGCTTTGACCGGGGTATGGGATAAAAAGCAAAATAGCCGCAAGTTCTTCCCGAAGTTTAAAGCGCTTCGGGATTGGAGCTATTGGATAAACGAGCGTGATCCGAAAAATTACTATTACCTTTTTTCGACAAGGATCGCGGCCATTGACCGAAAACTTTTCTTACGGCTTGGCGGGTTTGACACGACTTACAAAGCCGCTTTGGTTGAGGATATTGAGCTGACTTACCGGATTGCCAAACGTTATGCTGTCATTTTTAATCCAAAAGTGATAGTCCACCACGAATTTGAAGATTTTTCAGTGGTAGCCCGGAAATATTTCTGGCGGTCTTTTTATTGGAGCAAGATATACCGAAGCAGGAAGAAATTTGATCCGGTGGCCACGACCGGGAAAGAGGCGCTGACAACTATTTCCGCGGGAGGGCTGGTCTGTCTGATGGGAGTTTTTCTCATAAGTCACTTAAGTCACTTAGGTAACTTAAGTCAGATAGCGCTAATAGGAATGATAGTGGTACTGGTTATCCACCTTTGGGGGGTGCGGAAATTTCTCTGGTTTACCGCCAGAGAAGAGGGGATTGTTTTTGCCGCAAAAGCTTTTTTTACCGGAGTGGTTTTGTATCTGGTGATTTTGGCCGGAGCCATTGCTTCATATTTCTTCCCATAACAGGGCTTACATAATTCTATGTCATTGCGAGGACCCGCCAGCTGGCGGGGACGTGGCAATCCCGTTGGAATTACTATAGTATCACGAGATTGCTTCGGCTGCGGCCTCGCAATGACACTTCTCAAACAGGCTCTTAGGGATAGGGAAGTTCTTCCAGTTCTTTTTGGACTTTTTGGGCATCAGGCGAGTTAACCTCGAGCAAAGAAAGCGTTTCCTGAAGCTCTTTCCGGCTTTGGGCATATTTTTTCTGCTCTTTGAGAGTCTGGGCCAGCTGGTAGCGGGCAATCGGCAGATCGGATTTCAAAGAAACTGCTTCACTATATTGAATTTGCGCCTCATCATATCTTTTCAGGTTGAAAAGGAGATTGCCTAAAGCAATCCGGTGGTTGGGATTTTGCGGATCAAGCCTGATTTTTTGTTCGTCGGCATCAATGGCCCATTTGTCACTGCCGGCAGCGAAATTGACCAAGGAAGAATAGATTTTGGCCAGGTTATCCCAATTGATGATGCTCGTTTTATTTAGTTCCACTGCCAGGCGGGCTTCTTCGATGGACTGTTGGATCAGTTTGGGAATATTCTGCTGATCATCCGGCGTCAGTTCTTTTTTTGTTGATAAGGCATTGGCCAGCGCCAGGCTGGTTTGGGAAAGAGCGAGATGATAGCGGTCAAGGCGGGGATTATAGGAAATAGCATTTTTTTGGAAATTATAAGCGTCAGTGCCTCTGTTGGCAGAAAGGGCGGAAACGGATTGCCGGTAATTTATTTCCGCCAAAGTCCAGCTGCCGGTGAAAAACAGGGAGATCAGGATAAAGATAACTAATGGAAAAGTGAAGATATAAACGGAATTTCCCAGTTTAACCTCTTTTGTCTCTCTGCTACCGGTTAAAGCAAGAAGAATGATTGTCATCATAAAGATAGGCATGGTGCTGGGGAAAACCAGTTGGAATAAAAGGAGAAGAAAAAGAGAGACATTAAGTAACTTAGGTGACTTAAGTGACCTAAGCGACTTAAAAAAGATAAAGAGATAGATCAATCCGGTGATAATTCCGGTTTCAGTGACAAGGTTCAGGAAGAATGAGGAAGAGGAAGTGAAGATGACGTTCCAGAAAGGGGTAGAGTTGATAGAAGCGCTCTTGCCGAGGGTGAAAGCGGTCATGAAGTTGGTTGGTCCGATCCCTATGAGGAGGCTTTTGGGATCTTTCATCACTTCTCCGGCAATTTTGAAACCGTAAGAAAAAGGCAAAAGAAGCGGTTTTGATCCCAGAAAAAAAGGATAGCTGAAGACGATAAAAGCAAGAATGGTATATATGAGTAAGAAAATTTTTATTGCTTTATTACCGATAATTTTATTGTTGATAAGGACAAAATAAAGAAGCGTTCCGGCAAAAACGGTTGAGACGGACAGGGGAGTTGTCAGGACAATGACGAGGTTGGTTGATTGAAGAATGGCTGAGAGAAGCATAATCGCCGTTATGATCAGAAGAAGGATACCGGTTAAGGAATAATTAAAGCCTTTCCGCCGGACAATTGATATCAGGCAGATGAAAAAAAGCAAAGAAGCAAAGGTAAGGAAAAAAGCCAATTTGAAAAAGTCATAATCGCCGTTATTTAACGGTAAAAACAACAGGGGAAAAAGAATAAGGAAAAGCCAGAACGGTAAGTTGATTATTTTCATGGTGCGCACCAGAAAGCTCCGCATATCGAAGAACACCGGCAATCCCAAGCACCATCAACCGGATCAAAAAAACATTTGTCTAACCACGGACACTGGACGCCGACTCCTTCGCCGCCGCCGCACCAGCCGCTATTACAGCACTGGTTATAATCGCAAGTTGCACCGGGAGGAGTAGCTGGTGTAAGAAAAGGGGTGACCGTGAGAGTGGGTCCGGCGGTCGGTGAGACACTGGGTGTAACTGAAGGTTCAGTGCCGCCGTCCTCACCGCCGCCTTCGCCGCCCTCACCGCCACTATCAACCGTACGGGAAGGATTGCCGGCGAGCATAACAATATCAGAGCTGTGGACGACGTAGTTGTAACTTCGGTTGGGGCCGCAGCCGCCTTCACAACCGACAGTAATGATATCCGGATCAGCCGTATTTTCCAGCCGGGCATAAAGGACATAAAAATCAAAGTTGACGTCATCGGTCATATAAATATAATTTTGTGAAGGAGCTACCGGGTCTTTGGGCAGAAGCGGGACATATGAGGAAAACGGCTGTCCCCAGGCACTTCCCTGGATTATACCGGTGCTAGAGTCAGCCGGCGGGTAGTGTTGGTGGTCGTTGTAGTAATCCTCGAAAATCCGTACCATTTTGTTCAGGTCCTGTTTCCTTTTGCTGTCTCTTGATTTTTGGAGGGAGCTTTTAACATTTGTCATCAAAGCCATGCCGGCAAGGATAGCTACTAAAGTCATGACGATCAAAAGTTCCATCAGGGTAAAGCCGGAAAGATGTAATTTGCGGGACATATCAATTATGATTATGAAACAAAATATAAAGATAATAAAGGGGGATATTAAAGTCATAATAAGTTCCTATCTGTTGACGGAAAGAACTGAGTAGTTTTTAATAGAGTTAATGAAGAAATATTATATCTTACTAATTATTGCTTTGTTTTTTCTTCTTATGCCGGAAAAAGCACTAGCGGCTACTTATTATGCTTCTTCTACAGGGAGCGGAAACACCTGTTCTCCATCTGCCTCCTGTTCCTTAAATACGGGTTTAGGTAGACTTGCAGCAGGAGATACTCTGTATCTTCGCGGCGGGGAATATCACCAAAAATTTGCGGTTAATTCTTCCGGCACTGAACAACAAAGAATCACGATCACCGCCGCGATCGGTGAATTATCAATAATTGACGGTTCAAATGCCACGATTTGCGGGGCGATGATTGATTTAAATGGCGACTATATTACCTTCAGCGGCCTGGAAATCAGGAATATCAGTGCTACCACTTGGGACTGCGGCGGCAACGCCATTTATTCACACGGCAGTTATAACACCATCAGTCATATGAAAATTCATCATATTTGGGGAGATGCCATTTTAGCCGGTGCTGGAACAAATGGCGGACAATGCGGCACAATAACCAACTATGGCAATATTATTGAGGACAATGAAGTCTGGGAAGCCTCTTTAATTCATGGTTATGATAACAAAGAAGGCGCTTCTTGGGGGAATGTTTGGGGCACTACCATTGCGGCCGCCCGCTGCCCTCAGGGAACGATTATCCGCCGCAACATCATCCATGACAGCTGGGGAATTGCTTTTGACGCATACGAAGCATATGACACCATCATCGAAGACAATATTGTTCGGAACAACCAATTGGAGCATTATTATGTCAGCGATGCCCCTAACACCGTTGTTCAGCGCAACATCTCTTATAACGAACCGGGTACAATTTATACCTATCACGGTTCTCAAGGCGGCACCTCTTTTGCTTTTTGCGATGAAAAAGGAAAACCGGACACGCAGAATGTAAAATTTATCAACAATATCTCTTGGCGCGGCAACCGCGGGTTTTTCTTTTTTAAGCAATTATCAACTGATGGCTTGAGAAATTTCCTGATTGCCAATAACACTTTTATTGATTCTACAGTGGCAGGTATTCAGTTTGACACGAGCGGTACGCACGAAAACTCAAGCGTTGTTAATAATATTGTTTCAACCGCAAGCTCTATTCCGCTTGAAATTGGCGGCAGCGGTATCACCTTCTCGCATAATTTGTGGTCTCGAACCCCACCAAGCGGCTTGTCCGGCATGGGTGACGTGATAGGAAATCCACTTTTAGTTGGCGGTGACTACACAAAGCTGCAAGCCTATGCTTTACGATCCGGCAGTCCAGCCATCAACGCCGGTGCCAATCTCTACCTGCAGGGTGTTACCCAAGATTATAGTGGCAATCCAAGACCTCAATCAGGGCCATTTGATCTCGGTGCCTACGAATACCAGTCAGGCGGTTCAGTCACGATAACCCCTTCCTCAACTCCCTCATCTCCAACCAGAACACCCACTCCTCCCACCTGTCTCCTCGCTTCCTCAGGCGATTTCAACTGCGACAATCTGATCAATGAGTCTGATTTGAATACTCTTTTAGGCAAATGGATGACAAATGAGAAAGACATCACCGGAGACGCTATCGTTAATGAAAGTGATCTGAATAAACTTTTGGGGAATTGGAAGATATGATGAAAAAATATTTTAGTTTACTGATTATTGCTTTGTTTTTTCTTATGATACCGGGAAGGGCAAACGCCCAAAGCGCCCCTGTCTTCGTCTCTACTTTTGAAAGCATTGGAATATCTTGGAAACCTACTGGCGCAAGTGCTACTAATAGAGCCAATGTTCAATACCGTCTTCAGAATACAACTACTTTTAATAATGCTTTACCACTTTGGTTTGATAGCCGCAATAATGAATACCGCGGCAGTATCGTCAATCTTACCTCCGACAAAACCTATGAAATCCAACTGACTTTAGGCAGTAACCCCTCAATCACTTTCACCGCCAAAACCTGGAGCGAAAATTTTCCCATTGCCAAAACCGTGTACCTGCCGGCCGGCACCTCATCTAATACGATCACCATTAATGAATCCGGAACCAGCAATGGTTATATCCTGTATACTCATCCGCCCGGGCAGACTTCCACTATTGATGTTGCCAACAACCAACCTGCCAATATCACCATTGATGCCAATTATGTCATCGTGCGTGATTTAATCTTAAAAAATGCCATGGTCGATGCTATTCAGATTCGCCCCGCCAGACACGATATCATCATTGAAAAAAATGATATCAGCGGCTGGGGCAGGGTAAATTCTTCTTGGGGCAGCCCGTATGGCCGTGACATGGATGCCGGAATATGTTTCAGAAACAGTTCCGGCAGCGAATGGGACACAGGTAACTGGTCAATTCAAAGGGTGATTGTCCAAAGAAACAAAATCCACCATCCCCGTTATACCGCCAACAGTTGGTATACTTTTTCCAATACCGATCGGCGTCATCCCCAGGGGCCGCAGGGCATTTCTTTTAATCGGGGCGGCGGCCAATTCGTCATCCGTTACAATGAAATCTCTTCAGACTTAAATCATCGCTATAATGATTGTATTGGCGGCGGAGAAAACTTCACCGATAGTGGCTTTCCCAACAAAGACTCTGACGTCTACGGTAACTATCTTTCCATGTGTTGGGACGACGCTTTAGAGCTTGAGGGAGGCAACCAAAACATCCGCGTCTGGGGAAATTATATTGACAGAACTTATAATGTCTTGGGTTTAATGACTACTCACCTTGGTCCTGCCTACATTTGGCGAAACATTTCCAATATCAGCATTATCAGCCCCAGACATGGTGATTACATTAATGATGACTGGTTTAAAGAAAATCGTGGAGAATTTACCAAAGCTGGTTATGCTTATGGTTATGGCGGCGGCCGGGTTTATGTTTTTCATAACACCATGCTCCAGCCGCCTGCGGCTGAAGGCATGACTTATCCCCTGGGGGTTGGCGGCGGCATCACCACCTACACTGGTTTGACCCAATATGTGTCCCGGAACAATATTGCCCATGTTTTCCGCCCCATTAACAAATCCGATGTGTGCGACACCTTACATCCATGCGGCATCAGCGTCAATGACGGAGAAGATAGTAACACTTCAGACTTAGACTATGACTTGGTTAACGGACCAGTCTCGGTTAATACCAATGAAGAAACCCATCGAATTCAGGGATCACCTATTTATGGTCCAAATAACAAATCATTGGAATTTTTCTTAACTAATAATAGTCCTGGTTTTGACGGAGGAGTCCGGATTGACAATTTCAATGACGACTTTGCCGGAACCAATCCGGATATGGGAGCTTTTGAATCCGGCCGGCTCCCTTTGGAATTTGGCGTCAATGCCTATCTTTCAATTTCACCCTACCCTTCCTCAACTCCCTCATCTCCAACCAGAACACCCACTCCCGCGGCTCCCACACCAACAAGGACGCCGACGCCGGTATATAAGACCCCTACTCCGACTCCTCTTGCTTGTTCTTATGCTTCTTCCGGCGACTTCAACTGCGACTTGAAAATCAATGAGAGCGACTTAAACGCGCTTCTGGGCAAATGGATGACAAATGAGAAAGACATCACCGGAGACGCTATCGTTAATGAAAGTGATCTGAATAAACTTTTGGGGAATTGGAAGACGAATTAAGAAAAGCTGGCCGGTTGCTTTCAAAGCAATATTCATAATATGATGATATTATGAGGAAAGTAGCGGTCATTTTCTTAACTTCCTTATTTTTGTTTCTTTTTCCTTCCGTCTGCCGGGCGGCCACCTACGTTGTTCCTGATAACTATTCAACGATTTCATCCGCATACGAACATGCTTCATCCAATGACGTCATCATTGTCCGAGCCGGAATCTACCATGAGCGTCTTATCCTTAATAAATCTCATATCATTATCCGCGCTGAACAGAAATGGCAAGCGATTCTTGACGGCAGCAACAGTATAGATTCATTAGTTTTCATAAGTGGTGCATATAACACTGTTGAAGGTTTTGAAATAAAAAACGGCAATCATGGCGGAATCGACGTTTACGGCAATTACAATCAAATTCTCAACAACAACATTCATCATAACGGCAACGGTAATCCTTCCTACGGATACGGCCAAGACGGGGTTTATTCGGAAAGGGATATGACGGGAAATATCTATAAGGGCAACTTCATTCACCATAACGGCAGAATTACCGGTTGTACGCCAGATAATCTGGAAGGTAATTGTAATTTGGATCACGGTTTTTACCTTTGCGGAGACAATGAACTAGTTGCTAATAATATCATAACTTACAATTCGGCATACGGAATCCACATCGCCGGGTATACCACAGTTAGTAATTTAAAAATCTATAACAATACGGTAGCTTTTAACGGCAGATCCGGAGCCATAGTTTGGCAGGATTTGGATGGAATTGATATCAGAAACAATATTTTTTATAACAATACCAATTACGGTATTGACTACTACGCGCCCACTAATTCCACGGGGAGAAAGGTTAATATCGATCATAATATGTTTTACGGTAATCCATCCGGCACTATTCACCAAAACTCTATTTTTAATATAGCGTCAAATTTAACCAATAATCCAAATTTCGTAAGCGACAATGATTTCCATCTTAAATCCGGCAGTCCGGCTATCAATGCCGGTACCAGTATTGGCGCGCCTTCCACAGATTTTGACGGCACCACCCGGCCCCAACCGCCCGGAGGTATGTATGACATCGGCGCCTATGAATACGGTTCTTCTGGCGGCGGGACCCTTACGCCAACACCCACTCGGACACCAACCCCGACGCCGGCAAATAAGACTCCAACACCGACCCCTCTCTTTAATGCCGTAACATATCATGTTGCCAAGAATTGTACCGGTATAAGCAATTGTTATACCAATCCTCAAAGCGTAGCTGATATTGTTTCACCCGGGGATACGGTATTGATTCATGAAGGCACTTACAGTTCATTCACCATTAGCCGTTCCGGGCAAGAAAATAAGTATATTACCTTTAAGAATTATCCCGGAGAACATCCGGTCATTTCCGGTGGCAGTTATCCGATATATATTTCAGTCTGGCCGAATCCAATTGGTTGGATTATTCTTGAAGGTTTGGAAGTTGCCAATGCAGGTGCAGACGGGATTAAAGCCGAGCAGGCTCACCATATAATTATACGGAATTGCGATATCCATAATAATTACGGAAATAATATCTATTTTACCGGTGGTCAATACAACACAATTGATAGAAATCGGCTCCATGAAAATGGAAACAAGCAAGCTGACAGGTGGCATGGTCACTCAATATATGCTACGGGTCAGCATTTTACTGTTACCAATAATCTTTTTTATGCCGGCGGCTGCTATGGCTTGCAAATGGCGGCATATAATCAAAACTCATGCGGTTGGTGCAGTGGACTTGCTCCGGGTTATGACAGCATCGAAGATTGGACTATAGCCAACAATGTTTTTGCTCAAGAAAAAACTTGTTCAGGAATTGTTATTTGGGATGGATATGGCGGTACGACTAATAATGTCCGAATCTATAATAATATCTTTCAAGACAATAATTATCAGAATAGTGGTGGTCGTCCAAATGGCATTCAACTCTTAATTGAAAACGGCGGACCGATCAGAAATGTCAATATCCATGATAATATCTACTATGGGAGCAATGTCTTTATTCAAAGCGGAGGTGGTGGCCAGTATACCGAATCGAATAATACCAATGCTAATCCTCTTTTTGTCCGGACTGATATTACCAATCCCTCAAACAACGATTTTCACCTGCGATACAACAGTCCAACAGACAAAAGTCCGGCTATCAATGCCGGTACCAGTATTGGCGCGCTTGACCACGACTTTGATGGCTTTTCCCGTCCCTGGCCAGCGGGGGGAAAGTTTGACATCGGTGCCTATGAATATATCGCTTCCGGTAGTCTATCTCCGACTCCTTCCGCCTGTCTCCTCGCTTCTTCAGGTGACTTCAACTGCGACAATCTGATTAATGAATCTGACCTGAATGCGCTTCTTGGTAAATGGATGACGGGTGAGAAAGACATCACCGGAGACGCTATCGTTAATGAAAGTGATCTGAATAAATTGCTGGGGAACTGGAAGATATGATGAAAAAATATTTTAGTTTACTGATTATTGCCTCATTGTTTCTTCTTATGCCAAAAAGGGCACTTGCGGCTGATTATTATGTGGCAACGAATGGCCATAATTCTTATTGCAACGGACTGTCTCCCAATTCATATCCCGGAGGCACAACCACCAATCAAGCCTGTGCTTTTGCCTCTATTCAAAAAGCCGCTAACACTATCCAAGGCCAAGCAATAAAGAACCGAATCACGGTTAACCAGGGTACCTATGAAGAGAATGTCAATATCATATCTTCCGGAGTTTCCTTAAATGAAATGCTCGAAATTAATACTGCCGGTCAAGTAATTGTCAGAAGTTTCTACATTTACCCCCAAAGTAACTACGTGAAACTAAGCGGTTTTACTGTCACTGCCAAAGACTGCAATATTAATCAGGCGTCAATTCTTATTAGAGGTAAAAATAATATTATTGAAAATAATACCGTTTTAAACAGCACTCGTACAGGTATCGATCTATCTTATGATTCAAGCAATAATACGATTCGGAATAACAAAATTAGCAAAGTATACAATGATGGCATGGTAATTGGCGGTAAAAATAACATCATTGAAAATAACGAAATAGAATTTGTCCAAGATCACATGAGCCCCTGTACAACTTTAGAGGACGTCAATGGTTTTGACATTTCTGGTTCCGGACATATATTTAGGAAAAATTACGTCCATAATTTCATCAAAGCCAACCAAAACGGTACACCTCATATGGATGCTTTTCAAGTTTTTGCTCAAACATCAACTTGGGGTGGTTCCGGAAGCAATCTTACTATTGAACAAAATCATGTTTTTATGGGGCAAACCCAAACCGGGCTTTTGCAGGACTGTACCCCTACTACCCAAGGAAGTAACTGGTCTATTTCCGGATTCATGCTTGAAGGGGGAACAACAGGTGCCAATAACATCACCATAAAAAATAATATTATTGAATCGCACATGGGTATAAATATTGGCGGTTCCAAAAATGTCAATAATTTAAAAATATACAATAATAATTTCCGGAGCAGTTTACAATTTAAATATCAATATTGGCCACATGCAATAGGTTTATATGACGGAGTGACTAATTTTGAAATTTATAATAATATTATGGTCGATTATCCCAATGCTGCCGGTGGACCAATATTTATCGGAGGAACAACCAGTGGTGGCAGTTACGGAAATAATTTAATGTGGAATTCCGACGGCAGTAAACCGCAAGTTATCGGTTACACAATAAAACCCAGCGATAAAATAGGTATTAATCCTCTTTTTATCAGCAATAATTTTTCAGATTTTCATTTACAGGCAAATTCACCGGCAAAAGATGCTGGTTTGACGATAACCAGTGTCACCAATGACTTCGATGGAACAAGTCGTCCTCAACCTCCTGGAGGCACTTACGACATCGGCGCCTACGAATATCAATCCGGCGCTTCACCTACTCCCCCCTCCTGTCCTCTGGCTTCCTCGGGTGACTTCAACTGCGATAATCTGATTAATGAGTCAGATCTGAACACGCTTCTGGGTTCATGGATGACAAACGTCAATGATCTCACCGGAGACGGGATTGTGAATGAGAGTGATCTGAATAAACTGCTGGGGAATTGGAGGACATTATGAAAAATATTTTATATTTTCAACAGGGCTATAACAAACGATCCATAAATTCATATCTAATCTATTGACAACCCTCCATAAATTTAGTATTATTTTATCTAATATGATCAACCGCCTTTTAACCCAAACCGTTCTTAACCACCTCTCGTCCGGTTTCATCAGCCTCATCTATGGTCCTCGTCGTGTCGGCAAAACTGTTCTTCTAGAACAAATCAGAGGAGCCTTAGATGAGAAAAGTATCACCTTTAATGGCGATACCGAAGAAGGAAGAACTGCGCTCTCCTCTTTATCTGAAGTTAAATTGTCCGAAATGGTAAAAAATCACGCGGTTATTTTTGTGGACGAGGCGCAAAGAATTAAAAACATCGCACTTTCTTTAAAAATCATTATTGATAAATTTCCCGGGAAAAAAATTTTTGTCACCGGTTCGTCCTCTCTTGAATTGTCCCGCGGCGCCACCGAAACATTAACCGGCCGCGTCAAAATCTATAAACTTTTCCCTCTTTCCTTCATCGAAAAAACCATCGATCTTGAAGTTCACCAAAAACCTTTTGCCCTATCCGATTTTTTGCTTTATGGCGGCTACCCATATCTTCTTCAGCTTGACGCTCCTGCCAAAAAACAAGAATATCTGAAAAACATCATAGAAAGTTATTTGTTTAAAGACGTTCTTCTTCTGGAAAGACTTGAGAATCCGGAAAATTTAACCAAATTGGCCACTCTTCTGGCATTTCAAATTGGGGCAGAAGTCTCTTTAAACGAACTTTCGCGCACGCTTCTTGTAGATGTGAAAACCGTCGCCCGCTATCTCAATCTTTTAAAACAGAGCTTCATCATTTTTGAACTCGGCTCTTTTTCCAATAATTTGCGCCAGGAAATTTCCAAATCCAAAAAATATTATTTCCATGATTTGGGGATTCGCAATGCCTTGATCAATCAATTTTCCGGTCTTGAACTTCGAAACGACCTTGGCGCCCTTTGGGAAAATTTCCTGTGCCTTGAGAGACTCAAAAAACACGAATATGCAAGGCAAAGCGTCAGCACATTTTTTTGGCGAAACTATCAAAACGCGGAAATTGACTGGATTGAAAAAACGGAACAGGAAATATCCGCTTTTGAATTTAAATGGAACAAACAAACGGCAAAATGGCCAAAACAATTTGTTGAGAATTATCCGGGGCAAAAAAA
>CAYGXQ010000026.1:0-18611 GCA_964354025.1 uncultured Gammaproteobacteria bacterium | reverse complement strand
AGGATAAATATGGTTTATCAACAGTAGCCTATCAGTTTTTAGCCGGTCAATTGGCGCATATCCGGGAAATTACGGGTATAACGAATCCGAATGTTAATTCCTATAAAAGATTGACTCCTGGTTATGAAGCGCCTGTTTATGCCTGTTGGGCAAGAATAAACAGATCAGCTTTGATAAGAGTGCCGAAAATTTCAAAAGGATTAGAATCAAAGGCCACGCGGCTTGAGATACGCTGTCCTGATCCGTCAAATAATCCGTATCTGGCTTTTGCCGTTTTACTCAAAGCAGGACTTGAAGGAATTAAAAATAAACTTAAAGCGCCTTCTCCGGTAGAAGAAAATCTTTATCAGTTCGATGATGAGAAGTTGGCAAAATATTATATTACTAAATTACCGGCTTCTCTTTGGGAGGCAATTGAAGAGATGAAAAAAGGAAAAATTGTCCGGGAAGTATTTGGTGAACATGCCTGGAAAAGATATCTTGAGGCCAAGACCGCCGAATGGGACAGTTTCCGGATTAGCGTCACCGATTGGGAAATAGACCGGTATCTGAAAACTATTTAACTAAAATCCATCTGGATAAAATTGCCTAATCAGGCTAAAATGAGACATATGGCGAAAGATAAAAATTCCCTGACAATGGAGGAAGTAAAACATGTGGCCAAGCTGGCAAAATTAAATCTTTCAGAGGAAGAATTGCTCAAATTCCAAAAACAACTTTCCGGCGTTATCGATTACATAAATAAATTGAGAGAAGTAAATACGGATGAAGTGGAGCCGACCAGTCAAGTGACCAATCTGGAAAATGTTTTCCGTGAAGACGAGGTTAAGCCCTCATTAACACAGAAAGAGGTTTTGTCAAACACAAACAGCTCATATAATGGTTACTTCAAAGTAAGGGCGGTGTTTGAAGAATAATTTATGGAATTGTATCAATTATCTTTAAAAGAACTGATTGAGGGGTTAAAAGACAAAAAATTCACCCGGAAAGAAACATTAGTGAGTTTTTATGCAAGAATTCAAAAAATCAATTCTATTGTTAACGCTTTTTTAACAATTACTGGTGAAAATAACTGGAACGACCAAAAAGGAGAGTTATCCGGCATACCAATAGGTTTTAAGGATATCTATGTCACAAAAAATGTTAAAACCACCGCGGGAAGTAAAGTACTAGAAAATTATATTCCCCAATATAATTCTACGGTGGTTCAAAAGTTGGTAAGTAAAGGTGCCACAATTGTTGGGAAGACCAATCAGGATGCCTGGGCTCACGGTTCTTCCGGAGAAAATTCCGATTTCGCTCCGGCGAAAAATCCCTGGAATATCGATTATGTACCAGGTGGCTCATCCAGCGGGTCAGCGGTTGCGGTGGCCACGAATATGTGTCCGGTGGCATTTGGAACTGATACCGGTGGTTCTATCAGATTGCCGGCTTCATTTTGTAATGTTGTCGGATTGAAACCAACTTACGGAAGAGTATCAAGATATGGAATCATTGCCATGGCTTCATCCCATGATTCGATCGGTCATTTTACCAGGACCGTTTACGATAATGCTCTTATTTTGAACATGACTGCGGGAAAAGATGCCTATGACGCCACGACAAACAATATAAAAGTACCTGATTATACAAAGAATATAAAAAAAGGCGTTAAAGGATTAAAAATCGGCTTACCCAAAGAGTATCTTGCAAAAGGTATTGATCCGGAAGTAGAAAAAATATTCAAACAAGTTTTGCAAAAGTACGAGGACTTGGGAGCCGAAATTATTGATATTTCCCTTCCGCACACGGAATATGCTTTAGCGGTCTATTATATTATCCAACCGTCGGAAGTCTCATCCAACTTAGCCAGATATGACGGTATAAGATTTGGCAGTGACAGGAATTATTTCGGTCAAGAGGCTAAGAGACGGATTATGCTGGGGACTTATACCTTATCCGCCGGTTACTATGACGCTTATTACCTGAAAGCGATGAAAGTGAGAACGCTTTTAATCCAAGATTTCAAAAAAGCATTTGAAAAAGTTGACGTGATTGTCACTCCGGTCTCGCCGACACTGCCGTTTAAATTCGGTGAAAAAACAGATAATCCGCTGGCCATGTATTTATCTGATGTTTTAACGGTGACAATGAATCTGACGGGAGTCCCGGCGTTATCAATTCCCGGTGGATTTGCTAAAGGTTTACCGGTCGGTTTTCAAATCGTCGGCCCGAATTTCAGCGAAGATTTGCTATATCAAGCGGGATACGCTTATGAACATGTGACGGACTGGCATAAACAAAGACCAAAACTATAAGTTAAGTCTAATGGTTTAAACCACTGGACTATTTATATATAAAAAGATATGAATGAAATAAGATATGAACCAGTTATAGGACTCGAAATACACGTGGAGCTAAAGACGAAGTCCAAAATGTTCTGCGGCTGCAGCGCCAATTATTTCGGCCATGAGCCCAATACCCATTGCTGTCCGGTTTGTCTGGGACTACCCGGTGCCTTGCCGGTTCCCAATAAACGGGCGGTTGAATGGTGCGTCATGTTGGGATTGGCCTTAAACTGCAAAATCCCTCTTTTTTCCAAATTCGACCGGAAAAATTATTTTTATCCGGATCTGCCGAAGGGATACCAGATAAGCCAATACGATAAACCGTTTTGTGTGGATGGTGAACTTGGTATCAGGTATCAGGTATCAGGTATCAGGTATGAGAAAAAAATAGGAATAAGACGAGTGCATATGGAGGAAGACACCGGGAAATTACTTCACGGGACCGTCAATGGCCCCACTTCGCCCTCCGGGCTACGAGGGGCAAGTGAAAAATGCACGTTGGTTGATTTCAACAGAAGCGGAGTGCCGCTGGTGGAGATTGTGACGGAGCCGGATATCAGAAGCAGTGAAGAAGCCAAGATTTTTCTGAAGAAACTCTATCAGGTTATACGCTATTTGGGGATTTCCGACGCGGATATGGAGAAGGGAAGTATGAGGTTGGAGCCGAATATTTCAGTAAGGATTATGTCATTGAGAGCTCCTGCGGGGATTGCCGCGTCGCCCGCCAGCTGGCGGGCTCCTCGCAATGACAATAATAATGACAATAATAAAGAATCAGAATTACCGAATTACAAAGTAGAGGTTAAGAACATTAACTCATTTAATTTTGTCAAGAAAGCCATTGATTATGAGATTGAAAGACAGATAGAGATATTGGAAAGAGGAGAAATTCCCAAACAGGAAACCAGAGGTTGGGATGAGAAAAAAGGAATTACTTATTCCCAAAGAAGCAAAGAGGAAGCCCACGATTACCGGTATTTTCCTGAACCGGATATACCACCAATAAGATGGACAAAAGAGCAAATCCGCCAGCTGGCGGAACAAATACCCGAATTACCGGATAAGAAATTAGAGAGATTCATTAAAGAATATGGATTGTCTGAATATGACGTAGGGCTATTAACGGAAGAAAAAGAGATAGCGGATTATTTTGAAGAAGGTATTAGGTATCAGGTATCAGGTATTAAGTATAAAGATATTACACAGAAACAAATTGCTAACTGGATTATTAATAAGAGAGTAGACATCTCAAAAGTTACGCCGGAAGAATTAATTAAATTAATTTCCCAAAAACAACAGACGGTAACCATTGATGAAAATGAGTTGAATAAAATTATTGAGGAAGTTATTTCTGTCAATCAAAAAGCAGTTGAAGATTATAAAGCCGGGAAGACACAGGTACTGATGTTTTTGTTAGGAATGGTAATGCGCGGGCTCGCCGGGAAGGCAAATGCGGCTTTGATTAGAAAACTCCTCGAAAAAAGACTACAATAAGTAAAATGTCTGACTTTGTTCACCTTCACACCCATACGGAATTTTCACTTCTTGACGGATTGACGAAGATAAAAGACCTGTTGGTAAGGACTAAAGAATTAGGCATGGACAGCGTTGCCATTACCGATCACGGGTCGATGTACGGGGTGGTGAAGTTTTTTTTGAAGGCGAAAGAAGCAGGGATAAAACCGATCATCGGAGTAGAAGCTTACCAGGCAGCCAGAAGCCGGTTTGATAAACAGCAGGGAATTGATAATGACCAGTATCATTTAGTGCTTCTGGCGAAAAACAATACCGGCTACCAAAACCTGATGAAACTGGTGACCCATGCCAATTTGGAAGGTTATTATTACAAACCCCGGATTGATCTTGCGCTTTTGAAAAATTACAGCGAAGGGATTATTTGTTTGTCTGCCTGTATGAGCGGTGAAATTCCCCATCTTTTAGCCACCGGTCAGGACAGTCAGGCGGAAAAAAAGGCCAGGGAATTGATGGAAATTTTTCCCAAAGACCATTTTTATCTTGAGCTCCAGGTGCATCCAAAATTGGAGCAGCAGGATTTAGTAAACAAAAAATTAGTCCTTTTATCGCGGAAATTGGGTTTGCCTTTGGTTGCCACCAATGACATCCACTACCTGGATGAAGAAGATGCCGAAGCCCAGGAAATCCTATTGTGCGTTCAGACGCAACATACAATACTGGAGTCGAAAAGACCGCTTTCGATGATTTCATCACCCGATTTTTATATGCGCAGTCCGGAAGAGATGAAAGGACTTTTCTTGCAGTATCCGGAAGCGATTGAAAATACGGTAAAAATTGCCGAGATGTGCAATGTGGAAATAGAACTCGGAAAATGGATTTTACCGCATTTCGAAGTTCCGGAAAATGAAACACCGGCTACTTATATCCGTAAATTATCCCATGACGGATTAGTCCGGCGTTTTGGACAGACGGATAGCATCCTTGAAAAACGTTTGGAATATGAACTAAAAATCATTATCCAAAAAGGTTATCCGACTTATTTTCTGATCGTGGCTGATTTCGTCAATTGGGCAAAGACGAAAGGGATTGCCGTTGGGCCGGGGAGAGGTTCAGCCGCCGGAAGTTTGGTCGCTTATAGTCTGGGGATCACCGAGCTTGATCCGTTAAAACACAATTTGCCCTTCGAAAGATTTTTAAATCCAGACAGACCGTCACCGCCGGATATTGATTTGGATTTTGCCGATGACCGGCGGGATGAAGTCATTGCTTATGTCACGGAAAAATACGGCAGTGATAAAGTAGCCCAGATAATCACTTTCGGTACTATGGAAGCCCGGCAGGCAGTCAGGGATGTCGGTCGGGCACTGGGGATGCCTTATGCCCAACCCGACAGGATTGCCAAGCTGATTCCGGTTGGCGCTCAGGGATTTCCTATGAGGATTGATAAAGCTAAAGAGATATCAGCAGAATTAATGTATGCCTATAATAATGAACCGGAAACGAAAAAACTTTTGGATCTGGCTGAGAAATTGGAAGGCGTGGCCCGTCACGCTTCAGTCCATGCGGCCGGAATTGTCATTTCAGACAAACCTTTGACTACGTATACTCCGCTTCAAAAAGAAACAAAAGGAGAGAGGATTATTACCCAATATGATATGTATTGTCTTGATTTGAATGCGGCTGACGGGAAAGCAATCGGTTTGTTGAAGATGGATCTTTTAGGTCTTCGGAACTTAACTATTTTGGAAAACAGTATCAAATTTATCAAACAGACAAAAGAGATCAATGTTGATCTTCGTCAACTGCCTCTTGATAATCCGGATGTTTATAAACTGATTTCTTCCGGAGAAACGACCGGTATTTTTCAGCTTGAGTCAGCCGGCATGCGCAGGCTCGCCCGTGATTTGAAGCCGACGAAATTTTCCGATATTTCCGCTATGGTCGCTCTTTTCCGACCCGGTCCGATGGAATGGATTCCCTCATTTATCGAAGGCAAAGAAAATCCCAAGAAAATAAAGTATCCCCATCCGCACCTGAAAGAAATCCTGGCGGAAACCTATGGAATTGCCGTTTACCAGGAGCAGTGCATGCTGATTGCCAATCAACTGGCCGGCTATTCGATGGTGGAGGCGGATAAACTCCGGATGGCCATCGGGAAGAAAAAGCCGGAGGCGATGAAAAAGGAAAAAGCCAAATTTATCGCCGGTTGCATAAAGAAAGGCTATACACAGACAGTGGCGGTAAACATCTTTTCCCTGATTGAGAAATTCGTTGGCTACGGTTTCAATAAAGCCCATTCCGCTTCTTACGCAATGATTGCCTATCAGACGGCCTATATGAAAACAAAGTATCCGGTGGAATTTATGACGGCGGTATTGGCGGCTGAAAGCAGTAGTTCTTCCGGTCCCGCCAGAGAAGAAAAAATCCCACAGGCGGTTTTGGAATGCAAAAGAATGAAAATAGAATTATTGCCTCCTGACATCAACCATTCCGATATTGATTTTACAATTGAGAACAATATAATCCGTTTCGGTTTATCGGCCGTAAAAAATGTCGGAACGGCCGCTATTGAAGTTATTTTGAGCGCCAGGGAAAAAGAAGGGACTTTCAGATCATTTACCGATTTTATCAACCGGGTAGATTTGTCAAAAGTAAACAGAAAGACTTTGGAGAGTCTGATCAAAGCCGGTGCCTTTGACCGGTTCGGCAAAAGAGCCGCTCTTCTTTCGGCTTATTCGCAGATTGTCGAAAGGGTTCATGCGGGAAAAAACAAACAACTGGATGGTCAGGTAAGTCTTTTCGCGGTTGATGAGAAGGTAAACCTGACGGATAATTTTCCTGATATTGACGAATTATCCAAAGAAGAATTACTGCTGTTTGAAAAACAGTTATTGGGTTTTTATCTGACCGAACATCCGTTAACGCCGTTTTTACCGCTATTGGAGAAAAAAGTGACTCACCGGATCATTTCGCTGACTGCGGTCAAGACGACGGTGATTATCGGAGGATTGATTTCCCAAGTTAAAAAAATTTTTACCAAAACAGGTAACCGCGAAATGGCTTTTGTCAAACTGGATGATTTTACCGGAACAATAGAATTAGTCGTTTTTCCCAGTACTTTTGAACGGACACAATCTCTTTGGGTAACGGATAAAGTGATATTAGTCAAGGGAAAAGTAAATGAAAGGGATGACCGGTTATCAGTGATTGTGGATGATGTGAAATTGCTTACAATGGAAAAAACCTCTTGACTTGAATTGTTTTACACCGTAAAATAATGACAAAAATTAGAGTGAAGCGTAAGGTATTAAAATTCAATAAAGAAAATAAATTAGAAACAAAAGAAGAAATAGTACCTGCGGAAAAATTAAGTGATAATAATTTTTTCCAAGTTACTAGTTCAATATTTTTAGTTTCTGAATTAGGTATTTCAATTGCGTTATCGATCACGGGGGGAGCCTATCTGGGATCTTTAGTCGATAAGAGATTCGGTACCAATCCCAGAATGACTCTTTTTTTTCTTATAATTGGATTTGTTATCGGAATAATGATGGGATATAAAATAGTAAGGACTTTACAAAATAAAAACTAAGTGGTCTATGCACATCTCAATTAGAGCGGAAAATATTTTTCATTTAGGCAATATTATTTCTGTTTCCAATTCACTCCTGACAACCTGGTTAGTGATGATAATCACTCTGATTTTGTCTTATTTGGCGACTCGAAAGATAAAAAAAATTCCCGGTACTCTGCAGACAATTTTTGAAGTGTTAATTGACGGCATTTATTCCCTATTTGAAGGAATTTTGGGTGATAAGACTAAAATGCATTTTCCGATCATCGCCACAATTTTCATTTTTGTCCTTTTCAATAACTGGGCCGGATTGATTCCCGGAGTGGGAACGATCGGATTTTTTGAGGGAGGAAAAAAAGAAGCAAAACAATTTACGCCTAAAGTACAGGCGAGTAACATAACTACAAATGAGGCCTCTTCAAGTCAGGCAGAAGAACCGGCTTCTGCTAAATTCGTACCGATATTCAGGGGAGGAACAGCCGACTTGAATACAACAACAGCTTTAGGTCTAATTGCCGTAATTTATATCCAGTATGCCGGGATAAAAGCATTAGGTCTTTCCTATTTTAAGAAATTCTTTAATTTCAGCAATCCGATCAACGCTTTTGTCGGAATGTTGGAGTTGATTTTGGAGTTCGCCAAAATCATCTCATTTTCTTTCCGTCTTTTCGGCAACATCTTTGCCGGAGAGGTTCTCTTGACGGTAATCGCTTTTTTGATCCCGATTATCGCTCCGCTTCCCTTTATCGGTTTGGAGCTTTTTGTCGGTTTCATCCAGGCTCTGGTATTTTCGCTTTTGACAACAGTTTTCTTATCATTAGCCGTGGTTAAAGCGGAACATTAAAAAATTATTCAAAAGGAGGGTGTTATTATGCCAGCAGATGGTATGAAATATTTAGCAACAGCTTTAGCGATCGGACTGGGCGCGCTAGGGCCGGCTCTCGGTATTGGTCTTATTGCTTCTAAAGCCATGGAAGCAATCGGCCGGAATCCTGAAGCCACCGGCAAAATTCAGACAAACATGATTTTGGGTATGGCTTTTGCCGAGGCGGTCGCAATCTATGCTTTGGTTATTTCACTTATTATTAAATTCGTATAATCCCGAAATTTACGGGATTCTCTGGAGGACTTATGGAACAATTAGGAATACAACCAGTACAGCTTCTTGCTCAAATCCTGAATTTTGTTTTACTGGTCTTTTTACTTAATAAAGTGCTGTATAAGCCGATCGTCAAGGCGCTTGAAGAGCGGAAAAAGAAAATTGCTGAAGGATTGGTGTATTCCGACAAGATGAAAGCGGAATTGGAAAAAAGTGACAAAAAAGGACAGGAAGTTATTTCCAAAGCCAGAGATGAAGCCAAAAAAATCCTTGATGAAGCGAAAAAATCTTCCAGAAAGATGGAGGCGGAGACTTTGGAAAAAGCCCAAAAGGAAGCTTCGGAAATAGTGGAAAAAGGGCGAAAAGAAGTTGCGATACAAAGAGCGGAAATGGAAAAACAACTTAAGGAAGAAACGGTAAGTATCGCCGGGAGGATCGTAGAAAAATTGCTGGGTGACGTATTGGAGACACGCGACCAAGAAGCAATAATAAACAGAAAAATTAAGGAAGCAGCTAAACAGGTAAGACAATAAACATGAAAAATAATAATGAAAGCAATAAAGGCAATGGAGCTGCCACCGAAGAAATTGTAGTGACCAGCGCAGTGGCCTTATCCGCCGAACAGCTTGGCAAAATAAGAAAAATTATTCCCGTAGAGATTACTTCTTCCTTACCGATTATTAATAAGGTCGATAAAAAAATTTTAGCCGGTTTCATTATTGAAGTTGGCGACTGGTCTTTAGATGCTAGCTTAAATTACGAACTGAAAGAATTAATTGCCTATGCCAAAAGCCAATGAATCCAAAAAAATAGCGGATGATATTTTATCCCGTCTGGGAAAATCAAAAACGGAAATAAAAATCGGTTTCAGGGGTTTTGTGACGGAAGTAAGTGATGGCGTAGCAAAAGTGGCCGGTTTGCCGGATATTTCTTATTTGGAATTAGTGGAATTTCCCAACGGGACAATCGGGGTGGCTATAAATCTTGAGGAAAAAACAGTCGGGGTGATCGTTTTGGGCGACTTCCTCCAAATTCACGAAGGCGACTTGGTTAAAGGGACAGGAAGATTACTCTCCATAGGAGTAGGTGAAGAATTATTGGGAAGAGTAATCGATCCGTTGGGTAATCCTTTGGACGGAAAAGCAAAAATTGCTTTTAAAAATTATTACCCCATAGAAAAAATCGCTCCAGGAGTTATTAAAAGAAGACCGGTGAACACGCCAATCCAAACAGGCATAAAAGCGATTGACAGCATGATTCCGATCGGCCGGGGCCAAAGAGAGCTGATTATCGGTGATCGCGGTATCGGTAAAACAGCCTTAGTTGTGGATACTATTATTAATCAGAGGGAAGAAGATGTTATCTGTATTTATGTCGCCATCGGTCAAAAAACTTCGAGGATTGCTCAACTTATAGACACGTTGGAGAAATATGGTGCCATGAAACATACTATCATCGTTGCCGCCAACGCTTCCGATTCTGCTTCACTCCAATATATCGCTCCTTATACCGGGTGTGCCATCGGTGAATATTTCATGGACAAAGGGAAAGACGCTTTAGTAATATACGATGATTTGACCAAACATGCCTGGGCATACAGGCAGATTTCGCTTGTTTTGCGAAGGCCCTCCGGTCGGGAAGCTTATCCCGGAGATATTTTTTACCTTCATAGCCGTTTACTTGAAAGAGCCTGTCATTTGGCGCAAGATTCGGGAGGCGGTTCATTGACCGCTTTACCGATTATTGAAACCCAGGCCGGAGATTTATCCGCCTATATTCCGACCAACGTAATTTCTATCACCGACGGACAAATTTATCTTGAGCCGGATCTTTTTTATGCCGGTATCAGGCCAGCCATTAACGCCGGTCTTTCCGTTTCCCGTGTCGGTAGTGCCGCCCAGATAAAAGCAATGAAGCAGGTCGCCGGAAAACTGCGGTTGGATTTGGCCCAGTACCGGGCCTTGGCCGCTTTTGCCCAATTTGCCAGTGATTTGGATGCATCGACTAAAGCCCAAATTGAGCGTGGCGGACGGATGGTGGAACTTTTGAAACAGCGTCAGTATCTTCCGATGAGCGTGGAAAAACAAGTGGTTTTGCTTTTTGCCGGTTCCACCGGTCTTCTTGATGATATCCCAATAAACAAAATTTCCGATTTTGAAGACAGTTTCTTGGAGCATATGTCAACCAGCCACCAAAAACTACTGCAAAAAATAAAGAAAGAGAAAAAAATGGATGGGGAAACAGAAAAAGAATTAAAAAAGATTACCGAAGAATTTATACCCATCTTCTGCCGGTTTGCAAATCAGTTCAGCGTTAAACCGGCTTGAAGGGGGTTATACTTTCGCATTTTAAATAGCGATAAGTATAAGAAGTCTTTCTGATATGGCTAACATAAAAATCGTCAAAAGACGCATAAAATCGGCCCAAAACATTTCCCAAATTACCAAAGCGATGGAAATGGTGGCCGCTTCCAAAATGAAAAAAGCGCAGGAAACGGCAATTTTGGGTAAACCGTATGCGGAAAAGATCTATCAGGTGGTTTCCGAATTTGCCAGCAGAATCGATAAAAAAGCCCATCCTCTTTTATCAGACGGTAATCCTTCCGGTAAAATCCTGGTTATAATGATCTCGACAAACAAAGGTCTTTGTGGAGGACTAAATACCAGTCTTTTCCGGGCAATTAATAACTGGTGGAATCAAAATGATAATTTGGAATTTATAACTTTAGGCAAAAAGGGGAGCAACTTTGTTACTAGGACAGGAAAAAGCTTAGCTGCTGATTTTTCCGAAAATAGAAATTTTTTGGAGAGTGTTGGGGCCGTGACAAAAATTATGGTAGATGGTTTTATTAACCATACCTATAAGGAAGTTTACTTAGTTTACAATGTATTCTTAAACGCCCTTAAGCAAATTCCTGTTAGAAAAAGAATTCTACCTATCCGTTTAACTGAAGAAAACATGGCTGCGAAAGAAGTGGAATTGTCAGAATTTTTAATCGAACCCGGAATTGATGAAATTCTTGAAGATTTATTGCCGCATTACCTTGAGAACCAATTGAGGACAGCTATTTTCGAGTCTGAAGCTTCAGAACATTCGGCCAGAATGATTACCATGAAAAATGCCACCGACGCGGCCAACGATCTGACTTTCGAGTTGACGCTTGTTTACAACAAAGCCCGTCAGGAAAAGATAACAAATGAAATTGCCGACATTGTGACGGCGAGAATGGCGGTAGAGTAATTATTATAAAAAGTTATTCAGGGATATTTTTATGAATAAAGGTAAAATTACTAAGGTCATCGGGGCAGTTGTTGATGTTGTCTTTGAAAATAATTGCACTCCTTCTTTATATAATGCGCTTTTAGTCGATTCGGAATATGTCGAAAGCAAAAAACTGGTTTTGGAAGTGGCGGCCCAGATAGGAAAAGGTAAAGTCCGTTGTATCGCCTTGGGTACTACCGACGGTTTAAGACGCGGACAAATAGTTGTAGATACCGCAAAGCCGATTTCCGTGCCGGTTGGTAAACAGACTCTGGGTAGACTTTTCAATGTCGTCGGGGAGACAATTGACGGTAAAGGAAAGATAAAGTCGGATAAAACATATCCCATCCATAGGGAATCACCGCCGCTTTTGAAACAGGCGGTTAAAACGGAAATTCTGGAAACGGGTTTAAAAGTCATTGATTTGATTGCTCCTTTTGTCAAGGGAGGCAAAGTGGCCGTTTTTGGCGGGGCTGGAGTCGGCAAAACTGTCTTGATACAGGAACTGATCAGAAATGTCGCCACTGTTCACGGTGGGGTTTCCGTTTTTACCGGTGTGGGTGAACGGTCAAGGGAAGGCAACGATCTTTGGCTTGAAATGAAAGCCTCAGGCGTACTTGAAAAAACGGCTATGGTGTTCGGACAAATGAATGAACCGCCTGGAAGCAGACTGCGTGTAGCTTTAACAGGTTTGACTATGGCTGAATATTTCCGCGATGAAGAAAAACAGGATGTTTTGCTTTTTATTGATAATATTTTCCGTTTTGCCCAAGCCGGCAGCGAAGTCTCAGCGCTTTTAGGAAGAATCCCTTCAGCGGTCGGTTATCAGCCGACACTCGCTTCGGAAATGAGCGCTTTACAGGAACGGATTACTTCCACCAAAGACGGCTCAATTACGTCAGTTCAGGCAGTTTATGTACCGGCCGATGACTACACCGACCCGGCACCGGTTGCGACTTTTGCCCATTTGGATGCCAATATTTCTCTTGAGCGGGCAATTGCCGAGCAATCACTGTATCCGGCAGTTGATCCGCTTTCCTCAAATTCCCGAATACTGGCGCCGGAAATTGTCGGTGAAGAACATTACCAAGTTTCCCGGGGAGTTCAAAAAGTCCTGCAAAGATACAAAGACTTACAGGATATAATTGCCATCTTGGGAATGGAAGAGCTTTCAGACGAGGATAAACTGACCGTATCGCGGGCAAGGAAAATCCAGCGTTTCTTATCTCAACCGATGTTTGTGGCAGAAGCTTTCACTGCCCGGGAAGGAAAATACGTTTCTTTAGAGGAAACGATCCGCGGATTCAAGGAAATTTTGGAAGGTAAACATGACAGTAAACCTGAACAGGCTTTTTATATGGTCGGAGGAATTGATGAGGTGAAATAATAGCTTTTAGTCTTTAGTCCTTAGTCTTTGGTTATCCGGCTAACAGCTAACGACTAATTGCTAAAAGCCAATATCTTATGGCCACTTTTCTTCTCGAAATCATCAGTCCTGAAAGGATCGCATATTCTGACCAGGTAGAAATGGTCAGTGTTCCTTCAAGTACCGGTATTTTAGGCATACTGCCGGGTCATATTCCACTTTTCAGCCGTTTAGTCGAAGGAGAGATAAAGATTACCAAGAAAAATGAAGATTATTTTCTGGCAATCGGTAGCGGTTTCCTGGAAGTAACAAGCCGAAAAGTAGCTATTCTAGTTACTTCCGCATACCATGCCGATGAATTAAATGAACAGGGAATCTTAGCAGCCCAAAAAAGGGCCGAGGAATTGTTGTTGACTAAACCGACAGGAGAAGCTTTACTGGAAGCCCAATCTCTTTTCAAGCGTTCGATAATTGCCTTAAAAGTATTAAACAGGAGAAAGAGGTCTCCGGTAATTTCCTGATGGATAAGATAAAAGTGATAGAAGAAGACATTCGCAATCTGAAAATTCAGGGAGCGACCAATGTAGCTTTAGCCGTTATTGATGCCATTACCGAAAAAGATTTGCCAGCGGCCGATTTACTTCCGGTTGCCGAAAAGTTAGCCTACGCCAGACCGACAGAACCTTTGGCTCAAAATGCCGTCCGCTATATTTTTTCCGCCTCAAATCAAAACAGAGGATTTTATCAAAAGAAAGCAGTGGAGTATAGGGAGGTAATCCAAAAGACCAAACAGGAGATTGTCATTAATGCTTTATCATTAATCCAAAACGAAGCGGTTTATCTGACCCACTGCCATTCTTCAACAGTTGTTGCCATATTCAAAAAGGCGAAAAGTCAGGGGAAATCTTTCGCCGTATATGCCACCGAGACGAGGCCTTTATATCAGGGCCGAATTACCGTACGGGAACTGGTTGAGGCCGGGTTTGAAGAAGTAACTTTGATAATTGACGATGTGGCAGAATCTCTCATTGAAGGCAGACTCAAGCATATTGACGCCGTTTTTATCGGCGCCGACCTTTTGAGTAAATATGGTTTTGTCAATAAAGTTGGCAGTCTCGGGATTGCAAGAGCGGCGGAAAGAAAAGGAATTCCGCTTTATTGTCTGACGACACTCCTTAAATATAATCCGAGGCCTTTTTCTGATGACTTGATTGAAAATAGAAGCGCTGATGAAATATGGAAAAGTCCACCAAAAGGTGTCCGTATCTACGCTCCGGCTTTTGACTTCATTCCTTATCTTCCAAATATTAAAATTGTTTGCGAAAAGGGCATATTTGCGGGGTCGCAGATAAATAGTACTGTCAAACGAAACTACCCCTTTTTATTTGTTGCTAAAAACTTAAAAAAGTAATAAAATATCTTCCCAAGACCTTTCTTGGGTTTTTTATGGGAAAAAGAGGTTATCTGATATTGGAAAACGGGAAAGTTTTTGAAGGATATTCTTTTGGATGGGAGAAAGAAACATCCGGAGAAGTGGTTTTCAATACCGGTATGACAGGTTATCCAGAAGGTTTTACCGACCCCTCTTATTACGGTCAGATCCTGACGATGACGTATCCGCTGATCGGAAATTACGGCGTACCGGCAAAGACAAGTTTTGAGTCCGACCGGATACAAATCCGCGGTTTGATAGTATCTTCTTATATAGACAATAAAAATCATTGGCAGTCAGTGAAAACTTTAGCGGATTGGCTGATAGAAGAAAAAGTACCCGGCCTTTACGGTATCGATACCCGGACTTTGACCAAACTCATTAGAGAGTTTGGTGTCATGAAAGGCATGATATCATTTGATAAATCCCGCAAAAAGGCGGGATTTATTTTAACTGATATTAGTTCAAAAAATTTTATTCCTTATGTTTCCTGTAAGCAGCCAAAAATTTACGGAAGCGGAGGAATGCGGATTCTTTTAATTGACTGCGGAGTAAAAAACAATATTGTTAAATTATTATTGAAAAACGGTGCGACGGTAATCCGCGTCCCCTGGGATTATCAACCCTTCCGGGGGAATAATAAATATCAATTTGACGCCATACTGGTAAGTAACGGTCCTGGTGATCCGAAAATGGCGAAGGCGACGATTGCCACTTTGAAAGAGGCGATCATTAAAAAAATTCCGATTATCGGCATTTGCCTGGGTAATCAGATTTTAGCACTGGCTGCCGGAGCGGATACCTATAAATTAAAATACGGTCATCGTGGTCAAAACCAGCCCGTAAGAGATTTATTTACCGGCCGTTGCTATATCACCACCCAAAATCACGGGTTTGCCGTTGATGTAAAAACCCTTCCGAAAAATTGGCAGCCGTGGTTTACTAACTTAAATGATTCCACTAACGAAGGCATAAGACACACAAATCTCCCGTTTTTTTCGATGCAATTCCATCCGGAAGCAACACCCGGACCGACTGATACGGAAAGATTGATAGCCGATTGTTTTAAAGAAATAAAAATATGGCTGAAAAAAAGTTAAATCTGAAAAAAATTCTGCTTTTAGGATCCGGTGCCTTGAAAATCGGCGAAGCCGGTGAATTCGATTACTCCGGGTCCCAGGCAGCAAAGGCCTTAAAAGAAGAAGGGATAGAAACGGTCCTGATAAATCCCAATATTGCCACCATCCAGACTTCTCCTGAATTCGTTTCCAAAATTTATTTACTGCCGGTTACTCCGTATTTTGTCGAAAAGGTTATCGCTAAAGAGAAACCCCAGGGAATTCTTCTCGGTTTCGGCGGACAGACTGCCTTAAATTGCGGTTTATCACTTGCCCAAAAAGGGATTTTTGAAAAGTATAATGTCAAAGTTCTCGGGACACCGGTTTCGGCCATCGATAAAACTGAAGACCGTTTGCTTTTCCGAAAAAGTATCCAGGCTCTAGGCTTGAAAGTACCCCAAAGTTTTTTATGCCATAACAAAAAAGATCTCCAAAAATTACGCGAAAAAATAAAATTCCCGGTGATTGTACGGGCAGGATTTTCGCTCGGAGGCTTGGGAAGCGGGGTTGCCAGAAATTTTAGAGAACTTACGAAAGTCGCCGAAAAAGCCCTGATTTTATCACCGCAGATATTGATTGAAGAATACCTGGAGCATTGGAAAGAGATAGAATACGAAGTTGTTCGTGACCGGTATGACAATACAATTATCGTATGCAATATGGAAAATTTCGACCCGATGGGTATCCATACCGGTGAATCGATTGTGGTTGCCCCTTCACAGACATTAAATAACCATGAATATCATCTTCTGCGGGAAGTCGCCATCAAGGTTATTAAATCTTTACCCGTTATCGGTGAGTGCAATATCCAGTATGCCTTAAATCCGCAAAACGGTGATTACCGGATTATTGAAGTGAACGCCCGTTTATCCCGTTCAAGTGCTTTGGCTTCAAAAGCGACCGGTTATCCTTTAGCCTATATTGCCGCAAAATTGGCGATAGGTTATTCATTACCTGAAATCAAAAACCAGGTAACCAAGGCGACTAGTGCCTTTTTTGAACCGGCCCTTGATTATGTTGTTGTTAAAATACCACGGTGGGAATTTTTGAAATTCAAAAATGTTGATGATGTCATCGGCAGCGAAATGCAAAGCGTCGGTGAAGTGATGGCAATAGGCAGATCTTTTCCCGAGGCTTTACAAAAAGCAGTCAGAAGCTTGGATTTGGATTATGAAGGAGTTGTTTCTGAAGAGGTCAAAATGGCTAATAATAAACTGGCAAACAATCAGAAAGCCGCTTTCAAAAATCTGTTACCGAACCCAAGCCGTCTTTACAATATTACGCATAATCTTGTTCTTGGACAAACCATATCAGAGATTTACAAAGTAACCGGAGTTGATCCATGGTTTATCGGGCAATTGAAGGAGATTGTTGAGTATTATAAATTATTAATCCAAAAAGCTAAAAAAGGCAGTTTGACCACCGGCACTCTCCTTCGGGCTAAAAAACTTGGTTTCTCCGACCGTCAGATTGCAGATATTTTTCATCAAACCTGGCAGTCAATAAGAAGCTTACGGAAAAAATATCGGATCACTCCAAAAATTTGCCAGATAGATACGCTGGCAGGCGAATTTCCGGCCAAAACCAATTATTTATATTTGTCTTACCATCGGCAAACTCATGATATTGTAAAAAATAATGATAAGCAGATAGGGATCATCGGCGGAGGGCCTTATCAGATCGGTTCCTCGGTAGAATTCGACTGGTGCGCCGTAAACAGTGTTTTAACCGCCAAGAAATTAGGTTACCGGCCGATCATGATCAATTCCAATCCGGAAACAGTTTCTACGGATTATGACATCTCAAATAAATTATATTTTGAAGAATTGACTTTGGAACGGATTTTGGATATTACCGATTTTGAGAAATGCCCGTTAATCGTTTCCGTCGGCGGCCAGATTCCGAACACCCTGGCGCTGAAACTGTCGGATGAAGTGAAGCTTTTGGGAACTTCTTCAACTGCCGTGGACAAAGCGGAAGATAGGGAAAAATTTTCCGCTCTTTTGGATAAATTGAAGATAAATCAACCCGCCTGGCGTCGTTTGAAGACCAAAGAGGAAGCTTACAACTTTGCCGGGGAAATCGGTTATCCGGTTTTGATCAGGCCGTCTTATGTTTTGTCGGGGAAAGCGATGTTTGTCGCTTATTCGGAAAAGGTGTTGGAAGCTTTTTTGCAGGAAGCCAGTTTTATCATTAATCCCGATTATCCGGTCGTCATCTCCAAATTCATCAGAGGCGTTAAGGAAGTCGATTTCGACGCGGTGGCTCAAAACGGAAAGATTATCGTTTACGCGATTTCCGAACATATAGAACATTCCGGCGTCCATTCAGGTGATGCTAGTTTGGTTCTGCCCTCATTTTCCTTAGGTCCTGAAGCCAAAAGACAGATTGTAGCCGTATCCGAAAAAATTGCCAAAAGTCTACCGATAAACGGGCCATTTAACATCCAGTATCTGGTCAGAGAATTTCGGGAAGGTTTACCTGATGTTATGGTGATTGAGGCGAATCTACGCGCTTCACGGAGTTTCCCTTTCGTTTCTAAAGTGCTGGGCACAAATTTCATTGAACTGGCGACTAAAATCATGCTTGGGATGAAAGTCAAACCGCCAAAAATGAAACCGCTTGATTATTTCGGGGTAAAAGTACCGCATTTTTCCTTTACCAGACTGCGTCAGGTTGATCCGGTTCTTCGGGTGGAAATGGCCTCAACCGGTGAAGTAGCCTGTCTGGGTGATGATATCTACGAAGCTTATCTGAAAGCCATTTTGTCTACCGGTTTGCCTATCCCGAAAAAAACCGTTCTTTTGTCCCTCGGCGGCGATGAAGGCAAGGAACGGCTTTTGGAAGGGGCTAAACTTCTTTATAAAATGGGCTTTTCAATTTATGCCACCAACCATACTACTGCATATCTGCAGAAACATGGCATTCCAACAAAATTAGTTAACAAAGTTCATGAAA
>CAYGXQ010000025.1:0-18882 GCA_964354025.1 uncultured Gammaproteobacteria bacterium | reverse complement strand
TCAAAATGTTCTTTGGCGATCGCCTTTTCGATCGCTTCTTTCACCTGATTTTTCAAATATAGGCAAACCACCAACGGGTAAAAAGTGACCGCGGATAAGAAAAGACTTGTGATCGACCACGGCGGTCTTTTCATAAAAACATTAACTTCGCGGCAATATTTGAGGAGTTTCGGGATATACTCCTTCTCTTTTTCGCTTCGGATAAAGGAGAAAAGAGTTATCTGGTGTTTAACCGATAAGTTCTTGAGTAAGTTATAAGTCCTGATTTGTCCTCCGGAAAGAAGCGGGTAAGGCAAATATGGAGTCAACATCAGTATTTTCATGGGATATCCTAAATTATTTGGGAAGCATATTGTCCGGCACCAGCTGGATAATGACGTATTTGTCCGTTTTTTCGATCAGCTTATATTTTCGTTTCACCGGATCTTCAATCAGGGCTTCTTTGATAAGTTCGTTCGTCAGATCATCGAAATTGACGCTGACGTAGTATTGGGCGCCCATTTTTATCATTTTATCGATATCTTCCTGCATTACCGGCCAGCCTGACCGGTTAGTCTGGTAGAGGAATGCCGTATCGCCGTTATAAGGGGCAATCACCAAAACATTATTGTTGGTTTTTCTTTCCACCGCCTGTCCTGCTTCGACAATCTCCGGATGATTGATGTTATAAAAATCCCTGATCTGGTACCAGCCGAACATTTCCATAAAAATAAAAATTATCAGGATCAATCCGTAAATCTTCCATTTTGAATATTTTTCTTTTTCCAAATCCAATAAATAACCGATACCTCTAGCGACAAAAACGGCGATTATCGGGACAGTCATGATCTGGTAATAATCATGGCGGACATTGCCGGTGGCCACTACTGTGATGTAAAGAAGCATCGCGATGCCCCAAAGATAAAAGAACCAGTTATCTTTACCCTTACGGTAAAGTATTCCCAGAACCAGGAAAACGGCACCCCAATAACCCAAAATCAACTTAGACAGCCTTTCGGCAAAAAGCCAGTAGAAAAAAGCGCCTTTGAAACGGATGCCGTCGCCGTTGAGAAGCCACAGATTAGCCGGAATCCCTTCAGGAAACTGGCTGATCCACTGCCGCCACCAGATGAAAGGAATGAAAGCGGCGGCGAAATATAATCCTAAACCGATGACTGATTTTATCGAAATACCGAAGCGTTTGAAATACAAATAAGCCATCGGTAAAAACCAGAAAGCGGCAAAAGGTTTAATCAGAAGCGCGGAGGCGGTAAAAACAAAAGAAAGAGGCAGATACAACCATTTCCTGGTATCGCCCAGCCATTTGTCAAAGAAATAAACCATACCAAGCAGATTAAATACCAGATAAGGTTCCGGCAAAACAACTCTGGTATAAAAAAGGTTATAAGGCAAGACCGCGTAAACTAGCGAGGCGATAAACGCTTCCCTTCGGCCCAAATATTTTCTGACAATTAAAAAGAGGAAAATGACCGAACCGAGAGTCGAAAGGATTGAAGTCATCCGGCCGGAAAAATCGATATTGTAACCGACAAATATCTTATCGACGATGACGGAGGCAAAATTATAAAGAGGAAACTCCACCATCCGCAGTCCTTTAGGATTATCTTTGCCTGAAGCCACGTTTGAAAGGTCGTCATAAACCGGATATAACAAATTCACTCCGTGCTTGACGTAATTTCGGGTAACGCTTGAAGTATCCGCCTGGCGCCATGAATGCCAATCAGCCAGGGGAGTGTTGATTTTATAAAGCCTTAAAGAAAAAGTAAGGATTAAAACCAGCATCAGAAAGGATAAGTCGCTTCTTAAAAATTTCCAGGTTTTTTTGATAAATGTTTTTTTGAAGTCGGCAAACCCCGGCATGACCGGCCGCGGGTTATTTGGTTTTTCTTTTTTCAGGAAATTTATCCCGCCGAGAATAAATCCAACCGTGGCCCAAAAAAGGAAAGCCACTTTCGATGATTCAAAGACATCGATATAAACCGCGTTAACCAGAAGGCCGAATAACAGTCCACCCAAACCAACCGCCAGGCTGAAAATGATCGGATCGCGAAGAAGTGTTAAATTGCGCCAGACATAGTAAAGGATAAACAATAAGATCCCGTAGAAAGCTACAAAACCCAAAAGTCCTGTTTCCCCTAAAGACCTAAGATAATCATTGTCTGTTGACTCGGCTTCGGTAAACTGCGTCGATTGTGTTTTATTTAAAGTGGAATAACCGCTGCCTAACAGGATATTACGCTTAAAACCCTTCAAGGCCATCGGCCAAAGCGCGTCTAAACGGATGGCGGTCGAAAGATCGTAAAGATAGGCGGTTTTGGAATAAGTCCTTTGAGTATTGACGATCTCCCCTGAAGTGCTGCCTGTTTGTACCGGCAGCGGAATATCCTGATAGACATCACTCGGCCTGGTTAAAGAAGGAGGCTGGTCGCTTTTGGCGGTAATTTCCGCTAAAGCCGCCTGGGGATTGTTTTCCAGAAAAATGGCTTTCTCGGAAGGCGGTTTGCCTATCGGCGAAGTCAGAAGCGACTTGAATCCGGCGATCCGGTCGTCAATCCGCAGTAGTTTGGTAAAACGTTCGGATAAATCACCGAATGAAAGCATAATGACAATTGACAACGTGATGACTGTCGCCCAACGCTTGAAAGACCATTTAATTCCGTGTTTGAAAGCAAAAAGGAAAAAAGCGAAAGTCAGCCCTCCGAGATAGGCGATGAAAGAAGTCCTGGAAGCGGTTAAAATCAGCGTCCAAAAAGCGGCCGCGATAATCAAAAAAATAATGACTTTTAAGAACCATTTTTTCAGACTGAAAAACAGACTCCAGAGAAGGACCAGCATCATCATTACATATGCCGCCAGATCATAGTGGCCGCCGAAAGTGGAAATCACTCTGGCGTGCTGGGTAAGGTACAACATCCACCCTTTGGAATATTCCCTGTTCATGGTGGAAAAGGCCGGCCAGTAAAGGTATTTTTGCCCGAAACCATAAAGAGCTACCCCCGTCACGGCGATTAACAAAAAGACCAAATAGGTTTTTAAGATACGGAGATTGTTGACGGTTGAATAAAAAATGAAAAAGAGGGAAAAATATTCCACCCGCCGCAGGAAATGGAGGAACATTTTCGCGATATGAAGGGCCTGAAGCGGTACGGTTTGGGTGATAAAAATGGCTGAGATCATCGACAGTAAACCAATCACCAGATAGAAAACGATCGGCTTAAAAAGAGGATTGTCCAATAGCCTGACTTTTCCGCGGACCAGCCAGACAATCCAAAGAAGGATCGTAAATGAAATGACAAAATCCTCCAGCCTGACCCGGACGATATAGCCGGGCAAAACATCCATCAAAGGCAATTTCGGATAAAGGGGGATGAAGATTATCAGGCACGCGGAAAGAACAGCTAAAACATTATCGTCCAACCATCTTAAGAGCTTTTGCATAAGCAGTATTTCTGCCCGGATATTTCCTGATTATACCAAATATAGCCAGCCGTAGCAAAGCTCCTGAAGCTAAAAGCAACCTGACTAGCGGTAATTTCCAACTGGATTGGTGTTTTTTATAAAAATAGATTACGGCTAAGTACTCCTGGTCTATCCCGGCGTCTTCGGATTTTGCCGATGATTGACCTTTGTAATGGTATATCGAAGCCTGCGGAAAATATTCCACCCGAAAGCCTGCCATTTTTATCCGGTAGCACCACTCCACCTCTTCTCCATACATGAAGATCTTTTCATCCAAAAGACCCGCTTTCTCCACCGCTTTACGGCTGACCAGGAAACAGGCGCCGGTCACCCAATCCACTTCCTGAATTTTGCTGTAAAAATTCCTGTCCTCTACGTGATAAGATCTAATCGTTACAAAACGGCTTAACAGATCATCAAGGAAAGTCATCCAAAGGAATACTCTCGTCAAGTCCGGGAAAAAGCCGGCTGATGGTTGGATGGTGTTATCCTTATTCAACAGTTTGCAACCGATCACTCCCAAAGAAGCGTTTTTTTCTATTTCTTCCAAAAGAAGCTTCAGGGAATCTTTTTGAATGATCGTATCACTGTTTAAAAGAAGGTAATAATCCCCTTTGGCGCTTTTTATCCCCTGGTTATTACCCGCGGCAAAACCGAGATTTTTTTTGTTTTTTATCAGCCGGACCTGGGGAAACTTTTTCTCAACCATTTGGGAACTAGCGTCGCGGGAGGCATTATCCACCACGATCACTTCTGCGCTTTTGGCTAAACCGCCCGCCACAATCGACTGATAAACGGAAGTCAGACACTTTTCCAAAAGCCCGCAGGTATTGAAATTTACGATAATGACCGAAATTTTCATATTCTTTGTATTATAACAAAATATGGGAAAGGAAGATGATAGGCGAGGCTAAAATGTAAACTATGTAAAGCCGTAATAAATACTCTCCCTATGGGATAGAATCCTAGCTATGAAAGGAAAATAAAAGTATTTTCTATTTCGCAGGAGACATCAAAAGATTTTATATTAGAAGACTAAATCTCTCCATCCCATTTATACTTATATTTAAGATCAATATATTGTAGTCGAATTTGCGAGCGATTGTATGTAAAGCCAACCTAAAATACCAATAATAGTAAAAATATATGCTACTATTAGATTTTTCTTTTTCCTTAGTACAACCGTACCCGATCTTACATCATGCCATGCCTGCCTTTTATCATTTTTATTCATTTTCCAATATCCTGCACCAAAAAAAATGTAAGACAAGAATTGAAGAGATGATCTTTTCAAAGAGGTTCCAAAGCTAAGATTGGTACCATCATCAGCATTCACTACACGCAGACCATATAAATATTTACCAAAAGTAGTTGACCATTTAGAAAGTGATAGTGTGTTATAGAGCAATAATACAATAAATGCTAATACCGTATCAGAAATATAGATGAGTAAATCTTCCATTTCAATTGCAGTCAATATAAATCCGAGAATAAATGCAATTGAAGCAAAACCAATCAGATCTACTATAAAAGCACCTAGTCGTATTTTGAAACTTGCATATTCTTCTTGAATTATAGGAATATTTGGGTGCGTAGGTTTGCTTATGTCTAACTTTTCTCGTGGTAATTCAGTAGGCTGACTAGCTATCATTATAATTATTCTCCTTATATATAAATTGACACAATCTTTGCTCTTTTGTCAAGCCCTTTAGCGGGTAGGGCTAATAAATGGCAACTGATTAGAAGTAGTTCGGCACGTCTCCTGACTGATAATTTCATTGAAAAAGCCGGGGGCGGCCAAGATGGTAATGGGGATTTTTGTTTTTCCGCTCTCCGATCACTTGAGCCGGAACGCCGCCAACAATGGCAAAAGGGGCAACATTTTTTGTGACCACTGCTCCGGCTGCCACTACCGCGCCTTTTCCGATCGTCACTCCCGGTAAAATAATGACCCGCGGACCGATGAAAACATAATCTTCTATCATCACCGGCTGGCAAGTGGCGTGAAAATCATCACTGTCAATCTCATGCTGGGAATTATAGATCATCACGCTTGAGGCAATATCGACGTGACTGCCTATTGTCAATTTTGCCCGGCCGTCTAAGAAAACATGGTCGCCGACAATAGTATCGTTACCGAGCGTAATGTTTTCCGGCTGGAAAAAATTTGCCCACATGTGTATCCGCGAACCATGTCCCATCTTCATCCCGGCTATTCGGTAACAAAGCAACCTGATGGTATGTGAAGGGATATATCCGGCCAGTCGCAATAAAAACAGCTCAATATCCACGAGAATATTTTTCAGTCTGTTTACTCCCTTTTGACAGACTATGGTTGTCGACAAAGTATTACCCATCCGGTCTTTCATAATCTGATTTTACCTCAATCCCCCAGTGCATGTAAAACAGAGAGGGTTTTTTTGGCGCAGGTTTGCCAGTCGAATAATTTGGCTCTTTCCAAACCTTTCTTTATCTTTTCCTCCCGTAACCGTTTATCTGTAAGCAATTTATGAATGTTTTTGGCGATATCAGAAACATCCAAAGGATCAAAAGTGATCCCCGCCTCCCCGACTATCTCAGGCAGCGACGAAACATTGCTGACGGCCACCGGACAACCGCAGGCCATGGCTTCAACCGCCGGTATCCCGAAGCCTTCATAAAGGCTGGGCAAGACAAAACAACTGGCACCCTGATATAGAACTGGTAAATCATCCTCGACTATATAATCAAGAAAAATAATTTCTTTTATTAAATTTGATCGTTTGGCTTTCTCAAATATTTCTTCATATAACCACCCTTTTTTACCGACGATTACCAATTTTAAATTATTATAAGCAGAGTCCTTTTTAAGAATTGTAACTGCTTCAATTAATCTTATGAGATTTTTCCTCGGTTGCAGCGTCCCAACGAACAAAATGTAATCTCCATTAATTTTATATTTATTTCTTAATTTATTGATTTTTAATTTATAATTTATCCCGCCGTTTGCGGGATCCCGCTGAGGCGGGATAATTTGTTCTTTGAATTTTTCTTTGTCATATCCCGGATAAGTAACCACCACTTTCTCAGCGGGTACTTTGTAATAATCAACAATTGCCGACTTGGAACACTGGCTTATCGTCATTACCCTGTCCGCTTTTTTTACCGAGTAATCCGTCCATAACCTTAATTGGTATAAGTCCTTTTTCGTAAAACACTCCGGAAAATAAATATAGGAAAGGTCCATAATTGAAATTACTAAAGGGCAATTGACGTATCTGGGAGCATAATGCGTCGGTGAGAAAAAAACATCATACTTTTCACTTTTGAAAAGTAATCTTGCCGGTAAAGCAAACTGAGTCCAAAAGAAACGGGGGCCGAAGATTTCATAATGCCAATTTTTCTTTTCTTTTGGTAAAGATATTTGCGGGTCATTTTTTAATAAAATATCATAATCATTTTTTTTATCCGTGACCGCGATATTCTTCAGCAGTTGAAAAGCATATTCTCCGATACCGACCCTTTCGGTGATATTTGCTTCATTTCCGTCAATACCGATTTTCATGATGATGAATTCCTGACTAATTTTTTATAATGAGAGAGCACTTTCTCGGCGGTCTTTTTCCAGGTGAATCCGACTGCATTTTCCAGACCTCTTTGAATCAATTCTGACTTTAATTTTTCATCCATAAAAATTCTGATCATTTTGACGGCGATATCTTCTGTTTCTTCGGGATCGACCATCAAGGCGGCATCACCGGCTATCTCTTTCAGACTGCCCCTCTCTGATGTCACCACCGGTACTCCGCAAGCCATAGCCTCAAGAACCGGTAAACCGAAACCTTCATACAGGGAGGGATAAACAAATAGGGAAGCCCCTGAATACAAAGCCGGCATATCTTTCTGATCAATATACCCTAAAGATCGGATATGTCTTGTTTGCGGCAATTTCTCCTGCCAGCCGGTTTTGCCGACCGTCACCAGTTCCAACGGAAGTTTGCGCGAAACAATCAACGGATGACGCAGGATTTGTTCAAATGCTTTGATGACCTTTTCCAGATTTTTTCTTGGTTCCAGTGTCCCTACAGTTAAAATATAATCATCAAAAAGCCCGTATTTTTTTCTTACCCGGTCAACTTCTTCTTTCTTTGCCTTTTTGAATTCTTCTCCCAAACCGGCATAAACTACTTCAATTTTCGACTGGTTGAATTTAAGGATGTTTACCAAATCATTTTTAGAGGCCTCTGAATCCGCAAAAACCAGATCGCATTCCCTTTTTACCCAATGCAACCTTTCCTTATGCGCCCGGATGATATCCGGATGGGAGGTTTGCGGGTATTTATAAACCACCAAGTCATGAACGGTGGTCACTTTCTTGGCTCGAGCCGGCGGCTGCAACCAATCGGAGGAGTGAAAAATGTCAATTCTGCCGGTGAATTGTTCAATGTCTACCCAATGAAGTTTATTCCAGAGTATTTGTCCCGCCTTTTGCGGCAACGGCAATATCTTAACCATAGCTCTGCTGTTTAGCGGCAAAACTGATTCCGCAAAATCCTTCAAAACTTTTTGCCGCCGCAGCGACATCCCGAAAAGCAAATATCTGTTTGCCTTATCAATCTCCAGTAATTTTCTTACTAATTCAGCGGTGTATTTGGCCACACCTGTCCCCTTATAAACAACCTGTGAAATATCTATGGCGATTCTCATATCAGTTGACAGATAAATATCTGCCTGTAAACCGGCTTTTTATTCATCGTTCTCATAAGAGGAAGAGCCAAAAGCAGGATTTTCCGGAAAAAAATATTGGCGAATATATTATCACTTATCCAGCCTCTCATCAAAAATTGCCGTAATTTCAGATTTTCATTATCAAGGATTCTTATTTCTATTTTTTTCTTGAGATTCTTCGCCGACGATAGGATTGTATCATAAATCTCTTCTTCTTCCGGCAAACCTTCACCTGTATTTCCTTTAAGATGTTCCTCAAGGAAATGATATCGCCGGTGGTATTTCTCCTGATATTCTTTATCCAGTTTTTTGTCCTGTTGGTATGCTTCCCTTCCGCAGGGAACGGCAATGATCACTCGGTCTTTTGCTACCCGGAGCATTTCACACAGGGCTATTTGTCGTTCGCTTTTTGGCAGGTGTTCCAGCATATCTGCCGTCAAAACGATATCAAATGAACTGTCGGCAAAAGGTAACTTCAAAGCTGAGGCTTTAACTTTCCGCAATTTTGGATGGTATGGCGGTTCAAATTCCAAATCAACACCGGTCAGAGGTTTCCTCAAATAAGGCGCAATTCCCAAACCGCCGGAACCAATTTCCAAAATATCTTGATTGCCGGGAAATTTATTTATTTCACTGATGATCGGCAGGTATCTCAAAGCCACTTCCGGATGCCAGCGGTAAAAGAAAGAAAGACCTGACAGTTTCGCCCAAAAATCATTCTTTTTCATAAATATAAACAAATCCGACTCCCGGAAAATCCTTAGTGTCTCTGTTTACGAAACCGTTTTCCGATAAAAATGCCCTTGTTTTTTCCTTCGGATCGGTCAGTCCGGTCAGGTATTGAAAAAGAAAAATTCTTTTTTTATTATTTACGGTCGATTGCAAATTCTTCAAATCATTGTCATGCAAAATAAATGCCGGAGCGATTCCTTTTGCTTCGATGATATCTTTTCCGTACCAGAGATATGGGGCAAAAGGAGCGGGAAAAACAAACAAAGCCAGCGTCTTGCTATCTCCTGATCCTTCGACAAATTCTACCGCCTGGCGCCACTGTTCCCTTTGGACGTAAGGATTGGTGTAATAGTCGGCTATACCGGCAATTCCGGTAGCAATCACCGCGATAATTGCTAGCCATTTTATAACCGGGAGCATCCTGAATATACCCTTGGCAATAATCAAACAAAACAGGGGCAACAAGAAAATCAACCGTTGGGGAGCCGCAACCGGAACGATAAAAGAAACCAGAATTGCCGAAACAAAAGGAATGAAAAAAAAGACCGTGAGAACTTTTCCTTTTTTTTCTTTCTGGATTTTGGCGAGACTGTAAAGAAAAATGAGAAAGACAGGCGCAATAACCAAAGCATAGAAAAATATATTGTCGATCGTCCCTTTTCCGAAGATGAATTTGGCAAAAGTCAAAGGAATGGCTTTCCAGGGATTAACCGAAACAATATCTGTCCAGCCTCTGAAAACGCCGTTTGTTCCCTGTTCCAATTGCTTCAGAAATTCCGGTAGCCAAGGCAAGAACAGCAATATTACTGTCAATAAACATTTAAGAAATTGCCTCAAGCTTTTCTTTTCAAAGAAAACCAGGTAACAAAACTGTCCGACGATGACAAAAGGGGCAAAATATAAGGAATACATAAGAAGCGTCGTCATCAACAGGTACATCAGCCATTTTTTCCGAAGCAGCATCAAAGTAGAAAAAAGGCTGAAAAAAACAAAAAGCATATAAGGCCTTGCCTCCTGCGAATACCAGAGGTGATACGGCGAGATGGCCAGAAACAAAGCGGCTAATTGTCCTTCTCTCTCTTTTCCCAAACAGCAGCCGAGCTTATAGATGAGGTATACTGTTGCCACACCAAATAATACTGGCAGCAGCCTGATCCAGACTTCGCTATTTCCCGCAGCCATCCAGAAATGCAAAACGGCGTGGAAAAGGGGCGGATGGAAATCGCTGATAATGGAAAACTGTGCGCTTGCCGGTCTTGCGGATTCTATCACTTGAGCGGCTTCATCAAGCCAAAAACTCTGGTTTAGATTTACCAATCGTAAAACAAAAGCCAGCAAAAGAATCAATAACATCAATCTTTTATTTGTATTTGGCTTCATGGAAGAAAGAAAGAAAGATACTTACGGTTATGCCGCTGTAATAATAGAGTGAAAAAACCATAAACAGCAACTCTTTATTCTTTACGGATATAAAAATCGCCCTAAATTCTTGAATAAGAGGATTAAAACGTAATAAATTGATGACTCGTTTCCATTTTAATCCGGAAATGAACTCATTTTTTCCGATCCATCTTGCCTGACGATAGACTTCACTAAGCGTTTCCGGATTAGCATGATAACAGACCGCTTTATCCGCAGAAGTGGATTTATACCCTAATTTCCGCGATAGTGTCCAATCGTCGGTAAAACCGATATTCTCTTCAAAACCTTTTACCTTGATGAATTCCGACTTGAGGATTGCCCGGAAAACCGGAGAACGAGTGGGATAATCCGGGGAAATTTTTCTTGAAGTTGCCAGGCTTTCGTTATAATTCCAGCATCTCGCCCAAACATTATCCCAGTTCGAAACATATTCCTCTCTGGTAAAAGTACCCTTACTTCTGCTATCGACGATCGGTTGGACCAGGTATTTGATAAAATCCTGATCAAAAGTCATATCTGCATCCACAAAAACCAAAATATCCCCTTTGGCATATTCTGTCCCCAAATTCCGCGCCTTACCCGGCCCCTGATGTTTCCGTTTAATAAACCGGAGATTATTTGTCTTCTGTTCTAAGTTCTTGATACTAAGTTCAAAGTTATCCGTCGATCCATCATCCACCACAATAATCTCAAAATCAGGATAACTTTGTTTTGCAAGTGACGAAAGGCAATCAGAAATGACTTTCTTTTCGTTATAGACAGGAATAATTACGGAAACCATTAATTGTATTGTACAATTCAGATTTCCCTAAAGCAAAGAACCATCTGAATAACGGTAAATATTGATTTTTCGGTTCCGGCCTTTGGGAATTGTTTCCGTAAGTGTAAATTTATTTGAGGGAACATCATCAAAATTCTGGTTTAAAACCAAAAGACAATTTACCTTTTCACATCTCCCGTTAATCATTGTGTTAAACGCCGACTTGTCAGTCCAGACTCTCCCCGCATCCAATATTTCAACCCCATCCAATTTGTATTCGTTAACAAGGGCCCAGGTAAGGAGAGGGTCACCGTTGGTCACCAGGACATATTTTTCTCCTTTTGATAAGTAGTTCAGTTTATAGGCAGTTTTATCCAAAGCTACCCCTGACGACCAATCATCAAAAAACTGCTGTTTATCCTCCAGTGCAATCGGTGCCTCTTCCGGATGAAAAATGATCTGCAGGTTTATATTTATTAGGAAAAAAAGGAAAAATACAAGCGCAATAAGTGAGACAAGGGGTCTTTTTTTATAAACTAAACCCCAGAAAATAGCCAGTATAAAGGCCACCGGTACGGAGATCGGATAAATATGACGGGGATAAAAAGAAGCAATAATCAGGCTGTCTATGACAAAAACGGTTAAAATCCACAGGTAAAGAAATAAGACTGTCCACATCCGTTTAATAAGGGCCCATATAAAAAACAGCCCCATAAGGAAGATGGCCGTATCCCCGATATAAGCCCTGCTCCACCACGCCGTCTTCCATAGGTTGGCCCGGAAATGAATCAGTAAATTTATAGTGAAACTGCCTTTTCCAGTCATGTAGCCGGCATACTCATGCCACTGCGGCAGGACAAAAATGGCAATAATGATCCCCGCCAGACCGAAAGAAAAGATTAAATCGGAAAAGACCGTCTTTATTTTATCAAACCGGACCGGTTTTTTATTGAGAAGAATTATTAAAGGAAGTATTAATATGGCTATAAATGAGACTAAGGCCAAAGGCTTTGTAAAAAAAGAAAGGGAAATAAAAAAAGCCTCTGACGCTATCCATTTCAGACTAACTTTTCCCGAATTTTTTGTATCCAACGCGTGAATTATCGCCCGATACAAAGCCAAAAGAACAAACATGTTGGTAATTGATTCAAGCATTACAAACCGGCTGTGAAAAACAGTGAGGGGAAGAGCAAGATAAATCAAAGAGGAAACAGCCGCAATATATTTTCCGTAGAACTTTTTGCTTATCAGAAAAACCAGAAAGGCGGATATAAAATCGGTGGAAATTAAAAATACTCTTCCTAAAATCAGTTTACTGACGAAAGGCAGAATTGTCCCCAGAAGAGTCTGTATCCAGACCATCACCGGATAGGCATAGAAAGAAAAGGAGTTTAAGAGTCTGGCCGGTTCTTTTCGGAATCCGTCGGCAATGCTTAAATATATCGCCTCATCCCAAAATATTGGAATGCGGGAAACATTGACAACTCTTATCAAGCACAGGAAAACTGCGGTAAAGGAAAAAACTATCGGCAGCGGGGGAAGGTTTCGTTTGTTCATCTGTATTGATTATAATATAAACAGAGTGAAAAACCTGAAAAGCTTTTTTGTCATTTTTACCGTTACTTTAATCTTTCCTCTTATCGTCAGATATGTTTTTGTCCAGCATAATCAATATGAGCAAATACCTCTTATCCTGCGTTTTCTTGATAAGAACTATCTTGTAAACGACTGGTTTGTAAACGTCAGTTCCCGGTTTTCTCCAAGATTTTTCTTTATTCTCATTTCGGGTAATTTGGCGAAAATGACTTCCTTACCGATCGTTTACTTGCTTTTTTTTATGTTAACCGGTGGATTAATTGCCTTTGCGACTTTTTATATTTCCAAAAAAATATTTAAATCCAATATCTCCGCCATCTTAACAACTGTCACCCTCCTTTATGGACAAAAAATGACGTTGGGAAATAATGATGATGTTTTAAGAGATATTGATCCGGCAAAATTTGCTTTTGGGTTGGTGTTTTTTGCTTACTGGCTGTTATTGTCGGAAAAATTTCTTTTTGCGGCTATCATATTCTCATTTTCTTCCTATATACACCCCCTTATTGGTTTTGAGGCTCCATTCGTTTTTTATTTTTCGTTATTTTTAGCCACATTGTATACCCGGAGTAAAAAACCGGGCTTTAAGAAAAATTTGCTCAAAATATTTAAATCGGTCTGCTTATATTTACTGCTCTCGTCTTTTTCTCTTTATACAAACATTCAGTATATTTTTTCAGGGAGTAAGTCAAATATTCCAAAAGGGGAACTCTTTGATATTTTAGGCAAAGTAAGCCTTCCGCATCATTATGTGCCATCCACCTGGCCAATCAGTGTATATCTCAAGTTTGCGGGTTTTATTATTCTCTATTTTATTTTTTATTTTATTTATTCCAAACGGCTCAATGAAAAAATTAAAAATAGTTTCAACTTTCTCTTCCTTATCATTTTTACTCTTTGCGTAACCGGTTTTTTCTTTACGCAAATACTTCCCGTCTATTTTATGATGATCATGCAATTTTTTAGGCTGACGAATATTGTTTTTTGGGCAGGCGCCATTATCATCTATGGCGGCTGTTTTAGCATTTCCCAAATTTTTCGCAATATCCCAAATTACATAAAATATTCCATATCCGCCATTCCTTTTATTATTGCGGGTTTTGACAGAATTATTGTTTTTAGTCCGGGAAGCTTTATTTTTCTCCTTTTGACTCTGACAATATCTATACTTTTAACCAGGAGCAAAAAAGTATCTGCATGTTATTTATTAGTTTTTCTCTCCGTTTTCAATTTTGCCCTTGTTTACCGTCACTACCAACTTAGTCTCAATCTCCCCTATCCGTTTCCCACTCCGGAAACCGACCTGGCATTATGGGTAAAGGCAAGGACGAAGGAGGATAAAATATTTTTGGTACCGCCAGGTTTTTTCCGGTTCAGGTTAACCGCCCAAAGAGCTATTGTGGTGGATTGGATTACCGGATCTTTTTCTGACAGCGGGCAAGTAGACTGGATAACAAGAATCATCAGGGTATCAGGACTAAATGATTATCCTTTAAACCAGATTACAGAACAAAAAGTATATGAAGGGTATAATAAAATGGATAAGGAAAGGGTTCTGTTACTTAAACAGCAATACAAATTTGATTATCTGGTTGTGGAAAAGAAAAATACTTTACCTTTTGAAGAAATCTTTCAAAGCAGTTACTATATTATCTATAAAATTTAAATTTTCTCCGTAAATATTTCACTGTATTTTAAGGCTATTTTTTCCCAGGAAAAATTATTTGCCTGGGCAAGCGGTTTGTTTCCCCAATTCACTTTTAAGGCTTTTTTAAGAGTTTCGGCATATTCATTTGTCTTGGTAACAATGCAATACAATCCTGCATCACCAATTAATAATCTTCTATTTTCATCGTCAGGAGCTACAATAGGAATATTTGCCGCCATCGCTTCAAGATAAACTAAACCGAAGGCCTCCGATTCTTTACTGGGTAGAGAAAAAATATCACAGGCATGGTAATATCGGGAAATTTCTTCATGAGCGACGTGACTTATTAATAAAAATCGTTTCCCTAACAAATCTTTGCCGTATTTCTCTATCTTCTCTCTTAAAATGCCATCACCGATTAACAGTAAATTGACATTTGGTATCAATTCCATAGCCTTAATCAGCAAATCAATCCTTTTATACGGTAATAAGGCAGCCACACATAAGACCACCGGTTTAGGGAGAGATAGCTTCAATCCCTTTGAATCCGCTTCAAATCCTCGCAAATCCACTCCGTTTGGAATATAAACCACTTTTTTACTCGAAAGACTCTTAGCCCATCTATAAGCCCTGGGTGTCAAAGCCACGAACACCTCTGGTCTGCCTATTATAAGGTTAATCCAATCATCCATGCCTACCCCAGCATGACCCGAGATAAGAATTTTCCTTTTGCGAAAGAATCTTAATAATCTGCAAAAAATCGCCTGCCACCGGCCGTTTACCGGAATGATCCAATCGTATTTTTCTCTCCATAAAGCCGGGAAACATTTCAAAGTAAAAATCAATACCCGGAAATTATAAAGACGGCTAAATGGCCTGAAGGGTATCCCGTCTATTTGTATGATCTGATAATTTTCCTTCCCTTTTTCTCCGCTTTGGAAGACGCAAACCGCGTGTTTTCGGGATAGTCTTGAGGCGATTTCCTTTACAAAAACTTCCGATCCTCGTTCAATTGCGCCGTTATAGATATTTAGGAATGCTATTTTCATAATTAAACAATAATTTTTCTTTTGACGGTTTTAATCGGAGTGATCAAAGTTGCCTTCAATTCGTAAAGAGATGACCGTTTGGCCGTAGCGTCCGGAATAAAGAGCGGTCTCTCTTTTTTAAATACTTCCGGGAAATTTTGAACGGGATCAAATTTATAACCTGCTTCAATCTTGTATTTATTCCGGTGAAATGTATCCGATAAACTTCCGCCCTTAGTGGAGCGGGCAAGATACATTGCGTGAAAAAGCCTCTCTTTTGTTATCAGGAATTTCTCCGGAGAATGATGAATTACCTCAATCTCACTGTTGTCATAATATCCCTCATAAGGATATTTTCCCTTTACATGAAGTCCAGGCAGATTCTTCTTATTTAATAGTCTGATTGCAAAATGTCCTTTCTTCCCGAATAAATTATAAGTACCTACCTTCTCGCTTTGATAATGATAAATATCGCCTAAAAGGTCGTATCTTTTTACGACAATCCCTTCGAGTTTATCTCCTTTTGTATTTATTAATCTGATAATTTCTTTACCTAAAGGACCGGGGTATATCTCATCTCCGTCTACCGTCCATAACCAGCCGTTGTCCGTCATATCCAATTGTTTCTGTCTCAACTGACTAATACCTTCAATTTTTGCAATGTTAAATTGTTTAAAGCAGATCTTACGGCTTTTTATTGACCTGATAATTTCGACAGTCTTATCAGTGGATCCGGTATCAAAGATAATGATTTTATCAACATACGGCAAAACAGCAGTTATGGCATACCAGATAAAAATATCCTCATTTTTTACGATCATATGAGCGGTGGGTAATTTATTCGGCATGTTTCAATCGCAGATAGTAATAACTTAAAAAAGAAGTAAAGAATAAAGTAATCCCGTAGGCCAATATCAATGAATAGGCCGGCCCCAACAATCCGAATCTTGGAATAAAATATAAGTTGCCGACAATGACTATAACCAGCTGGATGACGCTATTTACCGTCAGGATATATGGTTTCCGCAGGTAATAAATTGCCAATGCTACGGATGGGATTGAACCGATAAAAAATATCATTGCCACCAGAAGGACTCTGAAAACACCTACCGCCGGCGCGGCTTTTTGTCCGAACAAGATGGTGATAAATGGATAGGCTATAATAATCATGATAAGCGCAGTTACGATTAAACCGATGGTGGCTAAAATTACTTTATAGATATATTTCTTTAAAAAATGTTTATCAGTGGCTGACGATAATTTCGGCGCAATGACGGCTGAGAAACTGCCGGTTAAAAGCGGATAAATGGAAATGACTCTTGAGGCAATCGAATAAATTCCGGCATTGGTCGCATTGGTCATCGCAATCAGCATCAGAACATCAAGGCGGCTGGCCAAAGCGGTTAATCCCCTTGCGATCCCCAAGAAATATGTAAAAGACATCAGCTTTTTGAAATCTCCGGGTGTTTTTTTAACTTTAAGATAATCATAATCCAGAACCAGAAACGCAACTAAGGCCAAAATGATATAAGCCAGAACCTGCATCCAGACGATATTTGTTAGTACTACACCCGAAGCCGCTATTAAAATTACCAATAATAAAAGCCGTGATAAACCGCCGAAAGCGGACAAAAATGCTACCTGTAAAAACTTCTGGATGGCCAAAAGTGCATATTGGTAAAAATTGGACATGATGGCGGTAAAAATTCCGAGTGAAGTTATCTTTATCAGAAAATCTAATTCCCTATCGTGAAAAAGCACATCAGAGATCAGGGATGAAAAGAGAAAAATTACCGTTGAAGAAAAAGCGGCGATTATAAATTGCAGGAAAAAGGCGGTTCTTAAGAAACTGAACAAACGGTTTTTTTGAGTGGCCAGTGGCGGCAAAAAGGCTGAAAGGGAACTGCCGATACCGATATCCGCCAGATCGGAAACAAGAAGCAAGAAAGAAAGAAGGGCGGAAAAATAACCAAAGTCGGCGAAAGTCAACTGCCGTACAAGAGTCACCGTGAAAATAAAAGCAAAAAAGGCTGATAAACCATTGCCCAGGAAAACCAAATATGTATTGCGGGCGGTGCGCGATAAAACCAAACCGGCTAAAAAAGTAGTCAAATCAGAAATTAATCTCTTTGGACTCATAACGATGATACTTTAGGGGCAAGAATGAAAATGCGTATATCTCCGAACCGGCTCTGGACAATAATCTCATTCTCGGATAACAGCCTTAATTTCTCCTCTTCCCATTTGGCGGTTGTTTCCGGTTTATCCCGCGGATCGATTATCGATAAAAGAACGATTTTTTCCGGCCTGCTCGAGATTAGATCCTTAGCAGCATATAACCAGGAAAAATATACATCCATGTATGATTTGACCGGACCACCGACGAAACGGTCAAAAAGGTATCGGTAACCGCCGAAGCGGGGACACTCGCCAACCGCCTCCAGTGAATACGACTTCCCTGCAAGCTGTTCTTTGACGAAACCGAGTGCCTTAATTTTATCACGATATGCAAAAGTTGATGAGGATGTCATGAGAGTCAGGAAGTTAAAAATTATATATAAGAAAAAGAAAGCGATTACCGGCAGATTACCGTGTTTCTTCCGCCAAAAAAAGTCGGCGCTCACTCCTAAGGCAATCGCCAGCCAGGGAAAAAGGTAAAGCAAATAATATTCGTAAAAACCGCGCGGATACAACTGTATTACCAAAAAAGTCAAGGCAAAAAGTGTAACGATAAAAAAAGAAGGAGCCTGCATGTATTTTTTAAAGGACAGCCGCTCCAACCGGCTGCAATTTTTTCCACGGCACCACCAGATAAAGGTCCCTATCCCGACAAGCATCAGAATAACTCCTTCCGGATAAGCGGTTTTCTTATAAGGCGATAACCCCATGCATTGCCCGAATTCAAGAAAGAGATCTGGGGCCGAGGGTACCCAGATAAACCGGCCTAAAAGAGAGATAAATATCTTGTTTCGCTCAATAATATTTGAAGAAATCCCGGCGGTATTGCTGCCGGTGACCAGATTTATCAGGGCCCGGCTGTTGGTAAAGTCATGACGCAGTTCAAAGATAAATAACGGCATCTGCAAAAGCAGAAAAACAGCCAACGACCACAAAAGTATTTTCCGGGGAATTCGTATCCGGTTGACCCAAACTGTATATAAAATAAAAGGTACAAAAACCAGGATAGAAAGATGGCATTGCACTGCCAATCCGAAAACCAAGGCAAGCCAAATGAGCGACCGGTAACTACGGCGGTTGATTTTGAATAATAAATAACCGATCAAAAGTGAAAATAAAGGCACTAAACCGGGATTCCAGAACTTCCGGTCATAAAAACTGAAAAGAAAAGACGTGGCTGTAAACAGGGCGGCAAAAATCCCGGCCCGTTCGGAAAACATCGCCCGGCCGACCTTAAATATCAGATAGCAAACCAGTATCCCTGTCAGTGAAGCGGTTATCGCCCAGCCGACCGGGTTACCGCGGGCTATAGCAAAGGGGATGGCGGCGAAATAACTGAAAAATGGGCCGAG
>CAYGXQ010000024.1:0-18976 GCA_964354025.1 uncultured Gammaproteobacteria bacterium | reverse complement strand
GCTCCGGAGCTTCGAGTCGGACGAAGATAAACGGATTCAGAGTCCGTTGTCCTACCATTAGACGACTCCGGAATATTCTACTAACTAAGATTGATTTTATCAAAAAAAATAAGTATTGTATAATTCCGAGAAGGAAAAATACACTATGCTAAACGAGGTAATACTACTATGTCTAGGGTTTATTCTGAATATTGATAAACTCCATAAGTTAAAATTCCTTTTGGATGAGGCGCGTTAACAATAAACGATAAATCGAATATATCTTGAATAAAGTCAGATGTGTCCCGGGTAATTAAATATATATTTTTCTTATATTGCATAAGAATTGCGCCCAATAATAAATCAGTTATATGAACAATAGAACCGCTGGCTCCATATGATTTAATCAGATTATAGACTAACTGAAGAGTTTCCGGTCTAATAGGAATAGTTACATCAATAATATCATTTATCAGTTTTTCTCTCACTTCATATTTAGTTTTATCTGAAGAGCCCTTTAACAATTCATATTTAACAAGATCAATTGTGGCAAGAATAATATCAGCCCGTTTAAGTTCACTGAAGAATTTATGGAAGACGGATGGTTTTATAGCGACATCCCTGAATATATTTGTATCCAGTAGAAGATGTTTATTTTTAAGAGCAGGGATAAATGCCGCAGGATAAATGATATTCATTTTTGAGTCTTTTTTCGCGCAGATACTCTTCTTCTTCCTCAAAGCTTTTTTTTACTTTATTGGCGGTTTTTACAAATTCTTTTATGCTGATTAATTTTTTACTTTTTACTTTGGGTAAGGTCATATTTTTTTCTCCTCTATCGATATCTTACAAAGCATCTACTCCCTTTGTCAATCCTTTATACGCTTCACCTGCACGCTGTCTGCGGCATGGGAGAAGAAGGCTGGCCGTGTTTCACCCATTGGCCGTTTCGGCACATCCAGTCGTCTTCACCGCTGATCAGTCGAAGAGTAAAAATAATTATAATAATTACTATTATCGCCAGATAGACATATTTCATCTTGTGTGCCGCTTTTTTGAAAAGGAGAAACGAATAAATTACCGGCAAAGTTAAAGCCAAAAACATACTGCCGAAAATAACTATCGGCGCATACCAGATGAAGCATGCTTCTATCAACGTAATAATACCGGCAATGACAAAACACCAACTGGCAAAGCGGTGGGTTTTGTTCCAGTTATCTTCACTGGCTAATGTCCAGGGCAGTTTTATACCTAAGAAATAATTCTGCCTGATTTTAGACAGGTAATTGCCTAGAAGGATAAATAAAGATCCCATACCGATGAACATAAACGGCATCATCGGAACGTCAGGATTTAGAGAAAGATAAAAAATGATAAATTGTAAATAGGCAAAAAAACTGATCAGTCCGGTTTGGATAATATTCCATTCCTTCTTAAACAGGCGGTATTTTTCTTTTTTCGGGTCAAATGAAGGAACAATCCGGAAGGCGGCAAACATTACGGCGTTCAAAACAGGCAATATCCAAACGGCAATATTTTTAGGCATATAATTATCCACTCCGCCCCTGATATTCCAATGCATAGGGATTAAATCAGGCAGTTGAGGTAAAAAAACAATACTGGCCAGAAACATGAGTGAAATAATGAGGACGTTTATTTTTTTCATAAGCTTTTTACCTCCCGAAAATGTTTATAAAAGTCTTTAGGACTTCCTCAAAAACTGAAGTGTTTAGGGAATAATGGATAAATTGACCCTCTCTCTGGGAAACCACTAAATTGGCCCGTTTCAGGATATCCAGATGGTGTGATAAGGTAGCTCCGGAAAAACGAAAATATCTGCGGATTTCGTTAACCGTCATATCCCTTTTTTTCAATATTTCCAAAATTTTCCTGCGGTTTACGTCCGCTAAAGCTTTAAAAAGTGTGTCCATAGATAATTAGATATTTAGACAATTATCTAAATAATAGAGGATACCAGATTGTTTGTCAAGAAGTCTGGAGAAATTCAGGGTTCGCTAATATTTCCTGAAGGAAGCATTTCAAGACCTTTGATATCAGACAGAGCCTTCCCCATAATGCTTTGGAGATCGCCGTGCATTCCCATAGTGTTGTCAATCACCCGCCTGATATTAGTTTCCTGCTTAGCCCATTTGGCGCTAAACCAGCGCTTTTCTTTTTCCAGATCCTCCTGCATGGCCGAAAAAGCCTCAATAATCGCTTCGACTCTTTGGCGAAAGCCAATACCGGAAAGATAGTTATATAAAACGGCCATTTTTTCCTGCCGCCCGACGTTGGTCAATTTGACAGCCGCCACTTCAATAAGACTCATCCGAAGAGCGCTGGCTAAACCAACTATTGATTTGAAATCGCCGATCCAGACTCCGTTTTGCAGACCGAAATTATATACCCCTTCCGGCAATTCCTGGGATATTATTACCGCGATCTCCGCTTTCAGCTGACGCTGATCTTCTTTTAACTTCACAATCCAATCATTGGCCCAGAATTTGGTCCTTTTGGATTCCCAAACAATCGTACCACAGGCATGACCAACGCTGTTTTTCACTGTCTGTAAAACATCCGCTCCCCTTGTGCCTTTGGCTACCGGATTAATCTCATCATACGGAAACTCCCGCCGCAATGTGTTTTCCAGCTCCAGCTCCAATACTTCGCCCTGAAGCTGTTGTGATCCCTGTTCCAGTTTTCTTTTGTATTCATCAACCATTTTCAAGGCGTCATCAAGCTTCTTGTCTTTTTCCATAATTTTTAATTTATATTCCTCCTGCGCCCGATTCTTTTCTTCAAACCGGATTTTCTCCTGTTCTTCAGCCAGTTTTTTCTCCAATTCCAGCCTCCCCTTTTCGTTTTCATTTTTGAGCTGTCTGATCAATTTATTTATTTCCAACAACTGTTCCTGCAGAGTTTTATTTTGCTTTTTTAATTCTTCCGTCTCGTTGCTTTTGTCTTTAAACTGCAACTCCATCTCCGATTTTAATTTGGCCCCCAGTTCACTGCGCAGTGATTCTTCCAGCTTGGCTTTTTCTTCCGCCAGTCTTTTCCGGTAAAAAATCTGGTATTTCTCCTGTATCTGGTGGGAAAGGGCTTCCGTCAGCGGTATAGTCTTGCGGCAATAGGGACAAACTATCTGATCATTCATAAATGTTTACCAGTTGTGGAACAGTTTTTGGAACCAATTGGAAACAGGTTTGTCTACAGTCGGCAATTTCCGGTTTTGGGCAAATAAATACCGGGAACGGCATTTCGGACTGCAGAAGCAACAGGCGATTTTTCTTCTTTTGAGTTGCTTTCGGTAATAACTTTCCTGCTTTTCAAAATTTTTATGACAGTGGTTGCATTCAAAGATGAGGAATTTTACTTTGTTGTGGTATTTGACCGGAAGATTGATGCTGTCAACAAGGATCTGTTTCAACATGAGGATATCTTAACAAACCCTGTCAACTTCTGTCCATGACTGACTTTTACCGCTCATTTGACGTACAATAATAATGTGAAAATAAAATATTTCCTGCTGATAATTATTCCGTTGGTGTTTGTTGGATTCATAATTGGAATATTAATGACTGGCGGAAAAGCGGGAATCCAAACGACAGATTATGTGTATCCAACCGTCTCATTAACAAATAATTCAAGTGAAATACCCCCGCTTTCTTTGGATAATATTTTCAGTAACCTAAAGAACTTCTCTGTTTATCCTCCGGAGAAAATTCGTGTCATAATCGCCACCGGTGATGTCATCCCGGCAAGAAGCGTCAATTATCAGGCCAATAGCCGCCGCAATTTCCGCTGGCCGTTTGAGAAAACGGTACAAGTGTTGGAAAATGCCGATTTGACTTTGATCAACCTTGAATCACCGCTTATCCCAAATTGTCCTCTGACTAATTCGGGAATGATTTTTTGCGGAGATGTAAGAAACATCGAAGGTTTGGTTTTTGCCGGAGTGGATGTCGCCAATCTGGCTAATAATCATCTCGAAAACTATGGCGAAAAAGGTATCACCAGTACGGTTCAGGTATTGAGTGAAAATGGCATTTTGCCAGTCCTTGAAGACCAACCGCAGGTTAAAGATGTCCGTGGGCTTCGTTTTGGTTTCGCCGGTTTTCATGATCTGGTCCAACCGCAACTAACAATAGAAAAAGATTATGCAGATAAAATCGCCTCCCAAGTGGCCGAGCTTAAAAAACAAAGCGATATAGTTATCGTTTCTTTCCACTGGAGTGCTGAATACACCAGTACTCCTTCCCAAAGGCAAGGAGATTTGGCTCATTTGGCTGTCGATAGCGGCGCGGACCTCGTCATCGGCAACCATCCCCATTGGATCCAGCCGGTTGAAATTTACCATGACAAGTTAATCGTTTATGCCCATGGCAATTTTGTTTTTGACCAGATGTGGTCGGAAAAAACTAAAGAAGGAGTCGTCGGTCTGTACACTTTTTTGGATAACCGGCTCATCGATGCCGAATTTTTGCCGGTAAAAATTGTCGACTTTGGCCAACCGTATTTTTTGGAAGGCGCCTCAAAAGAGAAAATTCTAAGGGAGATGAAAGAAGAATCATCGAAGTTATAAAAAACAAAACCCCTCCAAATATGGAGAGGTTTTATTTATAAAATTTGAAGCTAAATTTAGCCACCGATTTTGTACATTCCGGTTCCGCAAGTCGGACATTTTCCTTTCATTGCCGGTTTACCGTTTTTCATGGTAACTTTAGTGGCGTTTGGATCATCTCTTTTGGAACGGCACTTGACGCAATACATTTGTGTCATAAATTCTTGTCACCTCCTTTCGCTAGAAACTTTTAATGAAGACACAGTCTGAATTTAAAGTTTCTTGCGTCCGCCGAAGCGAAGTTTCGGCTGCGTGGCTGTAAGCCTCGAGACGAACCTGAGTGTAGGCGGACTTAACCTCTATGTAGCACGAAATATAACACACCCTGGAAAATGACAGCAAAAAAAGTGAATATAGTAATTTTTATTAAGTCACGCTTGACGTAAGCATATTCCGAAGCTGGGTGAGAAATTTGAGGCTTTGTGACAATATCTGTATTCACTGTAAATTTATTAATCTGAGGCAAACTAACGGAAATTCGCGGCTGATTATTTTGACTATTGACAAAGTGACTACGGTGGCCTTGGGCTAAGATTTTTTGTCTTTTTGTCTTTCTTGGCATATTTTCGATGAGCTTAGCATATTGACAGGAAGTTGTAAAGTGAGTACAATCTCGAATACATAGTGTACTCATTTATACAATGGATCAACTGGCAAATTTGCTTATCATTATTATTCTGGTTTGGCTGGGTATCGTCAGCTTTTTTCTTTATAAAATATCGTTCCATTACAAACGACTGATTGATGAGACAGGCAGAAGCAATCTGCGGGAAATTCTGGATACGCTTTTGGGGAAGCTTTGCCAGAACGAAAAAGAGATTAAAGAACTGAAAAAGTTTTTTGAGAAGTTATCGCAAGACAGTGTTTATTATGTGCAAAAGGTAGGCATCTTGCGTTTTAATCCTTTTACCGATACGGGCGGTGACCAAAGTTTTGTTTTGGCAATTTTGGATGGAACTGATACCGGGATTGTGTTAACATCATTACATACCAGAGGTATTACCCGCTGGTATGCTAAAAACGTCAAGTCCGGTCAGGGAGTTGATCACGAATTATCTAAAGAGGAGCAGGAAGCGATAAAACGGGCTGTTCATTTAAAAGTAAAAGCGTTAAAATCAAAATAAAGCATGCAAAAGCAAAAAATCGCAATCATAGTTACCGGGTTAGGTCTTTATCTTTTAACAACAGGCGTATCCTACGGATTTTTTAATCTGATAGGCGGATCTCAATCGGGCGGACAACTGGTTTCGCCGGAAGTGAAAATTTCCCCAAAAGAAAAACCGAAGTATAAAGTCGATCCTTCAGTTCCCCGAGACCAGGTTTGCCCCTTAAACGGAGTGAAATATACCAAACAGGAAAAAGAAATCTGGGATACGAGAAGACCGCTGGCGGTCATGATGGAAAACAGTGAGGAAGCCAGACCGCAATCAGGCATCTCGCGAGCTGATGTCGTCTACGAAGCTTTGGCGGAAGGCTGGATCACCCGGTTTATGGGTGTTTTCTTTTGCAATACCCCGATGGAAAATATCACTTTTGCTCCTGTCAGGTCGGCCAGAACATATTTTCTGGACTGGGTTTCCGAATATGATGCTTTGTATAACCACGTGGGAGGAGCCGGCCGCTGTCCGGATGATACGGTTGACCCGCGGGCCAAAGCGCTTTGCCAGATCGACCAGTACGGCATCAAAGATCTTGACCAGTTTGGCATCAGTTATCCGGACTGTTACCGCAATCCCGATAGACTTGACCATCCGGTCGCCACAGAACACACCATGGTCTGTTTCTCGGATAATCTTTATAAAATCGCCGAGAAAAGGGAATGGACCAATGTCGATGAACGCGGGATCGCCTGGGATAAAAATTTCAAGGAATGGTTATTTAAAGAGGATACGGTTGAAGCGGATAGAGGGACAGTCAATAATATAAAAATAGTCTTTGCCCAAGGTTATGAGAAGTATGACACAGAATGGGAATACGACAAGACAAACAATAATTATAAAAGAAAAACCGGCGGAGTGGCCCATCTTGATTTGGAAACCAAAGAACAACTGACCGCCAAAAATGTAATTGTGCAGCTTGTCAAGCTGACTGGACCGGTTGACGAACACGGACATATGCTTTATGGAACGATCGGCAGCGGTAAAGCCTTGATTTTCCAGGACGGTAAAGTAACCGTCGGCACTTGGGCCAAAAAGAGCCGGATCGGCCGGACAGTTTATTCTGATAATCTTGGTAAGGAAATCCAGCTTGACCGGGGGGTCGTCTGGATAGAGTTTATTCCCAGTGAACAACAGGTTACCTATTAATAATAAATATTACCTGCCCGGAAGATTATGCTTACAGATCTCATTATTTCGCGGGTCCGGGTAAAAATTCTACAGCTTTTTTTTCAATCCCCGGGAAAAATCTTCCATGTCCGCGATATTGTCAGAAGAGTTGATGAGGAAATCAATGCCGTCAGGCGGGAACTGGCGCATCTGGAAAAAATCGGGGCGATGACGAAGGAAAGGCGGGCAAATCGTCTTTTTTATGCCCTGCGGCGTGATTATCCTCTGTATTTTGACCTGTTGGCACTGATCGTGAAGACTTCCGGAATGGGAGGGGAAATCATCAAACACAGGAATAAATTGGGGAAGATAAAATTTGCCATGATTTCCGGAAAATTTGCCAGAAGTACGGCAAGAAGCGGGGGTGATGTGGATCTTTTGATTGTCGGTAAAGTAGTTTTGCCGGAGCTTGGCCAAATCGTAAGAGCCGAGGAAGTCCGCCGGGAAAGAGAAATCAATTACACTGTCATGAGTGAAGAAGAATTTGAATTCAGGAAAAGAAGACGGGATCCTTTTGTCCTGGAAATTCTTCGGGGGGGCAGAATTATGGTTGTTGGTGACGAAGAAGAATTGGTACAATAAATTTTTATGCAAAAAATTGTCAGAATCGGTAGAAGCAGTCTGGCGGTCATCATTCCGGCTGATTTCATCCATGCCTTAGGGGTAAAAGCCGGCGAAAGAGTAAGAGTCCAGACTCACCCGGATAACGGAAAAGTGCTTATCCAATTTTCCGGAGCCATCCAATTGGCTCTGCCAACTTCTAAAAACTTAAAAAAGTCCCATGCAAAATAAACGCTTCCTGCTTTGGTTAATCGCCATTTTAACCGTCTTTTCGGCCATCATTGATTTGCCGAAGAATTTCCCTCTTAAATTCAATCTTGGTCCCTTGAAAATTGACCGGATTATCAGTTCTCCATCCATCAATATCAACCTCGGGCCATTTGCTTTGAAAAAAGATCTAAATACCCGCTACGGGCTTGACCTTTCCGGAGGCACCCATCTGGTTTTGGAAGCGGAGATGAACGATATCGCCGTTGCAGATAGAGATAAAGCTTTCGCTTCCGCCAAAAGCGTCGTTGAGCGGAGAATCAATCTTTATGGCCTGACGGAACCAGTTGTCCAACAGACAAAAGCCGGCGGCAATTACCGGATTATCGTCGAAATCCCCGGAATCACCAACGTCAACCAGGCAATTGATCTGATAGGCCGCACCGCCCAACTTGCTTTTTACGAAGAATCGACTGCTTCCGCAAAAGTGGCTACCCCCTCCAGCTGGCTGGAAATCTGGCCGGTGGCAACTAAACTGACCGGTAAAAATTTGAAACGTTCGGAAGTCACTTTTGACCAAAAAACCGGCAAACCGCAGGTTGCTTTATCTTTTGACGAGGAAGGCGGAAAAATATTTGAAGAGGTAACCAAAAGAAACGTAGGAAAGACGGTGGCAATTCTACTAGATAAGCAGCTTTTATCGGCGCCTCAGGTAAATGAGCCGATTTCCGGCGGCCAGGCAGTCATTAACGGATCATTCACCATGGAAGAAGCCAAAAGACTCTCCATTTCCTTAAATGCCGGAGCGTTGCCGGTGCCTTTGAAAGTGGTGGAACAGCGGCGTATCGGAGCGACACTGGGAAATGAATCAGTGACGAAAAGCCTGATTGCCGGAGCCATCGGTTTGACGATTGTCGCCCTTTTTATGATTGTTAATTACCAAATGATGGGTTTTATCGCCGATATGGCTTTGGTGATTTATACTTTACTCGTTTTTGCTATTTTTAAGCTGATGCCGGTTACTCTGACTCTGGCCGGGATCGCCGGGTTTATCCTCTCAATCGGGATGGCCGTTGACGCCAATATCCTGATTTTTGAGCGGATGAAGGAGGAAATCAGGTGGGGAAAAGACCATTTGACGGCCATCAGGCTCGGTTTTGACCGGGCTTTCCCGTCTATCCGCGATTCCAATATTTCTTCACTGATCACCTGCGGTATTTTGTATTATTTCGGCAGCGGGATCATCCGGGGCTTTGCCATCACTTTGGCGATCGGCATTATTGTTTCTCTTTTCAGCGCGATTACCATAACCAGAACATTTTTAAAAATGGTTTACCGTTAAAAAATATGATTAATATCATGGGTAAGAAATGGTTGTATTTTCTCTTTTCGGGATTGATTATCATCCCCGGCCTAATTTCTTTATGCCTGTGGGGCGTCCGGCCGTCAATTGATTTCACCGGCGGAACATTATATGAATTCAGGTTGCCGATTTCCACTACGGACAAGCAAAACCAGCCGCTAAAAATCGAAAAAGAAGATGTGAAAAAAATTGTGGAATCGCAGAAGATTGAAGTGGCCTCCATACAGGATTCCGGTGACAAAACTTTTCTTCTTCGGATGAAGCCTATTGACAAGGACCAGCACGAAAAATTGCAAAAAGATTTACAGGATAAATTCGGGGCAATTAAAGAACTGCGTTTTGAGACCGTCGGGCCGGCTGTCGGACAGGAAACGACCATGAATGCCGTCAAGGCGGTCATCGTTGCCTCAGTTGCCATCATCATCTATGTCGCTTTGGCCTTCCGCAAAATCCCCAAACCTTATTCATCATGGAAATTCGGCGTCTGCGCGGTTGTCTCTTTGGTCCATGATGTCCTGGTCGTCTTGGGCCTATTTTCCATCCTCGGGCATTTCGCAAAAGTTGAGATAGACTCGCTTTTTATCACCGGTCTTTTGACGATTATGGGTTTTACCGTCCACGATACGATTGTCGTCTTTGACCGGATCAGGGAAAATCTCAATAAAATGCCGGGGGCAGATTTTACCCGGGTGGTTAATGAATCTGTCCTGCAAACCCTCGCCCGTTCGCTGTCCACTTCCTTGACCGTATTGTTAACTTTGCTCGCGCTTTTGCTTTTCGGCGGTGAAACAATCAAATGGTTTGTGGTGGCTTTGCTTATTGGTATCGCCTCAGGAACCTATTCGTCCATTTTCAACGCCGCCCCGCTTCTCGTCATCTGGAACGATAAGACTCGAAAAAAGTCGAGTCAACGTTCCTAGAACGTTAATCCGCCGATGGCGGATTTTACGTTCTGGGAGGAATGGGGAAAGAAGAAAAAGAAATAATATTAATATGAGACTAAAATTTTATGTCTATTGTCCGGATGACGAAAAGTTGATTACAGATATTATCAACGCGGCGGGAAAAGAAGGTGCCGGAGTTTATGGAAATTACTCCCAAGTAGCCTTTATCACCAAAGGCAAAGGTAATTGGAAATCAGAAAAAGGCGCCAAACCGTATGAAGGCAATGTTGGTAAAACGACTCGTTCCGATGTTTCCCGCATCGAAATGACATGCGACTCCAAAAAGGCAAAGCGGATCGAAAAATCTATAAAAAGAGTTCACCCTTGGGAACAGGTTGACATTGAATTTGTCCGTTTAGAAGACATTTGATCCTATACACCTTCCAGGTGGATTAGCTTGACACCTGAATTATCGAGGATTATTATTTATTCATGAGGCCTCTGATTTTCATCAATAATCAAATATATCACGTTTTTAATCGCACTATCGAGAAAAAACCCGCCTTTATTGATAAAAAGGAATATGAACGGGCAATTCTATCACTATCTTATTATCGTTTTGAGGGTTCTTCTTCCATGAGATTATCAAAGGCTTTAATTCTAAATAAAGAAGATAGGGAATTATTTTTCAATAAACTTAAAAGTGGAAACAAAATGGTCAGAATCTTAAGTTATTGTTTAATGCCAAATCATTTTCACCTTCTACTAGAACAATTATCAGATCAAGGAGTTAAAAAATATCTAAGCAATTTTAGCAATAGTTATACCCGCTATTTCAATACTAAACATAAAAGAATAGGTGCTTTGTTTCAAGGGATATTCAAGGCGGTTCGGATAGAAGATGATGAACAGCTTATTCATGTTTCTCGTTATATTCATCTTAATCCTGCCACTTCCTGTCTTGTTACGGAAAAAAATTTAGACACATATTCATGGTCATCATTGCCTGAATTTATAGATCGTAAAAACGGTGAATTATGCGATACGCGGCCTATTCTTGATTTCTTTCCTTCAAAAAAAGCTTACCGGAACTTTATTTATAATCAAATTGATTACGCTAAAAACCTTGAACAGATAAAACATCTCTTATTTGAGTAGGTGCCAAGCTAAGACACCTGGAAGGTGGAAAGTTTATATGAATAAGAAACAAGTCAGTTCTTTAAACTGGCAGGTTCCACAAGAAAAATCAATAGAAAAAATTGTCCGTAATTTTTCAAAAATAGGAAAATATTCAAACGCTTTTCTAAAGGATCTTGAGAAAGGATTAAAAACAAGTAATTATTTTACAAAATAAGCCTATATCAGCTCTTCCCAATAAATGATAAAGTTACTAACCTATCTTATTACTCCCAAGGTTAGAGGCTTATACTAAAAGGACAGAGGCAATAATTCCGAGCATCCCGAGGATTCCCCAAAGACTCATCGTTTGGCTGAAGATCAGCAAACCCCAGATATAAACCCAGACCGGTTCAGTCAAGAGCAAGACGCCGACGACCGTTGTCTTGATTTTTGAAAGACCAAGATAGAGAAAGGTCATTGCCAAAGTAGTTCCGAAAAATCCCAAGCCGAATAAACCGAGCCAACTTGGCCAATTGAAATTTAAGCTGAATTCAGGTTTAAGAATAGGAATTCCAATTACATTTAAAACAAAACCAACAATCCATAACAGGGGGATGAGAAAAAACATCGAATAAGTAATAGTTTTCGAGGGCTGGAGTTTAGTTTTAGTTCTGATAATTTTGCCAAAAATGATGATCAAGCTAGAAAAAATGGAATTAACAAAAGCGAGTATTTCTCCGAGGGTAATTTCCGTCAGGTTTTTTATTTTCCAGACTTCAAGCAGAAGAACCAGAGATATCAGAGAAAGTACAATTGCCGACAGTTGTTTGGCGGTCGGTTTTTCTTTGAAAAGGATATAAGAAAGCGGGACAAGTGAAAGCGGATAAACATAGACCAGAGCGACTGCTTTGGCAATCGGAGTTTTGAGATAGATAGAAAGGATAAAAGTGCTGAATCCGCCTACTAAAATTAGCGAATTGATAAAAAGATATTTCAGGTCGTTTTTCCGGATTGATAATCTTTCTTTGAAAATGACCGTCAAAACGATGGCGCTGGTCAGACAACCAAAGGCAGCCCGCCAGAGAATTTGGGTGAAAGCAGTCACTTCTTGTCCGGTAAGAAGGGCCGAGAAAAGTGATAAGCTCGAATAGCAAACTCCGGCCAGTAAAAGGAAAAAATGATATTTGTATTTCTTAAACATTACTATTGCTGTTTGAATGTATTATATCTTTACATCTGTTGAAAAGGAAATATACTTCTAAGCAAAAATGTGCCCCTTTATTTCTTTTACCGATAAAAGATATACTGTAGTTGTTATTAAATTTGTTATTAAATTTATTTAATTCTTTTTATGAATACACAAGATGAAACAAAATCTGCGGATGTTTGCCCGAAATGCGGGGCAAAGTTAGGCGAAGTAGTGACTACCAAATCAGGCAAAAAATTACAGCGCTGCAGCGCCGGATCGTGGAATGAGGAGACGAAAAAAAATGAAGGTTGTCCATACGTAAAATGGCTGCCGTTTGAACCGGTCAATTTGGACGAAAAATGTCCCAAGTGCGGCGCCCCATTGGTTATGACGATGACCCGCTTTAATAAAAAGCTGAAAAAATGCTCGACCAATGTCTGGGATCCGTTGACCAAAAAAGCCAGCGGCTGCGACTATATGGAATGGGTTAAGGGAACGACCGAAGAATTAGATGAAGACTGTCCCAAATGCAACAGTAAACTGGTTCTTTTCACGACAGCCGCCGGTAAAAGGTTGAAAAAATGTTCAACCAATAAATGGGACAAAGAAAGCAAAAGCGCCGTCGGCTGCGATTACATTGAGTGGTTAAATTGAACTATTTGTCTCTTTTTTCAAATCTTCAAGGCGTTTGAGAAGGGCTTCTTTTTCGTTTTTGATTTTGCCCTCAATGACATCGTTGAAAAGCATATCCAAAATACTGCCTATCAATCTTCCCGGACCAGTGTTATAGATTTTCATAACGTCGTAGCCGTCGACTTTCAAGTCGGCAACAGTAAAGGGTTGTTTTTGGACTTCAATCAGTCTTTTTTTGAAAAGTTCCAGCCGCCAGGAAGTTTCCTGTGCCCCTCCGCCCAGCCGGTCGCCGGTTCGAAGAGACAGCATGTCAACGATATTTTCCGGACCGATATTTCTGATGAAACGCCGCAGAGCCGAGTCAGTCTGCCTTTCGTCCACGCTGAATTGGTGAAAACGGACTAGAAGAGTCAGTCTTTCCTTGTCTTTTTTGGATAAATGGAGCCGGTCGGCGATTTTGCGGACGATGGAAGTACTGATGATTTCATGGTTATAAAAAGTGATTACCCCCTCAGCCGTCACCCGATAGGTATCCGGTTTACCCGCGTCATGTAAAAGGGTAGCCAATCTGACAATCGGGTCGGTTGAAGGACAATTTTTTAGAGACATCACCAGATGTGTTCCCACATCATGAAGATGATGTCTTTTTGGGCTTTTTTGCTGAACCTCGAAGCATTTTTCCAGTTCCGGCAGAATTATAGAAAGCAATCCGCTGTTTCTAAGAAGCAATATCCCATCAGCCGGAAAGTCGGAGGAGAGAATTTTGAGCAGTTCATCCCTGATTCTTTCGGAAGAAATGCTGTTGATAAGTTGAATCTGTTTTTTAATGGCGTTGAAAGTCTCCTCTTCAATTATGAATTTGAGTTCGGTGGCAAACCGAACCGCCCGCATCATCCGCAGGGCATCTTCTTTGAATCTTTCCTCAGCCCGGCCGACGGAGCGGATTAATTTATTTTTCAGATCTTCCTGACCGTGGAAAAGATCAATGATTTTTCCTCCGTCCAAAGCAATGGCGTTGATGGTGAAATCCCTGCGCTTAAGATCTTCCTCCAAAGTTTTCCCCCAGACAATTTTATCCGGATGCCGGTGATCGGTATAACCCGACTCGCTCCGGAAAGTAGTAATTTCAAATATTTCTGGTCTTTGGTCTTTAGTCTTTGGTCCTTGGTCGATCGGAATTCCGACTGTCCCGAATTTATTGTCATAAAAACTGTCGGGGAAAAGTTTACGGATTTCCTCAGGCACGACATCGGTAGTGAAATCCCAGTCATTGGTTTTGCGGTTGAGAAGCAGGTCACGGACACAGCCGCCGACGATATAGATCTGGAACTTCTGTTTTTTGAATTTTGCCAAAATCTCTTTTACCTCTTTCGGGAGAGTGAATTTCATAGTAGTATCATAATACTATTTATGCATCAGTGGCAAATACTACATAAAGAAAAAACCGCCCTTGAGGAAGAAATACTGAAAATAATCCTTGCCAATCGTAAAATAACCGGCCAAAAGGAAATAGCCGCTTTTTTGCATCCGAATCTCGAGGAATTAACAGTTGCCAATGCGGGTTTGAAAAAAGAGGAGCTGGAAAAAGCAGCCGAAAGGATAAAAAAGGCTTTGAAAAATAGAGAGTCAATCGTTGTCTATACCGATTATGACGTTGACGGCGTCTGCGGCGGAGCCATTGTCTGGGAAACTTTGTATGAGTTGAAAGCCAATGTCATGCCTTATATCCCCCACCGATCCGGTGAAGGCTACGGTTTGTCAAAAAAAGGAATTGACCGTATCAAAAACGAATTCAACCCACAACTCATAATCACCGTCGATCACGGCATTTCCGCCGACGAGGAAATCAATTATGCCAAAACCCTCGGGATGGAAACGATCGTGTTGGACCACCATTTGAAACCGGCGAAAATCCCAAAGGTGGCCGCCTTGATTCATACCACCTCTCTTTGCTCAGGCGGGATTGCCTGGTTTTTCCGTCAATTCCTTCTGAAAAAAAATGATGATCTTGATTTGGCAGCCATGGCGACGGTGGCTGATCTTATGCCTCTGACGGGCTTGAATAGGGTAATCGTCAAATTCGGTCTGGAGCAGTTAAATAAAACTAAAAGATTAGGCTTAAACGCGCTGATCAAAGAGTCGGGATTGGAAAAAGGGAAAATCGGGGTCTTTGAGATCGGACACGTTCTGGCTCCCCGGATAAACGCCATGGGCAGGCTGGAACATGCTTTGGACGCTTTAAGGCTTATCTGTACTAAAGATGAGTCAAGGGCTTTGGAACTTTCCAGAAAATTAAGCCTGACCAACCGGACCAGGCAGGAAATGATGCAGCAGTCATCAGAACATGCGATCCGTTTAGTTTCAAGGGAAACAGTCGGTAAATTATTATTCGTCGTCCATGAAACATACAATGAAGGGGTTATCGGCCTGATTGCCGGAAAACTGGTTGAAACCTATTGGCGGCCGGCAATAGTGGTTTCCAAAGGCCGGGAATATTCCAAAGCCTCAGCCCGTTCGATTGCCGGACTCAATATCGTCGAGTTAATTAAAGAAGCTTCAGATTTACTGGTTAATGTCGGCGGACACCCGATGGCCGCCGGATTTACGGTGGAGACAAAAAATCTGGAGAAACTTAGACAAAGACTGACTGATATCACCGAAGCGAAATTGACGGAAGAAAAACTGGTCAGGGTGAAAAAAATCGACCTGGAGCTGGATTTTCCGCAAATAAATAAACCATTATTCAAACTGATCCAACAAATATCACCTTTCGGCATCGGCAATCCGGAACCGGTTTTTGCCAGTTGCCAAGCTGATGTTATCAACGCATCCCAGATAGGAAAAGACAAAAAACACCTGCGGCTTTATCTTCGGCAAGGCAATGTTTTACTTTCCGCCATCGGTTTCGGGATGGGCGAAAATCTTTCGAAACTTTCACCGGATAAACCGGTCGATATCGCTTATACCATCGATTTGAACAACTGGAACGGAAAAGAGAAATTGCAATTGAAGCTGAAAGATATTAAAATTCATTAATATGGACCGCTGTTTAATTATTGACACTTTAAATAATATCGGGGAAAAAGTTACCCTTGTCGGCTGGATCAATACCATCCGAAGCCACGGGAAAATCATTTTTTTCGACCTGCGTGACAAAAGCGGCATTATCCAGACGGTTTATACCAAAGGAAAATTGGAAATATCCTGCGAAGACGTGGTCAAAATCACTGGCCTGGTGAAAAAAAGGCCGGAAAAGATGGTCAATCCTAAAATTGCCACCGGAACTGTCGAAATAGAGATAGAAAATCTGGAAATCCTGGGCAAATGCCGGGAATTGCCTTTCCCCATCGACACCGACGGCTATGACATCAATGAAGAAATCAGATTGAAATACCGCTATCTTGACCTTAGAAGACCGCGCCTGAATAAAAATATCCGCTTGCGCTCGGAAATGGTGCAAAAAGTCAGGGAATATCTTTTTAAACATGATTTTTTGGAAATTGAGACGCCGATTTTGACCAAGTCAACCCCCGAAGGCTCAAGAGATTTCCTGGTGCCCGCCCGTTTACAGAAAGGCAAGTTTTATGCCCTGCCGCAGTCGCCTCAACAGTATAAACAGCTTTTGATGGTAGCCGGATTTGAGCGCTATTTCCAAATCGCCAGATGCATGCGCGATGAGGACCTTCGCTCCGACCGCGGCTTTGAACATACACAGGTTGACATAGAGATGAGTTTCTTAAACCGTGAAGAAGTGATGCGGCTTTTGGAGGGAATGATCATTAGTGTTTTTGAGGGTATGGGACAAAAAATCAAAGAAAAGCCTTTTCCGATTTATACATTCTCGGAAGCGAGAAAAAAATTCGGGGCCGATAAGTTTGATTTAAGGACAGAAGAGGAAAAAAAGGCAGGCGTTAAGGCTTTTGCCTGGGTAGTGGATTTTCCTTTTTTTGAAAAAGACAAAGAGGGTAAATGGACTTTTACCCATAATCCTTTTTCCAACCCCAAGCCGGAATTTCTTGATGATTTGCTGAACAAAAGAAATATCCCCAATATTTTGACTTCCCAATACGATTTGGTTTGCAACGGCGCGGAAGTCGGCGGCGGAAGCATCCGTTCAAGTGATCCGAAAGTATTGTCCAGCGTTTTTGAAATAATGGGTTATACAAAAGAAGAAATCGAAAATCAGTTCAGCCATATGCTTCAGGCGTTTACCTATGGAGCGCCCCCTCACGGCGGCTGTGCTTTCGGAGTGGAAAGACTGATGATGATATTGACCGGTGAGCAATATCTTCGTGAAGTAGTCGCTTTCCCGCAGACTTCCGGCGGACAGACTTCGGTCATGGATGCCCCGAATACTGTTTCTAAAAAACAATTAAGCGAATTGGGTTTACAACCCCGAAATGGCTAAAAAAGATTTTTTCACCAAATTATTCGGCAGATTGAACAAGATGTTCCGCAAGCACGGGCTCCGGATAGCCGGAGTATTTCTTTTGGCTTTTACTTTTTCGCTTTTCCCTTCGCCCAATGTTTATTTCCAAACCGTCAAAAAAACCGGCGGGATTTTTATCCCGAAAGAGATTTCCTTACCTTCCCCTCCTCCTTATCCGGTAAACCAAACCGGAAAATTTCCACCAAGCTTAAGTGCCGCTGCAATCCTGATTAAAGACTTAGGGTCGGGAGTGGTTATTTACGCTAAAGATGAAAAGACGCGTTTTCCTTCGGCCTCAACGACCAAAATAATCGCTTCTTTGGTGGCTTTGGATAATTACAAACTGGATGATGTCATCACCGTTAAAAAAGTGATCAATGAAGGGAAAACCATGGGTTTGGTGCTGGGGGAAAAACTGACGTTTGAGTCACTCCTGTACGGCTCATTAGTCCACTCCGCCAATGACGCCACTTATGTCCTGGCGGATAATTTTCCCGGCGGGACGGATAAATTTGTGGAGAAAATGAACGAAAAGGTAAAAAATCTTGGTCTGACCGATACAAATTTTACCAATCCGGTCGGCTTTGATGACCCCAATCATTATACGACCGCTTCCGATTTGGCCAAACAGGCGGAAGTGGCGTTGAGTAATAAAACCATTGCCAAAATTGTCGGTACCAAAGCGATTACCGTTTCCGACGTCAACTTCACTTACTTCCATGAACTGAAGAATGTCAATGAACTTTTGGGCAGGGTAGCCGGAGTCTCCGGTGTCAAAACCGGTTTCACTGAAAACGCCGGCGAAGTACTGGTGTCGGAAGTGAAGAAAAACGGTCAGACAGTTCTCTTTGTAATCTTAAAAAGCGCAGACCGGTTCGGGGAAACCACCAAACTGATCGACTGGATATTCAACAATTTTGTCTGGATGCCTTTTATGGAGATTATTCCAGCCAGTCAGAAGTAATCGCGGGTAAATAAGCCACAAAGTTATTATCCCCTTCAAAAACAAAAATCGGCTGTAAATACATCTGCGGACTTTCACTGTCGTAATAAGCCAAATAAATATTCCTGATTACGATGTTGTCGCGGCTGTTTCCTCCGAGATTGACGACCGTTGCCGAACCTTTGGTTAATTCTTCCCAGGCGGAAGCGGCTGATATCAGCGGATAGGTACCGAAATCGTCAAAAGCAATCGGCCAAAAAGTGTAGGCAAGTTCAACCACCTGGATTTTCTTGCCCGGCGTGTAAAGCGCGAAGTTATAACTTTTGGAAAATTCCGGCGGCAGGATCCTCCAACCGTCAAGATCCTGGCGGAAAAAATTGACTCTAACGGTATTGGCGGCGGAAAGACTGGAAGCTGCCCTAAAAGTTTTTTCTGACGGCTCGTAAGTCAAAAGTTCTGTGGTAATTTTACCTTTGGCGATACTTTCATCAAACAGACCGTTACTTCTGATATAGTTTGAAACATCTTCAACTGGTTGTTCTTTAGTATTGATTTGTCCCTCGGTGAAAATTTCCGGAGTTTTTTGGTAGTCGTATTTCAACTGGAAGTTCATATTGACGATATCCAAAGAAAACGTCCGTTTGTCATCGCGGGGATCGGTGAAATAATACATGGTTGAAGAGACGGTATTGGGTTCTTTGGTAAAATCGATTTTTGAGGC
>CAYGXQ010000023.1:0-20003 GCA_964354025.1 uncultured Gammaproteobacteria bacterium | reverse complement strand
ATCCTGATCAAGCCAAAGCTATTATCAAAGCCAGTCCGGCCGGATCAGGCAGTAAAGTAGTTATCTGGAACGCAGAGCGATGGTCCGGAGATATAATTCAGTATCTCTCGGTACCTGTTGAACTGAGAAGTTTCTCCGGTCCGGCTTGGTAGGATCTTTAGCCAGCTACTCTAAAACTTGTATTTTGGCATTAAGATGGTATTATTTTAGACATGGCAAAAGAGAAGATAAAGACTCTGAAAGAGCTGGCTAAAATCGTCCGGAATCTCAAAAAGGAAGGTAAAAAAATAGTCCACTGCCACGGCGTCTTTGATCTTATCCATCCCGGACACATCAAACATCTGTCATCAGCCAAAAAATACGGTGACGTATTGGTGGTGACCATTACTGCTGATGAATATGTGAAAAAAGGTCCGGGAAGGCCGATTTTCAAAGAGGATTTGCGGGCGGAATTTTTGGCTGCCCTTGTCCATGTGGATTATGTTGCCGTCAATTATTCCGAATCAGCTATTGAAGCGATAAAAAAAATTAAGCCGGATTTCTATATTAAGGGACCGGATTATAAAGACCGTAAAGTCTATAAAGGAATACCGGTAAAACTGACAGAAGAACAGAAAACGATACTTTCCGTTGGCGGGAAACTTTTATACACCGATGATATAATCTTCAGTTCATCAAAACTGATTAATGACTATTTGGAAAGTTATCCTCCCCAACTTAAGGAATTTTTAAGCAATTTCAAATCCAAATACAGTGCGGACGATATTATCGGAAAACTGGTTACCCTTGCTCATCTGAAAATTCTGGTGGTAGGTGACGCGATCATCGACCAATATGATTTTTGTCTGCCGATGGGTAAGTCATCGAAAGAGCCGATCATTGTCCATAAACACATTTGCGAAGAGTCATATCTAGGCGGAGCATTGGCAACAGCCAATCATGTGGCGTCACTGTGCAAAACCGTAAATGTCCTGTCCGTTCTCGGTAAAAAACAATCGTTTGAATCCTTTATCCGCAAAAAGCTCAAACCGGAGATCATTCCTGCCTTCTTTTTCAGAGATGATGTCAATACGATAATCAAAAGGCGTTTTGTTGATGCTTCCACCAAACAAAAATTATTCCAGATCAGCCTGATAAAAGATGACTTGATACCGGAGAAGGTAGAGAAAAAAATACTGGCATACCTCAAGAGAGAAGTAAATAAATATGACCTGGTAATCGTCAATGATTTTGGTCACGGCATGCTGACGGACAGAATAATCCGTTCTCTTTGCCGCAGGGCAAAATACCTGGCTTTAAACGTACAGGCCAACAGCGCCAATTACGGTTTTAATATCATCACCAAATACAGCCGGGCTGATTATGTCTGTATTGATGAACAGGAGTTGAGACTGGCCACTCATGATAAATACAGCGCTTTGGAAAAATTGATAAAAAGAGTATATAAAAAGATGAGCTGTCGGGATATTATTGTCACCCGCGGAGCAGAGGGTTCAATAAGTTATTCAATAGATTCAGGATTTATAGAGGTACCGTCAATGACCCAAAACATAATTGACAGGATGGGAGCGGGAGACACTCTGTTTGCCGTCACTTCGCCTTGTGTTTACGCGGGATTTGATAAAGAAATTGTCTCTTTTCTGGGTAATGTCGCCGGAGCGATTAAAGTCCAGAATATCGGGAACCGCGATGCCGCGGGTTTGGCGGAGATCACGAAGTTTATCACGAGATTACTTAAGTAACTTAAGTTACTTAAGTCACTTATGAGTATTATTACAAAAACAGTCCTCGTTACCGGTGGTGCCGGTTATGTCGGAGCCGTATTAGTGCCAAAATTGATTAAAAAGGGTTACCGGGTAACCGTGGTTGACTGGTTTATCTATGGGGATCAAATTTTTGGGAAATTTACCAATCACCGCAATTTGAAAAGGGTTAAAGGGGACATTAGGGATAAAAGGGTGATAATAAAAAGTCTAAAAGGTATTGACGCGGTTATCCATCTGGCCTGCATCTCCAACGATCCCAGTTTTGAGCTTAATCCGGCACTTGGCAAGTCAGTAAATTACGATGCGACTTTGCAACTGTTTGATCTTTCCAAAAAAATGGGAGTGAAAAGGTTTATTTACGCCTCCTCCTCAAGCGTTTATGGCGTTAAAAAAGAAGCTAAAGTGACCGAAGCGCTCAAACTGGAACCTTTGACGGATTATTCCAAATATAAGGTTCTTTGTGAGAAATATATAATGGAGAATAGAAAAAAAGGTTTCACCGCTCTCATTCTTCGGCCGGCGACTGTCTGCGGCTATTCACCCCGGCTTCGCCTTGATCTGACCGTCAACCTCCTCACCATCCAAGCCCTCGTCAATAAAAAAATGACAGTCTTTGGCGGAGGACAACTTCGGCCCAATATCCATATCGAGGATATGACAGATCTTTATGTAAAGGTACTTGAATATCCCGATAAATTAATTAACGGAAAAATATATAATGCCGGATACGATAATTACACCGTTTTGGAAATTGCCAAGATGGTAAAGAAAGTGACTGGGGATAGGAAGATAATCATTGAAATAACCAAAACAAACGATAACCGTTCTTATAAAATATCATCAGAAAAAATAAGGAAAGAATTGGGTTTTGTACCCAAGCATAGTGTAGAGGAAGCGATAGGCGATTTGAAAAAAGCATATCATGAAGGCAAAATTCCCAATGCTTTGACAGACAACCGGTATTACAATATCAAGACGATGCAGATGTTAAAATATTGATTTAGATTGTCATTGCGATCCCGAGTCCGCCAGCTGGCGGATCGAGGGAGAAGCAATCCCGTCCGAGATTGCCACGTCGCTTCGCTCCTCGCAATGACATGGGATTTTGATATAGATTCTATGAAGAAGACAACAAATAACCAGACAAAAGAAATAATAAACAGCTATCTGAAAGAACTAAAGTACTGTATCGACAGGTTAGACATTAAAAGAATTGAAGAAGTGGTTGCAGTTTTGATGGACGCCTACCGCGAAGGAAAGACGATTTTTATCGTCGGTAACGGGGGCAGTGCCGGTATTGCTTCGCATATGGCTTGTGATTTGGGTAAAGGGACATTAGCCAGGGAATATGATGAGAGAGAAAAAAGATTCCGGGTGATTTCGCTAACCGATAATGTCCCGGTGATAACCGCTTATGCCAATGACTTGTCTTATGAAGATATTTTCGTCCAGCAACTCCGTAATCTCATCGGGAAAGATGATGTTCTAGTGGCCTTATCGGGAAGTGGAAATAGCGTAAACGTCATAAAAGCGGTGCAATATGCCAAAAAAAGCGGGGCCAAAACTGTCGGGCTTTTAGGATTTAAAACAGGCGGAAAACTGGGGAAATTGGTGGATTACAAGCTCATCGCTAAAAGCAATTTTTATGGCCCGTGCGAAGACATGCAGCTTGTTCTCGATCATATTTTAACTTCCTGCGTGGCTAAGATAAAAAATAAGTGACCATGATCAGCAAAAAACTATTCAAAGACCTTTATTACCGGCTTCTTCGTATCCGGATGGTTGAGGAGGCAATCGGAAGAGAATATCAAAAACAGGAGATGCGCTGTCCGGTGCATCTTTGTATCGGCCATGAGGCGATTCCGGCCGGAATATGCGTCAATCTGAAGAAAGAGGATGTCGTACTGAGCAACCACCGTTCACACGGACATTTTTTAGCCAAGGGCGGAGATTTAAAAGGGATGATCTCGGAAATTTACGGTAAAGCAACAGGCTGTTCCAAAGGCAGGGGAGGATCACAGCATCTTATCGATTTATCAGTCAATTTTTATGGATCGACGCCGATTGTCGGAGGAACAATTCCGGTAGCCACAGGAATAGCCTGGGCGAATAAATTGAGGAAACGAAAGATCATGACCGCTGTTTTTTTTGGCGACGCGGCGACTGAAGAAGGAGTTTTTCATGAGAGTCTTAATTTTGCCTCGAAAAACAGATTGCCTATCTTGTATGTTTGTGAGAACAATTATTATTCAATTTTAACCCATATTCGCGAGAGACAGCCCAAAAGAGAGATTTTTTCATATGTAAAAGCATATGGAGTAAATGCCTGGAAAGAAGACGGAAACGATGTCTTGAAAGTATATGAAAGCGCTAAAAAGGCAACCGATCATATCAAAAAAGGGAAGGGTCCGGTATTTATTGAATTTAGTACTTACCGGATGAGAGAGCATTGCGGACCGGATTTTGACCCGGAGGGAGCAAGACCGCAAGAAGAAATAGATTTCTGGAAAAGAAAAGACCCCGTTTTGTTGATGGAGAGACGTTTGAAAGAAGAAAACATTTTGGATGAAGATGGCTTTATGAAAATAAGGGAAAAGATTGGAAAAGAGATAATCGAGGCGTTTGAATTCGCGCGAAAAAGTCCGTATCTTGAGGAAAAATTAACGGAGAAACTGGTCTATGCCAAATAAGACACGAAATATTACCTACGCCGCGGCCATTTGGGAAGCAACGGATCTCTGCCTAGGGCAGGACAAATCCGTTATTTTAATCGGAGAGGGGGTGCCTGACTCAAAAGGAATATTCGGGACAACCATCGGTCTCCAAAAAAAATACGGTAAAAAGAGGATTTTTGATATGCCGGTATCGGAGAATGGCTTGACCGGTATCTGTATCGGAGCGGCAATTAACGGATTTCGGCCAATTATGACGCATCAAAGAGTGGATTTTTCCCTTCTTTCATGTGACCAAATAATCAATAATGCGGCTAAATGGTATTACATGTTCGGAGGTAAAATTTCTGTTCCGATTGTAATACGGATGATCATCGGCAGAGGTTGGGGGCAGGGAGCCCAGCACTCGCAAAGTCTCCAGGCAACTTTTGCCCATATACCGGGTCTGAAGGTAGTAATGCCCGCTACTCCTTATGATGCCAAGGGGATGTTGATTGCCGCAGTCGAGGATAAAAATCCGGTCATCGTGATAGAGCACCGCTGGCTTTATAATCTTTCAGGACCGGTACCCAAGAAATATTATCAGGCAGATCTTCATAAATCGAAGCTGCTTCGTGAAGGAAATGATATCAGCGTAGTTTCCACTTCTTATATGACGGTAGAAAGTATAAAAGCAGCTGATATTTTGAAAAAAGAGGGAATTTCGGTTGAAGTCATTGACCTTCGAAGCATCAAGCCGTTGGACTACGCTCCCATGGTCAAATCGGTTACCAAAACAAGGAGACTGCTTGTTTGCGACACCGGTTATCGTACCTTAGGAGTAGCTTCCGAGGTAGTGGCAGGTATCTGCGAGAAAATAGCCGTTAATCTGAAGACTCCTCCTCGGAAAATTACTTTACCTGATTTACCTACACCGACAAGCTGGCATTCGGCCCAGGATTATTACCCGACATATTTAGATATAATAAAGAAGATTCTGGAAATGCTAAAGATTGCACCGGATAAAATAAAAGAGATTGTAAGGAAAAATAACAGATCAGCAAATTTACGGTCTGACGTACCGGATCAGAGTTTTACCGGACCATTTTAATCTGAATATGAAAAGAAAAATTCTTGTCATCGGCAGTAATTCTTTTTCCGGCAGCGACTTCATAGATCTTCTACTTGAGAATAAAGAAAACCAGGTGATCGGTATCAGCCGCTCTCCGGAAAAAAGCTCTATATTCCTTCCGTATAAACGTCACAAAAAATCTAAATTCCATTTTTATCAGGCGGATTTGAACAAAGATATGGGTAAGATAAGCAATATTCTGGATAGTTTCCGCCCCAGCTATATCGTTAATTTTGCCGCCCAGTCGGAAGTGGCGCCCAGTTGGGAACATCCGGAACACTGGTTTGAGACGAATACCGTCTCTTTGGCTAAACTGATAAATTACTTAAAAGATAAAAAATATTTAAAAAGGTATGTCCACATTTCCAGTCCGGAAGTATACGGTGCTTGTGAAGGAAAAGTATTGGAAGATGCGCCCCTTAACCCTTCAACTCCCTATGCGGCCAGTAAAGCTTCAGCCGACCTTTTGCTTTCGACCTTTGTAAAAAATTTCAATTTTCCGCTGGTGACCATCAGGTCAACTAATGTGTATGGGGCACATCAGCAATTGTTCAAGATAATTCCCAGAACCGTCATCTACCTGAGACTCGGGAAAACTATTGAGCTTCATGGGGGAGGAAAGGCAGTCAAATCATATATCCATATCCGGGACATCTCAAGAGGGGAACTTTTAGCCATGACCGCCGGAAAAAACGGAGAAATCTATCATTTGTCGCCTAAGGAGGGAGTCAGAGTTTCGCGGGTGGTGAAGATTATTTGCCAAAAAATGGGCGTGGATTTTCAAAAAAGCACCAAAGCGGTGGCCGAAAGATTGGGTCAGGATAAAGCTTATATCATTGATTCATCCAAAGCCAGAAGGGAGTTGGATTGGTGGCCAAAAATAAGCATTGAAGACGGTGTGGGGGAAGTAATAGAATGGATAAATAACAATTTTTCGGAAATAAGAAAAATGCCGCATATTTATATCCATAAACCATAATGTTTTTTAAACCGCTAACAAGAGAAACGAAGATTAAACTGACGTGTTACATTGTTTTAATCGGATTTATTGTCGCCTTGGGGTATCATGCATATCAGGGTATATTTTTGCAATTACCTTATCCGTTTAACACTTTCTTGTTTTTGCCGCTTGACCGGTTTAATGATTTTTACAACGGCTTTTACGCAAGCAAAAATTTTAATCCTTATTTTGAGCTCGGCTATTATTGGCCTTTAAGAAATATGTTTCCCTTTTTGTATTTTATCTATTGTTTAATGGCTTTAGTTGAAGGCAAAACAATGCTGACAATATTTCTTGTTTCTTCTTTTATCCTTATTTTTTATATTAACTATAAAAATTGCCGGATGGAAAAAAAAACAACTATTTTTTATTACGCGCTTATTCTTTCTTGTTTTTCTTATCCGGTCATTTTTGCCCTGGATCGCGCCAATACGGAATCTTGGTTATATATCCTTTTATATTTTGCGGTTTCTTTTTTTACACAGCAGAAATACACAAGAAGCGCGATCTTATTTTCTTTTGTCTTTGCCATGAAACCGTTTCCCGCTATCTTCGGTATTTTATTTTTAGGGAAAAAAAGATTTAAAGAGATCTTGTTGATGATCTTCCTGACTCTGTTCTTAACTATAGTTCCACTATTTTCTTTTAAGTCGGGTTTTTGGAATAATCTTGATCATTTCAGATATAGTATCGATGTCGTGTATCCAAAAAATTATATTTTACAGCACGGAGGCTTACCTTACGGCAACAGTCTTTGGGGGGTGGTTAAGATAATCCATGCCTCTTTGGCGGAAAATATTAAAGCGTCTAATCTGGAAGCCTTAATACCAATATATTCTCCCATGTATGGCCTGTATAGCAAAATCTGTTGGGTAGCACTGGCTTTGGTATTGTTGTATATCTTATTTATCGAAAAGACTTTTTGGAAAAAAATCGCTCTTTTGACATTCAGTATGAACCTCTTGCCGGCGGTTTCCGGAGATTACAAACTGCTGTATGTCTTTATCCCTCTTTTCCTTTTCATTAACTTCCCCAACAAAAGCCGCTGGGATCTTATCTATCTGGTTTTATTCTCGCTCCTTCTCATACCTAAAAATTATGGCCAATATGTTTTCCCCAATTTATATATCAATAATATGGCCAATATAGGCATTGTCATCAATCCCATTCTGATGAGTTTAATCTCTCTTTTGATTATTGCTCAAGGATTAAATAGATTAAGACAGAGATTACGAAATAAACCAATATCACTTTCCGCTTAATCTATCAATAACAAGCTTATGAGAACTCCGACCAAAAAATGGCCAAAAACGCAAGCTAAACTAACACCTGATCAAGAGAATATTCGAAATGATTTTGTAAAACTATGGCATCAAATATTGCCAAATAAATACCGCCTTATCGAATTATTTAACCACAAATACGTAATATTAGCTTCACCTTCTTATGGCAATACCCTGGAAATAGGTTCAGGACTGGGAGAGCATATATACCATGAAAAACTTAATGACACGGAATATTACACTTTAGAGCTAAGAACCAATATGTCTAAAATAATTAAAAAACGATTTCCTCAAGTCCATGTGACTACCGGTGATTGTCAGAAGAAAACAAATTTTAAATCCAACTTTTTTGACAGAATTATCGCAATTCATGTCCTTGAACATTTACAGAATTTACCGGCGGCCCTAAAAGAAGCTTACCGGCTGCTTAAGTCTGATGGCAAATTCATAGTTGTAATACCCTGCGAGGGCGGAAATCTATATAACTTTTCAAGACGCGTTAGCGCTCAGCGGATATTTGAAAATAAATATCACCAGAGCTACCGCTGGTTTATCCAAAGTGAGCATATTAATATGTCAGACGAAATAACCGAAGAACTAAATAAGCTATTCACCATCAGCAATAGAATCTACTTTCCCTTCCTTATTCCCTCGGTCAATATTAACCTTTGCATTGGAATGACACTTAAGAAAAAAACGCTCAAAACAACCATACCTAATCAATGAAATTGTTCAAAAATAATTTTGCGGAATTTTCTTTTATCCTTCTACTCTTTATTATGGTCATTTCACGGTTTTTTATCTCTTATTTTTCAACCAACAATACGGTAGCTGCCCCGGAAGCGGTTTTTGAGATGCCGCAAATGGGGAGGGATGTCTATACCGGTATTTACATTCCCGGAGAAAACATGGTCAAAGGGGAAAAATTTTATGACGAAATTGCCAGTTATGGACCGGCCATAAGTTTCCTGGTCTCTCCCTATATTTCCGTTTGCCGGGTAGTTAAAACCAGACTGATCAACGGAATGCCGATTTGTTCCGTTGTCCTTTACCGGGCGATAATAGCTTTCAGCCTGATCGGTTATTTGGTTTTTACCTGGTTGGTAACCAAAAAAAACACCCTAGAAACAAAAATAATAGTTTGGCTTTTCCTGATGACATTTTTTCTGGGAATTCCGGGCAGTCTCGGCCTTCACCAGGGAAATGCGGACATTTTTCTTTCGCTCCTTCTAGGTATAGCCGTTTACTTATTGATCCAATACCGGCAAAAACCAAAATCTAAACCTAAAAACAGATTAGTCCTAAGCCTGTTTATCGGTGTGACCGCCGCATTTTTGGCCAACAGTAAGATCTTTCTTCTCCCTTTGGCTTTGGCGCTGGTGTTTTGCGCACCTTTATTGTTAACAACCATAATTACTACCATTACCGCCTTTGCGGCCTTTTCCTATTCGCCTTTAATATATGGGGTAAAGGTAAATTTTTTCGATCTTTTCCAAACAGCGGGCAATTGGGCAAATTCTGCGGGGAAATATTTTAACAGCCGGTACTTTTTAAGATTCAACCATTCCTTTGAAGCTACCGCCTCACTTGTCACTAATTATTTTGCCAAAACTTCCTGTCTTGCGGTGATGTTTATTTTCGTTTTCATCATGCCGTTTCGTCGTTTTTTGGGCAAGATCAATATTTTTGCGATAAGTCTGATCAAAAATCGGAAAGACCCTACGGTACTCCTTTTGTTTCTCGCTCTGGGCTCGGCGACAATTAACCTGATTCCTCAAAGTTCTTATGCCTACCGGCTTTATTTTTCCCTGCCCCTGGCGATAATCTTGTACTCCCAAACGGAAAAAAATCAGCCGGCAAGAATTTATGCTCTTTTAGCCATGTTATTTTTAAATCTTAAAGGATTATGGTTTATCCATGATGTCAGTCAGAACGGTTTTTCCCTGATTGATACCAGATTTGTGAATCTGTTGGTCTTGTTTCATTTTTATTTTCTGATAAAATCCTCACTAAGCTTATTAAAGAAGAGATATATAGATATCACAAGATGAAAGCGGATTTTGTCATCCCAGACCTGATCTGGGATCCATAAATGGATTCCGGCTCGGAGGCCGGAATGACAAAGATATATATGCGAAAAGTGCCGAAAGTTGCCGTCTGCATCCCGTGCTATAACGCCGAAAAATTTATTGCCGAAACGGTCAAAAGCATTCTTAAGCAATCATATAAGGATTTTATTATTCATCTGGTCGACAATCACTCTACCGATCGAACCGTAAAACTTATTGAAAAATTCCACGATAAGAGGATCAGGATCCATCAAAACCGCCGGAATATCGGTATGTTTCAGAACATGAACCGTTGTTTAGAACTAGCCCAGTCTCCTTATATAAAGATAGTTTGCGCTGACGATTTACTTGAAGAAAACGCCTTGAGTGAGCAGGTTAGAATACTTGACAAATATTCTGATGTAGTCTTGGTCTATAATGCCAGCAGGGTTATTGATGAAACGGGCAAAGTCATCGTCAACCGCAAATTCATGAGACGCGACAGGAAAATAAACGGCGGGGTTCTCATCAATAAAATCCTTAAAACCGGCCGCAATCCGGTAGGGGAGCCGACCGGAATTATGATCCGGGGAAGGACGGTTAAAGGTAATCATCTGCAGTTCAGTAATTTTTTCCAGTATATCAGCGACCTGGAGATGTGGATACAAATCCTCAAACATGGCAACGGTTATTACATCAACAAGATTTTAAGCGCTTTCCGGTTTCACCGTTCTTCCGGTACGGCCAGCGTGTTCAAAAAAGCCGTCCAGGAACATTTGAAACTGGTATCCGTCTACAGCGAAGAATTTAATCTGTCTCTTTTTGATCATCTGGTAATTTATCTGAAACTCATCTATTATTTGACGGTGAAAAGACTGCTCCTGAAATTCCTATGAAAAAGAAGGTTCTTCTGACCGGCGCCAGTGGATTTACCGGCTTGCATCTTCTGAAAGCTCTTCTAAAAAGTAAAAAATACAAATTGGCGGTGGTTAAGCGTCCACGGTCGTCTTTTTCTTTGACCAAAAGCAACCGGAAACAGGTTATCTTTTATGATCTGGAAAGAAATGGTAATAATCTCTTTGAGATATTAAAGTCCGAGAAACCTGATATCGTTGTCCACTTGGCCGGCTTTTTCCGGGCAGAACATCAGTCAAACGAAATAGAAGAAATGGTCAGTACCAATCTCCTCTTGGGGACAAGACTTCTGGAAGCGATGACTAAAAGCGGAGTGAAAAGACTGATAAATGCCGGCACTTTCTGGGAATATTATGAGGATAAAAAGATTTACAATCCGGTTAACCTGTATGCGGCCACTAAACATGCTTTCAGCGATATTTTGCAGTACTACATTGAAGCAGAAGGCATAAAAGCGGTGACTTTGCAAATTTACGACACGTACGGTTCAGCTGACCCGAGGAAAAAATTATTTTATTACTTAAAAAATGCTTTAACTACCGGAAAAACTCTCGAAATGAGCCCGGCAGAGCAATTTTTGGATCTGGTTTACATAGACGATGTGGTTGAAGCATATCTCAAAGCGGTTGAATATCTTTTGAAAAAGAAAGACAATAGGCATGAAATATTCCGGATCGGTTCTGGTAAAGCGGTTAAATTGAAAAACGTGGTACGTTTGTTTGAAAAAATCGCCGGCCGGAAATTAAGTATCAAGTTTGGAGGAAGGCCGTATCGCAAGAGGGAAGTGATGTCTGCTAAAGCAGATATCAGAAAAGCCAAAAAAGTCTTAGGTTGGAAACCGAAGGTAAGCCTGGATGAGGGGATAAGAAATATTTTAAACCACCATGATTGATGGAGTTGTTATTACCAAACTGAAACAGATAAAAGACAAACGGGGAATGGTGATGCATATGTTAAAACGAACCGATCCGGTTTTCCAGCGGTTTGGAGAGATTTATTTTTCTACTGTTCACCCCGGCATAGTCAAAGGCTGGCACCTGCATAAAAAAATGACCCTTAATTACGCTGTTCCTTATGGGAAGATCAGGCTGGTTCTTTTTGACGACCGGAAAAATTCAAAGACCGGAGGAGAAGTTATGGAACTAATCGTTAGTCCCAAGAATTATCGTCTGGTGACTGTTCCGCCGGGTATCTGGAACGCTTTTGTAGGATGCGGAAAAACGGATTCGATTGTCGCCAACTGCGCCACCATTCCTCATGATCCCGCAGAAATAATTCGTTTAGACCCGTTTTCTGATAAAATACCGTATGAGTGGAAATAGGATGTCATTGCGAGGATCCAGAGTAACTATTCAGTATTTTCCGGTAAATATGTCATCGCGAGCGATCCGCCAGCTGGCGGAGAGCGTGGCGATCCCGTAGGAATTACTGCAGCATCACGGGATTGCTTCTCCCGATTTCCATCGGGATCGCAATGACAGAGTAAATTTATGAATAAAGTAAAGGTCTCTGATTATATAATCAAATTCATCGAAAACCTCGGTGTTAAACACGTCTTCCTTATCTCGGGCGGGGGCAATATCCACCTGATTGACTCAATCGGCCGTTCCAATAAATTAAAATATATTTGCAATCATCATGAGCAGGCTTGCGCCATGGCAGCTGAAGCCTACAGCCGGATTAACGGGAATATCGGCGTATGTCTAGTGACAACCGGTCCCGGGGGAACCAACGCTATTACCGGTGTTTACGGGGCATGGACAGATTCGATACCTCTGCTGGTGATTTCCGGTCAGGTGAAAAAGGAAATGCTGGAAGCGGGAAAAACAATCAGACAATTGGGCGATCAGGAAATAAATATTGTTGATCTCGTCAAACCGATCACTAAATATGCAGTGACGGTTATGGAGCCAAATGAGATTAAGTACCATTTGGAAAAAGCGGTTTATTTGGCAAAATCAGGCAGGCCGGGTCCGGTTTGGCTGGATATCCCTTTGGATGTCCAGGGAGCGGTTGTCGGGGAAAAAAAATTAGTTAGTTTTGATTCCTCCACCTTCGAGGAGGAGGCTTTGCCTCTTTTTGTTGCCACCTCTAAGTCGTCTGTATCGTCTATTTATTCCACCCCGGGAGTGGCCGGTATACAAGGACTCTCCCGGGGTGTCTTTGGCGCTTTACTTAAGAAGTTAAAAAAGGCTAAGAGACCGGTGCTTTATGTAGGAAACGGTGTGAGGCTTGCCCATGCGGAAAAAGAACTGCTTACTCTAATCGATCTGCTCAAGATTCCTGTGCTTACTTCCTTTACCGGTTATGATTTAGTGTCCACGGAAAATCCTTATTTTTTCGGCCGGCCCGGGACAGTTGGACAAAGAGCGGCCAACATAATTTTACAAAATAGCGATTTCCTGCTGACGGTCGGGACAAGACTCAATATCCGGGCGGTTGGCTATAACTTCCGGACGGTTGCCAAGGGAGCATATAAAATCATGGTAGATATAGACAGGAGAGAACTGGATAAAAAAACGGTCAGTCCGGACCTCAAAATCAACTGTGATGCTAAAGAGTTTATACAAGAAATGAATTATGAATTAAGAATTAAGAATTATGAATTAGGAATAAAGGAATGGTTAGACTATTGTAAAAGATTGAATATCAAATATCCGGTTGTTCAGCCGCAGTACTGGCGAAAGACGAAACCCGTCAATCATTATTGTTTCATCGATGCTCTTTCCAAACAGTTGAAAGCCGATGACGTTTTGGCGGTTTCCAACGGGACAGCTTGTGTGGCTCCTTATCAAGCCTTAAAGTTTCCTCAAGGGTTTAGGGTGATTGTCAATTCCGGCTGCGCGGCCATGGGTTACGGATTGCCGGCCGGCATCGGCGCCTGTTTTGCCCATGGTAAAAAAAAGACTCTCTGTTTTGAGGGAGACGGCAGTATCCAAATGAATATCCAGGAACTGCAGACGGTTGTCCACCATAAATTACCGCTCAAAATCTTTGTTTTTGCCAATAATGCTTATTTGTCAATCAGGCTGACTCAGGACAGTTTATTTGAAAGCAAATATATAGCCTCGGATAAAGAAAGCGGCGTCAGTTGTCCGGACATCATTAAAATCGCCCAAGCCTATGGGATTAGAACAATCTCTATAGAAAGTCATCAGAATATGGAAAAAAAGATCAAAGAAGTTCTTATGAATGATGATCCGGTTATTTGTAAATTGTTACTTGACCCCAAACTGGGTTTTGTCCCGAAGGCATCCAGCATGAAACTGACTGACGGAACTTTTGTTTCAAAACCGCTTGAGGACATGTGGCCATTTCTGTCGCGAAAGGAATTTAGAGAGAATATGATTGTTCCAGTTTAAAATTTGGAATAGCAGACTTTAGTCTGCGTTTTGCGCGAACTAAAGTTCGCTAATCCGGGGGATCGGGGCGTTACTGACATATGAAAAAAATATTTATCACCGGTGGTTCCGGCTTTATCGGGAAAAATCTTAAAGAATATTTATCGCCTCGATATAAAATCTTCGCTCCTTCGCATGTGGAATTAGATTTACTTGACGCCGATCAAGTCAGAAATTATATAAGGAAAAATAAAATTGACCTCATTATTCATTGCGCCAATATCGGCGGGGGAAGAAATACGGTTGACTATCAAGACGTTGTCCCGATCAACTTAAAAATGTTTTTCAATATCGTCAGAAATGAAGAGCTGGTCTCCAAAATCATCCATTTCGGCTCCGGCGCCGAATATGACAAAAGCCGGCCGCTTGTAAAAGTTAAAGAAGAGGATTTTGACCGGAGAGTACCGGATGATGATTATGGTTTTTATAAATATATCTGTTCCAAATATATCGAGAAAGCCAAAAATATCATCTGTCTAAGATTATTTGGAGTTTACGGCAAATATGAGGACTGGCGATTTAAGTTTATCTCCAATACCATCTTGAAAAACTTATTTAATATGGATATAGTGATAAACCAGAATGTAATTTTTGACTACCTGTACATTGATGATTTGGTAAAGATTGTCCGTCATTTCCTTGAAAAAAAAGCCAAACACCGGTTTTATAACCTGACGCCGGTAACTTCGATCGGTTTGACTGATATCTGCCGGACCGTTAATGCCGTTTCCGGTTACCAGTGCAAAATAAGGATCCTCCATAAAGGATTGAATAATGAATATACCGGAGACAATACCAGATTGAAAAAAGAAATACCCAAGTTATCTTTTACCGGTTATAATGAGGGAATAAAGGATCTTTTTTTGTATTACCAAAAGAATTTATCTATAATAGACAGAAATATTTTTGCAAAAGATGAATTTATCAAACATTGTCAAACGAAAAGTTAGAGACTTTTAGAACTATACCGGATGTGTCTAGCTAGTACACACCTGGTGTGTATAGAGAAATGAAGACGCTTTTTATTTTAGGCGGACACGGAGAAATCGGGACGGCAATCGCGGAAAAATTTGGAAAAGAAGGTTATCAAACGGTTGCCCCGGCCAGCAATGAACTGGATTTGAGGGACAGGACAAGTATCAGCCGCTATTTATCCAAATTAAATAAATGTCCGGAGGCGATTATCCACGCGGCCGGCATCAATAACCCGAAACTTATCGAACAGAATTCGACGCAGGATATTGAGGATACGCTTAAAATCAATATTTTGGGATTTTACCAGGTGATTCAATATTTCATACCCAAATTAAAACAAAGAAAACAGGGTCATATTTTGGCGGTTTCCTCTATCTACGGTGTAATTTCCAGGCCCGGCAGATCCGTTTATTCCATGAGTAAATTCGCCTTAAACGGTCTGATAAAAACCCTGGCTTTGGAACTGGGGCCGTATAATATCCTCGTCAACAGTCTTTCCCCCGGATTTGTAGACACTAAACTGACAAGCAAAAATAATTCTCCCACCCTCATCAGGAGTCTGGAAGAAAAAATTCCTTTGGGGAGGCTGGCAAAAACCGAAGAGATCGCCGCGGCTTCCTATTTCCTCTGCAGCGGGGAAAATACCTATATCAACGGCCAGAATATCATTATTGACGGAGGATATATAATCGGGGGTTATCAAAAGTGAGAACCTGTTTGAAAAGTGTCATTGCGAGGCAGCAGCCGAAGCAATCCCGTGACGCTACAGTAATTCCAACGGGATCGCCACGCTCGTTCCTCGCTCGCGATGACATTTTTGACTTTTCAAATAAACTCTAAGACAAATGCCATCGAATAATTTCATTATTCCATCCAAAATTAAATCTTTCCGGGTAATTTTTGTCAAAGATCTCAATTTCCTCAAAGAGTTACGCGATATACCAACAGCGGTGGTTATTTGCGGAAAAAATGTCTTCCGGCTTTATAGAAAATCAGTTTTTGATCAGTTTCCGCGGGACAGATTGATAGTTATGCCCTTGGAAGAAAAGAATAAAAATCTGGATTCCGTCCGATTTATATATGATAAATTACTCAAATATCCTTTTAAGAAAAATCTGACTGTTGTTTCTTTCGGCGGAGGAGTAAACCAGGACGTCGTCGGTTTCACAGTCTCCACTTTGTACCGCGGCGTCAACTGGATATACGTGCCGACCACTCTTCTGGCTCAGGCAGACAGCGCGATAGGACTGAAGACTTCGCTGAATTACCGCAACTTTAAAAACGTCCTAGGCACCTTTTATCCGCCCGATAAAATTTATATCCATACCGGATTTTTGGATACTTTACCGAAGCGGGATTATTTCAGCGGACTCGGTGAAGTGACGAAATTGCTGCTGATGGAAAAAAATTCTTACAAAAATTTAGAAAATATTACTGAAATTATAAAATCTCTCACCGGAAAAAAAGATCATAAATTACAGGAGAAAATTATTAAGGAATGCATCCGGATAAAACTGGAGTTTATGGCAGGAGATGAATTTGACCGCGGAAAAAGAAATTTGTTAAATTACGGTCATGAACTTGGGCACGCATTGGAATCAGTCTCAGATTATCAAATACCTCACGGGAGTGCGGTAGTGATTGGGATGATGTTTGCCAATCTGGTGGCTTTTCGGCGCGGCTGGATGAAAAGTGGTCTTTTTGACAGCCTGAATAGTAATATTTTTTTACCGCAATTATCTTACGGTATGATTTTAAAAAATAATTTTTTCAGTCTTTCGCCCCTAATTTCCGCCATGAAAAAAGATAAAAAAAGAACCGGGAACGATTTGACTTTGGTACTGCCGAAAGATAACCTGGACCTTATCAAAATAACGGACTATAATACGGCAGAATTTAAGAAAAATCTTAAAGAGTTTACGTTATTACTAAATAAATTAATAAGCTGTTAACAGTAGTTACGCGAGAAATATTAATTTAGATTGTCATTGCGATCCGCCGGCTGGCGGAGAAGCAATCCCGTCCGAGATTGCCACGTCCCACATAAGTGGTGGGACTCGCAATGACATAGAATTACATAAGGAGGAAAAATGAATACGCTTGAACTGAAAATGGTCGAACTGCTAAAAGAGCTTAGAGATAATTACGGTGTTTTTGAGATAAAGGCGGAGTTTGAAGCAGAAGGTTCAAGAATCCAGGAAGTGATGCGTCTCAAAGACATTATTGACCGTGCCAATCTGGGATTGGTTCTGAAAATCGGCGGCGGGGAAGCGATCACTGACATGTTTGAAGCCCAGCATATCGGTGTTTCCGGATTGGTTGCTCCGATGATTGAAAGCGCTTATGCCATGTTCAAGTATATTGCCGCCGTGAATTACCATTTCCCGAAAGACGCGAGAAAAAATATCCAATTCGGGGTGAATATAGAGACATATCTTGCCTACCAGAATTTTAAAGAGATATTGGAAGTGGACGGGATGGAGGCAATAGATAAGATTACGGTAGGCAGAGTGGATATGTCAGGTTCTTTGGGCCTTTCCCGTGATGATATAAACTGTGATCAGCTTTATAAAATTACGGAGGATATTTTTAAAATGGCTAAAAAGGCTAAAAAAACCACCGGAATGGGCGGAGGCATTGCCGTTGAAGCCATCCCTTTCTTAAAAAAATTAGCCGCCGGCAAGCTGATCGATTTTTTTGAAACACGGAAAATCGTTTTCAGGACTCCGAAACGGTTTAATAAAATGGCCAGAGCGATTATGAAAGCCAATCAGTTTGAACTTCTTTGGCTGGAAAACAAGAAAAATTATTACAGCCGGATTTACACGGAGGATGACAAGCGGATAAAAATGCTTAGGGCTCGTTTGTAAATAACATGCAATGGTATTTACGAATACGAGCCCTTGTGCCGCATCTTTACTATGAGAAAATGTCAGGTTATTAATGGATGCGGCCTCAAAACCCGCATCCGTTTTCCAGGATGATGAAAAAAATCCTTTCAATCATCGTGCCCGTATTTAACGAAGAAGACAATATCGGATATGTCTATAAAAGACTAAGAGCCATGTTGTCAACCATCCCGAAATACGATTATGAGATCATTTTTGTGGACAACAGGAGCCGCGATCAGTCGGTAGACTTGATAAAAGAAATCTGCCGAAAAGACAAAAAGGCAACAGCGATCATAATGTCGAGGAATTTTACCTCAGAATATTCCTCACTGGCGGCTATGAGGCAGGCCACCGGAGATATACTGACGGTGGTTGACTGCGATCTGCAGGATCCGCCTGAAATAATCCCTAAATTCATCAAAGAATGGGAAAAAGGCGCGCAAATCGTTGTAGGAATAAGAAACGTGATAAATGATACGGTCATCATGACCGTAATCAGAAAAAGCTTCTATAAAATATTTAAGAAAATGGCTAACATCGATATGCCCTTAAACGCCGGCAGTTTCTGTCTTTTGGACAGGAAGGTTTTAGACGTCATAAATAACCTTCCGGAAAGAAACCGGTTTTTCAGGGGACTGCGGGCATGGGTGGGATTTAGAGTGGTAGAAGTAGAATACGAAAGAAAATCACGCAGATACGGCGAAAGTAAAAATACCATTTGGGATTATCTTGAAGATTCTCAGCGGGGGCTTCTGGGTTTTTCTTTTGTCCCTCTGGACATTATGACGACAATCGGTTTTATCCTGGTGATTTTATCCTTCATTTTTATTGTTGCCTATCTGTACATCGTCATTGCCTTCGGCAATCCGATCCAAGCCTCGATTCCTCTCATGCTGGCGATAGTCTTTTTCGGCGGGATGCAGATGCTTTTTATCTCAATTGTGGGTAAATACATCCAGATCATTTTTGAGGAAGTTAAAGGCCGGCCGACTTATATCATTGATGAAATTATCAATAATCACCGGAAATAATTTTTATACCACGAATAGACCATTTTAATTGCAGATTCAATCGTATTCTCCGGCTTCCAACCGAGGGTTTTTCTGATTTTTGACCAGTCAAGTGACTGGTAGGGGATTTCGTTATGGGCGGTGTTAAGTATTTTATATTTCAGGGGTATTTGACTAATTTGACTGATTAATTTAATTAGATCGAGAACGGAATCTGTATCATCGGAGCCGAAGTTGAAGGCTTCGCCTTTGACCCGTTCGATATTTTCCGCGAGTAAAAGGTATCCGCGGACAACGTCTTTGACGTAAAGATAATCGCGGACATATTTGCCGTTGCTTCTGATTTCAAAAACTTCATGTCTTACCATTGATTTCATGATTCCGGGGATCAGGCGGGAGAAATGGAGATCACCTTCGCCGTAGATATTGCCGAAGCGGGTGATGACGACCGGAAGACCGTAGGTTTTAAAGTAACTTTGGGCGATCAGGTCTGTTGATGATTTTGATACTTCATAAGGGTGGTCGCCGCGGAGGGGATCGGATTCGAGATATTTATGGGCTTTTTCTGAGCATCCCCTCGGAGACGGAATTTCTTCTCCCCGATCGCTCACAGATGCAATTTTCTTGCTCGTGCAGATGGCAGATTCCGCTACAGCGTTGTCATTCTGTCCGCCAGCTGGCGGATTCAGGATCTTACAGTTATTCTTCTGATATGCTTGGTTCAAGCATTCCGTATGCGATCTGCGAAAATTGCATTCTGCTTCGCGCTCACGCTTGCCATACGCTTTGTCCGAAGAGGCTACCACGATGGCTTTTACCCGGCCGTTTCTTCGGGCGCTTTCCAAAACATTGACCGTGCCGAGGATGTTGGAGTATAAAGTTTCTTTGGGATTTTCGAAAGCGACATCGACCAGCGGCTGGGCGGCCAGAT
>CAYGXQ010000022.1:0-20934 GCA_964354025.1 uncultured Gammaproteobacteria bacterium | reverse complement strand
AGACTACCTCACTTTACACTCGACAACCCCCCGCTGCATCACCTTGAGGATATCGCTGATAATATTTTCCGCCTCTTTGAGAGAAAGCGCCTTCAGATTATGGGGAAAATAATGGAAAATCAGATTCCGGCCGGTTTTCCAAACCCGCCAAAGCTCATCCGCCAACTCATGATTGCCCAAAAGATAAACAATCTTGTTGTAAATCGAATACTGCTGTAATCTCTTTTCCAAAAAAGGATTTAAAGCTTTGCCTATCCGGAACCGGTCGCTTTCATATTCGGTCTTGCTGATAAATTCCAGATCCATAAAAAGCTGCTTGAGGAATCCTTCATAAGCTTTGGCAAACGGAAAAACCAGGTAGGAATAATCTGAAATATTGCTGTCCGGATGATCCTTTGTTAATCCGAGAATATACAATCCCTCCTCAATCAACCCCTTTTGTCCGTCAGAAAGGTACTGCCAAAACGCCGAATTTTTATCGGGAGTTAACATAAAACACAATATATTTTAGCATGTTATATCACTGCTACTCCACTTGAAGGTTTTCCTCGAAGCAATTCTCTGTATATCCTCTCATAATGATCTGCGACTTCTCCAATTCCGAATTCCATCGAATTAAATCTTTGAAATCCGCTATTACCCATTTCTTTCCTTATTCTTGTTAAAGCATCTAATAACGCTTTAGGAGTATAGGCGTCGAATACCATACCATTATATACTGGTATTATTAAATCGCCCACTCCGGATGTTTCTTGTGCTTGTCTAGATACTACGCAAGATAAACCACAGGCCATCGCCTCAATTAAAACATTTCCTAACCCTTCTGCTGGGCTAGGTAATATAAAAATATCGGCTGCCTGATAGTATTGCGCTAATCTTTGCTCGTCGAGTATAAACCCGTTGGAAAAAGTGGCTGAATCCTCATATTTCTGACGGCTTGCTTCATATAAAGAACGCATTTCCTGATATTCGGCATCATGAGTATCTGGTGCACCTACTATAACAAGATGATATGAAGGGTCCATTTGGTGAATATCCTCCCAAGCTTTAAGTAAAAAATCTGCTCCTTTGGTTTTTGTAATTCGACCAACATACAAAATAATTTTTTTATCAACTGGTAATCCCAACGATTGTCTTAACTGAGTTTTTTCTGCGGAACCTACTGGGTGAAATATAGAGGCATCTACAGGATTATAAATTATTTCTATCTTTTTGCTATCTATTCCGGCAGCAACTGCCTCTCTGGCAATACTATTGGATATACAAACAAATTTATTTACCCTTGCTGCAAATTGTGCAAATAACTCTGGATATTCTGATCTATATGGGAAATCTCTGCTTAACATAAATTGATTTTGTGTTACCCATACAATGGGTATAGGTAAATCCATCACTCTCTTAAATAACGAATAATCTCTTCGAAGTCCCCATTGTTCTTCAATTTGAACTACATCTATTTCCCTTTTTGCAACTAGTCGTTCAAGATTGCCAACAAGTACACCCATATCTCTGTGATAAATAACAGAATATTCTTCATTTGTATCTGGTACTTCAATAATTTTATTTTGACTAAAATCTCGATCATTTGGGCCAGCTAAAACCAGTATATTATGTCCTCTTTCTGCTAACTCATTTACACATCGTTCTACTCCAAGCGCAATACCACCAATATGCCCAGGACTTCTCCAATCGAGGCATTTAACTCCTAAATTTAATGGTCTATCTATTTCTTGCATCATAATTTTTTAATATCACAAAATTCTGGCGGCGGGCTGGCGTGAGTCAGATAATACTGAATATCTTCTTTTTCCAAAAGAAACTTACCGTCTTTTAATCGAGACAAGTAATATTGATATTTATCGTAAGATAATACTTGAAATGCTAAATCATATGCTTTCTGAAAAATACTTAAGTCGTTTGCTGCTTGAGCTTCTTGGGCAAAAGAATATAAGGCCATTGCAATTCGAAGTCGCCTACCAGGATGGGTTTCTGACTCTAAAATAATTCTTTGCTGTTCAATATAATTTTCTTTAAATCCTGCTGGTCTTTGTAGAACTAATTGATAAGCATTTTGACCTGAAAAATGTCCAGCCGGTACGGGAGATTTTTCTGTTAATATCAAATGTTGGGAAAGATACTCTACTCCTCTTTCATATGTAGAAGCTTCTAAATCACTTGTATTTTTTATAATCTTTTCTGGCGCAATTGGTTCACCCCAACTTTTCGGATGTCTGATGTTTTTTACATCACTAACCCTTATAAACTTCCCATTATGCAAAACATATAAAGGCATACCGGTAAGCTTCATTATTTTTTTTATTTCTTTCATACTGGCTCTATCAATCGTTGGATCTCTATCATTTCCGATATAAATATAGAGTCCTGCTACATCACCTCTTCCTAATTTAACGTCAAATTCGTTAGATTGATCTTGTCTACGAGAGTCAAGAGCACTATTTACCTTATCTGTTTGTCGCATCACTTGTCTGTCGGGTGTTAAGTATCTTGAAGAAACTGCTCCATCCGACCCAAATGATGTATCAGCGATAAAGGAAAAAGCTTCTTTTATTTCTCCACCACCAATAATTACTCCCCACTCACCAAAAATATTTTTTCTAGTATCACCTGGTTTTACCGCCGCGCAACACAACGCAGTATTTTCTCTAAGAAGAATTTCCAGTGTTTTTAGGGTATGATAATTATGCTTACCTGTTTCAAAAGGACCAATAGTAAATGAGCCACTGTGTCGTACTGCACTCACTAAAACTGTACCCGTCTTTTCAACAAATTTTTGGACATCACGAAATTCATCATCCTCCTTTCTAAAAGTTTCTACTTGATTTCTATGTTGTCCAATTCGCTTATCTATTGTATTTATTAAATCGGCAACTACTCCACCGTTAACTAGTCTACCGGCAATGCTAACCAAATCAACCCGACACTGGCTTCTATAACCGGGCATATACTGTTTTGCATAATCGTATTCTGATATCTGTTCTCTTGTCATAATTTCCTTTTATTTATAACTGTACAAAGGACGGCAGATTTCCTGAATTCCATCGCTGTTCCAATATTTTTCTTACCGCTTCATCAGCTAAAATTGCCCGGTAATAATCTCCTTCCTGCTGGGTTGATAAAAATCTTGCCAGAAAATCATTCAGAGGAACATTCGAGTAAAAATCCAAAATAGCTCTTCGCAAGAGGTGGTATTCAGTACTATATTGTTTGTTCCACCATACTGGTACTGCTTGAAGCAATAAATCAGCCGCCAGTAAAGACTCTGACCATTTTGACGGGTATGGATATCTGATCAGTAATCCCAAGTCGGTTCGATGAAAATGAGGATTTGACGGCTCTAGAGCCTGTAAAGCAGTTAAAAAAGCTTGATTGGGAAAAGCACAAATATCAAGTCCTATTTTTCCGGGAAAATCTTTTATCACCTCTTCTGTATGGTAGCCAAATGGTAAATATACTCCTTTCCCCCAAGATCTGCCTACATACTTTGACCAATCTATTTTTGTCGGATCATCAACCCATAATGTCAAATCTACATCATATAAATATCTGGCAAGCATCGAAGAATCAAGTGGCTTTGCCGGTATTGCTCTGTCCTGAAAGATTGTCCGTGAAAAGAGAAAAGGTATTTCTTGGCCAATATTCATCAGATAGGCCGCTTCACCGACAAGAAAAATGCCTTTGACAGGTATCCCGTCTTTTTCCAAAGCTGTTCCTAATTCACTTGCTAGATTTAACTGGTCAAGAAAAACCCTCTGGCCAAATTCTCGATTTTGAGCAATTTGGGATAAAAATATTCTTTGCCTTCCATGTAAAGAATATGGATGATCAAGAGTATCTCCGATAACACGCAGCATAGTATCATCAAAACCGCCATCTTCACTCGAACCTAATACAGCGTCATGAAGATTTAATATCTGTACTTTTGTAATATTTGATCGTAATTTAAGAGATTCGCTGTCAGTTATACCCGCTATACCACCGACTCTTTCCTCATCAATAAATACATCATAACAACCTGGTTGTACGCGATGAGCTCCGTTAAACTCAACTCTTCCTCTTACAACCTCACTTGCTCTATTCCAAAGAGATAACAAATCTCTCTCTCGATCATCTTTTGGTTCTAATCTGACTACCGTCCCATCAAAATGTACTGCATGCCGTATTCCTGTGATACTTGCTAAAAAATTAGCTTTTAGATGTGGTAAATCCGTGCTTGCATAATATCCTTCTCCTCTTTCTGCTAACCATGCAAAATTAGCTCTGGTTAATCTATATGCATCCGGCTCAACTGGAACTAACAGTCCATCCTGTACCACAAATGGCTCTTCTCTCTCCGTCATCAAAACCAGCGCTTTTATTTCTGCGCTTTCAAGATCTGTATTAGTAAAAATAAGACCTTTCTGACTTAAATGATCTTTCATGCCAGGCGTAATTATAACCTGGTCAGGCCTCATGCCTATATCTAGTCCTTGCTCTTGGATACTCATATTTATAAATTAATTATATTTTTTATAATTTAACCTATAATCTATTTTTAACGATCGTAGACGATGTATTTATAATAACCTTATAGTATACATGGGGAATTATTTATTAGCAATATCGACTATCTTTTCGTTGGAAAATAATAAAATATCTATATTGAAGTTTTTATCCATCATTCTCCCTCCCGCAGCTGGAAGGGGAAACTTGACAAATTCCTTGTTTTGTTTCATAATTAGTAGTAAATTTTACTAATTGTGGAATAAAATATGCAAATAAGCCGAATTCTGGATATTTTGGGAGAACTTCCGTACTTCACCAAACAAAATTTAGCCTTGGCCTTAGGTAAAGATGGTGAAGATCTGAATTACTGGATGAAAAAATTATCGAAAGAAAAACTGATTCTTCCGCTTAAAAAAGGTTTTTATATCTCTGCTCCTTATAAAAATAAAATATCCGCTATCCCTTCCGAATATGAAACTTATTGGGCTTATCTTGCGAATATGCTTCGTTCGCCATCCTACGTTTCTCTGGAATATGTATTATCAAAATATAGCCTGATACCGGAGTCAGTTTTCGCGATTACGTCAGTCACGCTTAAATCTCCAAGAAAATACATCTCAACCGCTGGAACTTTTATCTATAGATCTATCAGGGAAAAACTGTATACCGGCTATCAACAGAAGGCGTTTGGTAATTCCGGCATCACGGTTAAAATCGCTTATCCTTATAAGGCCTTATTTGATTTTTTATATCTTAAAAGTTTTGCTTCAAATGAAGAATTAAAAAATTATCTTTTTAGTGAAGGCAGATTTAATTGGACTGTTTTGACGGACGAAGACAAAATTAAGTTTATGGAGATTTCCCAAAAATCAGGTTCGGTGAAAATGAACACGATTGCTAAAATATTGGAAAAAGGGGGAATTTTATGATCCAGGACCAGTTGTCACTTATCTTATCAAAAAACCAAAAAGAGCAAAACAAGTTATTCAGAAGAACTCTTTTTAAAGAAGTCATCCAGGACTATATTTTAAATTATATTTATAATAATCCAATTTACAAAGAACTGATTTTTACGGGCGGGACATGTCTTCGAAAAATCTATGGTTTACCCCGGTTATCAGAAGATTTGGATTTTGATTTTAAAGATAATTTTGACATTACCCGCTTTTCGGGCGATATTAAAGACTATTTTACCCAGAAAATCCAATACCAGAATCTGGAAACAAAAATCGCCAATAACAAAAAAACCGTATTGATCAAATTTCCCGCTTTAATTGAAAATTCGCTTGTTTTTGTCAGATGCGACTTCTCCCGGGCCACCGGTGATTATAAAACTGAGATAAACTCTATTTCTACCGGTGAATTTACTTTTTTTCTCTTATCCTATGACCTCCCCACTCTTTTTGCGAATAAAATAATCGCTTTTTTGGAAAGGCAATTTTTTAAGGGCAGTAAACAAAATATTCCGTTTAAAGGTAGAGATTTATTCGATCTCGTCTGGTTTTTTGAGCAGTCAGCCAAATCAGGATATAAATTGCAGCCAAATTGGGGAAAAATCATCCAGGAATTGAAAATAAAAGACAAACGAAGCATCCTCCAAGCGCTTCTTATTAAAGCTAAAAAAATATGGAAACAGGAAAATACCGGCGTTTATAATGATCTTCTTCCGTTTATTGAGTCGAGTGAAACCCTTGAATTTTTTTCCAATAATTTTGTCAGTCTCCTTGAAACCGGAATAAAAAAAATTATAATAAGATAAACCAACATTATCTATGACATCACACGAAATCCGGAAAAAATATCTCAATTTTTTCACCTCTCCTCCTCGGAATCACCGGGAGATCCCTTCTGCTTTTATCATTCCGGAAAACGACCCGACTTCCCTTTTCACCAGTTCCGGCATGCAGCCTCTGATAACTTATCTTCTTGGGGAAAAACACCCCCTTGGCACTCGTCTGGTCGATAGCCAAAAATGCTTCCGATCACAAGATATAGACGAAATCGGCGACAACAGCCATACCACTTTTTTTGAGATGCTGGGCAACTGGTCACTGGGCGATTATTTCAAAAAAGAACAGCTGCCGTGGAATTTTCAGTTTTTGACCGAAGAATTGAAACTTGATCCCAAAAGGCTTTACGTGACGGTTTTTGAGGGCAACCCGTCCGTCCCCAAAGATACGGTATCGATTGAAATCTGGAAAGAAATTTTTAGCGGTGTCGGCATCAAGGCCAATGAAGGAGAACGGATTTTTGCCTACCCGGCCCAAAAAAACTGGTGGAGCAGATCTGGAGAGCCGGAGAAGATGCCACCGGGTGAGCCGGGCGGGCCGGACAGTGAAGTCTTTTTTGATTTCGGTGAACAACTGCATCTTCACGAACGCTCAATTTATGCCAATGAAAAATGCCACCCCAACTGCGGTTGCGGCCGGTTTATGGAGATCGCCAATTCCGTCTTCATGCAGTACCAAAAAATGCCCGACGGCACTTTGAAAGAACTGCCCCAGAAAAATGTCGATTTCGGCGGCGGGCTGGAAAGAATGGCGGCGGCCACCAATGACAATCCCGATATTTTCCAAACCGATTTATTTTCCGAAATAATCAAAACGATTGAAGAAGTGACGAAGAAAAAATATTCTGATGAGGAAAATAAACCGGGGATAAGAATTATCGCCGATCACCTCAAAGCTACCGTTTTCATGGCAGGAGAAGGATTGGAACCTGGCAACAAACAGCAGAGCTATGTCCTGCGCCGTTTGCTTCGCCGCGCTACCGTCAAACTGCGCTTTCTGACCAATGCCTCGCCGGATATGGAGCAATTCCGACCGATAGTGGAAAGTGTTTTAAAGGCTTATAAAGGAACAAACTATTTTGACAAAGTCGACTCTCGTGCGATCGAAAAGATCATCGGGCCGGAACTTACGAAATTCACCAAAAGTCTGGATAAAGGCCTGAAAGAAGTCCAGAAAATTTCCCAAATCAGCGGAAAAATTGCTTTTGATTTATACCAAACCTTCGGCTTCCCTTTGGAAATTACCGCCGAATTATTTGCCCAAAAAGGCCAACAGATTGACCGGCAGCAGTTTGAAGCGGAGTTTTGCAAACACCAGGAATTATCCAGAACGACCGCCAAAGGTGTTTTCAAAGGCGGCCTGCAGGATCATTCGGAAAAAACGACCAGCCTCCACACTGCCACACATTTACTGCAGCAGTCACTGCGCTCTGTTCTAGGGTCGCAAATCAGGCAAAAAGGCAGTCATATCACCGCCGAACGGCTTCGTTTTGATTTTTCCTATCCGCAAAAACTGACTCCGGAACAACTAAAAAAAACGGAAGAGTTGGTAAACCAAAAAATCAAGGAAAATTTACCGATAACGATGGAAATTATGACTCTTAACGAGGCAATAAAATCAGGCGCTTCGACCGTCCCCGGAACCTGTTATCCGGAAAAAGTGAAAGTCTATACTATCAGGGATTTTTCCAAAGAAGTCTGCGGCGGCCCCCACGCCGACTTTACAGGACGGCTGGGAAGCTTTAAGATAATAAAAGAGGAGGCAGCCGCAACAGAAAACAGAAGAATCTATGCCAGTCTCACGAGCTGACTGTAATGTCCTTACTGACCCAAATTCTACCAAAAAAAGAACCAAAGGAATATTTTCTGACGCTGGGTGTTGAAGAATACCATGTCCGCGCCGCCGCCTGCGAAGTTTTAAGCGAAGAAATCACGATTTTAGGTACCGGTGAAAGCGACTTTGGCGATGATATCGACGAAATCGAAGCCATTGATATCGCCATCTCTACCGCTGAAGAAAAATTGCCGCCTGATTTTTTGGTGGAAAAAACCATTTTTGCCCTGCCGCAGATTTACCTTGAAGGCAATAATGTCAAAGCAGAATATCTGACCAGACTGAAAAAAATCGCCAAAACCCTAAACCTTAAACCTCACGGCTTTATCGATTATCCAAGCGCCATCTCATATTATCTTGAAAAAGAAGAGGGGTCGCCGCCAACATTGCTTTTGGTGGCGGTTGAGAAAAAACATCTGACTTTTTCTCTAATCAGAGTCGGCAATAACCAACAGCATATCACTATACCCCGGACAAGCGCCATCCTGGATGATTTCGGGAAAGTCCTGCCTGAGTTTAAATCCGAAATTTTCCCTTCCCGGATCCTTCTTTTTGACGGACCGGAAAAACTCGAGGAAATAAGAGAGGAACTTCTCCGATTCCCCTGGCATAAACATTCCTCTTTCTTGCATATGCCGAAAATCGAGATCCTGCCGCCGCTTGCCATTGTCACCGCCATGGTCCAGGCGGCCGGAACCTCTTTCATGAAACAAATTGATTTCGGCAAACAGGAAGAAGAAATCGTACAGTCTCATGAAAAACCGTCTGGGAAAGACGATGTGCCTTTTGGTTTTGTTAAAAATCAGGATATTGCGCAGCAATCTTTCGAGGAAACTTCCAATTTGACCGTCCCTGCCGAACCGGTTTTTATCAAAGAAAATACTTCACCCCAGCAGGAATCTTTTCTCTCCCGTTTTTTATCCAATATTAAACTGCCGTCATTCTCATTTTCCTCTTCCCCGCTGTCTTCATTTCTGACTAATTTCATTCCTTTTTTTGTTTTAGGTATTATAGTTGTCGCGGCAATTTTTTCCCTTGTCTGGTTCTACCCCAAAACAACTCTTTCTGTCATTGTCTATCCCCAGGTAGCCACCCAAAAAATTGACATCGCCTTCACGTCTAATTCCTCGGAGGCAGATCCGGGTAAAAACCTTTTGGCAATTAAAGAGATAAATGAAGAAGTCACCGGCAATAAAACTATCCCGGTAAGCGGAAAAGCAAAAGTCGGTGACAGGACCAAAGGCGAAGTGACGGTCTATAATAAAACGCTCGCTGCCAAAACTTTCCCCAAAGACACCGTCATCAAAAACGGCAGCCTGAAATTTCTTTTCGATGAAGAAATAAGAATCGCTTCCGCTTCGGATACGGGGGAAGGCATTTCATTCGGTAAAGTTAATGTTAAAGTCACGGCTGAGGCAATCGGGCCCGAAAGCAATCTGACTTCAGGCAGCCTTTTTACCTTTGCCGATTTTCCGGAAACATCATATATGGCAAAAAACAGCCAAAATTTTTCCGGCGGTACCAGCCGGGAAGTTTCCGCTGTCTCCAAAGAAGACCAGCAAAAACTGGAAAACCAACTCAGCGAAGAACTGACCGGCAAAATCAGACAGCTTTTAGCCCAAAAACTTTCTCCGGGTGAAATTATGCTTGATGCCTCAGTCGAAAAGAAAGTCAAAAGTAAAAAATTTACTCCGGAAACTGGCAGCGAGACCAAAGACATTTCCCTTTCGCTCACTCTCTCCATCAGCGCCTATTCACTTGCCGAAGAAAGCCTCCTTTCTTTGGCAAATAACAGTTTGATTCAGCCGCCCGCCGGCTTTTCTTCCGATAAGAGCCGTACCGGCATCCGGATAGAAGAAGTAAAAACGGACAAGAAAAATAATCTTACTGCCAAGGCAACCTTGACTGCCTACTTCATCCCAATCATGGACACGAACAGTCTTAAAGATAAATTGACCGGGAAAAATTACCGACAGCTCGAAGATTATCTGAAAACCGTTGACCGTGTGGCCGGTTTCCGCCTGACCCAAGAGATAAGCTTGCCCTTTTTGAGTAAACAAACTCCTCTAAACAAACAAAACCTGACCGTCAATATCGTCACGCGATAAAGAGTAATTATGACCCTGTATTCATATACTAAAACCAGGCACCGCCGATGGCCGTATAAGCATTTGCGGAAATTTTTTTCTTTTGGCGCGATTTTCGCCGGTTTGATTATTCTTGGCTGGGTTCTTTACCCGATACTCTCTTTTGAAATTATTTACGCCCCGCAGTTTGGCAGTCTGATCCAGCCGATCCCGGAGGATAATCTTAAACAGGCCGTCAAAATGGAATTGTCCCAGATTTTGGGCCTAACCACTACTGATTATACTAAAGCCAGCGTCTGGTTCCCAAAGGCAGCCAATGTCATCAAACTGCCTCCCACAAACTCCAATTCCGTCTATACCCTCTCAATCCCCAAATTAAATATCGAACATGCACAGGTAAAAGTCGGCGGCGAAGATTTGGCCAAAAATCTGATCCATTATACCGGACCGCTTCCCGGAAGTATCGGCAATCCGGTTATTTTCGGGCACTCCACCATCCCCTTCATTTATAATCCGAAAGATTATAAAACAATTTTCACTAAACTCCAGGAGCTGAAAAAAGGTGATGAAATATTTACGACAGTAGACAACATCACTTACCGCTACCGGGTATTTGACATGAAAGTCATCACCCCGGATGCGCTGAACGTCTTGGACCAAAGTACTGATGATTCATATATCACTCTCATCACCTGCGTCCCCCCCGGCACCTACCTCAAGCGGCTGGTCGTCAAAGGCAAACTGGTTTTTGAAAATTAAATACTTGCTTATTCGTATCTAGGGGAAGGAAATAATTATGTTTTTATCTATCTATGATCGTTGAAATAGATCAAAGTGGAAAACTGGAACAGTTGGATACAACCACGGTTATTGCCTTCTCAAACAGCAAGTCTGGAGCGATAATCATAAGTGTAACTTCCAAAAGAAAGATTATCCAATATTTACGGAAGACGCTGATATTAAGTAAAAATATCATACCCGTGCTTTTTGCTGTAATAATCTTTATTTTATCGGGATCTTTATCACCAAGTATTGTTCTTCGGATCGACGAGGAATATACGGGAAAAGAAAGTCAAATAAAAGAAATTCTTGAAAAATTATTCCGTAAGAAATACAGTAACAGATGGCAAGGAAGTATTAGGTTCGCAAAGATCGGAAGAAGCTCAAATGCCCATAATCTGGCATGGGGAATACATAGAGGAAAAATTAAGGGTAATTTCAGAAAAATCAAAGAGTCAGAAATCCTTTCTTATTTTTAATCAATAAAAAAAGTCGGGCTCTATCGGCCTCACTCTCCGGATTTACGGCGAGGGTCCGCTTTAAACTCGACTCATGCTTATCTTAGCAGATCTCTGGTTTTTGTCAATGTGTTGCTTTGGAGAAATTTCTTCCCCTTCTTCCGAAATCCGCCCTAACCTCTTCCTCAAATGGTTGGTGGTCAAAGGCAAACTGGCTAATCTTTAATATTATATATAAGACACAGCTCTTCTATATGGATCTTGTATAAATTGTCCAATATAACTGCTTCCTGGCTTTAATTCTGCGAAATCTTTTTCGTCAGGATAAACAATAGCAATACCTAAGCTTCTAATATCTTCATCGGACCAAACAAAAGATCCATCTTGTTTTCTTGTATTAAATATCACTCCTATTGTTTTATGACTCCGTATCAACAAAATATCAACTAATTCTGGCTGGATTTTTTGAAGAACCATTGCCGATATGGGTAAATATGCCTTAGATAACCATAAAGAAATAAACAGCGCTTTTTCTCTTCCTCTGGCAATCCAATTTTGGATTGCTTGTTTATATAGCATTTTACTTTTATCGTTTGGTCCGTCAATATGAACGAGTACTCCTAATATCGTACTAATGGTTATATCTTCTATTTCACCAGGTATCCTTGCTGCATCGCAGATATCAACCCCCTCCAAATATTCTACAAAACCAAGTTGCTTTAATAGAAACCGCGGATCCATAATCATACTTCCAGGATCACATTGTTCCTTTCCATCGTGAATGGCTTTTACCATTGGAAAAGGAATGGGAGGGGCATAAATATCTGTTGTATAAATTTGATCTATTCCGGTTCTTCCGATAATCCGCTCCAGCGGTGGAAGTTCAGGTGCATCACCTGCCCCAACAAGCCACATCCTTTGTTTTCCCACTGGAATTTGTCCTTCCTGTCCTAACCTCGTCAGAATATAATCCAAAAATAAGGTGTATCTATCAGGGTATGTCATCTTATATGTATCTTCTTGTTCAAGAAAATATTTAAATATTTTCCATCCACCTATTTGCTGGTATTGAAAAATATCTGCCCAGGTAAGTCTATTTTGCAAATAATCAGCTATTTTTCCAATATTACCCCTGGCTAATTGATAATAAGCATCAACTTTTACTCTATTATTTTGATCATAAGGTTGGCTTCTTTCTGGCTGATCATTTATGATTCCAAGCCGTATCATTGCTGTATCCAAAGCTACATACTCAAATACTCTCACAATATCCGGATCCGACTGCTGATGTCTTGAGTCAGCAAAATAATCAACTAAAATGTCTGCAAATAATCCATCATTTGTACATTTTCCACATATATTTTCATAAAGGTCGTTCGGATAAACGATCTTGACTATCCCCGGCTCTTTGGTTGCTTGTTGTTCATATCGGGCAAGATGTAAAGTAAAATTAACAAAACTCGGTGTAAAATCTAATCCTTGTGTTATTGAATATTTTTGAAAAAAACGTTCACCTAAGTGGCCGACAGTATCAGATCGTGCATACACCTCTAATACATTCTCCCATCTCCTTTGACTGTCTCCCGATAAAGGCGCAACATACTGTCTATTTAAATCATCAACTAAAGAGGAAAACTGCAAATTGAAATAACCTTTAACTTCCTCTGGTTCTATATAATCTTTCATATTATTTTTTCAACATCTTTTCATTAGTCTTCAGGCAACTCATATATCATTACCCCATCTGAGCTTCCAAACACTTTTAATGAATTTATGTTTAATTTCCTTGCTATTTCTTCGGGTAATGAAGCGGCATCCGTTTCAGTTAAACCGGCCGCATCAATTTGTTCTGTCAATAATTGACCTTCTGCCGCCATTAATTCAAGTTTATCAGCAATTAAAACAATCGCCGGCCATAATAGAAGAATTCGTTTTCTGCCGGTATGTGTTTCTGCTACAGTCGTAGCTGTATATAATTCAGAACCGATTTCAAGTTCTTCCGTGTGATATAATCCCAGGTTAGCAAGGGCAATTGCCATCTGATTTAATACCTGTGCGGTATAAACACGGAAAGGTGAAGTATCATATCCTGTTCTCTTTAAATATTCAATATAGGCTTTCCCGGTTGTCCGACTAATGACGTCAAAATTTTTAACCGGGGTGGAGTTTAAAGGTTCTCTGGTTAGCGATCGTAATTGTCTTAATCGATCAGTTACAAAACGCATTGTTTCAAAAATATTCTTTCCAACTGGCCTGATTCCATTTATTTGAATATCTCCAGATCCGGATAATATAGTATTAATTGGATATTGCCTAGATAAATGTCTATATAATTGATATTCAGCTGAACGACGAAGAGGTTCTTCTACTCCGGAAAGAATAAACTGTATCCTTTCTGATTGATCTCTCAACTGATTGCATAAATCACTATACTCAGCTCTCACTACATCTGGATCAATAATAATATCGGTATAGTACGATAGAACTGCCGGAAGACTATAAAGATTCGGAAACGGTCTGCCAAAATTCCAGGTAAACCTGACGCCTGATAATAGCTCTGCCTCAGAAGATTCATAATGACAGCCAAAGCCAGGATGTGTATTGCATGGGAACGATAATTTATGGTCAAATAGTTTTACTCTATCTATCCTTCCTTCTTGATCAAAAATGAGACCGATATTGCCACTATGGACATCTTCTGAGTGAAAGAACATTGAAATGGTTGTTAACCTGTGTATATCGCGTATCGCCTGCGGGGTAAAAAGCCCGGTTAAAAATTGCCTGCTTCTTAAATCAAATTCCGGACCGCATTGATCTGGAGTGTCGTATCTGCATACAGTCTTGAGCCAATTTCTTAAACTGATCATCTGCGGTTCAAATTTTGAAGCTACTAATATTTCATCTTTACTCTTGTCTTTGACTAAATAAGCGGGAACAATAATATCTTCATCCGCAAGAATGTGACTTACTAATATCGCTCTCTGGAAACTATCAGTAGGAAATGGTCTCTTGAGAGTTTCCGCCGGAACAGTTCTCTTCACGAAAAGTATCTCTCCCGGAGCTACTTCTAATATAAATTGCGGGTAATTTGGCCGGTTAACCCAACCTGTCTGCACGGTCTCAGGTGGATCCATTCCTATTTCCTCATAAAAATTATGATAAAGCGGACTGTTGAGCCGCCCTAATAATTCATCTGTAGGAACAGTCAATTCCTGACCTATTGTAACTGAATAACTTACAAACTCGCCTTTCATAATAATAATTAAATTAAGCCGACTAATTCTTTTTGTGATTCAACTAGACCGATTCTTTCTTCACTAGATATCCAATTTCCCCTCTCGTTATTTACTACATAACCGTCCGTTGCGCCTGCCCTTTGACTCATCACAAATGTCCTTGGCGCAAAGACAAACTTTCTTTTTTGGCTGTCTACATCTGTTAAAACCGACCATGATCCGGCAAAACTTTTAAAAAAGTGGCTTAACATGACTTTACTATCTTTAAAATCCGCCCGCTGTAGGTTTTTGGCTAACCATATCAATGTACTTTTCGATTCGGGGCTTAAAATTGGATAATGACTGATAAGATTATTTACCCGTGATAATCTTACCTTCATAGGCAGGCGAATCAATCGGCCATGTTTGTCAGTTTTAAAATTCGTGTAGCAATCTGCGACCTCCTGCCAGTATTTTTTCCATGCAATCATCAATGATGTGATAAATTCTCTTTGTTCTGGTGAAATTTGAAAAGAATAATCCCAGTCGACTTCGATAGTTGAAGTCATCTTATTTAGTTTTAAATCAACGGCCGGAAATTCATGACGCATAAAATCGTAAGCCAGAAAACATGTCGGGTCATAATATGTCGTTCTTTCGGTTGTTTTTAAGGATGATGGGGAAAAACCATCTCCTTCTCTTGGAAAATCCAACGGCAATCCGTATACATGGAAGTGGGTTTGGGGATAGGCTGTCCGGTAATAATGCATATGATCTACTTCTCCCGGTCCTAGATGTTGTTCAACATATATCCGGCCCAACGGTCTATCGTGCCTTTGAGATATTTCTACTGTGGCTTTTATTCCTCTTTCTATAACATCAAACACCAAACCTCTTTCATTTTCAGAAATTTCGTCAACTGTATGGGTAATTGGATTTCCTTCGTGAGGAAAACAATTTATGACACAATCAAACGGAGAATATGGCGAAGTTTTCAGTCCGGCAAACACTACATATTTCGGAGTATCATAAACTACTTTCGCATGCTCATCAGCAATATCCTGATCTAATCCACCGGTATACAGCACCTCGTATGAGGCTCTCCTTAATTCCTGCTTGGTAATATTATTATAAGAAGGAATCTGTCTTTGAGTCGCTAGTACAGTTGGACTTACTTTCTCCCGATGAAGTTGTCTCCAGACTTCTAACATAGGTAATCTTCAATTCTGGCAGGCCGATAAAGCGGCGGCCAGGTTAATAATGATGAAGCGGATGGGACTTCTGCGTTCATATGGAATGTTCTGGTAAATACATCGTTTACATGATGGTGTTGAACATGTCCCTCATAAACAAATAATTCTTTATGGGTAATATGTTTTTTGAAACTTTCAATTAGTAATTGGCGTAATGCTGCTGCTGAAATTTGATAATATGAAGCTAAAACCTGAAATATCGGTTCCATAAGAAAACAACCCAATCTCACATCCCACTGTCTAGCAACTTTTTCTATACGTTTTAGTTGAGGAGTTTCGGCAGGCAAAAGACTGGTGGCAAAATCTTTAAAAATTACTTTCGGTTGTAATGTCAGATAACCACCCTGGACTCGAACAATCCATTCGACATTTTGCGCATGAGTTTCATGTGAAGCTCCTTCCATGCTAAATGTTTTTCCTGTACGAGAATCCTTATATACTCCTTTACAGCCATACAACCAATCAAGCCCTTTCACTACAGGATCGATTATTAACTCTTTTGTAAGAGAGAGAACCTCTTCAGGAATAGCAAGTGTATCTATGTCTCTCTCAGTAAGCATGGAATTTAAAACTTGCACGAGTAAGGGTTTGTTACCGTATTCTTCCGGTAATAAAGTATAAAGTGAAAAACCGGGAATAGGGAATTCATCATTCTGAAGTTTAGGCCATCTTCTCATCAACGCCGCAACATAAGTTCCATCCCTAAATACTTCCACGCTTTCAGCATCCAATAAATATAAAATTCCATCCGGAGGACCACGTCGAGCTATATTTTCCGCAAAAATAGCACTGGCCGCTCTGGAATGAAATAATTCATCAGGAGGGATGGCTCTTTGGACGTTTGATACTCTGGCTGGAACTGCGGTTTTGACAATATCTCCTTGGCCAGCATTATCCGGCAAAGTACTTTTAGCTATAAATAACGTCCTCATACCACCTGTTGGATAACTATGAAAGACACCACAAATATTTTCGTTTGATCCAACTAGTCCTAGAGATTTATATAGCACTGGATGAATGGGAACTCTTATCTTTCCAGAAGGAGCAAGAAGTGTCTCTTGACCATCAACGGAAAAATGACTTGAAGTTTCACTCTGTTCTAATTCAAGGATAGGGATATCAACTATTGATATCCCTTCATCAGTGGAGAATCGTCTTGGAACATCCATAAGATGAGCATATCCGACAAGCGTGTTTTCAGGATGCCTGCCTCTATTGAGACTTTGGGCAAAAGCGGCAGTAGCTAATGGTCCATCTGTTTCCAGTAAATGCGCGAAAATAAAGCCAATATCTTGTCTCTGTTCTTCTAGTAGGCGAGAAAATATTACGGTATCAGCACTTCTCACTCGTTTTTTTGATCTTTCATAATGAACCCGTCTGCCTAAAGATGCAGCAGAAATATTTGCTCTTTCCCCTTCTGGAATCTGGAATACATTTATAAACATTTCAAGATCAAATGGTTTTACTATCTTTTCCTTTTCAGTGAAGACATATGCATTATGTAAAACATCGATGGTTCCATTTCCGTGTTGATAAACAAGAGCAATGATTGATTTATCTTTTAAAGCACTTCTTCCTTTGATCCATTTGGCTCCGCTATCCATATGTCTTTCAGGATCGGGAATACCAATCTCATGAAGCATCTTTAGATCAACTGGTTCAAAACCAAACCCATCTAAGGCTCCAGAATTATCTGCATTGCTATTATAATGATGCAAAGCGGCAGCAATACCTCTTCTTATCACTGCACTGTTTAAGATGTTCACTCTTGTTGGGATATCTAAAACCCTTTCTCCTAAATGATCAGCAATAATAGGATCTGTATCAAATATTTTTCGTTCCAACATATTTCCTTTAATCTAAAACTTATAGTAAAAGTAAATATTATAACGTTACCATTTTAGGATATATATTTTGTTATCTTTAATATAAGATAAATCGGGAAATTATATCATTAATCTATTATATTTTCAAAAAACATGATTATTTGATTTGAAACCTATAATATGATATATTTCTACACTATGCTTGAATCTTCACTACGATATTTTGGCAGACCCGATTATATGCCTAGTGATAGTTCCATTCTTCCTGTCCCGTTGGAAGTTGCCGGTAAAGAACAAGTAACAACTTTAAGAGAGTATTTTCAGGCAAAGGCAATAAAAGGCATCATCAAACTTGACGTTGATGACCATTTAAACGATGGAAGAACAGATCAACCGACGGATGGGAAAATTTTTAACGTAATACAAGAACTCCAGTCCGATGGGTGGCTGATTGGTTTAAGTTCCAGAAGAAATGGTCCCATGTTAAGGGAACAACAAACCAAATTTGGCACAAACGGTCCCAATGATGCGGATCTTGGAGCTATTACTGATTTTCCTCATCTAAACTGGCAGTTTGTTTGGGATGAGACAGGACTGATCCATGCTGCAAAAATGAGATCAGTGATCACGACTGAGTTAATTCCTCATTTACAAATGCAAGGATATGACGTTGATTTTCGAGGTATTGCCGACCAGGAAGTATTCGATTACTTTCGATCATTAGAACGATGGGATAATCCGGACAAACCTTATGGCTTATTTCTCAATTTACGCAGGCTTTGTGCATTGACCGCTATCGCTTTTAAGAAATCATCCGAAGGTAAACCTAGGCCAGTTTTGGATCAGACTTATTATAGTCTGGTTGAAGCATGGATCAGACAAAAAGACCGTGATTTAAGAGGTGGACGAGAGTCTGCGTTGATCGTTAATCCAAAAAAGTGCGCCTATGTCCTTTCTGCTGGAAAGGCTGATAAAACTTATCCTTGGCGGTGTCTATTTACCTTTCTTGGGCCTAGTTTCATGAAAGGAAAAAGATTCTATCATCTGGGAGATGGCCCAGATGATGCTATCAGGCTTCCTCGAGAATTGGTAAAAGTATTAGTTCCGGCCAATGTTACTGCGGAAGCTCTACCCAGAGCAGACAGAATTTCAACGTTTTCCATCACTTCGGGTGCCGTGGATAATCTATTAGCGATTCAAAAAGGAGAAATATAACCTTCACAATTCTCCTTTCCCCTTTTTCTTATACATTTTGATATGGTTTGACTGAATAAGGGTATAAGGATATAATACCAGCTTATGAAAGAGAACCTGCAACTAGCAGAACTGAAACCGATAGCTAACGGACCAAAAATGTTACTGTTAAATGTTGGACCATATAAATATATAGACCCCTCATTATTTGAACCGGTTGGAGTTGAACAGCTAGCTGGAACATTACGCAAGTACGATGTCCCTATTAATATGACTTTAGGCGCTTTAAATAATGGGCAGGGATTAGACGAGGCCAAAAATTTAATCACCGAAGGAAACTATCAATATGTAGGATTGGGCATGCCGATTGGATCACTTGATGAAAGTCTAGCTCTTGTTCAGCAAATTGCTGAAATTAATAGAAATAAACTTGCTCAACAAGAAAAACCAATAAGTGTATTTCTTGGCGGCAATCTAGCATCGAATTTACCTGTTGGAATGTTAAAAGGGATCGTCCGTACTTTTCCATTCGTGACCGTCGTCCGCGGTTGGGGAGATCAACCGCTCGTAGAACTGCTCAAAACCGGAACACCTGATGATGTTATACGGGCAAATATTTCCGGGCTCATATATGTGGCTCAAGATGGTACTGTGCATGAAAATCCTTTACGAGTACCTGATAACTCATTTATACCTGGTAATCCGTTGCGTGTTTTGCTTTCAGATAATATGGTTTATAACGTTGTGGATTCAGAAGACTGTCCCTGGGCGGCATGCACTCTATGTGCCCGGATGCCATATAATGGGCGCGAAGTCTGGAGACCGAGACCAATTGAAGATATCGTTGGACAAATGGAAGATCTTTCAAGACTAGGCAAAACTCAAGCAACATTTGCCGGTGAAGAAAGCATGGGAAGAACCTTTGACCATGCCGTCAAACATATTTTTCCTTTAACTGAGGCTATCATGCGGGCAAAAAAAACGGGTAGAATCCGTCCGGATTTCCAATTCGCCTTCTCTGCCAGAAGTGATGCGGTTGTGGCTGTAAGAAATCATAAATCTGACGATATTTTAAGCTTGCTTAAAGAAGCAGGATTAAACCGGATTTTCCTTGGAATAGAAAGTGGCGTTCCGGATAATTTCGAAAGGTGGGATGGTTTAGATATTCTTCCACAGGGCAGAAGATATAACAAAGGGATTGGAGTTGATACCCATTTGGAAGCGATAAGGATGCTTCAAGAACATGGTATCGGTTATGAAATCGGGTACATTATGTTTGATCCTTTAATGGATTTAGGTGAAATTTTGGCTAATACTAAATTTTTACTTGATAACCATTTAACCAGAAATGTATCTGGTATACTGAATAAGCTTCGATTGCTGGCGGGATCACGACATGAGTTGATGATGGACCGTGTTTTAGATCGCCTTGTAAGGCAGGGACAACTTTCTATCAAGCCACAACTAACTACATTCTTCCATTTTTCCCGAAACCAATTACTTTCTGATTATTTACATCCGCTTATCGGATCTTTTGACCAGCTTGTTTTCCGGCCTGACTTACAGATAAACCAAGCCTCTGTTTTATTGAAAGGTTTATTACGGGCTGACTGGAATGCCTCTGATGAAAACCCTGTCTCCGCGGCACTAAATGAAATACGTGAACAAAGGTTACATTTACTGGTAAAACTCTGCGATTGGACTATGGCTGAACTTAGGACTCGAGGTTTACCACTATCTGCTTATGATGTATTGGCAGAACAGTTTGATTCACAACCCGGTGTTTTAGCTGCCGTAGATGAATATAAAGAACAGCGCAGAGGTATTTTTGAGAGGTTATTTGCATCCGGTTCAGTACCGGACTATGTCCATCAGAAAATTCAGGCGTCTTTATAAATTTTATTATTGAAATATAGTATGATGGAAAATCAACCAAGACGAATGAACTACCCCGCTGCAAGCAGACGGGGTATCAAAACAGTTTAAGTTGCGCTT
>CAYGXQ010000021.1:0-21286 GCA_964354025.1 uncultured Gammaproteobacteria bacterium | reverse complement strand
GAAAAAGAAACGGTCAAGTTTAATGACAATTTTGACGGCACTCTTAAGGAACCCGAATGGCTGCCGGCCAGACTGCCGAATTTGCTTCTTATGGGTTCAGACGGAATCGCTGTGGGTATGGCCACTAAAATCCCTCCGCACAACTTGGTGGAAGTGGTCGATGCCATCATTTATATGCTTGGCAAAAGCAAATTCGTCAATAATCTGCTGCAGTTTGAAGTCACCGTCGAGGATCTGATGAATTATATTACCGGGCCGGATTTTCCCACCGCGGCAGCTATTTATGATATTGAGGAGATAAAAAATGCTTATGCCACCGGCCGCGGCAAAATCATTATGCGGGCAAAGGCGGAAATTGAGGATATCGGCAACGGCAAATCGGCTATCATCGTCACCGAGCTTCCTTACCAGGTAAATAAAGCCCATCTCATCGCCCACATCGCCCAACTGGTCAAGGATAAAAAGCTTGAGGGCATCTCCGATCTTCGCGACGAATCAGACCGCCACGGCATCCGGGTAATGGTCGAACTCAAACGCGATGCAGTCCCTAAAAAAGTTTTGAATAATCTTTACAAACATACCGCCCTCCAAACCAGCTTTCCCGTCAACATGGTGGCTCTCGTCGACGGCACACCGCAGACTTTGACTCTCAAGATAATCCTTGAGGAATATATCAAACACCGCCGCCTGGTCATCCGTAAAAGAAGCGAGTTTGAACTGCGGGAAGCCCGCGCGCGCGAGCATATTTTGGAAGGGTTGAAAATTGCGGTTGACCATATCGACGAAGTTATCGAAACCATTAAAAGGGCAAAGGACGTCGAGGATGCCAAAATTTCTTTAATGAAAAAATTCTCTTTGTCCGAAATCCAGGCCCAGGCGATTTTGGACATGCAGCTTAAAAGACTGGCCGCCCTTGAGCGGCAAAAAATCGAAGATGAACTGGCGATGATCAGAGAAACTATCGCTTACCTGACCGATCTTCTGGGCCATCCGGAGAAAATCCTCAAAGTCATCAAAACCGAACTGGAAAAGCTGAAGGAAAAATACGGGGATGAGCGACGGACCAAAGTTTATAAGTCCAAAGTCGGCGAATTTTCCGAAGAGCAGCTCATTCCCAACGAAGAAAACGTCATCGTCATCACTAAAAGCGGTTACGTCAAACGCCAGCCGCCCTCTTCCTACAAACTTCAGGAAAGAGGGGGCAAGGGCGTCATCGGCATGACAACCAAAGATTTAGACACGATCGAACATCTTCTTTCCGCCTATACCCATGACAATATTTTATTTTTCACCAACAAAGGCAAAGTGTACCAACTGCGGGCCTGGGATTTACCTGAAGGAACTAGAATCAGCAAAGGCCAGGCCATCATAAACCTGATCAATATCGACCAAAGCGAAATGATCACTTCCGTCCTTTCATATGCTCTCAAAGGCGAAAAAAGCAAAAAAAATGCCTATATCGTCATGGCCACCCAAAAGGGCACGATCAAAAAAACCAGAGTTCGGGAATATGAGAATATCAGAAGAAACGGCCTTGTTGCTATCAAACTCGAGAGCGGAGACGAACTGCGCTGGGCCAAATTTACAAGCGGTGAAGACGATATCCTGATGGTTTCCCACAACGGTAAATCAATAAAATTTTCGGAAAGTGAAGTCCGCTCAACCGGCCGGGACACCCAAGGAGTCCGGGGAATCCTGCTTGATAAAGAAGACTATATCGTCGGCACCGAAGTCATCCCCAAAGAGGAGCAAAAACTGTCATTTCTGACGATCATGGAAAAAGGCATTGGCAAAAAAACCCCTTTCTCCGGCTTTCCCAGACAGCACCGGGGTGGTCAGGGAGTGAAAGTGGCGCAAGTTACGCCGAAAACCGGTAAAGTGGCCGGGGCGCAGAAGGTCCCGACGGCCTGCCAAAATCTGGTTTTGACTTCCATTAAAGGCCAAATCGTCAAACTGCCGATGACTTCAGTCCCCACGCTTTCCCGCGCCACCCAAGGAGTCATCCTTATGAGGTTTTCCGATAAAGGCGACTGTATCGCGGCAACGACGTGTCTGGCGTAAAACCCATGAAAATTGACGGTAAATTTATTGCCGAAGAAATCAAAAATAAGCTCAAAAAGCAAATTTCCCTCCTTCGCTCCCGAAATATCTATCCGTACCTGGCTGTCATTTTAATCGGTGATGATCCGGCCTCCAAAATTTATGTTTGCCGGAAGAAAAAAATCGGTGAGGAAATTGGTGCTAAAATTACAAATTATAAATTACAAATTACAAATGAAATGAACAAATTACAGAATGAAAAAACTAAAAATAAACTTATTTCTTTAGTAACCAGATTAAATCATGATAAATTAGTTCACGGGATTATTATTCAAAGACCGGTACCGCTGGATATTACCAAAGAAGAACTTGATCTGATGGTTGTTCCTGAAAAAGATGTCGACGGTTTCCACCCCAAATCTCTTTTTGATCCGCCAATCGCCAAAGCAGTCGAAAAAATCCTCGAATGGATTTACAAAAGCGGTAAAAACACCTCGGAGGTGTTACGCAGTGACTCCTCCGAGGTGAAGGAATTTCGTAAGGACTATACCAAGTGGTTGAAAGAAAAAGAGATTTTGATTATCGGCAGGGGAGAGACAGCCGGCCAACCTCTGGATAAATATTTTACTAAATTAAATATTCCTCATTCCATTGCCCACAGCCAAACAAAAAATATCAAAGAACTTTGTCTGTCGTCGGATATTATAATAAGTTGTGTAGGTAGATCTCATATTGTACGACAAGACATGATAACCAAGAAAACCATCCTTATCGGCGTCGGCCTCCATCCGGAAAACGAAAAACTGGCCACCGACTATGATCAGGAAGAAATAGCCTCAAAAGCAGGCTATTACACCCCGGTCCCGGGCGGTGTGGGCCCGGTAAACGTCGCGTGTTTATTTAGGAATCTCCTTTCGGCAGTAAAATAAGCATATTACTTGGAGGTATTGGACCGATCAACGGCGCCTGTCTCCTATAAAACCTTGTTGCGGCAGCACAAACGAAAATCATATCGTTTTTTAATACACCTCTGGAAAACTTTTCCATTTCCAATTGTCTAAATAGTGTATAATTTCCTTCTATGGCAGCTCAGGAAGCTCTAAAGCTAAGTCTTGACCATGAAACGCAATCTCTTGTTGGTGGTTTGACTGCGCATTATGTGAAGTATATGGCGGCATACGATGCGACCAATGCAGAAGAACAAACTCCTGGACGAAGAGATCTGCTTACAAAAACATGGAACTACATGGATTTGGAAAATTCAACATCCGTTTTAGAACGCGTTGTACGAACAGGACAAGCAATAATTATTCTTCCTCCAAATCCTACTCCTCAGGAAAAGCAATTGGCGACAGAATTTATAAAGGAAGGAAGCAATGTACTTCTCCACTACCAAAAAAAATTTACCCTTCTGAATGATCCTATTATACCTTATGTAACAGCATTCGTTAGATCAAACAAAGAGGCAGAAGCGTTCGTACGGCACTCTGAGTTTTCGGGTATCATGATGACTACCCAACCACCGCTATGGAATATCTGTAACCTTGAGGGAAAGGATTGCTTGATCCGCATAGTTAATCAGTTAATATTCAATCCGCCAACAAATAAGTTACGATTTCTTCCTCTTTATAACTATCTCCACGAACTGGGCCATCTTGTCTGGGAACAACACCGGATGGTAACAATGCGAAATAAAAGTCATTCTCTCGAACAATTTATTGAGTCGTTTGAGCGGATAAAAAACAACAATTCAATTCTTTGGGAATCGGCTGCAGAAGAATTTACGCAGATGTCGGATAAAATGAAATTCTATCAGGGATATATTTACCCACAGGGCGTTGCATATGCTTATAGAAATTTGCTCCAGAGGCCACTTCCAATTATTTGGGATGCTTTGGTTCAACTCACATACTCTTGGATGAACTCAATCTTGGAGTCCTCGGATTTTAACCACTTTGAAAGTGTACCCGTTATGTTTCCCAGACAGGGACCGGACATTAATCATGAATATCCTTATATCATCGCTCCAGGAAGCGTTTTAGTCGCCGCTTTTCTTGAGGAACTTAAAACGTTGTATCAACAGGAAGTTGATCCAAGTTTCTCTTGGTCAAGGTTGTTTACTGAATATATTGAAAATGATCCTACGGTAGATAGAGTTTACGAATTACCACCTCGCATGCGTGAGTTCTATCAACGAAAAAACAGATTCTTATTCCAACAAGTTCTATCCAGTACCGTACATATATAATTCAACTTGAAAATATCGTGGCAGCGTGAAACACTAAGTGGCCGTGAGGTGAATACAGAACCAACCTAATACACTTTCCAAGTGGAATAGCTTGACACCTGTCCCGGGTGGCGTCGGCCCGGTAAATGTCGCATGTTTATTTGACAATCTACTGAAAGCCGCAGTAAAATCCTCATCATGTCAACTCATGTATCCGGAACAATCTGGCGATCAGGAAACAGTTCTAAAGGATATATAGAAATTGCCGAAGTTTTACAGGAAGGGGAAAAAAGATTAGTTGATTATCAGAAAACTTATCTACTTGGACCGGGAGAGAGAGATTTCGTGGTAATCGGTGATTTTCCCCCAAGTTCTTTCGTTGAAGCAGCGCCAGGTGCAATTCTTGAAGGATTGGAAAAAACCGCAAAGTATCTCCATGATGGCCAAAGTCTAACTATTAATGCTAGAACGGGTAAAGGTTTTTTAAATGTCACTCGGCAATCTCCACAAAAAGAATCACTGTAAAATAGAAATTTTATCTCCGGTGAAACTTATTGTGGATCTCCTTAAGCTGCGGGTTAGTGACATGAGTATAGATCTGGGTGGTCGAGATGTTTTTATGACCGAGCATTTCCTGTATGGCGCGCAGGTCCGCCCCGGCGGATAATAAGTCCGTCGCAAAAGAATGACGCAGTCCATGCGGTGTAATTTTGATCGGCAAACGGGCTTTTTTGACGTATTTTTCGACAATCCGCTGGACCGACCGGACGGTCAATCTCAATTGATCTCCAGTTTTGTCTGATTCTGCTTTTTTTCCGGCGTATCTGATAAATAAAGGTTTATAATCATCTTCCCTCTGCACCAGATGCTTTTTCAGCCAGTAAACCGAGGATTCCGACAAGAAAACTACCCTGGCTCTGCCGCCTTTACCGATAACCCCAAACTCTCTCGTTTCCAAATTTATGCTATCTCTGTTTAATTTCACGACTTCACTGACCCGAAGACCGGTGCTGAATAAAACTTCCAATATCGCTTTATCCCGAAGTCCTGCCGTCTGCGAGATTTCCGGCATATTCATAAGCCGTTCAACCTGAGATTTATCAAGAAATTTCAGCGACCGGCTTTCGCCTTTAGGCAATTCAATTTTTTCCGGATTTAAGGTCTTGACGTCCTGTTTGATCAAAAACCGCAAAAAAGCCCGCAGGGCTATCAGATGATAACTTTGGGTAATCCGCTTGAGCGTCAAGTTTTTCTCGTCTGAATATCGGGATAAAAATAACCGGTAATCGCGGATCAGAACCGAGGAAATTTTTTCCGGTCCTGATAGGGGAGTAGTGTCATTGGTAAATTCCAAAAAACGGTTTAAGTAATGCTTGTAGTTACGGATCGTCAGCTTGGAACAATTTCTCTCAATTTCCAAATATTCAAGAAAACGATTTATTGACTCAGGCAATGTCATAATTACATTTTGCGACGTATGATCATTATATGTCAAGAAGGAAAATTTTTGTAACTATTCAGAGTTTCCTAGTAACATGTCATCGCGAGCGAAGAATGAGCGTGGCGATCCCGTAGGAATTACCGCAGCATCACGGGATTGCTTCGTCCGATATATATACATCGGACTCGCAATGACAATAATTATTTCCTTCGGTTTTGCTGTCAAATACACCTTCAAATTTAGCCTCATTTTTGAGCCCCTGTAGTGACCTAGAAAGGCTGTCATTATCTGCTGATGTATCATTAGTCATCTGGCAAAAATCATAAAATATTTTTATCGTTATTTTAAAAGTAACACGCGTACTAAAGTGCGTTATTCCTATGAAGATGACAGGATAGTGTAATAGCGAATTTTATTTCGCTCGCATTAAATAAAACAAACGCGCACTAAAGTGCGCTATTCCAAAAACGTCCATTAAGCCACTTCTCCCAGCCCTTGACTATATAGATGTCGCAAAAGAATTATTGTACGACGATATAGATAGGTTATTCTCCTTTGGGTTCACGCTATCTCTATTCGCGCACTAAAGTGCGCTATTCCAAATGGAAGTACGCATAGATACCCACAGATTAGTTATTTGTCATCGCGAGCGAGGAACGAGCGTGGCGATCCCGACGGGATTGTCCCACCTCAGCGGGATCCTGCCTGATGGCGGTGACTTCTCCCTCGATATAACTCGGGATCGCAATGACGTTAACTAACGACTTTGAGATTATAAATAACCTCTTTTCGGGTTTTTTAGGTGTACTTCATTTTAGCTCATTAATATGCTCCAAACTATTATTTTTGAGGCTGATATATTCTGCTTCACAACCTATCCTATTGGTCGATTTAGAGCATAATGACGCTATGCTACTCAGTTTCAGAGGCTAACAATCAGCGCTTCTCGTGCTTAATTGATAACGATAACTGTTTTCGTATATTTTAGAGCTTCACAAGGCTCTGGATTATTATTTTGGAGGCAGTATTTTCACTATTTTCAAGTCTTCAATACGAAATAGAGCATAATAACAATCTAAACTCTTATTTTTCTGCGTAACAATAGTGTTCAATTTGCCTCGGGTGGAGAGAGGATTGAATTATAGATAGCTCTACTTACTCCACCTTCGAGGTGGCCGAATGGACTCCTCGAAGGCGTCTTACCGGATGACGAATAAAAACCGTGAAAAGAATGAGGCTAATGTCGTGAAAAGTTATCCACAAATTCCTTATTTATTATAGGCTATATATCAAACTATATCAGCGGATGGAACAGCCGGTCTCTATCCCCTCTCCCCACTGCGCGGATTAAAATCCGCTATTCCATTATTAACCCCATTTCGTGATCAGAAAAGTCAGCACTAAGGTAAAAATAAAAACCGTCAGGTATTCCCTTACCGTATCTTTAAATAATTTTTCTAAAAGATGCTGCTGGACGATACCTGTGATGCAATAAAAACTGGCGGTCATCAAAAGCGCATAAGCTGTATTGGCGATTGGCCAGAATGATAAAACTATAGCCAACTCCCCTATCCCCAAAGTAATAACGCCGCAGTACTGTAAAATTTCCTGGGAAATTTTTTCTTCCAATTTCATTGACCAAAGCGATTGCAAAACCAGCGGAAAGATTACCAGTACCATAAATATCAGGTTTAACCAAAAAGGCATCCGGAGTGAATAAATTATGATAGAAGAGAAAAAAACAATGATCAGGGTAATCAGTAAACCGATACTTTGGGCTACCCGGAGGAGTTGAATGGATCTTTCAATCGCCACATTATGAATGTTTTCTACTAAAAGGATAGCGTAATTACCGACCGAAAAAATGATGATTGTAAATAGCCTGATAATCCATCTGGCGGGCAGAAGGAAATAAAACAGGGAGACTGAAGCCGTGAAAAAAACCGGCAGAATGAAAAGAAAAACCCACTCGATCCGTTTAATATCTTCCCTTAGCGACCAGACAGACAGTACATAACTGACAACGGATAAGATCACCACCATCATAAAACGGAAATCAGTCCAGATAAGCTGGGTCACCAACAGGCCGGCGGTCAAAATGACAGTCTGCAGAACAAAACGCTGGCGTTTGTCAAGGAAACGGAAAAAATCTTTCTTGCGCCAAAGGCGCTGTATTGGTTGCATAAAGATTATTTAAAATATGAATCGGGAATCTCGAAATTGGCGAAAACTTTTTGGACGTCTTCAACCTCCTCAAGCACGGAGAGAAGAGAAAGTATTTTTTTGGCTTTTCCGGGATCTTGTACCGGAACCAAAGTGATCGGCCTGTAGACAAGTTCTGAATGGGAAACGGTAAAATTAGCCTTTTGAAGTGCTTCTTTTAACTTATGGAGATCTTTAGGTTGGGTGAAAATTTCTGCATATTCACCACTGTCTTCCAAATCCTCCGCGCCGATATTGATGGCTTCTTCCATAATCTGGTCATAAGTCTTACCGTTTTTAGCAACGGAGATACTGCCGCAGTATTTGAAAAAATGGATTACCGCTCCCATCCCGGCCAAACTCCCGCCTCCCCTATCCAAAATATTTTTGACTTCGGCAACCGTCCGGAGTTTGTTTTCGGTTACCGCTAAAATAATAATGCCAACACCGCCCGGACCGAAAGCTTCGTAAACAACCTCTTCAATATTGGCACCTTCGGCACTTCCCTTGGCTTTAACCAACGCCCGCTCGATATTTTCTTTCGGGACATTGGCTTCTTTGGCTTTCTCAATCGCCAGCCTTAACTTGAAATTCGATTCCGGATCGGCGTTACCGCTTTCTTTGACCGCGATATAAATCGCCCGAAGGATTTTGGTGAAGACCTTGCCTTTAGCCGCGTCCGTGGCACCTTTTTGGTGTTTGATTTTAGACCATTTGGAATGACCTGACATTATATAATTTAGCGTCTAGTTGTTAGCGTTTAGCGTCTAGTTAATTGAATTATTTTCTAGACGCTAGTTTCTAGACGCTAGACGCTTGTTATTATATCCTGCCTATTGACTTTTCACAAGTTAATCCGTAAACTATTTTCATCTTTTTAACACATGTCGGATCTTTTCCAACAAGCTATTGACGCCGCACTATGCTGTAATTGGCAAGAGGCGATAAAGATAAACGAGGAAATACTAAAAAACACTCCGAAAGATCTTCTTACCCTCAACCGTCTGATTTACGCCTATACCCAAATAGGCAAAATCAGCAAGGCGAAAAAAATTTGTCAGACCGTCCTTCAAATAGACAAATATAATTTTATCGCCCAAAAAAATCTTGATAAACTCAAATCTTTACCTAAAAAATTTTCTGCGGAAAAAAACGATGAAACCACCTCTCCCCTCTCTCCAAATTTGTTTCTTGAAGAACCAGGAAAAACGAAAACAATCCAATTAACCCATCCGGCCCCGAAAAACATTATTTACCGCTTAAGAATCGGCATGACGGTCAACCTTTCTCCCAAAAAGCATTCGATTGATATCAGAAGCGAAGCCAAAACTTATCTTGGAGACCTTCCCGACGATATCGCTTTCCGGTTGCTCCGTTTCCTGAAAGCGGGCAATACTTACCATGCTTGTATCAAAAATATTTGTAAAAATTCCCTTTCTATTTTTATCAGGGAAATTTCACGGGGCAAAAAATTCCGGGACCAACCGACTTTTATGACTACCAGTTCAGGTCATGATTATTCCTCACCTCTTAAAATTATCAAAAAATCGGACAAAGAAGATGATGACGAGAAAGAGACTCAAGACGCCCCTGAGGAGTAATGGATTATTTTCTTTTTCAGAAAAAGGATCACACCCCGAAAGCTGTTTTGCTTCCCTTTGGCAATTCTGATCTTTTTTACTTCTTCGGGGATCCCTAATTCCCGATCGGCATCTCTTATCGCCAGAAACAAAGAAATAACGAAAATTACGGCCAGACTCCCAAGAATGATCATTTTATGAAATCCTCCCCGACGATGGCTTTGATATCCGAACGGTCTGCCTTATCACGCTTATCAAATCCCATTTGACATCTGTATATCTCTTTTAGTCTTTTGACAATAATATTATTTTTCAAAGAATCGTCGCTTAGATAAAGCAGACATTCTTCTTTTTGCCCATAGGCGGCGGTTGATTTGACGATGACGTGGATTCCCATATTTTCCAAAATCCGTCCGTATGCGGCCGCAATCTTTTCCAATCCGGTAGCATTAGCAATCTCGACGGTAATTTTTTCCTGACGGACGGATGAATCCTGGAAATTAGCGGAAACCGTAAGATCAAGATTATCTTTATCCAGTTCAAATACCTCACTACCATCAACCTGTTTTTCCATCTTCAGTACCCCGCTGTCGGTAAGATCAAAAAAACTTATTTGATCAAGCCGCAACCAAGAGACGCCCCGCCATAAACGGAACCGGTCAAGAAAAGAAAAATTTGTCACCGTATTGCCACGCCATGTAAGAAGGTCGGAAAAAGAGGAAAGAAAACCAAACAGAGAAAAATATTTTTTCTTAAGTTCTGCCAAGTCTTCACGCTTCTGCGGAATCAGGCTTGGATTTTTTTTGTATTCCACCATAAATCCCTCGATACTGTAACCGAAAGAAATCTCCATACTTTTGGCCAGCAGTTTCCCTCCACCTCTTTGCCGGTCAAGTTCGCCTAACCGGTAAACGCTGGCAGCCGGAAATTTTTTGTAACCGTATGGCACATCCAAAAGAGTGTTACCCGGAATCAGAAGGAAAAAGGCATTTTTCTTTTCCGGTTCAATGGTGAAAATACCGAGGTAGTCTGATAATTCGTTATCCTGTTGGGGTAGATTCTGCATCACTAAAGTAATCCTTCTTTTGCCATCCCAAATGCTTTTACCGAAAAAACGTATCAGGGCAACAGAAAACAATATTAAAAATAGAAAGACAGAGAAAATGAAAAAAACGGAAATTAAAGGAGACTTATGTTTATTCCTCATTTTTCCTTTTTTTGATGATCTCGACCTGCGGTAGAACAAAGCTCTGCGTACTACCCAATTGATTAGCTTTTTTGTCAAGATAAGTTTTTTTGGGCTTTTTCTTATCTCCTTTGTAAAATCCTCCAAATTGTCCCATATGTATATATTTTAACCTAATCCGTGCTCGATTTTCAACCTGGTAATCTTTCCTTCTATTTCATCGGCCGGAATATTAAAAAGTTTCAATAATTTTTCCGTCATCGACACCGCCGCTTCAAATTCCGGCTGGATAACCGTTTCTACACCTAAGCCTTTCAGTTTCTTCTGGTCTTCTTCAAAATGGGTCCGGCAAATCAGTTTGATCTTTGGATTAAGAAACAGGATATTGCCGATGATCGATTCCTGCATTGTCCTGTCGGAATAAGCAATGATTACGATCCGGGCTTTATCCAATTGGGCAAACCGTAAGACATCAATCTCCGCCGGATCACCATAAATAACATTAATCCCCTCATCACGCAATTTTCTGACGATTTGATGATTGTAATCAACCACCAGATACGGAACTTCCACGAAACTTAAAGCACGGCAAATATATTTGCCTACCCGTCCGTACCCAAGGACGACAACGTGGTCTTTCATATTTTCTACTTCTGAAGGTACCAGTCTGTCATAACGTACAAAAAATCCGGCAAGACTGGGAAGTTTTTTAAAAATATTTTTTTTAATAAGATAATAGAGTTTATTACTGACCGATAAGATTGGCACCGAGAGTACTAAAGTTATAAAAGTCACTGACAAAACAGTCATATATGTTTTTTGATCAATTAATTTAGCACTTACGGCTGAAACAGCCAAAATAAAGGCAAATTCACCGATTGAGACTAAAGATACTCCGACTAAAGCTGCAATTTTCGTGTGATAGCCCATGAAAAAAATAATCAAAGCGGATATAACCAGTTTCAAACACATAATAAAGACAACTAACAACAGAATAAATTGCCAGGAGTCAAGAATAAATTTCGGGTCAATCATAAAGCCCAGGGAAACAAAAAAGACGACAGAAAAAATATCTCTTAAAGGTCTGATTTCAGCAAAAATTCCATGTTTTGCGGAAGACGAGCCGATAAGAACACCGGCAATAAAAGCGCCGATGGCGAAGGAAAAACCGAAAAACTGGAAAAGGAAGGAAAAAATCAAACAGATGAGGACTGCACAAATTAATATCAGTTCCCTGCTTTTAAGGTCAGCAATCCGATCTATAATAAAAGGGATAACCTTTTTACCGATAATTAAAATCGAAAAGAAAACAATTACCGCCAGGATAATATTCATCCCTAAGTAAAGCGGTGAGGACGTCTCAAAACTGCTGCCTTTTATTGTTTTACCGATAGCCGGCAAAATAATTATCAAAGGCAAAGTATAGAGGTCCTGCATAAAAAGCCATCCCGAAGACATCCGGCCATGAAGGGTATCCAGCTCTCCGGTTTCAGTTAAAGTTTTAACTACCACCGCTGTCGAAGAAAGTGAAAAAACGGCGCCTAGAAAAAGAGCTGTGTAAAAATCCATTCCGAATAAGGGAAAAATGATTATCGATACTAAGATTGTCAGGACTATCTGGATAAATGAACCGAAGATAATCACCTCACCCAGCTCTTTCATTTTGGCAAGAGAGAATTCCAGACCCAAAGTAAAAAGGAGCAAAGCGACCCCGATTTCGGCGATCTGGGCTATTGTCCCGCCGGAGGGGATAAAACGGCTTAATAAACCGCCGCTCAAGAATCCGCCTAAAAGATAACCGACCAAAAGAGGCAGTTTGAATATTTTAGCGATTATTCCACCCAAAAAACCGGCCAGAAGGACAAAAATCAATTCCACGGCAAGCGTCACAGGCGGCATATGTATTTCCTTTACGAAGGAGTCATACCCGAAGCATTATAATATGCGGAGGGTATAATTTACTTTAGAACAAAAAGACCCAAAGTATCAAGTATGCAGATGAGTTTCCAAGGATATTTCCAGATCGTGAGGAAGATTGCTTTCGAATGCCTTCCACTCCCCTGTTTCGGGATGTTGTAGTTTTAAATAGGCGGCGTGGAGAAAAAGGCGCGGGCACCATTTGATGTCCTCTTCATAAACGTTCTTCGGTAAATATAAAGGATCGGAAACGATGGGGAAACCGAGATACTGAAGATGGATCCGGATTTGGTGCGTCCGGCCGGTGTGGGGAAAAACCGACAAATAGGAAAATATTTTTTTGTCGTCCTCCGGCTTGACCGGAGGATCTGGATTCCCGCTGGAGTTTACCCCGTAGATTCCCGCTTTCGCGGGAATGACAACGGGGCGGGAATGACAATGTAAGCAGGAATAATATTTAATGACTTTATATCCAGTCTCTGCCTCTCTTCCTTCGGCAAGAACGCCGAATTTCCGCCGGTTCCATGGCAAGCGGCCAACCGGCGCTTTGATAATGCTTTCATCGGGAACGACTTTTCCGTGGACTAAAGCCTGATATTTTTTAGTAACTGTCCTATCCAGAAACTGTTTTTGCAGATTTTCAAACGCTTCCGGGGTTTTGGCAATTACTAAAAGTCCCGAAGTTTCCTTATCGATCCGGTGCACAATCCCCGACCGTTTGATAAAATCCGAGTCATTGTCATTGCGAGTCCGATGTACATCGGACGAAGCAATCCCGTGATGCTGCGGTAATTCCTGCGGGATCGCCACGGGACGCACCTTCTGGTGCATCCCTCGCGATGACAGATTATTAATAGTTCTCTCTTCAATCCAATCCTGCACAGTTCCATCAGGAGCATTTTCCGAACGGTTGACGACTATACCGGAAGGTTTATCAATAATGAGAAATGCGCTATCTTCGAAAATAATGGGGATACTCATTGGCTATTAGTCTTTAGTCGTTGGTCTTTGGTCGCTAGATAGCTAACGACAAACGACTAAAAGCTACTTCTCCTTCTTCCTTTCACATTCTACACAGTACAAAGCAGTCGGCTTGGCTCCCAAACGGTCGGTATCAATCATTTTCCTGCAGTTTAAGCATTTGCCGTAAGCACCCTTTTTCACACGGTCAAGAGCCTGTTTAACCTCTTCGAAGTGGATTTTCAATTCCTTTTCAAGCGCTTCCATCCGCTCATGGGAGCTTTCCTCTTTGGCTTCGGTATCCGAGGCGGCGTTGTCTATCAGCCTGTCAGGATCGGAAAAAGGATCCTGCAGCTTTAAAGACGACAAATTCTTTTTTATTTTATCTAGCTCGGCGGATAAGTGCTTTTGCAACTGGTCAAGGATTTTTTTTGGAAATTTCATATTTTATTTCCTCAATTCATTGTCCGAATGTTTTTTAACCGGTCATATAAAGGTTTAACAACTATGCAAATCAGAATCACCGCAAACCATTGCCTTAAACTCAAACCATATAAGTATACGGCGTATTCTTTCAAAAATTCAAGCATCAAAACGGAAATGGAAATTCCCAGGACAAACAGATAAAAAACCAAACCATCGGGCCATTTGTTTTTTTGGATTTTTTCATAAAGGAAAGAAAAGCCTATGGCCATCAGAAGAAAAAAAAGAGCCTCATACAGTTCTACGGGATGGAAACGGCCGATCTTGCCGACAATGCCCACTCCGATTGGGAATTTGGTTGGACGACCGTATGAACCGCCGCCCAATTGTTCACCGATTTTGGCAAAAACCAGCATGAAACTTGACGCCAGACTGTACAAATCCAGAAGGTGCCAAAGAGAGATTTTTTTCTTTCTGGTATAAATAAAGAGGAAAAGGAAAGCCCCGGCCAAGCCGGAAAGTAATGACAATCCCGGAGCTTCCCGGACTAATATGTATTTCAGGATATTCAAACCGAAATCCTGAAAGTGAAAAATGATGTAGGAAGCTCTGGCACAAATCAGGGCAACGATATTAGTCTGCAGGTATAGGTCGAGATATTCCTCCTCTTTCAATTCCGCTTTGGCCTTTTTCCAGATGATGAAAGTTGAAAAAATAAAAGCCATCGCCAAAAAGATACCGAAGGCATAGACATTAAAAGCGCCGATCGTGAATAATACTGGTAGCATATCAGTTTGTCATTGCGAGCCGAAGGCGAAGCAATCCCGTCCGAGATTGCCACGTCCCACATAAGTGGCGGGACTCGCAATGACATAGAATAATGATGACATCTATTTTATACTACTTATTAAAAATTGGTGGCGCAAGTAGTGGTAAATACCAACCGCTGCAATGGCTAATCCTAAAAGCGCCATGGTTAATCCGACACCTAACTGATCGGCCAGAATTCCGGAAAAGACTACCGGAATCAGGGAAACGCCGCCGGTCAGAGAGGTCAAAACTCCGTAAACCCGGCCGCGCATATTACTGTCTGAATCCTGCTGTAAAATGGTATTGGCAGGGACGCTGATAAAAGAATTAAAAATTCCGAGAGTGAAAAGTAATACCATGGCCGTAATCAAACTGAAAGGGCCGGAAATGATGGATAAAAGCAGTAAATTCACTCCCACACCGATTATCCCAACAGTAATAATCGTCGTTTTTATAAACTTGTTTCCGTAAGCCCCGACGGCAAACGCGCCGCAAACCAAACCGATGGCTGCCGGACCCATCACCAGATATGAAGCGTCTGTCAGATCAATTGCCAGCATCCGATCGGCAAAACCGGGAGCCAGCACCGCTAATATGGAAAGAAGCGCCTGGGAAAAAGTCATCAAAAGAAGGCTTTGCTCAATCCTTTTATTGGAATGGATAAACGTTATCCCGTCGTCGATGGCCCGGCCGATAAAGCTGAAATTGAAATTCGCCAGCCGGCGAACCGACAGCTTTTTTTTCGGTATCCGGTAAATATAATAGGCGGCCAAAAGCATGAGCAGTCCCATAAACAAAAAAACGGTTTTAGGACCAAGAATCCTGACAAAAGGGCCGGCAAGGATGAAACCGAGAATCATTGAAAGATAAAAACTGATCGTAAAAAGCGAGTTGGCCGTCAAAAGCTGTTTTTCAGGAACCAAACTGGGAATGGCCGGTCCTTCGGCCGGGATAAAAAACTGGGAAATAATGGATATTATCACTGACAAAGCGTAAACAATCACCAGATTACGGGCATAAAAGAAAAAGGCCAGGATAAGAAAGACTCTTGACAGATTGCAGTAAAGCATCACCTTCCGCTTATCAAGAAAATCAACTATTCCTCCGGCGATCACCCCGAAAATAATTGAAGGAATGGCAAAGGCCAAAAGCATGAAAGAGACGGCGGCGTTTGACTGCGTTTCCTGATAAACTCTAATCGCCAGAACAAAGGAAAGCATGTTCAAAGCGATCTGGGAAATGATCTGTCCCAACCAAAGATAACGAAAATCCTTATTTTTTATGACTTCAAGATAAGATTTCAGCATGAGTTTAGATAGGAAAGAATTGTCCTGACTCCGAAACCGGTTCCGCCGAAGATGGTCATGGCAGTTTCTTTTTCTGCGTAGGCCGGCCCGGCGATATCCAGATGCGCCCAAGGAGTTTTCCCGGCAAATTCGGCCAAAAATAAAGCGGCATTGATGGCTCCGCCGTATCGGCCGCTTTGCGAATTTTTCAAATCGGCGATTTTGCTTTTAATAACCTCTTTATATTCTTCCTCAAGCGGCATCCGCCAGATCTTTTCCGCGCATCCTTGGGCGGCTTTGCCGATATTTTGGGCCAACTCATCATTATTACTCCAAAGTCCGGCGATCTCTTCTCCTAAAGCGACAATACAAGCCCCGGTCAGGGTAGCCAGGTCAATAATCTGATCCGGCTTTTCTTTGATATTGGCAAAGGATAGGACGTCTGCCAAAGTCAACCGGCCTTCAGCATCGGTATTGAGGACCTCAATGGTTTTACCGTCCATCGCTCTTAAAATATCTCCCGGTTTAAGAGCTTTGCCGGAAGGCATATTTTCACAGGCGGCAATCAATCCGACGACTTCAATCTCCATTTTCAATACCGGCAAAGCCTTAAATATTGCCAAAATTGTCGCCGCCCCGGCCATATCCAATTTCATCGTTTCCATGTGTTCCGAGGATTTTAATGACAATCCGCCTGTGTCAAAAGTCAAACCCTTGCCGATGATAACGATTTTCTTTTTCGCCCTCTTTGGTTTATAAGACAGATGGATAAATTTCGGCGGCTCGTCACTGCCTTTGGCTACCCCCAAAAAAGCACCCATCCCTAATTTTTCCAGCTCTTCTTTTTCCAGAATTTCAGTTTTGACCGACTCCCCGGAATGTTTGGCGATATCGATGGCAATTTGGGATAAATAAGTCGGTGTAGTGACCGCGGCCGGTTCGTTAACTAAATCGCGGGCATAGATGACCGCTTCCGAGATGACAAGACCTCTTTCTAAACCGTCCTGAGCCCGGTTAAGACTTCCTGCTTTGACAGACAAAACCACTTCTTCTAATTCTCTGTATTTTCTTTTTTCTTCCTCGCTTTTATATTTTAAAAATTGATATGAAGATAACTTGACTGCTTCAACCAGGCTTTGAACGGTTTTTTCAGGGGTAAATTTCTCCAACCAAAAGGCCGGACTAAGAATAACGATCTTGGCCGGTTTGACTGCCCGGGCAGTCTTAACTGCGCCCGCGACCGTTTTAAATAATTTGAAAAGGTTAAAATCCTCTTTTTTACCAAGCCCTGATAAAATCAGTTTGTAGGAAGCGATCTCCCCCCTAGTAGAAACGGTGATAGATTGACCGGCTTTACCTTCGTAATTTTCCCGTTTGGCCGTTTCGATAACATGGCTGTTAAATTGGACATTGAACTGGGGAATCTCAAAGGAACTGTCTTCCCAGGAAAATATTAACAAAACATCAGCTTCTATCTTGCCCGGATCAGTCGGCTTTAAGCTAAATTTCATATTTGACTTACTCTACTTATACAAAATATAGTCAGAAGAGTCAATCATGTTATAATTGGAATAGCATTATTTGGAATAGCGGTCTTCAATGATTTGGAATAGCGAACTTCAGTTCGCGCTTAACAAACGCGCAATAAATTGCGCTATTCCTAAAAAGCCGAGGTGGCGGAATTGGTAGACGCGCAGGTCTCAAAAACCTGTGGGCCTCAAAGCTCATGAGGGTTCGATTCCCTCCCTCGGCACCACCGTTATACTTTTACATCAACTCTTAACCGTTTTTTTATAATATTTCTGATTTCAGCGTTATTAGTATTTTGATAAACAACGGTAAGGGTGTCCATCGGAACTGAAGGATTAACAGCTAGTTGCCTACGAACAAACTCTAATGCCGGCCGAGGACGGGTTAATTGTTCTATTAAATCATAAACTTCTATGAAAGCAGTTCTTGATTGAGAAGTCGCTTTTAAAATCGACCATGAAGGGTTAGTCTTCAAACAAGCCATTAATACTTCTGGTTCTTCGGAAGACCAAGCAGCTAACTCAACAAGATGTTTATTAGAGGAACGCGCATAATGAAGTTGGGTTTCCAACTCTAACTTCGAGAAGTTATCATATAAATCTGGATCGATTCCCATTTCTTGAAGAAATCCGTCCATAACATATTTTGTTATAGTCCGAACTGCTCGCCCTGACACATCTAAATGTTCCTTTAATTTATCTGGTTCACCGGTAGTTGGAATTTGTTGGCTGATATACTGTCTTGTTTGTAAATCAAGTTTTTCTATAGCACCACCGGCAAAAACATGCATCAAATTTCGATAGATCAAATACTCAGAAAGTATCGAGCATAAAAATTGTTGCTCCTTACTGTTTATTAATTGTCTTGCTTGTAAACCATTCAGTATATCCACTGTTGTATTTGCCGTAATCCCGTAAGTAAAGGCAATCGATCGTAATACTCGAAAATCAACCATCCCTCCTTCTGCCCATTTCAGATTAAACACGTCATCTTTATCTCCCTCTCTCTTAAACCGTGCTTGTTTCAATCGAAAAATCTCATATAATGCTTTTTCCTCTAAGCCACTGCTGGTAAATCTACGAAGCGTATCTAAATCTGGTGGTTGACCTGCTACAATCTCGGAAGATAATACCATTTCTGCCAGTACTAAATCTTCTTGCATAAGTTTCATCAGTTTCGGTTGTATAAACCATATTTTTATTTCCGGGTTTAAACCAACACTTTCCATAAAAGAGGACAATCCTTTTTTAAATGTCTCCACAGTTTTCTTTTTTACTCCACCAGTGGGATAAATTGCTAAGTCTAGGTCTGAATGAAAACAAAGCTCTCCTCGTGCCGCTGATCCGAAAGCCGCAACACCAATTTTAGGCTTAAGCTCCTCTGGAACATGTTGTTCATACCAAGCTCTGACTAAGCCGTAAGCTAAACCCTTATAGACTTGTCCTATTTCCAACCCAATCAGTGGGTTTTCTGGCCATTGCGCCACTGCTTCATCAATAATCTGAAGTTTAAATTGATTGATTCCTTCTGGTGATATTAAGCGTGTATCAACAACACGACTTATATCTTTTTCGTATAACATATATTCCCTATATATAAAAAGCCCTATAATAGGGCTCATAGTGACGATTTTAACATAAACAGGGCGATAATATAAATTTTTCGGCCTATTAGTTGATAGCTGTAAGGAAGATCCCTCCACTCTCCGCCAGCTGGCGAATCGGTCGGGATGACGGATAAACTGAAGTTAAATCGCAAAGTACAGGTGGACCAGTACAAAAAGTTCTTGACAAGGCGTACGAAATAACGTACGATAAGATTATGAATATCTCTTCTGATTACCAGACGCTGACAGCCAGTCAGGCCAGAGCCAACCTTTATAACCTCATTAAATCAGCGGCCACCGGTCTTAAAACTTACGAAATTACTCTTCAGGGAGCCAGTCCGGTGATACTCGTCAATAAAGCCGAACTTGAAGCCTGGCAGGAAACGTTAGACATTCTTTCCAATAAAGGTGAAATAGCTACAATAAGAAAAGCCCGAAAACAAAAAAAAGTTATCCCCCATCAAAAAATGTTAAAAGCCGTCGGATTATCAGGATAAGAAATGCAGCTTGCCTACAAACCGGAAGCCATAAAGCAAATAAAAAAACTTCCTCTTTCTGAAAAGAAAAAAATCATCAGAAAACTTGAATTGCTTGCCCAAAACCCACACTCTGGAAAAGTCTTAAAAGGAGAACTTGAAGGATTGAGATCACTGCGTGCCTGGCCTTACAGGATAATATATGAAATTAAAAAGACAGAAATAATTGTTTTCTCCGTCACCCACCGACAATCAGCGTATTAAAGTATTTGACTAATCAGCCTTATGCCTTCCCTGTCCCCCATTCTTCACGTTTTTCCTCTTCTTTATTCCTATTGCTATCGGCAAGAACAATACCACTCTGAGCAAAAAATTTACCACGTTCGAAGAGAGTAACAGCAAAATGCACAGCTAAGATATTACAACGTATATCTTGACATATAGTATAATGTATTATATAGTATGAATATTATGAATACTTCTATGCCTAAATTTATCGGTATTACGGAACTGCGCACAAAAACGCGAGAGATTTTTGACTTTATCAATGAACAAAGTCTGCCTGTGGTAGTGGTACGTGAAAGTAAACCGGAAGCCGTTATCGTCTCTTATAAGGAATACAATCTTTTGGAACAGCAAAAAAGAAACCTCTGGAATAAAAGACTGGATGAACTGGCGATTCGGACTAAACCTTACATCGAACGTTATCTTATCAAAAAAGGACTTAAACCTGATAAAATAAACGGGGATAAGTTAGTGGAAATTTTGGAAGAAGATGATAAAGGCAGTCGTTGATACCAATGTCTTAATTTCAGGCTTAATTTGGGAAGGGACACCTAAAAAAATCATTGATAAATTCCGTTTCGATAATCTCTACTCATTGATACTTTCTCCGGAATTAATCCATGAATTTCGAACCAAACTTCTCAAGAAATTCCGTCTTGAACAAAAACTGGTAAATCAATGGGTACAGGAAATAACCGAATCGGCTCAACTGGTTATCCCCCACTATGTGACTAAGATCTGCCGCGATCCCAACGACAATATGATTTTGGATACTGCCTCCGGCGGACAGGCTGACTTTATCATTTCCGGGGATAAGGATCTTCTGTCCATGGTGATCTTCAAAAAAATACCCATCATTACACCCCGTAAGTTTTTAGAGATTATGATGGAAATAAAAGGCGCGCACTAAAGTGCGCTATTCCCAAACAAAGAAATTTATTCTCTCTTCTTCTCTATCCCGTAGAAGCGGATGCGGTCGCCTTTGAAGATGAGGTCTATCTCCCCCAATGCCCCGTTTCGATGCTTGGCAATTGCCAGTTTGATGATCTGCTGTTCCCAGTTTTCAACATCCTGCTCGACTTTGTAGATAAACATGACAACGTCGGCATCCTGCTCAATGGCTCCTGACTCGCGAAGATCGGCTAGTTGCGGTATCTTACTCCCCCGCGATTCTACCGCTCTTGAAAGTTGGGAAACGGCCATAACCGGAATTTTCAGTTCTCTTGCCAGATTTTTTAATGATTGGGAAATCATGGAAACTTCCTGCACCCGGTTGTCGAAACGCCTTCCGGAATCCATCAGCTGTAAATAATCGAC
>CAYGXQ010000020.1:0-23045 GCA_964354025.1 uncultured Gammaproteobacteria bacterium | reverse complement strand
AATACATGGTTGAAGAGACGGTATTGGGTTCTTTGGTAAAATCGATTTTTGAGGCGAATTTCAGCGCCCGGTCAGGCGAAAGAAGAGTCGGCAGTTTTTTAGGCATGGCGTAGACCCGGCCGGCACTTGTGGATTCCGGCGGTTTCCCCTCAATAGTTTGCAGGGTAAATGTCAATCCGGCCGATTGGGTGGCACCTTTAGAAAAAACGGGTTTTGGCAGTTTGTTAAACTTCATATTCGGCGGCGGGACTTGGGGAAGGTGAGTCATCCTCCAGTATTGCACACCGAAAGAGATCAGGACTTTAAGAATAAGATAACCTACAAAAGCAAAAAGCAGGTAGAAAATAAATTTTCTGAAGCCGATGGACATCTCCGTTAGATTTGCCATATATAATTGAGTATAAGCCAGAATCTATGTTAGAATCAATCTATGAAAAAAATCCGCTGTCGGGTGGCTCCTTCTCCCACCGGTAATCTTCATTTAGGCACTGCTCACACCGCTCTTTTTAATTTCCTTTTTGCCAAACACCACCATGGTGATTTCATCCTGCGGATTGATGACAGTGATAAGGAAAGGTCGAGGAAAGAATTTGAGACAGACATTATAAGTTCTTTGAAATGGTTAGGAGTTACCTGGGATGAGGGACCGGACATCGGCGGTCCTTACACGTATTACCGTCAAAGCGAAAGAGGGGGTACTTACAAAAAATACTTGGATAAATTAATTGCCGAGAAGAAAGCTTACTATTGTTATTGTTCGAAAGAAGAACTTGACTTAGAAAGAAAAGAGATGGAAGCTAAAGGACAGATTCCTAAATACAGCGGTAAGTGCAAAAATCTAACCGCAGACGGAAAAAATGGGGCTATCCGTTTAGTAAATCCCAATAAAAAAGTGACTTTCATCGACCTGATCAGAGGGAGCATCAGCGTCGATTCCTCGCTTTTCGGGGATTTTGTTATCGCCAGAAGTGACGGGTCTGCCCTTTTGAATTTTGCGGCCACCGTAGATGATATCGAAATGAAAATCACCCATGCGATAAGAGGTGAAGACTTTATCAACATGGTGCCGCGGCAACTTCTGATTTTTGAAGCCTTGCAAGTTACTCCGCCGGAGTTTGCCCACTTATCATTTCTTTACGCGCCGGATAAAACCAAACTTTCAAAAAGGCACGGAGCAACTTCGGTTTTTGAGTTTAAGGAAATGGGATATTTGCCGGAGGCACTGGTTAATTATTTAGGCAGTCTGGGTTATTCCATGTCAGATGGACAGGAATTTTTCACTTTAGCGCAGTTGATCGCGGATTTTGAGATCAGCCGGGTGCAAAAAGGGACACCGATTTTTGATGTCAATAAACTGGACTGGTATAACGGTCATTACCTCAGACAAACTCAGGACTTTGAACTGAGAACTAAGATATACGAATTTTTACACAAAAAATATCCGGAGGAAGTAATTGGAGTCACAATTCCGTTAGTTAAGGAAAGGATAAAAAAACTTTCGGATTATATGCCACTGGCCGGATTTTTCTTTGACCGGCCGAAAGATTATGATATTGATTTGTCGGAAAACCGCAGTTTATTATCAAAAATCCATCAGCAGTTGTCAGCTGTCAGTGATTGGAAAGCGGACTCCATCGGAAAATCGATGCAGGATCTGGCTCAGGAACTGAAAATCCCCAACAGCAAATTTTTCATGATTCTCCGTGTCGCTGTCTCCGGCAAAAAAATCTCTCCGCCTCTTAACGAATCCATGGAAATCCTGGGGAAAGAGGAAACATTAGTCCGTCTTCAAAAATTATCTTAATAACGTGACTTACGCAATTCTATGTCATTGCGAGGACCCGCCAGCTGGCGGGGACGTGGCAATCTCTTGCGTATGCAAGCTCGCATTCGCGAGAGATTCCTCTCCGCCAGCCGGCGGATCGGAATGACACTGTTTTATGACGAAATTAATTATTGCCACCAGAAATAAAGGGAAGATCAGGGAGATCCGAAAAATCCTTTCCGATATTCCGGTTAAGATATTATCGCTGGATGATGTTGGCTTCGGAAAAGAATTAAAAGAAACAGGCAAAACTTATGAGGAGAATGCGCGGATAAAAGCAGAGACCGTTGGAAAAAAAACCGGATTGATAACCTTGGGGGAAGATTCGGGACTGGAGATAGACGCCCTCGGCGGGAAACCAGGCCTTTACTCCGCCAGACACTGCAAAGGAACTGACACCGACAAGCTAAATAAACTTCTCCGGGATTTGAAAGGCATCCCAAAAGAGAAAAGAACCGCCAAATATGTCGCGGTAGTGGCTATCTACAATCCGCAAAATAAAAAGACTTCCGTATTTAAGGGTGAAAGCCACGGTCTAATTACAGACAAACCACAAGGTACTAACGGTTTCGGTTATGACCCGATTTTCTACAATTTTGATTTAGGCAAAACTAACGCCCAAGCTTCGGAGGAGGAAAAAAACAGAGTCAGTCATCGGGCAAGGGCGCTATTTTTGGTTAAAGCAATCTTACAGGAGTTACGCAAATAACTGTCATCCTGACCCCAGTGAACATCGGGGAAGGATCCCGATGTACCAACGGGATTCTTCGCTTCTCCGCCAACGGCGGATCCGCTCAGAATGACACTGTGTTATTCGGACTCGGTCGGGATGACATTCTTTAAGATAAAACATCAAACCAATGGGGATTGCTTTCGACTGTCAAATCCAGATAAATTTTCTTGTTGGTAGCCGTTTCCAACTCTTTCCGGGCCGCCATGCCGATTTCTTTTACCATCCGGCCGTTATCACCGATAATCATTTTCCGGTAACGGTCGGAACTCGTAATGATCCTGGCTTTGATATAGGTTGAACCGTTTTTTCTTTCCGATATTTCATCAACTTCCGTCATCATTGTGTAAGGAAGTTCTTTCCGCAAGAAAAGAAAGGCTTTTTCGCGGATGATTTCGGAAAGAAAAGTCTTACTGTCCATATTCAGTGCCGGTGTCGGCCGGCCGGAGTTGTCGACGATTTTTTCACCTTCCGGTAAGAATTCAAAAATAGCGTCAAGCAGATAATTTAAGTTGGATTTGTAAAGGGCGGAGATATTGACGGTTTTATTAAACTCTTCCTCCAGGAATTTATAATGGGGAAGAAAAGAAGGTTTCTTGATATCGGTTTTATTAATCGCCAGAATTTTCGGGGCATCCATTTTCCTGATAATTCCTAAAATTTTATTTTCTTCCGTATCCCTTTCTCTGGAATGGTCAACGATATAGACAATAACATTGACTCCTTCTTTCAAAGTCTGCTCGGCAATCGGATTGATTTTTTGGGAAACAGGATCATTGACTTTGCCGAAGATTCCGGGCGTGTCAATAAAAATTATCTGTCCCCTCTCGTCCTCATAAACGGCTTGGATCGGGATACGGGTGGTTTGCGGCTTGGGGGAAGTGATGGAAACTTTTTGGCCCAAAAGATTATTCAGCAAAGTTGATTTGCCGCTGTTGGGACGACCGATGAGAGCTACATAACCTGATTTCATAGTATTTAGGAAAGCATCCCCTCGGAGACGGAATTTCTCCATTGCTTATGTCTTGTTTAGGTTTTATTTGTCTTGGGCAAAGTATCCTATCGTTACTTAATCGATTATCTTTTTTGGTATCTCGCATTCCGAAATTGTCTCCTTCGGGACTGCTTTCCTTTTGTTGATCGTCCCGATTTCATCGGGACTCCTTGACAAATTATACACTTCTGCTTTAGGATATGGATAGTATGAAAAAGTGGTGGGAGAAATTTTACAAAGAAAATAAAGCGATTGCCTGGGCGGCGGGTGCGGCAATCATCATTTCCTTGGGCGTCCTGATCAAAGCCAAAGACGAAGTGACCCGTTTTACCCTGATAATGCCGGTCTTCGCCGGCTTTATCCTTTTCTCGATCCTCATGACTTCCGATGAGGAATTGGAGGAAGAGGAAAAAGAAGATAAACAGGAAAAGAAAAAGTCACCGGGGAAACGGTCAAAAAAGTAAGATCGCCCTTACCTCAAACTTATTTTATCAACTCCCGTATACTGGCGTAAAATTTCCGGTATGATCACACTGCCGTCTTTCTGCTGGTAATTTTCCAAAATGGCAATCAGAATCCGGGGAGAAGCCACCGCGGTGTTGTTTAATGAATGGGTAAATAATATTTTCCCCTCTTTGGTTTTGTAACGGATATTCAACCTCCTTGTCTGGAAATCGCCCATGAAAGAATTGGACATCGTTTCTCCGTATGCGTTTCTTCCCGGCATCCAAGTCTCGATGTCGTATTTCTTCACCTGCGGCTCACCCATGTCTCCAGTACACATCAGCATAACGCGGTATGGCAACTTCAAGTCCTGTAAAACCTCTTCTGCATTAGCCAATAATTCTTCATGCAGTTTAAGGGAATTTTCATAATCATTAGTGGTGATAATCACCTGCTCAATTTTATTAAACTGATGAAGTCTGTATAATCCCTTCGTGTCTTTGCCGTAACTGCCGGCTTCCCGCCTGAAGCAAGGTGAGAAGGCGACAAATTTTTTCGGCAAATCTTTTTCAGATAAAATTTCACCTGAATAATAGGCTGTCACCGGCACTTCGGCTGTTCCCGCCAGATAAACATCGTCTTTTTCCAGATGGTAGACTTCTTCCCTGCCCCAGGGAAATTGCCCGTTGCCGAAAAAAGTAAACTCTTTAACCAAAGATGGCGCAATCAGCGGTGTGTAACCTTTTTTTACCAGCTTTTGATAAGTGTAAAAAAGGATGGCGATCTCCATCACCGCCGCTTCGTTTTTCAAAAAATATGTCCGGAAGCCGCCGACTTTGGCTCCCCTTTCCAAATCCACCAAGTCCAACTTCTTTGCTAGAGTAATGTGATCCAATGGGGTAAAATCCCAGCCAGAGGCTGGTTTCAACTCTCCCCATCTCCTGATTTCCACATTCCCGCTGGCGTCTTTCCCCACCGGGACGCTCTTATCCGGCACATTGGGCACCTGTAACATTAATTCTTTATATTCCTTTTCGATAATTCCCAACTCTTCTTCCAAAGTCTTAATTTCATCTTTTAATTGTTTACCTTCTTCGGCAACAGTATTAGGTATTAAGTATTTAGTATTAGGTATATTTTTATTATCTTCATTTTTCATACCTGATACCTGATACCTGATACTTGATACTTTATTCCGTTTCGCTCTCTTCTCTTCAATCTCCCCAATCAGCTTCCGCCTCTTTTCATCCAACACCAACAACCGCTCCAGATCCACTTTCCGGTTCTTATCAACCGCTGCTTTTTTCACCAATTCCAAATTTTCCCTGATAAATTTAATATCCAACATAGTATTTTCTAATTTAATAGTTATTATAACATAGCAAGAGTTGACTCCACTCGTTTTCCCTGCTACGCTGTTATTGATCCATGAAAGTCAGATTATTTTATCTTATATCTTTTGTTTTTTATATTTTATTTCTTCTTCCTTCTCCAATCTTTGCCAAACCTTCCCAATCATTTGCTCCAGATAAAATCTTGGTGAAATTTAAAGAAAGCACGCCGGATATTATCAAAGAAAAATTTCAGAAGCAATTTGAGACCAAAATAAAAGACAAAATCAGCCAGCTTGACGTGGAGGTAATGCAAATCTCGCCGAAGAAACTGACTGATCTGGTCAACCAATTCCTGCTGCTGCCTTTCATCGAATACGCCGAACCGGATTTTGTGGCAACGACAATGGATGTTCCCAATGACCCTTATTTTAATCTTCAGTGGGGCATGCAAAAAGTGAAAGCGCCGGACGCCTGGAATATCACCAAAAGCAATCCCGGGGTGAAAATCGCCATTCTGGATACCGGCATTGACCAAAACCATGAAGATCTTTCTTCAAAAATCACCGATAATCACAACTGCACCGACAGTCCGATCGACGACAACTACGGCCATGGTACCCATGTCGCCGGCATTGCGGCAGCGATAACTAATAACGGCACCGGTGTCACCGGTCTTGGCTACAACGCCTCTTTGATGAACGTCAAAGTCTTGGGAGACGACGGCTCCGGTTATTATTCGTGGATTAGTAATTGTCTCATCTGGGCGGCAGATCACGGCGCCAAAGTTATCAACATGAGTCTGGGCGGTCCTTCTAAATCAAAGACTTTGGAAAATGCCGTTAAATACGCCTGGAATAGAGGAGTTGTTCTTGTGGCGGCCGCCGGCAATTCCGGCAATAGCTCGCCGACTTACCCCGCCTACTATACAAATGTCATTGCGGTAGCTGCCACAGATAGTAATGATAAAAAAGCTTCCTGGTCTTCCTACGGACGCTGGGTGGATGTGGCCGCTCCGGGCGTGGATATCTACTCCACTTTCCCCAACCATCCTTACACCATCAACAAAAAACCAAACTATGATTACGGTTCGGGCACTTCCATGGCTACCCCGCATGTGGCCGGCTTGGCGGCTCTAGTCTGGTCAACTTCATATGGTACGAGCAATACCAACGTGAGGAACAGGATCGAGTCAAAAGCGGACAAGATTTCCGGCAGTACTATGTATTGGGTAAAAGGCCGTATAAACGCCCTGAAATCCGTTTCTCTCCCTTAATCTTTATTCTCCTCTAACCAACGGGAGGCATCCAAAGCGGTCCCAGTACAACGCTTATTTGCTCACATGGTTTACATCCATGCTTCGCAAGAGCGCGTATACGGGACTCGCTGCACGTTATTTATCAAATCAGTTCTTCAAACTATTCTCTTCCAGCCAACGAGAGGCATCCAAAGCGGCCATGGCGCCGAATCCGGCGGAGGTAATTGCCTGTTTATAGGGATAATCAGCCACATCGCCGGCAACGAAAACTCCCGGGATATTGGTCACCATCCGGTATTTCAGCGGGCCTTTCTCATCCTTTATTTCTTTTCTGATAATGTAACCTTTCGCGTCTAAATCCAGCCCTTTAAATATGGCGCTGTTTGGCTTATGGCCAATGGCCAAAAAGACGCCGTCTGTTTTAAACTCCTCTTCCTTGCCTGTCTTGACATCTTTTAACATTAATCCCGTCAATTTATCAGTTCCCATAAACTTCGTTATGGTTTTATTCCAAATTACCCTGATCTTCGGATTGGCAAAGATTTTTTTCTGCATCGCTTTACAGGCGCGAAACGTTTCTTTCCGGTGGATGATGGTGACTGAAGAAGCGGTCTTTGATAGGACTTCTGCCTCTTCCATGGCGTTGTCGCCGCCGCCGATGACGGCAATGTTTTTATTCCTGAAGAAAAAAGCGTCACAGGTGGCACAGACAGAAATACCTTTCCCCCGCAGTTCTTTTTCTCCCGGCACATTGAGCCAGAGATTGTCGGCGCCGGTGGTGATAATGACTGATTTACCTTCGTAAACTTTCCCGCCGGCGGTCACTTTAAAAGGTTTTTGGGAGAAATCGGTTTGGGTAAAATCCGTATTTATTATCTCCACTCCCAGTCTTTCCGCCTGTTTTCTCATGTTCATCATCAGCTGCGGTCCCTGGATGCCTTCGGGGAAACCGGGGAAATTTTCGACCAGCGTAGTCAACATCAGCTGCCCGCCCCATTTGGTCCCGGCGATAAGAAGCGTTTTGTGTCCGGCGCGGACTGAGTAGATACCGGCAGTTAAACCGGAAGGACCGGAGCCTAAAATAATAATGTCATACATAAAAAACAAATTTATTGGATAACTTTTTTAAACTCTTCAATCAGCGTCTCCTTGCTCTGCACCCCAATCATCTGTTTAACCACATTCCCCTTATGAAAAATCATCAGGGTCGGGATGCTCATTACCTGATATTTGGAGGCGGTGGCCGGATTATCATCGACATTCAGCTTACCGACTTTTACCTTTCCCTCATATTCTTTGGTAATCTCATCCAAAACCGGCATCTGCATTTGGCATGGTCCGCACCAGACCGCCCAAAAGTCCACCAGCACCGGCATGGCCGATTTCACCACTTCAGTCTCAAAATTTTTATCAGTAAGAGTAACTTCTGACATATACCTTCCTCCTTCAGCTTAACCATTTTAACAAAATAAACAAATCATGCAATAGACTATTTTTACCATTTGACATTTGGATTTTGGATTTGTTATGATAACCCTATCCCCCCCTAGGGGATAGAAAGAGGTATAAATGTTATGAATAATAAATCAGGTAAATCATCCGTTATTTCCAGGTTGAAAATTGTCGAAGGACACATCAAAAAGGTAAGGGAAATGGCGGAAAACGGAGTTTACTGCATAGACATCCTCCACCAGACACAGGCTGTCGAATCAGCCCTAAGAGAGATAGATAACATTATTCTGGAGAATCACCTAAACACCTGCGTCGTCAATTCCATAAAAAAAGGCAGGGCAAAAGAAGCCATTGATGAGATTATGACTGTCTTTAAAAAAGCGAAAAAATCGAAATGACAAATCAGTTGAAAACGATCACTTTCTCCGTCTCGGGCATGCACTGCGCTTCGTGCGTGAGAGTTATCGAAAAATCGCTCAAACGCGTTGACGGCGTCAGCGAAGCGTCCGTAAATTTAGCTTCCGAAAAGGCTACCGTCCGCTATAACAGTGATAAAACAAACCCCGCTCTTTTGGCATCTGCTGTCTCACGGGTAGGTTATCAAGCACTGATTGATAAAGATTTGAAGAATATTGATAGTCAGACGCTACAAAAACAAAAAAGACTCCGAATTCTCGGTCTCAAAGTCGCAATAAGTTTGTTGATTGCCGCTGTCTTACTCTGGGGCAGTTTCCCGGTAATTTCCGACTTTGCCCCTCTTATTTTCAGGAATTTCTGGCTGCAGTTTATTCTGGCTACCCCAATCCAATTCTGGGCCGGTTTTTCATTTTACCGGTCAGCCATCACCTCTCTAAGACACAAAACTGCCAATATGGACACATTGGTCTCGCTTGGCACCACCGTTGCCTATCTATATTCAATCTTCGTCACCATATTTCCAGATATCATAAGAAAACTGGGTGTAGAACCGATGCCCTATTTTGACACCTCCGTCACCATCATCGCTTTAATCCTTCTGGGACAATTCCTGGAGGCCAAGGCCAAAGCCAGAACTTCGGACGCAATCCATAAACTCATCGGCCTTCAGGCTAAAACAGCCAGAGTCATTCGGCATATCCAGAACAATTTGGTAGAGACGGATATTCCTATAGAAGAAGTCGTAATCGGAGATCTTATCAGAATAAGACCGGGAGAAAAAATCCCGGTAGACGGCAAAATTACCGACGGACAATCATCAGTTGACGAATCGATGGTAACCGGAGAAAGCATGCCTATTTTTAAAACCATGAATGATACGGTTATCGGAGGGACAATAAATAAGACCGGTACATTTACGTTCAAAGCCGATAAAATCGGCAAAGACACGATGCTAGCCCAAATTATCAGACTGGTTGAAGAGGCGCAGGGGTCGAAAGCTCCTATCCAAAGGCTGGCTGACATTATCTCTTCTTATTTCGTACCTGTTGTCATTATGCTGGCTATGGTAACTTTTGTCATCTGGTATCTGTTTGGACCCCAACCGGCTTTCTTATATGCCATATTAAACACGGTATCGGTCCTTGTCATTGCCTGTCCCTGTGCTATGGGACTGGCTACTCCTACTGCCATCATGGTGGGTACCGGCATCGGTGCAACACACGGAATTTTGATAAAAGATGCCGAGAGCCTCGAAACAGCCCACAAAATAAACACCATAATTTTTGACAAAACCGGCACTCTGACTCAAGGCAAACCTGTCGTCACTGATATTGTCCCTGCCAACGACCAACGACTAACGACTAAAGACTTATTACAGCTTGCCGCCTCTTTGGAAAAAGGCTCCGAGCATCCGTTGGCTGAAGCGATCGTGAAAAAGGCAGAAGAAGAGCGGGTAAAATTTCTTGTCGTATCGGGATTTCATTCAATCACGGGGATGGGTGTTAAAGGATCATCGGATAATCTGGAGATGATACTTGGCAACCGAAAACTGATGGAAATAGAAAAAATTCTTCCTGAAGACTTTGCCACTCATTTATCGGCACTTGAAAATGAAGGGAAAACAGTAATGATGCTCGCAGTCAAAAAACCCAAAGCTATTAAATACAGCCTTGAAGGAATTATTGCTGTTGCCGATACAATCAAAGATTCAGCAATTGCAGGCATCGCAAAATTAAAAGAAATGGGAATAGAAGTAGTCATGATCACGGGTGACAACCAAAAAACAGCAGAGGCGATCGGGAAAAAGCTGGGTATAGACAGAATACTTTCAGAGGTCCTCCCCAATGATAAAGAAAATGAAGTCAGAAAAATACAAAAAGAAGGAAAGGTTGTTGCCATGGTTGGAGACGGGGTAAATGATGCGCCGGCTCTTGCCGCCTCTGATGTCGGAATAGCCATGGGAACCGGTACGGATGTCGCCATAGAAGCTGCCAACATAACACTGATAAATAAAAACCTTACTTCCGTATCCCGGGCCATCAGACTATCCCAAAATACGATCCGTACGATCAAGCTGAACCTTTTTTGGGCTTTTGCCTATAACATTATCCTTATACCGGTGGCTATGGGAATACTTTATCCTTTCGCTAAAATCATGTTGAGCCCGATCCTGGCGTCTATGGCTATGGCTACCAGTTCTGTCTCGGTTGTAACGAATTCGTTACTTTTAAAAAGAAAAAAATTATAAATATCAAGCAGTCCCGAAAGAGACAATTTCGGAATGCGGGATACCAATAATGATAATCGATTAAGTAAAGATAGGATACTTTGCCCAAGACAAATGAAGCCTAGGCAAGACATGAGCAATGGAGAAATTCCGTCTCTGAGGAAGTGCTTTAATCAATGATATGAATCTTTGGACCATTTTTATTACAGGACTTCTTACCGGCGGCTTAACCTGCCTGGCGGTTCAGGGTGGCTTACTGGCCACAACCCTCGCCCAAGCGGAAAATCGCAAGTCGATTTCTATCCTGGCTTTTCTCATATCCAAACTGGTCGCCTATTCAATCCTAGGCTTCCTTTTCGGTTGGTTCGGCTCTTTTTTCCAAATGTCTATAACAACAAGAGTCATTTTGCAGATTGCGGTCGGTATTTTTATGATCGGGACAGCCCTCAACTTTCTTGATGTTCATCCGATATTCCGTTATTTCCTTATCCAGCCGCCGAAATTCCTCATCCGGCTGATCCGACGCCAATCAAAACAAGTTAATCTTTTTACTCCCGTTATCCTCGGCGTTTTCACCGTCTTTCTCCCCTGCGGAACTACCCAAGCGATGATGGCTCTCTCCATAGCTTCAAGCAATCCCGTAACAGGACTCACAATAATGTTTGCTTTTATCCTTGGTACTTCGCCGCTCTTTTTCCTGCTTGGATATCTGACTACCAGACTTGGAGAAACCATGAGTCAAAACTTTATGAAACTGGCTGCTTTGGTGATTATTTTTTTGGCGGTTTTAAATATCAATAGCGCCATCGCCCTTACCGGCAGTAAATACACTCTGGAAAATCTCGGTCATGAAATAAACTGCGCTATCTCTTTCTGCGAAGAAGATTTCGCCGGTAATAATACGGCGGCAATTACCGATAATCCGACTATCTATATCGAAGATTCCGGCTATCGTCCGTCTGTGATTACCGTTAAAGCCGGCTCGGTCGTCAATCTGAAACTGGTCAACACTTCCCGCGGCGGCTGCCAGCAGGCTTTTACCATCCCCCAGCTCGGCATCCAAAAAATTGTCCGTCCGGGTACTTCAGAAACAGTCCAATTTACCGCTCCGGATTCACCGGGCGAAATGCCTTTTATGTGTTCCATGGGCATGTATAGGGGAAAGATAATAATAGAATAATATTTCCTATGAAAAAAATCTTACTGAAAATCACCAATATGCATTGTGTCAGTTGCGCCATGAATATCGACGGAGAACTTGAGGATACACTTGGTGTGGCCGAATCAAACACCAATTATGCCAAATCCCAAACAGAAGTCATTTTTGATCCGATAAAAATCTCGGAGAAGAAAATTATCAGTTTGATCAAAAATTTCGGTTACACCGCCACCTTGTAAGGTTCAACCTTTAAAGGTAGAGGGCTACCGTCATGTTCCAGAAGGTATGAATCAAAATGGGCAAAGTCAAAGACTTACGCGCGGTCAAAAGATAACAGTTGGTTACGCCCAAAATCAATATCGAAACCGGATAAATCAGAAGCGACATTCCCGTCAGCTGCAGCCGGGTAAACATGATCGGGATATGGAGAAGCAGGAAAAGGAAACTGGAAATAAGGGCTGACTGCATCTGATTAGCTGATAATCGGTACAACCTTTGATATAGGTATCCTCTGCCTAAAATCTCCTCCCAAAGCGAAGTAAACAAATTGATAATGAAAAAGCCGATAATCCCTCCGTCGGCTTTCACGGAAAAAAGGGGCGAGAAGGAAAATTGGCCGTATTTCAGATAATTGACCGCCAGTCCTTCAAAGGCAAACAAAATACCGATAATCACTCCTATATATAAATCCAAGAAAAAATCTTTCCGGGAAGGAAAAACGTGCAAATCGCTAAGTTTCTTCTTTTCTCTTATAAAGACGATTGCTAATACCGGCAAAACAAATACCAACGGTTTTATCACCAGTTCGTCAATTGACTCGGGTAGGTTGAAATAGGCCCGGTAAATGGCCCAGACGAGGAAGATAATAAACCAGACGATAAAAACCTGCCGCTTCATAATTCCATTGTAAACATATTTAGTATCTTATTTCAAATCCCAAAAATTCATTTGTAGCTTTTTGGTACTGAACTTCCACTTTCTCCACCCAGGCCACCTCCGGACCTTTACGGCATCTTTCAACCATCTCTTCCACTTTCTCCTTTGGTCCTTCAAAAACCGCTTCCACCCTTCGACTTCGCTCAGGGTAAACTACTTTTTCTTTAATATTTCTTACCCAACCGGTTAAACCCAACTCTTTGGCATTTCTCACTACCCAAGAACGGAAACCGACGCCTGTGACGTCACCGGAAATGATTATATGGGCAAGGATATCCATATTTAATGTTGTAATAGCGCAATTTATTGCGCGTCTTACGCAGATTGAAAATCTGCTATTCCAAGGAATAATAATTAAAATTCCTGATATAATAATTCCATGACTGCACCTCTCCTTCTTCTCTCTATTATAATCAGTATCATCCTCATTTCCAAAGGCTCCGACTGGCTGACTGATTCGCTGATCCCCATTGCCAAAAAATTGAAAACGACCAATATCTCCGTCGGTCTTATCTTAATCTCCGTCGTCGTCAGTTTGCCGGAAATTCTGGTGGCCGTCTATACTGCTTTAACCGGATATTTTGATATTGGGCTGGGAGTGGCTCTGGGATCAATCATCTGCAACATCGGCCTGATGACCGGCCTTTCAGCCATCATTAAACCGCTGAAAGTGACACGGAACATGATTCTTCGGGATGGCATCTTTTCCCTTGTGGTTCCGATACTTATCCTGGCTCTATCCCATGACGGACAGATTACCAGAATTGACGGGTTGGCGCTTTTCCTTCTTTTTATCCCTTACCTGACCAATGTTTTTCTGCAGGAAAAGGGAATTGCCCGTGAGGAATTTCGGGAAGAAAAACGGGATGTTGAGATTGAACTTGACCTGATCGGCTGGGGTATGGGGAAAATGAAAGCCGGTTGGCTGTCATTTACTTTGGGAGTTTCCATGCTTCTTGGCGGCACTTACCTGTTTTCGTGGCAGCTGACGCAGATAGTGGAAATATTTACACTTAATCCTCTGTTTGTCGGACTGACTCTGGGAGCACTTGTTCCCTCCATTCCCAATATTGCCGCCGCCTACAAAGCCACCAAAAGAGGTTTGACTGAAGTGGCGGTTTCCGAAACCATCGGTTCCAATATTTTTACCCTTCTGGTGACTTTGGGGATTCTTTCTATGATCTCGCCGATTGCCATCCAGCCACAATGGCTTGTTTTTGACATTCCGGTCATGCTGGTGATGAGTTTCCTGCTTTTTTTCTTTACCATCACCGGATCCAAAATCGACAAAAAAGAAGGCACAATCCTCCTGGGAAGCTATCTCGTTATCTTATTCCTCCAAACCGTCCTGTTTATGAAGTAATTAAAACGGAATATCGCGAACCTTCTTTTTTGTTTTATCCGCCGAAGCTTTGGCGGAGACGGACCATGCTCCCAGTTCCTTCAACTTCCACATAAAAAGAGCGCCCTTTCGTTTTACATTGGCGTCTTTCACATATGATAAAGCCTTTTCCAGAATTGCTCTGGGCATAGTCTTTGCCAGTTTCATATAAATCCCCCGGTGTTTCAGGTCGTTTAATTGCTCGGACAAATAATATCCGTATGATTGAAACTCCCGGGAAATATATTTATCCTCGAGCGGATTAAACCTCGTTAAAATATCACCCAGTTTTTGCATTGAAGATTGTTGTTTCATAATCTTTTCATGGAATAGCGCAATTTATTGCGCGCCAGACGCAGAACGCAGACTAAAGTCTGCTATTACATTTATGTAATTTCTTATAATCTCTCCTATCAAGTATAACGATCCGGTTACCAAAATCAAATCATCTTTTTTCGCTTCTTTAATTGTCTGTTTTAATGCATGAATGGGATATTCATCAATCTTCATTTCCTTTTTCTTATCCAATCTTTGCGCAATTTCAAATAAATCCGTGGAATCATATGACTTGGTTATCCCTGTATCTGTCAGTAAGTTGTATTGGGTAAAAATAACTTTATGAGCAATACTTAGCATCCGTGTAATCATATCCTTTGCATTTTTATCATTTTTAATCGCCAAAATCACTGTCACTTTTTTCTTCGGGAAAATAGTTTTAATTGCAGCAACCAGCGCCTTAATCTTATCCTGATTATGCGCCCCGTCGAGGATGACTAAAGGATTATTGCTTATTATCTCCATTCTTCCCGGAAAAAAAGTGTTCAGTAATCCCCTATAGATGTCATTCCGAGCGACCCTCCGACTCAGAGGGGAGTCGAGGAATCTTCCTATGTTGGAAGATCCCTCCACTTCGGTCGGGATGACAAGTTTATTTAATTCCTCAATAACTCGTAAAGCTAAACAGGCATTCTCCACCTGGTGTTCTCCCAATAGTCTTATTTTTAAATTCCTATAAATTTTTTTTCCGTAATAATCAAAAACGTTTCCTTCCGAGATTATTTTTTTTATTCGGTAACTGAAATCGCGATTAAGAAGTGAAAGAGTTGCTCCCTGTCTTTTACATGTCAGTTCAATGGTTTGAATCACTGAACTTTGAGAAACGCCTGAAACTACTTTTATTCCCTTTTTGATAATTCCCGCTTTATCTTTGGCAATCTCTTCTACGGTTTTCCCCAGAACTTCCGTATGATCAAGACCGACATTTGTAATTACGGCAACCGCCGGATTAACGACATTTGTCGCGTCGTACTGTCCGCCCATCCCCACTTCCACCACCGCGATATCGACTTTTTCTTTAGCAAAATACAAAAAAGCCATCGCCGTAATGATCTCAAAATAACTGGGGAACCCGTACTCTGATTTCTCCATCTTTTCGACAAATGGCTTTATTTTCCTGACTAACTCAATAAAATCTTTATCGGAAACATCATTACGTGTCATTCCGAGTCCGGCGAAGCCGGGTCGAGGAATCTTCCAACTGACGGAACGTGGAAGATCCCTCCACTCATCCACTATCGTGAAATCGGTCGGGATGACATTTTCAAGGATTTTAATACGTTCATTTATTTTAACCAAATGCGGCGAGGTCAAAAGCCCGACTTTATATTTCGTACACAGCAACGAAGCGATAAAAGTGGCCGTCGACCCTTTCCCGGAAGTCCCGGTGACATGGATGGTTGGATATGAGTTTTGCGGATTGCCTATAAGCCCTACCAGATATTTCATCCGTTGAAGACCCAATTCTCCGGGATACTTCTTTTCCGGTTGCGGAATATATTTTTCCAGAAAATCAATCGCTTCTCGGTAGGCTGTCATCATACCTTAGGGCCGCATCCATTAATAACTTAACATTTTTTCATAGAAAAATGCGGCACAAGGGCTCGTCTAAGCATTATACTATAGATATAAATCTTCCAGATCCTTGACGCCGCCGAAAGCCACCCGGTCAATGATAAGACCCTGCATCCCCAACATCAAAGCGGGCGTAATGATATACTCGCCGAAGCGGTCATTGATCGAGTCCACCGCCTTGACCAAACTCCTTTTTTTCGATTCTCTGCCGTCAAACAGATCCAACTGTTCCGGTTTGCCCGCTGTCAGATGAAAACAACTTACCGCCAGATGGCTGATTTTTTTCTCCACCGGCTGCTGGTTAAAAACCCAAAGCGCCTTTACATAAAGATCGCCGGTCGAAAAAACGGGAGTCGGCAAAGTCCTGCCCCGGTGCCAATAAGTCTGGTCTGTATAAAGGCAGGAAACATGAATCCCTTGCGCCAGGCAGTTAGCCCGTCTTAACCTCCTGCCCATTTTTTCGCAAAGCTTCATGAGAAGCCGGGCAAGCAGTCTGACGTCTTTTGAAGGAATTTTTAAAGCGTATGACTGACCGTAACTTTTCCGGGAAAAATCCACCGCGTCAATCTCCCAACCGCGCAGTCGCAGATACCAGTAATAACCGCAGATGCTTTTGAAAACCCTGTGTTGGAGCGTCTCAAGTTTCGCCCGCAAAAATTCCAAAGGAGTAAAGATCCCACAGGCATTAAGCCTTGACTGGAAATGGGTATTGATCCCGGGAAAGTCAGTCAGGATCACTTTTTTGTAAACTTCTTCCAGATTGCGGTAACTGATCACTTCCAAACCGTCCGGCTTATGAAGAGAAGCGGCCAGCTTTGCCAGGAAGCGGTTGGTAGAAATGCCGATACTGCAGGAAATCCACTCACCAATTTCTTTACGCATTCTTTTTTTGATTTCCTGACCAATCTCCACCAAACCTCTTTTGAAGACGGGAGTACCGGTAAAATCAATAACGGCCTCATCAATGGATTTGGGGGAAACATCGGGTGAATACTCCCTAAACAACCGGCAGAATTTTTGATGGATGTCCCGGTATTTCGGCGGGTCCGGCGGGCGGATAATGACGTCTTTAACCAATAGTTTGGCGTCACGCACCTGCATGCCGACTCTGATCCCCAGATTTTTGGCCTCAATTGAAGGAGAAATGATACAGCCGTTAGGTGAGGTATAGGCGGCTACGCAAACGGGTTTGCCGCGAAGGAGCGGATTGGCTTGCTGTTCAGCGGTGGCAAAACAGGAATTAAGGTCTATGTGCATGATGGCCGGGTCGCTCCTATTAAGAGGCAAATCCATCGGACACCTCCTCCAAAACCCATTGCAAAGTGTCCGTATCCAAACGTAACTTGAAAGCGATTGTTTCGTTGCAGACGGAAAAAATATGAAACAGTTTATTTCCCTCTTTTACTTTGTGGTGATAACCGATTTTGCCGATGTCATAAATTCTCCCCTGCCATTTGATTTTTTGGGGAATCACCGTCCCGCGACTGCGGTCGTAAACGGTGATGACGCTGACTTTTTCATTGATAATTTCGTTCATGTTATTAGTGGTATTTACGAATTACGGAAACAACTGTTCCGAAAATGGTCAGGTTTTCCTGCGGATAAATCACCGGATAATTTTTATTCGCCGCCGAAAGATAAACTTTGCTACCGGTTTTTTTAAAGTATTTCAGGGTAAATTCTCCGTCTACCGAGGCTACCACAATATCGCTGTCTTTGGCTTCTTTGCCTTTCTCGATAACCACTAAATCTCCGGGCTGGATACCCGCCCCGATCATCGAGTCGCCTGAAACTTTCAGAAGATATGATCTTTCCGGATGACTAACCAGATAACCCTCCAAAGACATGGTTTCCAAAAGCTGCTGTTCGGCGTCAGCCGGCCGGCCGGCTTTTATGGTACCAAGAACCGGCAGAGAGGGAAATAATTTTCTCGGCAGTAATCTGCCGGTTTCGTCTTTTTCCAAAATACCGGCGGCAATCAGTTTTTGGGCCAGGGAAAAACTGGCTTTTTTTGAGGCAAAGCCGAAAAGGAAACACATCTCTTGATATGACGGTATCCGGCGGTGCTGGTAGAAAAATTTCCTGATTTTTCCGGCGGCTTCTTCGAGTGTCATTTCATCTCTATCTTAGTAAACGATCGTTTACTTGTCAACCCTTAAATGTATTACTCAACAATAAATGGAGTTTGATCATAAGATTGCGCCTTCGCTAAAGCTACGGCGGGTTGATACCCCGTAGCACTCGACAATCTTATGTTTTACTTAAATACCTAAAGTTACCTCTCACTATTGTTAAATATTGTGACGTGACGCGAAGGGGTATCAAGAATGAAAGTTGTATAATGGACTTATGTGTGGACGATACGGTTTTGTCCCCGGAGACAAGTTTTATGACCGGTTTGAGATCGAAAACCGGCTGGAACGGTTGGAGGCCTGTTACAACGTGACGCCCGGATATCTCATGCCGACTGTCGTCAGACAAAGCCCGAACAAAACCATCCTCATGAAATGGGGGCTGATCCCCCACTGGGCTAAAGACCCCAAAATCGGTTATCAGATGATCAACGCCAGATCGGAAACTCTGGCCCAAAAACCGGCTTTCAGGCAATCATTGATAAGTAAAAGATGCCTGATACCGGCCAGCGGTTTCTACGAGTGGAAAAAAGCAGACGGCCGAAAAATTCCTTACTATATCCGTTTGAAAAAGACTGACTTATTTGCCTTTGCCGGACTGTACGATACTTGGATTGACGCTTCGGGGGGGAAAATCCAAAGCTATACCATCATCACTACTGTCCCGAATAAATTATTGGTAACCATACACGACCGGATGCCGGTTATTCTCCAAAAAACAGACGAAAATATCTGGCTCAACGGCGGAGAAAAAGATATTAAGAAAATTACTGGTTGTCTGAAAACTTATCCGGAAGAAAAGATGGAAGCCTACCCCGTTTCTCCGAAAATAAACAGCCCTTCAAACGATAGTGTTAAGCTGATTAAACTCCAAGAACCACCAGAGGAACAAATCCGAATTATGGTTTGAAGGCGACGATTTTGTGGACGATGTTAAACGGCCCGAAATCAGTCCGGGTCACGGAAAAGCCGTGTTCTTCAAAAGCTCTTTTGTTGTCCCGTTCAAGATAAAGAGTCGTCTGGAAAGAAACCATCCGGAAAAGGACTTTGGCCACCCAATTACGGTCCTGAGGCATTCCGCCGGCAATGACGATCACTTTACCGCCTTTTTTCAAAACCCTTTTCATTTCAATGATCGCCGCATCCAACCGTTCAATCTCCGCCAGACAAAAAGTCAAAATAATTGAGTCAAAACTCTCGTTTTGGAAAGGCATCTTATAAACCGGCTGTTGGATGATATCTATATCAAGGCCGGCCTTTTTTACCCTTCTTCTGGCTTCATAAGCCATCCCTTCACGGATTTCAATTCCGGTCACCGTGTAGCCTCTTCTGGCCATTTTCAAAAGCAATTTCCCCGGCCCGACGCCAATCTCCAAAATCCTTTTTCCGACGATATCCTCAAAAACCCGGTCTTCCCACCTCTCCCATTGACCGAAAGAAAAAAGTTGGGTCATACCTTCGTAGAATTGAGGCCAAGCGTGGAACGCGCGGTAGATTAAATCAAATAGCTTGTATTTTTTTAGTCGCATACGCGGCTTGTGAAAAAGTATAACTTAGTTGTCAGGAAATGTAAAGCGCAAGGAGCCAAAACCAATTCAATATTTCCTGTTGACACATTATTTATAAATAATTTACTATTAGATTATGCCAGCGAAAAAAGACAATCTACATGAAACTTTTATTGATGACATGCCCTTGGGGGCGATTCTTCTAATTCTTTTTGGAGCTATTTTGCTCCTTCACAACTTCGGTATCTTGAGCGGAGATTTCTTTGTCCAGATCTGGAGATTTTGGCCGGTGATTTTTATCTTCGCCGGCATCAAAATAATGACCCGGGATAAAAGTTAATCATTTCACTCCGACGAAATCTATCTTTGGGAAATATTTCCGCACCTCAACCCAGAATTTTTCCGCCAGACCTGAAGAAAACACGCCGTACTGCCCTTTTTCGCTGTGGGAACACAATTTCCTTTCCCATTCCCGTATCTCATCAACCACCTCTCCCCCTAACTTATTAAACTGTTCCTTATACTTATCCGGGTCAAGGATATAGCCGTCATGGACTTTTTTGAACTCCCCGAAAAGCCAATCATTTTTCTCCATCATTTCCTGAAAATATTTCCGGTATTTAGTCATCAATTATTTCCTCCATTTCTCAGGACGGAGTGAACGCACCTGTTTGCCTGTCTGCCACATTTCGCTGTTATACATTTCTTTCAACTCTTCATCCAGCTTCTCCCGGTAATCGGGCCGGCTGTTTTTCTCAAGGACAATCTTGGCTTCCTCGCCGCTGGCCACTCTTTGGTAAAGCTGGGTAAAAACCGGTTCCACCGCTTTTCTGAACTTTCCCTTCCAATCCAAAGCCCCTCTTTGGGCCGTCGAAGAACAATTGGCATACATCCAGTCCATCCCCTTTTCCGCCACCAGTTTTATCAAACTTTGGGTTAATTCTTCTACCGTTTCGTTGAAAGCTTCGCTGGGACTGTGATTGTGTTTGCGAAGTTCATTGTATTGGGCTTCCATAATCCCGGCCAAAGCACCCATGAGAACTCCCCGTTCACCGGTCAGGTCACTGTAAACTTCCTTCTCAAAAGTAGTCGGGAATAAAAATCCGGAACCGATGGCAATCCCCAAAGCGATCGCTTTCTCCTCCGCGTGTCCGGTATAATCTCGGAAAACAGCGTAAGAACTGTTTATGCCGCTGCCTTCTAAAAAATTGCGCCTGACGGAAAGGCCGGAACCCTTCGGTGCCACCAAAACCACATCGATATTTTTCGGCGGTACCACTCCGGTTTGGTCTTTGTAGGTAATGGAGAAGCCGTGGGAAAAATAAAGCAGTTTGCCTTCCGTCAAATGAGGTTTCAATTTCGGCCAAAAGGATTTTTGTCCGGCATCCGAAAGCAGATATTCAATAATTGTTCCCCGCCCGGCGGCTTCTTCAATCGAAAAAAGGTTTTTACCTTCTTTCCAACCGTCTTTCAGCGCTTTTACCCAAGAGGCAGTATCTTTGCGCTGGCCGACAATCACATTGATCCCGTTATCGCGCATATTCAGGCTTTGACCGGGTCCCTGCACTCCGTAACCTAAGACAGCTACCGTCTCATTTTTCAAAACTTTTTTCGCCTTTGATAGGGGAAATTCTTCCCGCGTCACTATGTTTTCTACTACCCCGCCGAAATCTATTTTTGCCATAATAAACTCCTTTATATCATTGTTAACCAACTTTTATATTTTTTCTCCCGGCCGCGGACAATATCAAAAAACTTTTGTTTGAGTCTTCCGCTCAATCGACCAAGCCGGCCATCACCGATCACCCGGCCGTCCACTTCCTTTATCCAAGCCACCTGGACGCCGGTACCGGATAAAAATGCTTCATCAGCCACATAGATTTCCGTCCGATCAATAGCCCTTTCCTCAACCGGTATCCTTAAATCTCCCGCTAATTTGATAATTGATCTTCGGGTAATTCCCTCCAAAACGTCCGCCGTCTGTTCCGAAGTAATCAGAATGCCGTTTCGGACAATGAAAAGATTGGCCGCGCTTCCTTCGGCCACATGGCCGCTGGCTGTCAACATCAAGGCGTCATCATATCCGTTTCTTGCGGCCTCGGCTTTGGCTAAAGAAGAATTGACATAACTGCCGGTAATTTTGGCCCGGGCGGGAATCATATTATCGCTAATCCTTACCCAGCTTGAAACCATCAGTTTCAGACCCTTATCGAGAGATAAATATTCCCCTAAAGGAATCGTGTATATGGCAAAATCAAAATCGGCCGTTGACAAATCCGGTGAAATCCCCAGATTGGCCGCGTAAGCAATCGGCCGGAGATAACAATCCGTCTTCGGCTGGTTTTTTCTGATCAATTCCAATGTTATGGAAACCAATTCCTGATGCGAATATTTGATCGTTTTATTGATAATCTTCAACGATTGCAGAAATCTTTTGTAATGGTCGCTTAAGCGGAAAATATTTACTCCCTTGCCGTCTTCGTCTAAATAACCTCTGATGCCGCCAAAAAGTCCGGTGCCGTATTGCAGGGCATTGGTCATGATGCTGATCTTTGCCTCTTCAACCGGAATTATTTTCCCCTGAAAAAAAGCATAAGGAAAATACTTCTGTTCCATATATTATTTACAGTTGCTTCCGCAATCACACTTGCCGCCGCAACAGCCTTCTTCCGCATAAGCAATACATTCTATCTCCACCAGTGCCCCTATCGGCAGTTTGACCACTTCTACTGTCGCCCTGGCCGGATAAGGTTTGCGGAAAAATGCGGCGTAAACCTCATTCATGGCCGGATAATCAGCCATATTCTGAAGATAAACGGTTGTTTTAACCACATCATGAAGAGTTGCTCCGGCCGCTTTCAAAACTTCGCTTAAATTTTCCAGAGTTTTTTTCGTCTCTGTCCTGATACCGCCGGTAACTAGACTGTTGGTTTTCAGATCCTTTCCGATATTGCCGGCGCAATAGATAAAATTGCCGACTTTGACAGCCTGTGAGTATGGACCAACTACCTGCGGTGCTTTGGTTGTCGATATTTCTCTTTTCATAATTTTATTACGTCATCCCGACCGAGCCAGTCTGACTGGCGAGTGGAGGGATCTTCCAACGTTGGAAGATTCCTCGACTTCGCTCGGAATGACAAAGAAACATTATTAATGTCTAGCACTCTCCTTTCTTTGATAAACCAATTCATTATACCCTGTTTCAACAGCAATAATTCTCCATAGTTATTTATAAAGGGCAGTCCGGCCTGTCCGGACAAATTCAATAACCCCGAATTTTTTCATGTTTTCATAAAAAGCGTCAATTTTTTCCTCGTCGCCGGTAATTTCATAAGTGATA
>CAYGXQ010000019.1:0-27461 GCA_964354025.1 uncultured Gammaproteobacteria bacterium | reverse complement strand
TGAGCGGGCGATGGGACTCGCACCCACGACCTTCTCCTTGGCCTGCCCGAAATGCTACTTTTGAGCGGCGGAAGGGACTTGAACCCTCGACCTCTTCCTTGGCAAGGAAGCATTCTACCGCTGAACTACCGCCGCATATCGTAGCAGGCGGGCAAGGAGACATTCTACTGCTGAACTACGCCCGCTTCGTCATTTCATTCCTCAGCGCAAGCGCACTTATAAGTTTCTATCAATTTTTCCTTTTTTTCTTTTCTCCAACCTTTTATTTCATCTTCTCTTTTTAATGCTTGGTTTTTTGTAAGATAATTTTCAAAATATACCAATTTAACTGGACGTTTTCCCTTTATTGATTTAGCACCTCTTTCTGAATAATTATGCTCCCATATTCTATTTTTAATGTTCCAAGTAATTCCAGTATAGAGAGAATTATCATTACAACGAACTATATACACATAATATTTCATATGTGCTTGCACCGAGCTCAAATATTATATCTGATTATGTGCTTGCACCGAGCTCAGATATTATACCCGATATTTGAGCGAGGTGCCGAGGGTCAGAGTCGAACTGACATTACCTGTTTTTCAGACAGGCACCGTGACCACCTTGGTTACCTCGGCATGTACTTTTGCTGTATCGGCTGGTTGTCTGAATATAAAATCATCTATAACTTGTATAGCAGGTTCAACTTTCGTTAAAGCAAAAGTACATGCCTTGGCTATATTATACCAATTTTTTAGCCTTTTTCTTAAATAATTCTTACCCAATCTACTTTTTAAATATTTTTCTCTAATATAAGCATCTTTATTATTTAAACAAGCCTCATAATAAATCAAAATAAATGGTTTATATGGCTTTGTAGCAACAACATCTCCTATATTATGTTCATGAAATCTCTTTTTGAGATTATTAGTACAACCTGTATAAAGATAATTATTCTTCCCTATAATTATATAAACATAAAACATTTTTGGCTGCGGAGCTAGGATTCGAACCTAGAATAAACAGCTCCAAGGGCTGCTGTCCTACCATTAGACGACTCCGCAATTTATCTTCAATTTTACCCGTAAACCGCTATGGTTGCAACCAATAGAAGTATCGAATACAATTATAATCAAAATCAGGACGTTTAGCTCAGCGGTAGAGCAACGCGTTTACATCGCGTGGGTCGGGGGTTCAAATCCCTCAGCGTCCACAAAAAAGGATAAGTCTATATATTCTATGTATTTCGTCTATATCCTGCGAACTTCCGGAAATACTCTTTATATCGGTCAAACAAATAATCTGGAAAAAAGATTACAGGAGCATAAAAATAAGTCAGGCAAATCCGCAAAGTATCTCCGTATGTTTTCCTCGTTTCAGTTAGTTTATAAAGAAGAGTATCCGACAAGGGTAGAGGCGATGAAGCGGGAAGCAAAATTGAAATCCTGGCCAAAAGCGGAAAAAGAAGTTTTAATTAGCTGAACGGTAATTTGGTAAATTATGTTATAATTTCTTATGCCAACAATATCTGAATTTTATGGCATTAAAATTTACATATTTTATGATGATCATTCAGAACCGCATTTCCATGCTTACTATGGTGGAGATGAAGGCGAAATTTCTGTTAAAACAGGCAAACTTATGGTGGGGAAATTGCCTCCACGAGCAATGAAGTTAGTTAAGGAATGGATAAGAATTCATAAAGAAGAACTATCAAAAAATTGGAAGTTAGCTGAAGAACATAAGAAATTAAGAAAGATTGATCCTTTAAAATAATTATGACGCCAAAAATAAAAAAAATACAATACAAAAGTGAATATATCTATCATATACAATTTGATAATAATCGGAAAGGAATTGTGAACTTTCAGCCGTTTTTATGGGGAGAAGTTTTTGAACCATTAAAAGATGAAGACTTCTTCAAAAAAGCCTTTATCGACCAAACATCCGGTACCATAACATGGCCAAATGGCGTTGATATAGCACCGGAAACCATATATCAAAAAATCCTCTCTCAGTAATAATATGTCATTTTTCGTCTATATCCTCAGAACTTCCGGGAATACTCTTTACTGCGGGCAGACAAATAATCTCAAGAAGCGGTTAGAGGAGCATAAAAACAAATGCGGCAAATCCGCAAAGTACCTCCGCATGTTTTCTTCGTTTCAATTAGTTTATAAGGAACAATACCCAACAAGAGTAGAGGCAATGAAAAGGGAAATCGAGCTTAAAGGTCTCACCAAGGCCAAAAAAGAAAATCTTATTTTATCTAGAAATAAGATATACAATTGATATATGATAGGAGAAGAATCAGCAAGAGTCCCTCTCGAGGTTTGTGGTGTTGGAGAAATATGGAAAGCAAATCCGCAAGAACCATTTGGGATTAGACAGTTTAATCCGAATCGTTCAGAAGATACCCAAAGATTTCGGGATTTGTACCGTCATCCGCTTACTGTTCATAATACATTACAGCCCTCATTAAGACCAAGGAAATTAGATGCTACTATCAGAAGAAATGATATAGACGAATTATTAACTTTTGCGGTAGTAGATGATAATGGAGAAGCGGTTGGATTGGTTAACTATTTTGATGATAATGCCCGAGATAAACTTAGAGAAAAAAGTCTCATCCCACCCGATGCTTTAGTATTGGAAGTTTCGGTTAGAAAATTACAACACGATTGGCCTAAATATGCTAAATGGATTAAATACCGTAGTAATTTGCCTGATGAAGAATACAAAGGAGTAGCATTAAGCGGACTGCAACAGACGATGATATTAGTACAGCAAATGGAAGCTACCATTTCAAAAGAAATGGGTGTAGAACCACGTCCGGTTTATATCTCTGCCTATACCGATCCTAAAAATGAACAGATAGAAAAATCCTTAAAAGAAGTTGGATTTGAAAATGTGGCATATGAAGAATATGATGATGGACCTGAGAATACCTGGTTGAAAGAGCTGAAATAATTATCTATAAATTTTTTTTATCTCTTCCTCAAGCAAATACCAACTTTGAGTGGTATTTTCCAGAAACCGGTAATGAAGCAAATAGCCTAAGAAAAGAAGGAGAAGCGGGATGTCAAATAACAATAAAATAAGATTTTGGGTAACGACGGTAGTGAAACAGGCAATAGAAAGAACAAGCCCGACAAAGATCGTCACCAGCAGGTGAATAAGTCTCTCATGCTGGATCTGGCCAATTTTCTCCCGATGATCTTCCAAAACTTTCTTCCAATCGGTCCCCGAAGGTTTGGAAAATAAGATTTTCTTGATCTTCAGATAATATTTCTTGAACATCAATTTATGGTAACATATTTATTCAATGAAACAAATAATTGACCACTTCAGGAAAAACGATCCTCTTTTATATCCGTATTTCCGAAAAGCTGGAAAATTGCGGCCGGTTAAAAAAGATCGTCCATCAAATTATTTCAGCCATCTATGCAAGGAAATCATCTGCCAGCAGCTTTCGGACAAAGCAGGCGACGCGATTTTGGCCAGATTTATAAAATTATTTCCGAATTACCCTCCTTCGCACAAGGCTTCGGAGGGTTATCCGCCATCATCCGCGGATAAGCTTGTACAACCCTCAGACGTCCTGTCTATACCGCACGAAAAGCTCAGATCTTGTGGGATGTCCAACGCGAAAGCTAATTATGTGAGAAATCTGGCAGAAGCCATAATCCATGGAGATTTAGCGATTTTCCATTTGGATTCTATGACTGATAAAGAAGTAATTGAGGAATTGACTAAAGTCAAAGGAATCGGACCATGGACGGCGGAAATGTTTCTGATGTTTGCCATGGGAAGAAAGGATGTGTTTTCCTACGGTGATTTGGGACTGCGAAAAGCCATCCGGAAAATCTATGGTGTCAAAAAAGATCCGACAAAAAAACAAATGGAGAAAATTATTTCTGCCTGGTCTCCCTATAAGACCATAGCCTGCCGAATTTTGTGGGCAAGTCTAACCTGATAACCTTATTTTTTCCCGATGATCGTATAGTTTGTCGTACCTGTTGGAGTGTTTACCGTCACGGTATCTCCCGTACGTTTACCCATGATTGCTTTTCCGATCGGACTGGATACGGATAATTTCATATGAGCGGGATTAGATTCATATTCCCCTACCAGTGTAAACGTCAGTTCATTTTTGCCGTCTGAGAGAGTTACCAAACTGCCGAAATCTATATATTCCTTGTTTGTAATTTTGGTCACTGTACCAAACCGTAAAAGATATTTCAGCCGCCGCAGCTGACGGTCTATCCCGCCCAGTTCAAATCTGGCGGCTTTATATGCTCCGTTTTCAGATAAATCTCCCATCTCGCGGGCGGTGCGAAGGTTGATGACTGCTTCTTTACGTTCCTCTTGAAATTTCAGGATATCTTTTTCAATTTTTTGATAACCTTCCTGAGTAAATCGGATATGGGCAATTGTCATATTTTCTCCAGTATAAAACAAAGCAACATAGAGTGGTATACTTAAATCATGCTTGAATTCAATCAACGACCCCGCTTTATGCTTATAGGCGTTGTCTCCAAAGGTACAAATGATGAGGCAATACTTTTGGAATTGGAAGAAGTAGAGTCTTTAGTAAAGACTTACGGGGAAGAAATTTTTGCAGTGACGGTACAAAAATCAGACTATCCTGACAGATCCACATTTATCGGATCCGGCAAAGCACAGGAAATTGCAGACACTATAGCCAAAGAAAAAATAGATATCGTGGTCATCAATAATCTCGTCAAACCCGGGCAACTTTATACACTTGAAAAAATCTTCCAGCGCGCAAATCCAAAAATCAAGGTATGGGACAGAATAAATCTCATTTTACAAATTTTTTCACTCCACGCACATACAAAAGAGGCAAAACTGCAGATAGATCTGGCAAACCTTCGGCATATGGGGCCGAGGATTTACGGTATGGGATATATCCTTTCCAGACAAGGCGGCGGTATAGGAACGGTTGGAGTCGGAGAAACCAACACCGAGCTTATGAAACGCCATTTCCGGGATGAGATGAGAAACATTTCCAAACAGTTATTGCGATTGTCTACAGAAAAAGAAAAACAAATCGAAAAAAGAAAGCTTGACGGATTTTATACGGCTGCAATTGTAGGATATACCAATGCAGGAAAAACACTGCTTTTTAACCATTTAACCAATAAGACCAATTATGTTGCCGATACGCTTTTTGCCACTTTAGACAGCAGTGTAGGAAAACTACGGCAATCAAAAAGAGGAGGGAATATTATTGTTTCTGACACGATAGGTTTTATAAAAAACCTTCCGACTGATCTTATTGATGCTTTTAAGTCTACTCTTTTGGAATCAGTAAATGCAGATCTGCTCTTGATTGCTGTAGATGTCAGTGACGCTGAATTTGCCTGGAAATTACAGGTAGTTGATGATATTTTGCATGAACTAAAATTGGGAAAAAAGAAACGATTTTATGTATTTAATAAAATTGACAAAGTTTCGTCTTCGAAAAAAGACGAACTGGCAAAACAATACGCCCATTTTTCTCCTTTGTTGATATCGGCAAAGACAGGTGAAGGACTGGAAATGCTTTGCAGTAAGATCGAAGTACTACTCAGTAGTAATTTCCTGTCATTGCGAGTCCCTGTATAAGCGGGACGTGGCAATCTCGGACGGGATTGCTTCTTCGCCAGCCGGCGAATCGCAATGACAATAGTAAAATAGTATGAAAATAAGAACGGCAAAATTCATCAAAGGGATAAGCGGCACAGATGACATCTTATACAATGGGAAATTTCAGGTGGCATTTCTAGGCAGGTCAAATGTCGGTAAATCTACCCTTATCAATTCCCTCAGCCAAGCTCCAAATCTCGCCCGCTCAAGTTCCAGTCCCGGTAAGACAATCCGGATGGATTTTTTTCTTATAAATGATCATTTTTACTTTGTCGATTTTCCCGGGTATGGATACGCGAAACATTCTTTCGAGAAACGGAACAAACTGGCAAAAATGATACTGTGGTACCTTACATATTCCCAGGTAAAAAACAGGCTTATCTTATTGATTATCGATGCGAAAATCGGTTTTACCGAGCATGATACGGATATGCTGATAACGCTTCGAGAAGAACATATTGACTATATTGTTGTTGCCAATAAAGCGGATAATCTCAAAATTGGCCAAAAGGAGAAAGAATTGAAAAAGCTTCAACTTGAAGCCGGGAAGGCTGAAGTTATTTTATTTTCCTCAAAACAAAAATACGGAAGGGAATACTTGCTGAAAAAAATGTCTTCCTATATTCCGCAATAATTATCCCGCCAGTTGGCCGCAGGCTGCTTTAATATCATCTCCCATGGTAACTCTGACGGTATGCTGGATATTGTATTTTGTAAGTATGTTCGAAAACTTTTTAATCGAAGCAGGTTCTGATCTTTTAAGTGAGGTACCTTGTATGGGGTTATATGGAATAAGATTTACATGTTCAAGATGGGGGTCAAGCAGTCTGGCAAGCGCGTGCGCGTGTTTAGGTTGATCATTTAGGCCGGCTATAAGGATATATTCATAACTTACGCGTTTATTGGTTATTTTAGCAAATTCCTTAAATTCAGTTAAAAGTCCGGTAAGCGGAAATTTGGCCGCAATAGGCATAAGTTTTTCCCGAAGTTCCTGGGAAGGTGCATGGAGACTGAGTGCCAAGCGGCCTTTATATCCTCTTGTGATAAGTTTGTGTAAGTATGGAGTGATGCCGCAGGTAGAAATAGTTATCCGCCTCATGCTCATTCCAAACATTTTAGGATCAGTAAATATTTTTATGGCATCCCATACATTTTCCAGGTTTGATAAGGGTTCTCCCATTCCCATAAAGACGATATTCGAGACGCTTTTGTTTTCCTTTTTTAGGCTTCGCGCGAAATAAAGTACCTGGTCTGTAATTTCCATTGCTGATAAATTTCCCCTAAAACCCATTTTTCCCGTAGCGCAAAAAATACAACCCATCGGACATCCGATCATACAACTGACGCAAACTGTATTTCTTCCGTCATCATGGCGTATAAGTACGGATTCAAATTGTTTTCCGTCAGATATACGTTTAAATAATACTTTTATAGTGGATTGATCGGCAGATTTTATATTTTTAACTGTTGTAATTGTTCCAAAAGGAATTTCCTTTTTCAATTCTTCGCGCAAAGTTTTAGGCCAGGTATACAATTCATCAAAAGATGAAATAAAATCCCGATAAAACGCCTGATAAAATTGCGTCAGCCGAAAGAGTGGTGTTTTATGATTTTTTATAAACGTTTCGATCGTATGCATATGTAAGACAAGGATTATACTATATCACGGTTGCTCATCCATCCACCAACGGGCGGCAGACTGATACATAGACTTCGGGGATGCCTCTACCCATCCTCCAGCCAAAATTGCCGCGGGAGAGGCTATAGAAGCATTAATAATATTATCTATTTTAGGATAATAAGCCTCAAGATTTTTGGACCAGACAGACTCAGGAACCTTTGATTCCTCAATCGGCGGCAGTGAACAACCCCATTTATAAATTAGTTGCTTACCTCCCGAATCATATTTGTTATCCATATAAAATTGTAAGGAAAGGGAAATAATGTCAGGCTTGACGGAGTTTTGGCATTTGTAAAGTTTATAAGGTCCCGGACCGAAAGTTTTGTAGATTTTTTCTGCCATATTCTTTGTCTGCAGCGTAAATTCATTAGAACGAAATTTCGTCCGTACCAAGGGGAAGATGAAGAAAAAATACGCTCCTAAAGCCGCAATGCCAAAAAATTTACCAACACGGCCGGAGAAGGTTTTATTGATCAGGAACCCGATAAAGATAAAAAGATACGGGTGAAAGAATTGCAGATATCCGTAAAACCGTTCCCCCCGGCGGTAGCGGACAATCACTACTCCAACAAAAAAGCTAACTGCAAGCAGGATTAATACTTTCGGCAGTTTCCGTTTCCAGATTAAAATCGCATAACCGACAGACAATAAAATAAGAATAAACGTCCCGAATATCTTCGGACTGCCGATGACAAAAGCAATAAAGTCCGGCCAATAATCACTGATGTATGTCAACCATCTCATTGGTGTCCATAATTTATATTGATCGACAAGGATGTATTGTAATATGTGCCGGGTGTTGTACCAATGATTGTTTAGTTCGAAACATAACAGAGGTAAAAAAGACAAACCCATTCCCAATATTGCAGCTGCAAGTGTTTTGAGATATTTTTTCCCGAAAAAAACCAGAGTCATAATGAGACTGATAAGTCCGGCCGCCTGATAATGCGTATTGATGGAAATCCCCAGGATCAAACCGGCTAAAAATCCTAATTTGAGATTTTCTTTCTTTCCCTTTACCAGAAGAACGAACAGAAGAATATAAATAGAAGTATAGAAACCGATAACGGAGGGATTTGTCAGTTCGGTGGCGGTATCTATTTGAGCTGAAGCAAAGGCGGCAAGAAAAGCCAAAATATACCCAAGCCTTTTTCCTTCGATAAAATAACCGACCAGATAGAGGACAAAAACATGGAAAACTGAATAGACACCCAAAAGGATCCACGGTGCGTAAGGAGTAGGCAAGATTAAACGGGCAAGAATAAGCTGTGTCCAATACCAGGGGCCGGTGGTAACGGGAGCGATGGACGTAAAAGGTCCGGTAATGGGAAGTTGGAAGTCTTGAGCTCCATACAAAGAAACAAAAGCATCACGGGCAGAATCTGTCCCGATGGAAATTCTGTTGGTGAAATTATAAAACCTAAGGAAAGCTGCCGCAATAATAATCAATAAAAAAATTGGTAAAGTCCGTTTCATTTTATGTTTTTATTACCGATAGTCTAATCTGTTCTTGAAAGGGATGCAACATTATAAGAGCAGTTGTGGTAAAATTAATTGTTAAGTTTAGCCGTGGCCTGTACAAATGCTGTTGTATAGTTATAGGTGACCAATATAATAAAAAGAGTGATTGTAAATTTAGACAATCTTTCACAAAAGCATTTGTACAGGCCGATGTGGCGGAATTGGTAGACGCGTTGGACTTAAAATCCAATGATGGTAAAATCCATCGTATCGGTTCGATTCCGATCATCGGCACATTATTTTCTTTCCGCCTGATAGATTTTAGGGAAATAGAGGAAAATCACGGGACTGTCATCCACCAAATACCTCTGGAAATCTGCATATATCTTCATTCTGCTTTCTTTATCCACTGTCTTGCGGCCGTCTTCCAAAAGCTTGTCGATTTTGGGATTGCTGTAACTGGTGATATTGATCCCTTCCTGGGTCGATTGCCAATATGAGTATTGATCCGGGTCAGGAGGAATCATTTGGGTTAAGAGAAAAACCTGGTAATCGGCAGGGATTGAATTTTCGACCTTTACCTTGACATTCAGACCGGCTTTTTTCCAGCTGTCGGCGACTGTCTGAGCTTCCTGTATAAGGTTGGCATAGGTTGACAAGACGATCTCTGTAGAAGAAGAACTAACCGGTGATTTTGAAAGCATTTTCGAAGCTGTTTCCAGGTCACTGTTATAGAGTCTGATCTTTTTTGAATATGCCCAGGAAAGCGGAGAAATGGGTGAATAAGCTTTGTCGAAGTCGTCTATTTTCGGCAAAGCATAAGCCAATGCCTGCCGGACTTCTTTTTCCTTGAACAGTGGATTATTCAGATTAAAAAATATGCCGGTAAAACGGTCATAACGGGTGATTTCCTTTATGGTCACGTTTTTCCATGCTTTAAGGTCGCGGAGATTATTAATTTCCTTCAAAATATTTATCTCACCCATCTTAAAAGCCAATAAGGCATCATCAAAATTCGAATAAAATTTATAAGTCAAAGTCGGGTATTTGGTATCTTGGCCTCCGGATCTGAAGTCCTGGGATTTAAGGGTCATCTCGGAAATGGTATCTCCGTTTTTGATGAGGCGGACTACTTTGTAGATACCAAGACCGTTTAAGTTTGCTTTGAAAAGCGGTTGGGACATAAAAACAGGTAAAGGAGCAAAAACTTCTTTTAAAGTAACTTTCAAGGTTGTCTCGTTAACCGGATCGAAAGTTACTCCCTGCAAACGGTAATTGATATCACCGGCGGTAAATTTTTTACCGTCATGCCAGCTGATATCAGGCAAAAGATGGAAAATATATGTCGTTCCTTTTTCGTCAGTTTCCCAGGATTTAGCCAGGGAAGCAGTCGCCTCACCGTCAGTACCAAGCATTGTTAAACCGAGGCTAATTTGATTTTGGATAAAGACAGGAAGATTCCGTTCGTTAAACCGGCCTACAATTCCGATTTTATCATGCTTTTTACCGGCAACCGTTACGTATAAAGGATAGATTTGCATGACAAGAAGAGTCAGAAAAAACCCGGCTAGGATCGACCATGGGAAAAATTTTTTATGGCGGTCAATAAATGTCTGCAGGAATAAAACAACGAATTGAAGTTGTTTCGCCATGATACTTTAAGTAAAGATAAGACTCAGGACAGATGAAACGAGAAAAATTAAAGCGGAAATAATAGTCAGTTGAAAAATGATTTTTTCGACTCCCCTTCTGCTTTTATAGAATTCTCCTCCTCCACCCCAGCTTCTACCTAAGCCCACGCCTTTTGCCTGCATGAGGATAATGGAAATTAAAAATATGGAACAGACGATCTGAATGATTATAAGTAAGGTTTTCATAGGTATATTATATCAGATTAAAATTTTTTTACATAAACGGGCCAATTTGTCAGGACTGTGTCGGATAAAGCTTCTTTGCAAAGTATCCCCTTTTTCCTTAGCGACCGGCTTTTTAGAAAGTAAGTCACCGGCGATTACTTTAAATGGATATCTGCCGGTTAAATCATTTTTTATCGGTTCCGCATGATATTTAGTATAACGGTTTAAGATGTTTTCAGGGATCTGGGCATTGTTAATAAAAACATAATCCAAAAATTTTATGGATAAATATTTATCCAGTTCTTCAAGGAACTTAGAGGCGGTGAATCCGTAAGTTTGTCCGTATTCCGTCATCAGGTTCAGGATAAATATTTTTTTAGCATGGCTGTTTTTAATCGTTTGCGTGATTCCCGAGACAACCAGATTGGCCAGGATCGTCGTATAGAAACCACCGGGACCGATGATTATAGCATCGCTTTCCATAAGTGCCGTTTTTGTTTCAGGAGTAATTTTTGCCTGGGGTTTTGTAAATAAACGTACGATTTTTATGGTGCCGTTATGTTTCGGTTCGTCGATAAAATGTTCACCGGTTACTTTCGTACCATCTTCATAAACAGCGACTAAATGCACTTTATCAAGCGATACAGGCAGTACTTTTCCGCGGATATTCAATATCTCACCGGCTTTTTTGATTGCTTCGGTCTGCGAACCGAGAATTTTGGCCAGGGTAATCAAAAATATGTTACCAAAAGTCATTCCGGAGATTCCTTTCCCTTGAGAATAACGGTAACGGAAAAGCTGCCTTAAAAGCAGGGAATTTTCCGTTGAAACGTCAGCCAAAGCAATTAGAGATTTCCTTATGTCGCTGCTTGGAAGAAGTCCCCACTCATCCCTTTCAATTTTGGCCGAACCGCCGGAATCGGCCATCGTTACGATAGCAGTAATGTTGTTGGTATATTTCTTAAGGCCGGAAAGAATACTGTAAGTACCTGTTCCTCCGCCAATAACCACAATTTTTTTGTCTTTAAACATAGGTCAATTTTTGAACAGCCAGGTAATAAACTGCATCAATAAAGTCAAAAAGACGGCTACAAGAACCGTAGTTTGCCAGCCGTTAAAATTTATTTGAGAAAGATTGATCGAGCCTAAATTCAGCCCTTCAAAATTCCAGGATCCAATTTTAACTTCAGGGACAATAAATTTCCATAGGTAGATAAGAAGGATATTGATCAGCCACCGGGATAGATTAAGCGTCAGGATATTGATCGGAAGCATCAGAATATTTACAATCGGTTTAGCGATTAAGAAAAGGAGGAAAAGAATAAATGCGTCATAAAACAAGTCATATTTTTGCGGTCCGAATGTCAAAGCTGGGATTAACAGACCGGTTATAACCAGGGATAATGTTACCAGGCAATATTTTCTGAACAGGTATTTCATGCAAACAGTGATTTCAATCTTAGCATAGTGTGATAGTTGTGTGCAAAACGGTGTGCTTCATCCCTTACCTTCTGTATCAGATGTAAAGCCGGAGATTCGACGGGTAATCTAAGTTTTATAAACTTTCTGTTTTGGACAATAACCAATTCTTCATAAGTTTTTGCCAGCCCAATCAGCGGTTTTTGGACTTTTTTTGCTGTCAGTTCTTTTTGCATCGCCAAAACTTGAGGTTTGCCTCCGTCGACGACAAACAAATCCGGCAAGGGCCATTCGGCATGTTTAAGTCTTCTGGAAATCACTTCCCTGACCATTAGATAATCATTGGGCAAACCGACTGCTTTTATTCGAAAACGGCGGTAATAACTTTTATCCGGTATGCCTTTTCTGAAAGTGACCATGGAACCGGTAGCATTTTTACCTGAGAGGTTACTGATGTCATAACATTCTATCCGTTCCAACGAAGAAATTTCCGGAAAATAACTTTTCAGAAGATCGGTTAAATTTGTCGTTTCCTTCTCCCGTAAATCCTGCGCTAAATCCAAATTATGGAGATATTCCTCCGGCTGGTATAAATGACAGGTTAATAAATCTAAATTTTCCACGCGGTAACGGTAAGCGGAGGCGGTTTCGAAATCTTCTTTTGAAGCGGCCTGTTTTAATAGTTCGTTCAATTCTTTTTTCAGCTTGGTTACTTTTCCTTCAAGCAACAGTTTAATTTTTCGGATGTTGCCCAAATATTGTTTTTTTAGAAGCCTGCATGATGTTTCCGACAGGTTATGTCTGATACCCGGACAAGGGTTGCATAGTCCAAGATGGGTATAAAAGCATCTTCGGCGGATTTCTCTTTTTTGGTTGCAATAAGGGATGATGTTCCTTATCTGACTCAAAATTTCCCGGGCTAGTTTTGCAGATGAAAATGGACCATAAGAAAATTCATACGGCCGAAAGTTACGCCGGCTCAGGATAATTCTGGGGAATTCCTCATCAGTAATTTTGATATAAATAAAACTGCGGTCATCTTTGGCGATCAGATTGTATTTCGGTTGAATTTTTTTTATCAGTTTGGTTTCAAGCATCAGAGCTTCAAATTCGGAAAGCGCAATAATTGTTTCCAATGAAACGATTTCCTTAACCAATAAATCTGTTTTTATGCCCCGATCTATATTTTTTTGGAAATAGGAAGAAACCCTTTTTTTCAGGTTCTTGGCTTTACCGACATAGATAACCGATTTTCGCCTGTCTTTAAAAAGATAAACACCGGGAAGTTCAGGAAGATTGGAAAGAATAATATTATTCATAATTGAATAGCGTCATCTCGACCAAGCGAAGCGCGTGGAGAGATCTTCTATATTTCGAATATTGGAAGATCCCTCGACTTCGCCAAGTCTGACTTTGCTTCGCTCGGGATGACATATAGAATAATTACTTCAAAATCCTTCTCAAATATTTTCCGGTATATGAGTTTGGACTGCCGGCAATTTCTTTTGGCGTCCCCGTGGCGATAATTTCTCCACCATTGTCGCCGCCTTCAGGGCCAAGATCGATAATCCAGTCGGAGTTTTTGATAATGTCCAGATTGTGTTCGATGACAACCACTGTATTGCCCATATCTACCAGTTGCCGCAAGACTGCCAATAGTTTTTCCAAATCGGCAAAATGCAATCCTGTCGTCGGTTCATCCAGAAGAAAAAGAGTGTTTTTCGTATTTTTCTTGGATAGTTCCGAGGCCAGTTTTACCCTTTGAGCTTCACCGCCTGACAGATGCGGAGCCGGTTGACCCAGATGGATATAAGATAGACCAACATCATACAAAGTCTGGAACTTGCCTGAAAGCCCTGGAATATTGCCGAAAAAATAGAGGGCTTCTTCAACCGTCATCTGCAGGACTTCAGCAATATTTTTATTTTTAAACCGGACTTCCAAAGTTTCCCGGTTGAAACGGGTGCCGCCGCAGACGTCGCAGGTCACATAAACATCCGGCAGAAACTGCATTTCAATTCTGGTTTGTCCTTCCCCTTCACAGACTTCACAGCGGCCCCCTTTGACATTGAAAGAAAACCTGCCCGGTTGATAACCTCTGGCTTTAGCTTCCAATGTTTGGGCAAAAAGTTCCCTGATATAAGAAAATGCTCCGGTATAAGTGGCCGGATTGCTTCTCGGTGTCCGGCCGATCGGAGACTGGTCAATAATGATTATCCGATTTAAATATTCCAAACCGGAAATTGAGGTGAATTTACCGGTTTTTTGACGAAAATACGGATTGAAATGGGCCGATACTGCAGGATAAAGACTATCGACAACCAATGAAGATTTACCTGATCCGGAAACACCGGTGACAGTGATGAAATTGTTTAAAGGAAAAACCGCTGTAATGTTTTTCAGGTTATTTTCCCTGCAGCCGGAAATGATCAATTGGTGGGTAGAATCAGTAATCTTCTTTTGAAGGTTAGCTATTGTCTTCTTACCCGAAAGATATTCCCCGGTTTTTGAATTTGGATTTCGGCAGATTTCTTCATATGTGCCTTGAGCGATGATTTTTCCACCGTGTTCACCCGCACCCGGACCGAAGTCCACCAAAAGATCAGCGTTGACCATCATTTCCTTGTCATGTTCAACGACAATGACGGTATTGCCGAGATCGCGCAGGTTTTTAAGAGTTTCAATCAGCCGTTGATTGTCGCGCGGATGCAGTCCAATTGATGGTTCATCGAGGATGTATAAGACGCCGGACAAACCTGAACCGATTTGGGAAGCCAGCCTGATCCGCTGGGCTTCTCCGCCAGCCAGCGAGGCGGCGCTTCGGTCAAGAGTCAAATAATCCAACCCGACTGAAAGGAGAAAATTAAGCCTGTTTATGATTTCCCTGATAATCAGTTCAGAAATCGTTTTTTCCCGCAAAGACAGTTTTGGTTTTAATTCCTTTATCCAATTTGATAAAGATTTTATTGATAAAGATGTCAAATCAACAATTGTCAGGCCGGAAAGAATTATTGAAAGAGCTTCTTTTTTAAGCCGTTTACCCAAACAGGCAGGGCAAATTTCTTCTTTGAGGTATTTTTGGATTTCTTTTCTGACGTAATCGGATTCGGTTTCGAGGTAGCGTTTTTCCAATTCCGGAATGATTCCGTTAAACGTTTCATGGATAGTGACGATTGTTCCGTGACGGTTTTTTCCGGAAACCTCATAAATACTGTCTCCGGTTCCGTAAAAGATGGCCTTTTTTTGTCCTTCAGTCATTTCTTTTAAAGGCCGGTTTGTTTCAAAACCGATCTCTTTAACAGCGGCCGTGACAATCCTTCCATACCAGGTATCGTTTAAAATCAATTTGGCAAAAGGTAAAATTCCGCCTTCGTTAATTGTCAGGTTCGGGTTGATAACAATCGCAGGATCAATTTTGAGTAAAATCCCCAGTCCTGTACAAGTCGGACAGGCTCCGTGAGGAGAGTTAAAGGAAAAAATCCTGGGTTCGATTTCCGGCAGGGAGACATTACAGTTTGGACAGGCAAACTTTTCCGAGAAAAGATGATCTTCAAATTTAACCGGTTTCTCGGGATATGTAAACGACGGATCGCCAATAACGGAGAAAATTACTAAACCGTCGGAAAGTTTCAGGCTTTGTTCGACGGCATCGGAAAGCCTTTTCCTTAATACGTTTATTTCTTTTTTCAGTGATTGCCGGTCGATGACCAGCCGGTCGACGCACACTTCTATGGTATGCTTATTGGTTTTTATCAAAACCAAATCCTCTTCAAGCGAAAACATCTGTTTGTCTATCCTGACCCTGGTATACCCTTTACTCCTTAGATTAGCAAAAAGCTGGCTGAATTCGCCTTTTCTGTCACGCACCACCGGTGACAAAACCATTACTTTCAAATTTTTTCGGCTGTTTTGGGTAATTAATGTTTGGGAAAGAGTGAAAATTCTTTCAACAATTTGGGGAAATGACAAACGGCTGATTTCCCTGTTACAGCTTGGACAATGAGGATGACCAACACGGGCAAACAGCAGTCTTAAATAATCATATATTTCCGTAATCGTACCGACGGTCGAACGCGGATTATGGGAAGTGGTCTTCTGGTCTATGGAAATTGCCGGAGAAAGTCCGGTGATTGATTCGACATCCGGTTTATCCATAATGCCGATAAACTGGCGGGCATAAGAAGACAAGCTTTCGACATAGCGGCGCTGTCCTTCCGCGTAAATTGTATCAAAGGCCAGTGATGATTTTCCTGAACCGGAAAGTCCGGTGAAAACAATCAGTTTATTTTTAGGCAGTTCAATGTCCAGATTCTTCAGGTTGTGTACCCGGACACCTTTTATGATGATTTTATCGCTGACGGATTTCATGATTTTCTTTCCTTTAATTCCCTGATTTTATCCCTTATTTCTATAGCCAGCTCGAAATTAAGTTCACAGGCCGCTTTTCTCATGTTTGTTTCCATTTTTTTTATCAGTTTTACCAAATCTCCCGGAGTTAAAGAGTCATAATCATATGCCAAAATTTCCCTGTATTCAATCCTTTTTTGATTGTTTAGGAAATTAACGGAAGTATCATCCGCCGATTTTTCTCTGGTGATCAGTTTATCTCTGACGGGTTTGGTAATTTGCTTTGGAGTAATCTTATGTTTCTTGTTATAAGACTGCTGATAAATTCTTCTTCTATTGATTTCATCGATGGCTTTTTTCATGGAAGCAGTTTCCCTGTCGGCATACATGATGACGGTTCCGCTGGTATGTCTGGCCGCCCGTCCCATAGTCTGGATAAGGGAAGTGGTGCTTCGAAGGAACCCTTCTTTGTCAGCGTCTAAAATAGCCACCAGAGAAACTTCAGGCAGGTCAAGGCCTTCCCGTAGTAAGTTGATCCCGACCAAAACATCATATTTTCCGTTTCTTAAATCATCCAGAATATCGCTTCTTTCCAATGTTTCGATATCCGAGTGCAGATAATGGACTTTAAGAGATTTATTTTTTTGCAAAAATTCGGATAAATCTTCAGCCATTCTTTTGGTAATAGTCGTAACCAACACTCTTTCCCCTTTTTCTTTCCTTTTTTCGGCCTCCTTGACCAAATCCGTAATTTGTCCTTCCGTCGGACGGACGAAAGTTTCCGGATCAATAATTCCGGTTGGTCTGATCAGCTGTTCAACTATTCCATTATTGTCATTGCGATCCCGAGTCCGCCGGTTGGCGGATCGAGGGAGAAGCAATCCCGTCCGAGATTGACGCGTCCCCGCCAATTGGCGGGTCCTCGCAATGACATGATCACCAACAGATGTTTTAGCTAACGATAATTCCCATTCATTTGGAGTGGCGGAAACATAGATTGTCTGCGGAACTTTATTCAAAAATTCCCGGAAGGTCAAAGGGCGGTTATCCAAAGCCGATGGCAACCGGAAACCGAAGTCAATCAAAGTGTTTTTCCGGCTGAAGTCACCATTATACATTCCTCTGATTTGTGGAACAGTCATGTGCGATTCATCAATTATCAAGAGCCAATCATCCCCATAAGGTTCTTGATAATAATCAAAAAGAGTATAGGGAGGGTCACCGGGCCGGCGGCCGTCAAAATAGCGTGAATAATTTTCAATCCCGTTTACGTATCCGATTTCCTGGATCATTTCCAAATCATAATTCACTTTCTGGTTCAACCGTCTTGCTTCAAATTCCTTTCCGTCTGAAGTTAATTTATTTTTTTGTATCTGAAGGTCCTTACGGATATCTTGAAAAACTTTTTCAAACCTTTTCGGATCAGTCATATAATGTTTAGCCGGATAAATGACTGCCCGGTTAAGCTTTTCCACTATTTTAGCTTCAAGCGGATCAATCTTGTTGATAGAGATTATCCTTTCACCGTCAAAAGTTAACCTTATCCCGATATCTTCATAAGCCGGATATAAATCAATTGTTTCCCCTCTTATTCGGAAGGTGCCTCTTCGAAAGTCCAGCGGATTATTTGAGTATTGAAGATCAACCAGCCGTTTGATAACCGATTCCCGGGAAATCCTCGCCCCTTTTGCAATTTCCAGGACAAATTTTCCGTATGCTTTTGGAGAACCGATATTGTAAATGCAGGAAACGGAGGCAACGATGATGGTGTCTTTTCGGGTTAGCAGGTTTGCTGTAGCAGCTAACCTTAACTTGTCGAGCTCGTCATTAATTGCCGTTTCTTTTTCAATGTATGTGTCTGTTTTGGGGATATAGGCTTCCGGTTGATAATAGTCGTAATAAGAAACAAAATAAGAAACAGCATTATTTGGGAAAAAATCCCTGAATTCCTGATAAAGTTGGGCAGCTAAAGTTTTGTTATGCGAAATGACTAAAGTCGGTTTTTGGATTTTTTGGATAACATTGGCCAGGGTAAATGTTTTTCCACTGCCGGTCACACCCAATAAAACTTGGTTTTTTACACCGTTTTTTAATCCTTCTTGCAATTTTTCAATTGCTTGCGGTTGGTCACCGGTTGGTTGAAATGGTGATATAAGATTGAAATTCATAGGGATGATCTATTTTATCATAGAATGACTGTCTTGACATTCGGATATATTTCTATTAATTTGAAAATAGACAATATACAGTAGTTATGTAATAAATATTGATTTGGATTGTCATTGCGATCCGCCATCTGGCGGAGAAGCAATCCCGTCCGAGATTGCCACGGCTACTTCGTAGCCTCGCAATGACATGAATCGGATTTTGTTATGACCCCTGTACTTTATACTAGAGAAAGAAGAACGCTGGAATTCATCTCACAATATATTCAAAGGCACGGTTATGCCCCGATTTTGCAGGAAATCGCCGAAGGGCTTGGTGTAAATGCCGTCTCTACCATCCACGAAAATCTTGCAAGGCTGGTCCAAAAAGGCTACATTAAAAAAACCGTCGGTTTCGAAAGAGGGATAGAGTTGATCAATGAAAAAGTTCATGCACCGGAAGATGAATCGGCTTTGGAACTGCCGGTTCTTGGTTTTATTGCCGCCGGTAGCCCATTGGAACCTCATACCGATCCCAATTGTTATGTTTCTGTCCCGGCCAACGTCATCACCAACAAAAAACCCGGTTTTGTCCTTCAAGTTAAAGGCACATCCATGATTGAAGACGGGATTTTAGACGGTGATTATGTCATTATCCAACACCAGCAGGAAGCTCAAAGCGGAGATATTGTTGTGGCAATATTGCCGAATGGTTTCGCAACGCTGAAAAGAATCTTTTTTGAAAAAGACAGGATTAAACTTATGCCGGCAAACGCGGCCATGTCTCCTATTTACGCTTCCCACGTCAAGATTCAGGGAAAAGTCGTTGGTGTTTTCCGGAGGTATAAAAATTGATTCCATTGTCATCGCGAGTCCGTTCGACAAGCTCAGGACGTGGCGATCCCGTTGGAAATACTGTAGTATCACCGGATTGCTTCGTCGCAAAGACAATCAAGCGTTTTCCAAAACCTCAATCCCCGGTAGAGTGCCCATTTTCATAAATTCCAACATGGCGCTTCCGCCCGTTGAAATGTGGGTAATTTTTTTCAGATAAGATTTGGTCTTGATGCTGGTTAATGTATCACCACCGCCGACGATTGTTGTCGCTTTACAATTTGAAATGTATTCAAGCAGATTATCCGTCCCCTTAGCGAAACGCGGATCTTCATAAAGACCCATCGGCCCGTTCCAGATGATTGTTCCGGCATTTTTAATCAGATCCTTGAGATGATTTTGAGTTTTAGATCCGATATCAAAAATCGCTACGTTCGGCGGAACCTGATTATAATCAACGGTTTTCGGTTTTGTCTGTCGGTTATTATCTGAAATAACCACGTCCAAGGGAAGCATCAAAGCCGAATGTTGACGGGTTGTCTTCCAAAAAACAACTCTGGCCATCTCAACCATCTCATAGTCAACTGTTGACTGACCCATTCCAAATCCCCAGGCAGCCAGAAAAGTATTGGCTATAGCCCCGCCAAGGGCGACCGTATCGGCAATGTCCAAAATTCTTTCGATAACGGAAATCTTTTCCGGTGTTTTGGCTCCGCCGATTATCACTAAAAATGGTCTTTTGGGTTTTTCCAGGGCATCAGAAATCATATTGATTTCCTTTTCCATAAGTAGTCCGGCATAACCTTTGAGATATTCGGTGATCCCGACGATTGAAGCATGAGTCCGATGAGAAGAACCAAAAGCATCATTGACGAAGAGATCAGCCATCGAAGCCAGATGTCTGGCAAAGGCAGGATCATTCTTCTTTTCTCCCTCATGAAATCTGATATTATCAAGAAGTATTAACTGGTCAGAAGGGAGATTCCTTACTTTGTCAACTGCTTCCTTTTCCCAATACTTTTCGATCAAATTGACTTTTTTACCAGTTAAAAGTTCTACCCTTTCGGCCACCGGCTTTAAAGAAAATTTAGGGTCAATTCCTTTCGGCCGGCCAAGATGTGATGCCAGAACGATTTTTACCTTTTTACCCAAAAGGTATTTGATTGTCGGGATAGCCTCCACAATTCTGGTATCATTGGTCACCTTGCCTTCTTTTAAAGAAATATTGAAATCAACGGTCAAAAAAACAGTTTGTCCCGATATTTCTTTAATATCCCGAATCGTTTTTTTCCTCATACTTTATCATTTCAATTGTCATTGCGATCCCGATGTAAATCGGGAGAAGCAATCCCGTCCGACCTGCCTGCCGGCAAGGCAGGGAGATTGCCACGGGACGCACCGTCTGGTGCATCCCTCGCAATGACAGAGACTAAATAATATTTGCTCTTTTACCTATATATTCCACCATATCTATTAACCGGTTTGTATACCCCCATTCATTATCATACCACGCGTAAACGTTTACCAGATTGCCTTCCGCAACCTGCGTCAGGTACGGATCAACAACGGATGAAAAAGGATTGCCGGTATAATCTTTGGAAACCAACTCGTCGGCGGCTACGTCTAATATCCCTTTCAGGCCTTTGTTGGCAGCCAGTCGGTAGACTTTATTTACTTCCTCGGCGCAGGTTTCCTTTTTTACCTCAACGGTCAAATTTATGATAGAAACAGTCAATAAAGGTATTCTGATTCCCTGACAGAAAATTTTGCCTTTCAGGTCCGGATATAATTTACCGATATCTTTTGCCGATCCGGTTGATGAAGGTATCATTGAGGCAAAAGAAGCACGACGCAGCCTGGCCTCTTTCTTATGGGAATTGTCCAAAAGGTTTTGGGAATCGGTCACGGCATGAACCGTCGTCATAAAACCTTTTTTTACCTCAAAATTGTCACGGAGGACTTTCAAAGTCGTCGATAGACAATTCGTGGTGCATGACGAATTGGAAATGACTTTGTCCGTTTTCGGATTAAACATTTGATGGTTAACGCCCATAACCAGCGTTTTGGTGTCGTCTTTGGCCGGAGCGGAAATTATTGCGAACTTGACGGTGCCTCTGACGTGTTTTATGGCATCCGGAGTAGTACGAAACTTGCCTGTTGCGTCGATAACGATGTCGACATTTGCCTTTTCCCAGGGAATTATTTCCGGGTCATCAACGTTAAAGACGGCCACTTTTTTTCCATCCACTGACAAATCACTGTTTGAGACTTTGACATCATGATCAAGTATTCCATAAGAAGAATCATATTTCAAAAGGTAAGCATGTGAAGAAACTTCAGCCCGGCTATTTATGGCGGCAATTTCCAGATCAGGCCGTCCCAAAATAATTCTGGTGGCGTTTCTGCCTATCCGTCCGAAACCGTTGATGCCGACTCTGATTTTTTTTGTTTTCATAATTTTCCTCCTTATTTTTCACTTTTATTAACAGATCTCTTCTCTTTTAATAAAATTTTACCCTGTTTGCTAAAGCAGTAAAGTACTACTTCACCGGTCACCAGTTCCACTGCCTCAATTTTTTCATGGGAAATACCTTCCAGGTGTTTGATGATGGCCCGGTGGGTATTTCCATGGGCAACAATCATCACATTTGAGCCTTGGATAACCTTCGGCATAATGTGTTCCTTAAAATGAGGCACAACCCGGTTATAGACATCTTCAAGCGTTTCACCTTCCGGTATCGGTTCGTTCCAGCCGCGTCTTAATTTTTGGAATTTATCCTCGCCGACTTCTTTTTTGATTTCCCACTTGTTTTTACCAGTAAAAATACCGTAATGGCGCTCTTTATACGCTTTATGTTTGATGGTTGGAAGTTGTAGAACTTTTAATTCTCTCTTGATTATTTCCAGGGTTTCCGAGGCTCTGACTAAATCTGAAGTAATGGCCAAATCAAATTTAACGTCAATTAAAACTACGGCGGCTGATTTTGCTTCTTCCCGGCCTTTTGCAGTTAATGGTATATCAGTCCAACCGGTCCATAAACCTTTTTCATTCCACTGAGACTCACCATGGCGAATAAGGGCTAAATAGCCTTTTTTATTCCTGGCCATAATAGTATGAAATTATCATACTTTTTAATAAATGTAAAGAACATGTCATCCCGACCGGCTTAAATGTCATTGCGAGCGATCCCGACTCAGTCGGGAGAGCGTGGCAATCTCGTTGGGGATTGCTTCGTCGCTTCGCTCCTCGCAATGACAGTCATCATCAATGATGTATAATCCCCTTATGGGAACATTATATCTGGTAGCTACCCCGATCGGCAATCTCGAAGATATCACTCTCCGGGCAATCAAAACCTTATTTTCCGTTGATTATATTGCCTGTGAAGACACGAGGAAGACGGGACAATTATTAAAATCACTCCAAAATTTCATACAAGATAAGACACCTCGGATGGTGGCAGGCTGGAGCGAAGCAGAAGCCATGACTCCTCCGAGGTGGAGGAACCGGAATAAGCCACAACTTATTTCCTTTTATGACGAGATTGAGTTAAAAAGAATTCCGGAGATTATCAATCTTTTACAAAGCGGGAAAGATGTCGCTTTGGTTTCCGACAGCGGCACTCCTCTCATCTCCGATCCCGGCTATAAATTGGTTGAAGAATGTCTAAAGCAAAACATTAAAGTTACTTCTATCCCCGGTCCTTCATCGGTAATTACGGCTTTGACTTTATCCGGACTTCCTCCCAATGATTTCCGTTTTATCGGCTATCTGCCGGCAAACACAAACAAACGCCAAAAATTGCTAAATGATATGTTATCAGCTGTCCGGCCGGACAAACAATCACATATAATAATTGCTTTTGAAAGCCCGCATAGATTAAAAGAAAGTTTAGAAGATTTAAAAAATATCTTTGGCGATATCGAAATCGTCCTTTGCCGGGAACTGACCAAGATTCATGAAGAAGTTTGGAGAGGAAAAATTTCAGAGGCTTTAGATTACTTCCAAAATCCCAAAGGCGAATTTGTTCTACTTTTTAATCTTCAATAAAAAAACCCCGCGCGGAAATATCCCCAAACCTCTGTCATGATGACAAAATATTGAAACAGAACGCAAAACGTCCTGTCGAGATTTGGAAATAGTTACCTTCCACGCGGGTAAATGCAATTCAACATTGTCGAAAGCTTCTATGGTAATTTCAATAGTTGCTCCACCATACGAAGAAAGGCTCCTGGGCCTACATCTTTGCCAATAAATCCCTTAGCGCCGGCATCAGTGAATTGTTTCTCAACATTGTCACTTGTAAGCCCCATTACAACAGCGCCTGGATGTAACGCCAGGATTCGTGCGACACACTCGAATCCCTTCATGTGAGTCGGCCCCATGTTGTTGTCTACAGTGTAAAGCTTAAATCGTTTGCCTGCTTGTAAGGCTACCATCAATTCCTCACATGATGAGAAAGGCGTAATGAGACTTCCACCAAATTGCCTCATGATCGTACGAGAAAACACTTCACGATCAGAGGAGCTATCATCAACGACAGCGATTGTGTACGGTTCCGCCGTCGGTCTGGGTGCCGGCATAGTTGCTTGAGCAGATGCAACTCCTTCTTGAGCTTTGGCAACGCAGTGAGCTTGGCTGCCATAGCCGACTTTGTAGAGTTCTTTGGCTTGAGCACGAACTTGCGGATTGACTGTTAGATCGTCAATGACCGCTAATTCCTGTTTGCCAGTGTTAGTCAGAAAGTAGAAGTAGCGACCAATGATGCTGCCCGCATCAGTGCTCATCCTTATTCCTGGGACATCTGAGAAAACTGCCCAGGCATAAATCACTTGAGGTCCGGAGAGTACTGCTGCAGTACAAAGGTACTCAGAGCCCATCGCCAAAGCGCTTCTGATGATTTCCCCACCCTGGACAGGCAATGGAAGCGTTAGAACCGCTCCGCCAACATACACACCTGTCTCATTCTGTAGGGTAATCTGATTGACTGCGATTCCGACTTTTGCGGCAATGGCTTGTTTCAAATCTGAAGCTTGAACGATGGGCCGTTTTTTTCCGTCGATCTTACAGTCCACCTTAAACTGCGCCATGACACGCTGATAAATCCGCGCGTCTTCACCGGTAATCTCTCTGATTTTTGAGGCGAAAGCGACAAGATCAAAGAAATCAGAGTAACCATCCCCATTCCTGTCACAACTCGGGCCTTGAGCCGAAACTGGTGCTGTAATACCGAGTAGGCCGACAAGAACGGAAACCACGATTGACACAGAAACGTAACGGAAGATCCCTTGCGCGTTCATTTTTTCATCCTTTCGTTTTTTTTGTTCTTCTGACAACAATAGACTATTGGTCGAATTGCATTTGAGTAATGAGGGTATATGGCTCTTTACTCTATCGACCTTTTGTAACAGGAAGTTTCAGATCGACAAAAAAGATCCTGAAACAAGTTCAGGATGACTTTGGAATAAATAATCAACCTGAAGCTTCCTGTTACTTTTTCGATATTAAAGAACCTTTCCCTGTCTTAAACGCGAATGTTCAAGCAGAAAAATTGTCTTATAGTTTATATTTTGATGTCTTTATCTGCTTGACCCAACCTGTCAGAAAATTTGACATTCTGACAATAAAAAGTATAATTCTGACATTATTTTGATTTATGCAAAAAGAGCCTTCTTCCGATCTATACCTTAAACAACTTGCTCAAAAATTACTTGATCCGATCAAGCGGGGTGAGTCAGCTTTTGTCCGTTGGTTTCCCGGACATGGTAAGTCGGTTCTTTTATCAAGAATCATAACCGATAAAAAATTATTAAAGGAAAATTTTAGGAAATATTATCAAAGATTTATTTTTGTCAAAATAGATGCCTATCTTTTTGACAAAAGCGACTTATCAGTTTTTCTAACAGATATAATTCAAAATCTCACTAATTCTTTAAATTTACAAAAATCTAATTTAGATCCAGTTTATATTTCTTCAGTTTCTCTGCTTCGAAAAATCACCAAAATCTGCCAAAAAGCCGTCAATGATGGGCTTGAGATTACCTTTGTGATTGACGCGATTGATGATCTTGATGAGAGATTTCTCAAAGAGATGTTTTCCGCCTTAGAATATATTGTCGAAAGCAACAGGGAAAGAATCCATACCCATATCAATGTCAATAAAAGAGATATATTGGAATCCTGCGTTACCCAGTCAGGTCTTTTGCAAAATATTATTTATATCTCTCTTCCGGATAGAAAAGAGTGCCGATATTTTTTAAATTATTATTCTGAGAAATGGAATCTGGTCTTATCAGACAACGCAGTCAACAATATTTTTAAGTACTGCGGACACGACCCGGTCCTGATAAAGGAATCTCTAAGACTATTTGCTAAAAAGGGGAAAACAACTGACTTGGGTAAAGAACCGACACTTCTTCTAAAAGCCAAAAATGACTTTGGACAGTTAGGAGAAATAGAAAAGATATCAATCAGGGAAAAACTGACCACCGGTTCAGTCTCCTCAAATTCTACGGATATCGCAAAGGAGCTTGTTGAGGCTAATTTTTGGGATAAAAAGCATCAGATACCCCTTCTTTTTTTAAAGGTTATTTTGAATAAAAATTCAGTAAAAGAGCTCCGTTTTGATAAAAAAAGGCAAAAACTTATTTTTGCGGATTTGGATTTATCAAAGAAATTATCCGGTCCCGAATACCGGATTTTGCTTCTTCTTTTCCGGCAAAAGGGAAAAATAGTGACAAGAGATGCCATAGCTGACGCAATCTGGCCAAAACAAGCAGATGATCAATATTCGGGATGGGCTATTGATAAAACAATCTCACGATTAAGAATAAAACTTACTGAAATCGCTTTTTCTTATCACATAATCACCCATAAAAAAAATGGTTTCTGCCTTGAGGAATAAGAACATGTCAGTATCTCAAAAAGAATTACCTTCAAATATTCAAGCAATTATGATGAATAGGGGTTGTCCTGCATATCCACTTCATGATCGTAGAATAAGGACGGAAGGTCTTCCTCATGATCTACTTGATTATTTAGAACCAATATATTTTCCTAAAACTAGACTCCTTCGTAATAATGATCAGGTTGTTCCATTTTTTGATCGTCCTGAAAGATTTGCTACTTTTCCTGAACCAATTAATTCGGAAGGAGAAGTCCTATGGGAAATGAGACCTTTTCTTGAAAAAATATTTCCTAAAGATGAAGCTTCACAAATGCTATATCGCCAAATGGAATTACTTTTATATAAAGCGGCTGGAAAGTTTTACCAGAATTTTCAAAAATATATTGATGAAAGTCCTGACCTGACACTATCTACTTTATATTATCTCTAGTATCGGGAACATGTCATGGTAACCCGGAATATACGCGATCAAGGATTTGTGGAATCGGATATAGATTGTGGAGAATATCAACCGCATTTTGCTGAAGTCTGCGGTTCTGTAGCTTTAGGATGTGCATTTGATGAAGTCTATAAAGTTCTTGGAAAAGGTTTTGCTACATTTACAAACAATTATGATAAACCAAAACCATGGGATGCTTATCTGAAGAATAAACTGGGAAAAAAAGGAGGAATGGATTTAGACATGACTCTTGTTTCACTAGAAGACGATTTCAACCCGCAATTTATTCTTGATATCCTACATGAGTTATGGAAGGAAAGAGAAGCAATGGAAATAACTTCTCAATCCGCTATACAACGATTTATCGGTTGGGATTTTGAGATGAGTAAAATCGATGGATCGGACAATTTATATGAGGGTTGGAGATTGGTGATGGAAAAAATGGATGATGGTACTGATCTTATTTCTTTACAGGCTGGACAATTTACTCTTACAAAAGAAACTGCACAACTTCAGGGAATTGATTTTGGACCGATAAAACATACTTTTAAGGTTGAACTGTCTGCTATACCTTTTTTTAGAAAAAAAAGAAGAATGAATATGACTAATAGAAGATCCGGTATCCGAACGGGTTTATCAGACTATGAATTCAGACTTAAAATAAAAAGCAGATCTTTCAGAAAAATGAACTACCCCGCTGCAAGCAGACGGGGTATCAAAACAGTTTAAGTTGCGCTT
>CAYGXQ010000018.1:0-29846 GCA_964354025.1 uncultured Gammaproteobacteria bacterium | reverse complement strand
GCCAGGAATTGGGCTTTGAAAGGTCAAGATCAACAGTGTTTTCTTTAAGTAAATTGTTATTGGCATTGCGAAAAATAATATTAGCACTTAAAACAAGTGGTCCTGAAATATCTTTGACGAAATAATTATAGGTAAATTTAGCCGTGGTTTGACCGTTTGAAGGTTGCGCATAGATTTGTACATTTGGATCTTCTCCCCACCAATTGCTTTCTTTAATAAATTTTAAGGAATAACTTCCTGATAATTTTTCTTCAGATGACATAACTCCTCCATACCAATCTTTCCCGCATTCAAAATTATGCTGATTAGGAGTTAAAAGACCTCCATTGCTTGTATCAGGTGTATTCCATTTGGAAAGGGATTTCAGACAACAAAGGTTATCTACAATCTCACCGTCATTTGCCGCTTTGGCCGGACCGGAAGCAGATCCGCAACCGTACCATTGACCGCGATTGGTAGTCCCGCTGCATAAAAGGCTGTTATTTGTCACACTGTCACATTTATTTTGGCTGCCATATGGATATTTCACTTTGGCTCCAACTGTTCCTGCTTTACCGCAGTAACCCACATTACAGGTGTTATATCCGGAACAACTCTCACAACCAGTTGAAGGAGGTATACAGGAAACAGTGGTTTTGAGGGTAGGATCACCGATGAGAGTTTCTCCATAATAGGCATCAGCGTTATAACTGGCAATAACCCTAAACCAGTTCTTGAAAGCAGTCCCAAAGTCGTTTGTTACCAGGGGATTATAGAAAGCCCACCATTCGTTCATTGATCCTGTTTTAGTAGAACCTAATGCTACCAATCCATAATCCCCTTCATTGAAGACGTACCAACCGACAATATAATCGCTCCAATTATACCTGGCAACAGAACAGGAATCTAAGATATAAAAGTTGGTATGTGGTTTGTTATCTCTAACTTGGGAAGAACCAATACCTCCATCCCACTGATCATTCGGAATTTTAAAAGTATGACCGGTGGGATTACCATGTACATATACGTTAATAAATTCATAATTCATATTCCATCTGCTTCTGTAATCTGAAGCGTTAGTCATCGCTTTATCTTTAATATTTTCCCTACTACTGTAAACCCAACCCATATAACTGTTAATATTATCCGCATTGCCATCCACAAAATCGTCATCAACATAAACAAGACCTTTATGGGGAAGGAATTTTAAGCCAGTCCGATAACTATGGTTTTTATAAAAATAATGATTGAGAAGTTCTACTTTCCGGTCGCTTTCAGGAGGAACTAAACGGCCAATGAATATCTCGGGTTGGACGTTTTCGGAATGACCGGTGTAGGGCGAGTCAGTATTTCCAGTCCCTCCAGTCCAACTGCCGTCAAGGTCCATGAAATAAAGATCTACGAGGAAATTATCAAACCTTTGTGTTTCATACCACGCACTCGGTAAAGTCCCTACAAACATAGCTCCGGCAGTGCCTGTGGCCTTGAGAAGGTAGTCTTTGATGTTTTCTTTGGTACAGTTGTTGCAGTAATAGATGTAGACTTTGTAACCGTCACAGGATTCAACATCTGCTTTGTATTGAAGAAGAGAGGTAAGGACTTTATCCCAGATGCCTGCTTCAACGATGACATAGAGGTTATTGGTGGTGGTTGCTGTTACAGTTGTGACTTTCTGCCAGTTGGAGTTATAAAGACCATCCGCGTAACCTGCTCTTTTGGAATGATTTAATAAGTATTCTCTTTGGGAGATGGCTAATGTCTGAGCATTGAATTCTTTGTAAGAGATTTTACCATTGCCATCTGCATCCATGGAGTTATAGAGTGACTGTAGTTCATTGACTGCATTGAGTTTCTGTGTCTTCTCCGTACCGGCAATAGACAGTTGAAGAGAAGCTGATTGAGTGGCCAGTCTTGTTTTGACTTCCTTCAGCATTATTGCCGCATCGATGTCTACCCATTGGGAAGGATTCATGCCGGTATTACTGCCTGTGGGAGTAGGCGTCTTGGTTGGTACTGGAGTAGAAGTCACAATAGGAAGTTGACACCTACACATAGTCCATTGGGCTCTGTCACTTACCCCTCCGGAACTGCAGGTGACGCCGTTAGATAACCAGATGATACTGGTATTGCAGTCACCGGAATTTTCTATACACTGGTATTCAGGTTCTCTTTTGGAACCGATATTTTCCTTATTCCAGAATTTCCCGTTTGTTCCGTCTTTATCCGTACCTATGCTGACACAGGCAGTACGATAAGTATTTAAACACAGTTGACTGCAGGTGTAGGCTGAGGAAGGAGAAGGTTTAGCCACATTGAGCAAAGGTGTGGCATATAATCCTGCGGCTCTTTTCTGGGGATTGAAGCTGCTTATTGTATTGACCGCAACCGTAGTCACTAAAGAGGCAACGATGAGGAAGAAAGCCATCGTCAAACCTATCTCACCTTTTTGTTTACTCATTGATTTAATTATTAGGGGAAAGGAGAAGGGGTGTCAAGGGATCAGCTGAACTTTTGCTTGAGTATTTTATAGAAATTCTCCCGGGGACCGACCATAATTGCGGTTATTGTAAGAAATATCTTATACATTCTTGTCGGAAAGAAAATCGCTTAAACTGATCACCTCTCCCCGCTTCATCTCTTCCAAGCCGGAAAAAAGCGCGTTTCTTGCCTTATCATCCAGAAGGATATTTAACGTTTCGATTTCGGAAGATGTCAGTTTATTGATCTTTCGAAGCATCTTCATCACCTGCTGCTGCCAATTATAGGTATAAATATCCATCATGACCGCCTGGGGTTGCCCGAAGCGGCCAATCATCACAGGCTCTTTCTTACTGACTAAAGTTTTCAAGACATCAGCTAAATTATTTCTGAAATCGGCGCTATTCAAAATAGTCATACAGTGTAAGTTTAATTAATCCGTGAAGAGTTGTCAACAGTTGTACAAGATAAATGCGCGCCGAGGCTCTGTTTTCTTCTTAAGCCCGCTTGGGTAATCAGCTTGTTTCCTTGAAAAATATCCTGCCGTTTAATATCAGCCACACCCACAGAGGTATAAACTCTATAGTTTTTCCCTCAACTTTTTTCTTCGTGAAGTAATTTTTGGTAAGTATCACTCCCCCGTCTAATTTGAATTCTTTTAAACCTTCAAGCAGACCTTCTATTTCCCTATCATGCGGTTGATCGGTATAGGAAACATTATAAAGAGACAGGCCGGGATTAAGAACCGCAAAATCTACTTCCCGCTTTCCCTTCCAGTAAGATATCGCCGCATTGTTCTTTTTAAGCTCCATAAAAGTTACGTTTTCAGCACACTGTCCTATATCCGGTCTAAGTTGCGCAGTGTTAAAGTTCCGTAATCCATTATCAACGACATAAATTTTTCTGGGCTTTTGAATATCCTGTGTTTCGCGGGTACTATAGGAAAAATAGGTACTTTCAAAAAACAAATAGGCTTTAGTAAAATATTCCAGATAATTTTTAACTGTATCAACCGATAATTTATTCGGTTTACTTAAACTGCTTAAGGTGTGGGTTTTGGTAAAATCAGAAAGTATCTGCAACCCCAACACTTCAACATCCCTTGCGTTTCGAAGATTGTTAGGTATCAATACGTCACGGGTAACGCTGTCTCTGTAATACCCGGAGGCTATTGCTCTTTTTTCCGTTTCGCTTTTGGCAAGAATTATCTCCGGATACCCCCCCTCATATAAGTAATTACCAAGGTGGTGAAGAATGGGTATTTGACGGCTGGAATTTAAGTCCCATATAGATTGTGCTGTTGCCTCTCCCCTCACTTCTACATTATGGACTAGCAGATATTCATAAAAGTTAAAGGGATACACGTCTATTTGAACATTCCGGCCAGTCAGCACCGTGGCGCTTTCCGCTTCTACCAGGGATCTCCGGGATCCGGAAATAAGAAACTTTATATTTTCCTTTCGCTCATACCGGCTGCCTATCCAGCGGTTAAAGTCCTTAACGCCTTGTATTTCATCTAAGAACAGATACACCCTGCCTTGAGGGTTATAGCGTTCAAGATAATAGGTATAAAGTGACTCCAGAAGGTCGGCTCCAAATTTAAGATATTGACTCACTTGTATGTCTTCCAAAAATAGATAAACAACATTTTGGGGCGGAACCTTTTGCTTTTCTATCAACCAGCCGGCCAACTGCTGCATAAGGACTGATTTTCCGGCGCGCCGGACACCTGACAGTACTACCGTATGGCGTATATTTATAAGCTCTTTAAGTGTTTTCAGATACTTCTCGCGAGGTATAGTCCCCTTCCAAGCACCACGATTAACATCCTCAAAATGAGGATTCCAGTCGGTTATTAGTTTTTCTAAAACTGTAGCTTCCATATACTATAGTTTAGAATAATCTATTATAACTGTCAAGTATAATCGAAGGTTTTTACTATAAATGTCCTCTCCACACCAGGTTTGTACTAGCTTCGCACATCCGGCGAAAACGTCATCCTGAAGCGCCAATTGGCGCTGAAGGATCCCGTACGGGATTCTTCAGCTACTTCGTAGCTTCAGAATGACACAACAACCGTATCCGGCCCAGATGAAGATAAGGGCATAAAAAAGAAGAGAATGCCGGCTCTCGTTGGAAACAAGGGTGACCGCTGCGGTGATATAGAGAAACAATAAGAGGGTAAATAAAATAAGCGGATCTAAAAAGATGAGTCTTTTTTTCTTTATAATGGTATCAACCACGCCAACGCCGAATAATAAAAACAGGAACAGGTTGTATGAGCGGACAAACCACCGGTCTTGGGGGTAGTATGGATCGGTATAGGCAGAAAGGTGATCCTTATCCCAGATATAAAATTTATTCCTCACGGAATTTTGTAAGAATGTCGGCCAGTCAGTCCGGATTTTTTGCCAAAACAAGTTTTTATATTTTTCTTTTAAGTTGGGAATCCACGTGTAATAAGTCGTGTAATATTCCAAGCTTATTCGGTAAAAATCTTTATCTATCGCGGGAAACTGGGTTATCAATTCAGGATAGCGTTTTGTCTGATAGAAATTCATATAAAAGGCGATGATGCCGGGATTATACGGCGGAGTAATTGATATCAGTTTATATTGCCGCCAATTGCCCACCAGGCTGTAAAACGAGGCCAGTAAAAACCCGGCAGAGGCTAGAATGAAAAAAACAAAAGCTCTTTTCCGGATCACCAAAACAGCGAACAAAATTATTAAGCTTAAACAAAAACTAAACAAAGAGTAGCGCAGTAAAACAAGAATTCCCAATATAAACCCGAAGCAGAACCAGTATCGCGGATTATTTAAAAAGCCCTTTTTTGTCATAAGGAGTGCCACTAATGATACAAAAAAAAGAGTAATATTTTCCGCTAAGATAAGGCCTGTATATGAGGAGGTAAGCGGATTGAAAACGTAAAGGACAAACGATAACCAGGCGCTCTTTTTACCCCATCGGGAAAGGACGATTTTGAAGATAAAAACAGCGGTCAAAAGATCAAAAATAATATTGGCCATTCTGACCGCGTCGAGGTTTTCAAAACCAAACAGGCGATATATGGATACGATAAATAAAGAATATCCGGCATTTTTCGAACAGCAGTCCACGGCCCAGTGTCCCTGATAAATTTCTTTGGCGAGATTGGCATAAGACTGCATATCCCAAAGAAGCTCTTTATGAGCAAGTGTCGACAGATAAAGCCGCAGGAGAAAACCCAGGATAAGAATCGCGATGAATATTATTGTCCTCTTTTTCATAAAAAATCAGCTCTTAAATAAGACCGCTATGGTATAGAATACTTGGACGATATTTCGAAAGCGAAAGGCCTTAGACCGGCCGAATTTCCTTCCGACGTGTTCAAAAGGAATTTCCTTATACCGGCAGCCTTTTCTTATCAAGCGTATTTTTACTTCCGCGTAGACCGAAAATCCGTCCGACCGGATCGGTATCGTACGAAGGAGAGACACTTTACTTACCCAGGGGCCGGTATAATATTTCAGCTTCAAGCCGAAAAGCATGTTCATGATCGTTACGTAACAACTCGAAGTGAGGCGCCGGATAAAAGATCTTCTTTTTGAATCTTTTGGGTATGAAAAAACCAGATCGAAATTCCGGGCGAGGGTAAGAATACTTCGAAGTGATTGGCTCGACATATCATTATCACCCGGGAAGACCGTCAAATAATCTTTTTTTGACTGTTTTATCGCTTCACGAAGAGAATGTCCCAGTCCTAAATTATTTTTACAGCGGATGACGCGGATTCTTTTATTTCTGCCGGCAAGCTTCCCAGCTACAGAAGATGTCGCATCGCTGCTTCCGTCATCGTAGACGAGAATTTCATAGTCTTTGGTAAAACTTTCCGCGACGCGGACAACATTGCCGATTGCGGCGGTAATATTTTTTTCCTCATTATACGCGGGTATGACCACTGTGAAGCGGAAGGGTGTCGCTTTTTTTGTTTTCATATCTTGAAGCCGCTTTCGGATCTTCTCAGTTTATACATATTTTTATCTTTCTGCAGCGCTTGGGCCAGATGAATTCGCTGACCGGGTTTCAACGGATCATAAGCTAATGAAAAATTTCTTCCGCCGGCCACCTCTCTTCCCTTTGAACATAACCAGCGGATACACTCATAGATATACCGCGTACTTGTCCCCTTTCCATATTGGAGAAAATGCATTGTCTCCCTGTACTTTTCCGGTGAGATATGCGGATCTTTCAGGATCAGGAGATGATTTTTAGTCTTCGTCCAACCCGGACCGATAATAAAGATATTAAGATCGTCGTTTTCCGCATCCAAATATTCACACATCTTTATCAGCATTATTTTCCCGATCGTATAAGCAGAAAAGTTGACTACCGGCTTATTGACTCCGCCGCCGGCAAAAAATATGACTTTGGCTTTTTTCTCTTTATTTCTTAAAGGATAGAGCAAATGCAATACCCGTAATTGATCTGTTGAATTGATTGCCGTGGAACGGCTCCAATCGTCAAAATCAGATTGGAAAAAACCGGTCAAAGGACGCGGTTCGCCGACACAGGAGATGAATGTCTCCCAGACGATTTTTCGGGCTGTTAATTTTCTCACAAATTTCTCTACATTTCCTTTTCGGTGAACATCGCATTGGAACATCTGACAGGAGCCACCGGTATTTATATCGCTGAAATCTTTACGATGCTTTCTGTATGTGCCGATGACATTATAACCGGCTTTGAGGTATCTTTTGGCCAAATCAAACCCGATATCGCTGCTGATTGATAAAATTATCACTGTCGGTTTCATTTCATTAAATCCTTTTTGACCTTTTGGATAATTCCGGATACGGTGAACCCCAATGACCGGCAATGATCGTCATAGGTACCATATTCATGAATGAATTTGTCGCCGATATTGAGCGAGGCGTATCTGGTGTCGGATAATCCCTTCGAAAGCCGGAGTATATCATCAAAAACTCCACCGTAAAGTCCGTGTTCCTCTATTACCAAGCACCGCTTCGTTTTGGACAGACTCTCCAGGATCATCTTTTCATCCAAGGGTTTTATGGTATGGAGATATATTACCTCCGCGTCAAACCCTATATCCTTAAGCGGCTTGATTGCCTCGACCGCTGTCTTCAGCTGCGGCCCTACCGCCACGATGGTTAAATTTTTTCCTTTATGTATTATAATACCTTTTCCGAATCGGATTTCTTTTTTACTTAACTTAATCCCGTGCTGATATGCCGGCAAACGGAAATATTTCGGCAAACCATTGCGGTAAATTTGTTTAAACAATAAATTGAATTCCATGGGACTGGCCGGATAAATTATCTGCATCCCTTCAATATTTTTCAAAAGCGCGAAATCATCATAGCAATGGTGGGTACAGCCTAAGGAGCTGTAATCAAAAGCGCTGCCGACCGTGATTAAATTCACTCCCAGCTTTTGATATCCGAAATCGATTTTTATCTGTTCAAACGAACGTTCTACGATAAAAGGAGTGATCGTATGGACGACGGGAAAAAAACCGGTTTTGGCAAGACCGGCCGCCATATTGACGATCGTTGGCTCACAAATGCCGATATTATAGAATCTTCCCCCACAGGCGCGGGCAAACGGCTGGAGGATAAAATGACTGATGTCGCCGATAAGGACGACAAGATTTGGATCTTTCCGACCTACCTCCAGCATCGTATCGGCAAATTCCTGGCGCATTGTTTTGATCATGATAATTCCCGCCTCGCGATCTCGTACTCTTCCGCCGTCGGTATTCTCGAATGCCACACGCCATGGCCCTCCATGAAACTGACCCCTTTACCCTTGATGGTATGGGCGACTATCACCTTAGGTTTCCCCTCCGGTGAAAATTTCAGTTTTCGCAGTAATTTATATATATCATCTTCATTGTGGCCGTCTACATCGTAGGCCTCCCAACCAAAAGCCGCCCATCGCGCGCTTAAGTTTGGCAGGGGCAGAATTTGGCTGGTTGAACCGTTTTCATCAACGATGACGCACAAGTTCCCTAATTTTAAATTGGCCGCGACCATGGCTGTTTCCCAGACAGTCCCCTCATTGCATTCGCCATCTCCCACTAAAGTAATTACCCTGTTCTTCTTTTTTCTGATTTTTAATCCCAAAGCTATCCCCATCGCCGTCACGATCCCATGGCCTAAAGAGCCGGTAGAAGCTTCAATGCCGGGCACGCGCGTCACATCCGGGTGGCCGCCCAAAATACCGTCATGCCTGCTTTTCTTCTCCAGTTCCTTTGCAGGGATGAACCCGTATTTTTCCAGAATCACGTACAAAGCCGCGCATCCGTGTCCCTTGCTTAAAATGAAATAGTCTCTTTTCTTCCAATCGGGATTTCCGCTGTCAAAAGTGAGAAATTTACCGTACAAAACAGAGAGGATTTCGATGATGGAAAAAGCGCTCGGGATATGTCCTTCGCCAGCTTTATAGATGATTTCCAGCACCTTCAAGCGCAGTTTTTTATTCATAAACCCCTTTTCATCCCCACCCCCATTCCGAATAAATAATGAGCCATTGGACCGTATCCCGTGTGCACTACTTCGTCATTCATGGAAAACATAAAAACGTTTTCGAAATAAGCGGACAATTGCTTTCGCAAACCTTCATAGCTTTTTAAGTTAATATGCTGTACCCGGCTCCTGTGCGTAGCGTATTTATTGGCGGTAATATTTGGTGTCCCGACAATAAAGACTCCTGATTTTTTCAGACATTTACATGAATTGATAAAAAATTGTTTATCAAGATGTTTATCCAAATGCTCAATCACATCGATTGAGTAAATACCGTCAAACTTTTCTTTGGGAACCTCCTTGCAGATATCGAGATTCCTAAACTCGATATTTTTTATTTGCGAAAGCCGCTGTTTATCCGAATCAATCAACCTGGCCTCAATATCTATCGCCAGGACTTTGCCGGTAAATTGCGCGACGATCGAAGTCCCCGGAGCGTCTCCGCAACCGATCTCCAAAACAGATTTTTTCCCAGAAAGCATCCTGGCGCAAAATTTATAACGCGCCAGGACAAAAGACATATGGATCGGGTCATTGAGTAAACTATACGAAGTCCACGGCCCAAGCATCAAAGACGGGATAAATTGATAATCGGTCCCTTCATGATACGCTTCTTTTTGTCCTTTTCTTTTTTTCATTTTCATTCTCCTTTTAAACATAAATAATCAAACCATTCTTTAGTTGCCCTTTTTATGGTTTGGGGCGTCCAAACCGGAGCACGCTTCCAGTAATCTATATTTTTAAGGAGCATTCTAACCCCTTCTTCAAAAGAAACATACGGCTGCCAACCGAGGGTTTTTTTAATTTTTTTAATATCCGCCTGCGTACAGTCAGGCTCACCCGGCCTTTTGGGAATGTAGGTAATTTTTCCACCCAACAATTTTACCAGGCTGTTAATACTGTAGGTCTGACCGCTTCCTACATTAAATATTTCATTCGTAACATTTGATTTAACTGCCGCCATTATGGCGGAAACGACATCGGATACGTAAGTAAAATCCCGCGTTTGACTGCCATCTCCCACAATAGTGAAGGGTTTACCTGCTAATTTTTGCGCTAAGAATATCCCAAAAACCGCCCCATAAGTTCCTGATGTTCTTGACCTTGGTCCGTAGACATTGAAAAATCGAAGGCTGACAACCGGCAGTTTATAGATTTGTCCCCAATGTAAAACATATTGCTCACCGAGATATTTGCTTAAAGCATAAGGGTATTGCGGCTTACAAGGCGCGCACTCAGACGTGGGATAGACATCGGGAATTCCATAGCAGGAAGAGGAAGCGGCATAAATAAATCTTTTTACTTTCGATTTTCTTGAAGCTTCCAAAACATTGACTGTCCCGTCGACATTGGAATGATGGTATTCAAGAGGTTTTACTATTGAAGGTACGATATCAGCCTGTGCAGCCAGATGGAATACCCAGTCAATTTTATTAAACCAATTTGCCCAATTAGATAAATTAGTTCCAATATCCACCTTCTCTATCGCCAACCGCCTATTTCCTTTATGCTGTTTCAGATTGTCCAATCTGCCGGTGGAAAAATTGTCCAATACAAGCACTTGATGATTATCCCTAAGAAGCCTATCCACTAAGTGGCTGCCGATAAACCCGGCACCGCCGGTAACCAGAGTTCTCATAATTTATTGGTATAGATACCAGATAATCCGGTAAAACATCTCCGCAATATTGTAAAAAGTTAAACGCCCGTTCCGCCGGTAATATCCTTTCTCAAGTTTTAACTCTCCTGAAGCAATCATCCGTTTTAATCTTTTCTCCAAAATAATCTTTTTATTATATTTTTTATTTATTTCCTTTTCCTTTATTCCCCCTGTTCCCCGACTGTTTATCTCCATGAGTATCCTGACTCTCACGGAAGATTCTATGACTCCAAATATTCCGATTATATAATTTGCCACCAGCAGTGTATACAATATAAACGAATAAAAAGCCGGTGCAACTCCTAACCATACACTCTCTGCTAAAAATTGGATAAAGCCGGTAAAGAGGTATATATTAACGATCCCTTTAATGATTTTTTCCGCTTTTATGAAACGGAGTGTCAGAAATTGGATGACAATATATAATACAAAACCTAAAATCGAACAAATAAATATCTCAATATCTTTATCCATAAAAAACCTCATCAGCCTCCCGCCTTCCAGTGAAGAAAATTCCGATAACCATTGACTATCGCGGCCATTTCCCTTCCCCTTTTGGTGACAAAATACTTATGCCCTTTTTTGACAATCAATTTCGCGGAGGTTAAACCGGCAATTCTTTTACCTACTAAATTCCAATCGGAAAAACCGGCCATTATTTCTTTTTTGTCCATCATCTTCTTTTTCCGAAGTTTTGTGAGGATTGTAAATGACGGACTGGGATCACCCAATATCGGTCCGGTTAAAAATATGATATATATGCCTGATAAAAGGAGATAGAGAAAAACCGCCGGTAAAGGTAATTTTAACCAAAAAATATTGATTATCAGTCCAATGAGGAAAACAGTTGTTGATTTGAAGCTGACGATCTTAAATTTTTTGAGAATCCGAAAGACAAGGACATGCGCAAAGGCACTCGTTATAAATATTGCTATGGGGAGAAACAAATATTTTATCATTTGTTATAGGTCGTAAAATCAATGATCATTCTTCCCTGGCTTCGATTATCAGAAAGCATCTTTAATGCTTTATTAACATCCGTCAATTGAAATTTCCGCGTTAAAAGCCGGTCAAAAGGAAAGAGGCCTTCGTAAAAGCTTTTGATATAAAAAGAAATATCCCTGTCAGGATCCGATTCACCTCCCCAGCTGCCGATGATTTTTTTCTGACAGATAAGACCGAACGGATCAATGGCAATAGTTTCCCCCTTTTTAAGATTACCGGCAATGACCAATAAGCCGTTATTTCTTATCGCCTCGTAAGCTTTTTCCATTGCCTGTTTATTGCCTGAAGCTTCAACGGCAAAATCCACCCCTTCCGGACAAAAAGCTCTTATTTTTTTACTGACAGAATTTTGGTCAAAGAGAATCGTTTCCGTCGCTCCGATTTTTTGGGCAAATTGAAGGCTGGATTGATTGATGTCAACGGCAATAATTTTTTTATAACCCTTCATCTTGGCTCCCAAAATGACTCCGCCTCCTATTCCACCGGCCCCAAAAACAGCCATCGTTGTAGCTTTTGAAGGAGAATGGTATCTGACTATTCCCGCTCCCGTAAGGACCGCGCAGCCCAAAAGCGCTCCGATGTCATAAGGAATTTTTTGGGTAACTTTCACCAGCCTGTTTTCCGAAATGACGGCCTCTTCACTAAATGTAGCTGCCGGTCCCGAGTTGATAGTCTTACCTTTGTATTTATATTGAACGGCTCCCCCATCCAGACCTTTACATTTTATCCAGGTAATAACTACTTTATCTCCCGCTTCCACTTTAGTCACTCCTTTTCCCGTTTCCTCAACTATCCCGAAGCCTTCATGACCCAATAAATGAGGTAAATACTGATCCTGGCCTTTAAAACCGTTTATCTCGTTGAGCTGTGATCTGCAGATTCCGCTGGCCAGCATTTTCACCAGGACCTGACCTTTTTTGATCTTGGGGATTTCAATCTCCTGGATAATCAGAGGCGAATTGAGATGGTATAAAACTGCGGCTTTCGTTTTCATGGAGTAAACCAGAAATAATCCCCTTTGTAACATTCCCTGTTTTACATTTCCTCAAGATACCTGATCATTTTGGAGTAGGCTTTTTTGTGGTGTTTTTTGTCGGCGGTGATCAAAGGAATTTTTGTTGTTTCAGATAAAGCAATAAATATTGCATCATAAATGGCAATATTATGTTTTTCCATCCATCCTCTTGCTTTATCAATAAGGGATTCATCAACAGGTATCAGATTTAAATGAAAATTTAAAAACAAACAAATAGCTTCTTTAAGGACCTCACTTCTAAATCCGGCACCAAAAAATAAGGCGTTTGTCAACTCTAAAGTAATGATTTCCGGAGCATTAATCCGTATTTGTCCGGTCTTATGTTTATCACGGAGATAAAGGGCACTTTTTGAATCTTTTTCTTCTGCAAACCACTTCACTACCACCGAAGTGTCAAGAATTACTTCTTCCACTTCGTTATCCTTTCATCACGCATTTTGATTACATAATCAGATACGGAGCCTTTTGTTTTATTTCCGTATTTTTGGCGTAACCTGTCAATTCCCGCCGCCGCCTTTTCAATGTCTTTTTGGGATCTATCAGGAGTTTGGAGTTCCTGATATTTTTTCGGGGTGACGGCCACGAACAAGACGTCTTGATTGCGCATCACCACCGCCTCATCATTCCTGTTTAAAATTTTCTTCAGAGCCTCAATGTCTCTCCTTAAACTGGTAATTGAGATGATTTTGTCATCAAATTGCTGTAAGTTCATATTAAAGTATAGTATACAAAATTAGCAACATATTTGTCAATATATTTAGCGGCTTTCGTTTTCATGGAGTAAACCAGTAATAATCCCCTTTGTAACCGATTTCACTGAATAATTTGATCCACTCATCCTTACTGAGAATGGTTTTGGCCGTCAGATTCCAGTCAAACATCCTTTTTTTCTCTTCTTTGTTCCTGTATGCATCAACGGTAATAAAAGCGTATTTTTTGGTAACCCTTTGGATTTCCTTAATTGCCGCTTTACACTGGGATAGCGGGAGATTATGAACGGTATTGATTGAGATGACCAAATCAAATGATTTATCCGCGTATGGCAATTTCGCGGCGTTTCCAATCACAAGAAACGGTTTTATTTCTTCAATGGCATTATTGATCGCGTATGAGGAGATGTCTAAACCGGCCATTTTTATCCCGGGAATCAATTTATAAAAATCATAAAGCATAAATCCCTTGCCGCAACCCACATCCAGGATACTGCTTTTGGCGTTTAATTTATAATATTTTATAAAATCAGGGATTACCCTCTGCCAAAATCTCGGGTGATAATGATACCCGCCGTATCCGTACGCCCTGTCCCCGTCAAAAAATTCCCGGCCGAATCTCCTGGCTATTTTTCTTATGGTATTGGTTTTTTTAGAAACCCTCCCGTTAATATCTCTTTTTGATCTTGGATAATTCTCCAGTAAATTTATTTCTGACATATATGAAATCTTTAACAGAGTCTATCATTTTTTGAACGTATAATACAATTCGTACTGTTTTATTATTCTCCCCCATTGTGTTAGTATCGAAGCAAAGTTTATGAAAAATATCAAATTCATTCCCGGCACTACCTATATCCCCGCTTCGGGTAAGGTTTATAATCATGAAGAAATAAATAATGCCATCGAAGCCGCCCGCGACGGCTGGTGGACGGAGGGCAGATTTGTTAAACAGTTTGAGAAAGATTTCTCTAAATATCTCGGGGTCAAATACGTGACGCTTACCAATTCCGGCTCCTCAGCCAACCTCTTGGCGATAGCCGCTTTAACTTCCAAAGTCTTCGGCGACCAACGACTAAAGACTAATGACGAGTTTATTACCTCTCCGGTGGCTTTCCCTACTACCGTCAATCCCGGTCTTTTATACGGACTCAAACCAGTCTTTGTCGATGTCAAACTGGACACTCTCAATATCGATCCTGCAAGAATCGAAAAAGCGATCACCAAAAAAACAAAACTGATAATTCTCGCCCATACTTTAGGCAAACCCTTTGATTTGGATAAAATCGTCAGACTGGCTAAAAAATATCATCTTTGGCTGATTGAAGATTGTTGTGACGCCCTCGGTTCAAAATATGACGGGAAATTAACCGGCACTTTTGGCGATCTGGCCACTTTTTCCTTTTACGCGGCACATGCGATAACCATGGGAGAAGGCGGGGCGGTAGTAACAAATAATCCTTTAATTTACCGGAGCCTGCGACAGTTTCGCGATTGGGGCCGGGAGTGCTGGTGCGATACCGGCAAAGACAACACCTGTGGTAAAAGGTTTGGCTGGCAGCTGGGCCAACTGCCAAAAGGCTACGATCATAAATACACTTACTCCCAGATTGGCTTTAATTTGAAATTGACGGATTTTCAGGCCGCCATCGGCGTTGCCCAGCTTAAAAAGCTTCCCGGGTTTATCAAAAAAAGAAAGGAAAATTACAGGAAGTTAGAGGAGTTTTTTAAAGGAATTAAAAATTATTTTATTCTTCCCTCCATCACCTCAAAAGAAGACCCCTGCTGGTTTGGCTTTCCGCTGGTCGTCCTTCCCGGCGCTCCTTTTACCAGGAACCAGATTGTCGAATACCTGGAAATGAACAAGATTGGTACCCGTAATGTCTTCTCCGGCAACCTGCTGAAACATCCGGCCTATCAGGATATCCAATACCGAACGGCCGGAAAGATCATCAACGCCGATATCATCATGAACAACGCCTTCTGGATCGGCGTCTATCCGGGGATCGATGATGAAATGATCGAATATATAAAAAAAACTTTCAATAATTTTCTTAGAGCCTGTTTGAAAAGTTAAAAAAAAGTCATCGCGAGCGAGGAACGAGCGCGGCGATCCCGTTGGAATTACTGTAGTATCACGGGATTGCTTCGGCTGCGGCCTCGCAATGACAGTGTGTCATGCAAAAACATTATTACGCCCTCCGCTATCAGGTTGACCGCGACGAATGGCGGGCCCGCGCCAAAAGAGCTTTAATCTTCCAGCTTTGGGAAAAATTCCATCTTCAAGAGGGGAAAAAGGGCAGGATACTTGATTTTGGCTGCGGCAGCGGCCTTTTCATCCACGAATTTGAAAAAAGATATCCGGCGATTGACGGTTATGGGATCGATATTGCCCAAGAAGCCATCAACTTCTGCAAAAAAAGGGGCTTGAATCGGGTGTATAAATTTTCCGGCCGCCGGATCCCCTTTCCGGCCGATACCTTTGACTTAGTAACGGTCATCGACGTCCTCGAGCATATCAAAGACGACTCCACAACCTTGCATGAAATCAAGCGGGTATTGAAAAAGGGTGGTTTGGCAATTATCCTGGTTCCCGGCCATAAAGAATTATATTCCACCCGGGACATCCGCCTCCAGCACGTCAGGCGCTACGAAAAAGGCGAATTGGAAAGGAAATGCCAAAAAGCCGGTTTGGAAGTGGAAACTTCGAAAAACGTCGACTTTTTCCTTTATTTTATCCTGCTTTTGATGTGTCGGTTGGCGTCTAAGAAAAACGGTGTTCCCCACTTGAGCCGGGAAACCGCTTCAATCAATAAATTATTTAACGAGTTGATCTACCTTTACGAACGGATGGAACTTGTTTTTTTGAAATATGCTGATTTTCCCGTCGGTATCTCCATCGCCGTGGTAGCCAAAAAATGATCAGACAAACTGCCAGCAATCCAAAAAAGACTTTAAAAGATATTTTTCGAAGCAGCAACCATTTGGCTTCAGGCTCTGTCTTCACCGAGATTCGGTGCCGTCCTTTGGTCGCTTTAACGGCCACTTCCAGGGAATCGTCTCTGGCCAATTTGATATCCGCCTGATTGATTCGCTGTCCGTCTATTTCCAAAACATTCCAGCTGAAAGGATACATGTCTATTTGCAGCCAGCCGTCTTTTTCCAAAGTCACCTCAGTTGAAGGTAATATGCTCCCGAAATTTCGGCCGCCCAAGACCGGGAGGTAAAGTCTTTTGACAATTTGGCCTCTTTCTTCATCAGTCAAAACCTGGTATTTTTTCGTTTCCCGGTAGCCCCAAAGGTGTCCGGCTGTCCCGGGCGCATGCAGCAGTTTATCCCGATTACCATTGTCAAAGCCGAAATTCTCTTTCGCCGCCTCATAACTGCTTAAGCCAATAACGCTGTTGCCGTGAATGTTTTTGATGATGACTCCGATCGCCGAAACCGTCAGACATACGACAATGACCGTATTCAGAATTTGACTGTCTTTTCTTTTTGGCATTATTTTTGCCCGCAATGATAAAACAGCGATTATCCCAACCAGAAGGGCGGCATTTTGGAAAGTGATATACCGGTAATAAAAATGGATATTGGTCAATATGAAAGGCATCCGCCAGCCGAATTCCGGCGAAAGCGAAAGCCCTGTATAAAAACCAAAAAGCAGGATAGATAACAGAAGTGCCGGTATAGCGCGCTTTTTTTCCCTGACCCGTCCGAAGTCGAACAACATCAGACAAATTACCGTCAGAAGAAATAGAAAAAGCGGCAGGTTTGTTTGTGCTTCCAAATACGGCGTCCCTAAATCAGGATAAATGCCTTTGGTGACAGAACGCAGGTCCAGAGGAATCGGGGCAAAACGCACCCAGAAGTTATCAATTTCCGGATAATAAGATAGGCCGTTTGAAGTTACGGATAAATCGTTCATGAATATTTTAGTCGCATACCAGGAAGGAAAAACAACAAGGATAAAGATAAATCCGGCGGCCAGTAAAACCAAATAATCTTTTTTCCAGGCGGCTGGAGTTTTTTCCACTGTCAGCCGAATGATCAAAAAACAGACCGGCAGAATCACCAGGCTGTGCACTGCCGCCGGCGGAAACGAACCGGCGATCATGATCATCGCCAGGGAAAAAAGCAGGCCGATCCTGATTTTGTCGAAAAGTTTATCGGAAAGAAATAATTGGAAAAACAAACAGACGGCAATCGTCAAAAATCCACCCCCGTATACCTCCGGCAAAGATCCCCGGTTATAGATACTGGTCAATGGATAAATCGCCCAGGTAACCAGACAGGCAACTGCCAGCGCCAGTTTTTTGCTGCCGGTAATCTTTTCCACCAGAGCCTCAACTGCCAGGAACTGGAAAAGATAAAGAAGCAATAATCCAATCCTCACTGCCAGATTGGAACCCAAGATGGCGCTGCCCAGTCCCAGCAAAGGAAATAGGGTGTAACCGTAAAAAATTGGCAAGCTTACCCCAACTACTTCATTAGCGTTAATAACAATCGGAAACGAGAGGTGTTGGCGGAAATATTCACCCCAGTAACCGACAAACCATAAGTTATCGTACCAATCGTCGTAATAACCGATATTCACATCCAACCGGAAAAGAAGGATAAGGGGATATGCGACCGCCAAAAAAACAAGAATGATTAAAATAACCTTTTTCATTATATCTTCTTATCATTGCGAGCGATCCGCCATCTGGCGGAGAGCGTGGCAATCTCGCCAATAACGGGATTGCTTCGTCTCCTTCGACAAAGCTCAGGATCCTCGCAATGACAACCGATTGTATAGTTTCTGTTTAATGGGTCGGTAAATACAGATTATATCCCCCGGATGAATAATCTTTTTTCACCATCCCCTCCTCCACTATCGCGTCAAGAACGGTCCTTGGGTGATTATCCGTGAAGATAAGAAAATCAAACTTTTCTTCCTTAAAAAGGATGGCATAAGCTTCCTTCCCGCTTTTGGCCATATTCAATTTTCTTGCAATCGGGAAATTATACCAGTCATAAACTTCGATATGAAAATCGGCCAGATACAAAGCCGGCGAGTAAAACATGAAGCCTTTCGCTTCTTTAGAATATTTACCGTTCACATAAGTGAAAAATTGTTTGACCGCCCGGTTATAAAATGAACTGTCAATAATTTTACCGGTAAAAGCTTCTATTGCCGGATACCCTGCCGGCAGATGGGAATTATTGATCTGGATGACGAAATTAATGATGAAAACGCAGGCTATAAGCAATATCGCCATAAGATGCGCCAATCCGCCTCCGGTAACCTCCAGGATCTTATTAATAATCAATCCCAAGAGTAAAGACCCCATCGGCAAACTGATGATAAAATAGCGCATTTGCGGCCCGGTAATCAGGAAGCAGAGAAAAACCGTGCTTAAGAAAAAAATAAAGGTTAAAAAAATCAACAACCGTTTCTGTCTGTATAACAATATTAAAGGGAAAAAGGGCAGAATAATAAAATATGACAAGCCAAACAAAAAACTGTTATTACCGGTTACCACATATTTGTCACCGGCAAAAGTAATATCATAAAGAGAATTCCAATTCAGACCGACGCCGGTAAATTTGAAAAAACCGGGTATGGGGACCTTGGTTTCAAAGTGCGGTGATTGGAAAATGTCATTATACATCGGAAAAACCGGATTGCCGGTGATATACGTATTGTGAAGAAAAAGCGGCAAAATAACCAGAAGGCTTAAAGGTGAGTATTTAATTAAATCTCCAAAAAGTTTCCGTTTAAAGAATATGACTGTAAACAGCAAGATAAGCAGGGTGGGAATAATCAGGAAAATCCCCTGCTGTTTGCTCATGATAACAAAAGGTAAAAGAAGGAAATAAAGGATAAGATTACGTCTATTCAGTTGTTTTAACAGATACAAAAAATACAGGAATAAAATCGTTGAAGCAAACAAACCGATTCCGTCAATATAAAGATTGCTGATCTGCCATAAGATATAAGGGGTGGATACGGCAGCCAGTGAAGTGAAAAAGGCTATTCTCCGGTCAAAAATTCTTCTGACACAACTTTCCAGCAAGAAAAAAGAGGCGTAAAAAAGAAAAAGATGAAATAAACGGATGGCATACTCGCCGCCTAAAAGAAACAGGCCCGTATGCGAACCGATCATCAGAAGCGGCTCGTTAAAGAAAGAGGAAGCATACTGCGGGTTAAAATCAAATATATTGTAGAGAGAAACAACCTTGGGGATATAAAGATGAGCTATCATGTCATCCCATAAATAATTGGAAACCAAAGCGTAAAACAGGTGGACTGCTCCCGCTAAAATCAGAATTTTTTGTCCGGGAGACAAACGATAACTAACAAACTTTTGCCTATATTTTAAATAACCGTCAACCAACCGCGCTCTAAATAGCCAGATTTCGAAGAGAAATAATAAATAATAGGTGTATAAATAATTTACTCTGAAATGCATTAATAGCCAGATTAGATAGCTGTTAATCCCCAGACCTAGAAATAGACTAATGAAGTATCTTAGAGCCTGTTTGAGAAGTGTCATTGCGATCCCGAGTCCGCCAGCTGGCGGATCGAGGGAGAAGCAATCCCGTGATACTACAGTAATTCCAACGGGATCGCCACGCTCGTTCCTCGCTCGCGATGACATGTAAGAATAAAACGCTAGACCCACGGCGAAACTGGCGATCAGATAAACCGCCAAACCTGCCAACCCGGCCGTCTTACCGGTTAAAAGGATGATGATCGGAAAAAGCAAAATTATCAAGCTGTCCCGGTGGAATTTTTTTTCGAAGCAGCGGAGAATAATAAGCGCCAACAGCAATACAAAAATAACCAGTAAAAATGTCTCTTTATTTAACCGGCCGGCAAAATAAGGTTCAGTAAAGACTTTCACCACCGAAAACCCGACCAATAAAAATAGTAAGGATAGGATTATTGATCTTGCCGCATATTTCATAATCTATAGACCAGTTTTATTTTCAAAAGGTCTTTCATGTTTTCCCAAGAGCCGGTGACCGGATTAAATTTGGTATCCGCGTCGCTTTTCCAGATCAACGGGAAGATCCCGATTTTATACTTATGCTTGAGTACTCTTAATATCAGTTCTATATCAAACATCATCTGCTTGGTTTTCAATTCCCCAAATAATTTCTTGGCAACCGTCCTTTTATATAGCTTGAAACCACATTGCGTATCCTCGATTGTGTTGGGAATACGGATGATGTTTCTCACGATTATCCCGAAAATCTTCGAGCCGATCACTCTGTATTGAGGCTGTTTTTGGGTGATTTTGCTTTTTGCTAAAGCTCTTGAGCCGAAAGCACAATCATATCCTTTTTCAAGAAGAGAAATGCCGGACCTTATATATTTGAAGGGAACGCAATAGCCGGCATCGGCAAACATTATATATTTACCTCCGGCAATCTTCACGCCGGCTTTTATGGCTGATCCCTTACCGATTTTCTTTTTCCGGGCAATCAATTTGAGGTTCTTATGCTTTTTGTGGAGATGGGAAACAATAATGTTTGTTTTATCGGTAATCCCGTCGGTGGAGACAATAATCTCCGCGCGGATATTTGCCTTTTTAAAATATCTTTCCGCTTGGCGTATGTCTTCCTCAATTTTCTTCTCTTCGTTATAAGCCGGGATGATCAGTGATAACTGTATTTTAGCCACTGTCATTTCCTCTCATACGCGGTGATTAGAGCCGTTTGCTCAACCGGTTTATACTCATTTCTCACCGCTTCAAAAACTATCTTCAGTAAACTTAGCCTTTTCACCCGCCAGACCGATTCCTGGTTCAGATAGCCCAAGTATGCCACTTTCTCATTGATAATGTCGCTGTTGTAATTGCGGTTGATATCCGTGTCGACAAAGATATAACGCGGCCTGGCGGCTCTCACCGCTTCAACCGTCTGGTCTATTTCTTTCTGGGTCAGGAGAAAGGACGAAAGGTCAAAAAAAGGCATGGCGCTGTATTTATTGGCCAAAAAAGGCAGGATGTTATCGTATTTCGAGATGATAAAAACAGAATTTTCCGGAGAATACTTTTTCAGCAGATTTACTCCGGCGGCAAAATACCGCGGATCCATGGTGGAGGTGAATTTGGCTTTGTCAAAATCCCACTGATAAGTCTTATGCGTTTGGAAGATCTTATTGCATTCGGAAAGGGATATGTAACTGTAATACGGCTTGGAAAAATAATAACTGTAGGTTGAAGGGGCATAGAGGAAAATTGAGGCGAGAATGAAAAAGGAAACCAGCACATTCTCATACTTTTTCAAACTGCCATTGACATTGATAATGTAATATAAGGCCGTCAAACCGGTTAAAATAAGAATCTGGGCAATCCCCAGGAAATGCTCAATCGTCACGCCCCAGATATAATAGGTAAACAATCCCTGCGCATACAGGATAAGGAAAAGCAGCAGGTACTTAAACGGCTTGTGGTTGGTGAAATATTTGATCAAAAGGATATAACTTAAAGTAATGACTGATAAAGTAATGAACATTATCTTACTGCCCAGGGTAAAACCCAGAAAACCATAGAGGAAATACTTAAACATATAATCCGGCCCGACCCTGCAAAGAAAAAATAAGACAATCCCCATGAATGTAAAGATTGCCAGCAGTTTCAGATCATATCTTTTTTCTTTACCTTCAATATCGGATTCAAGAAAGATCCTGACCAAACCGGTAACCACCAGTGCTATCAGGGCAAAAAGGCCGAACTGGCTGTTATTTAATATCCCCAACAGAGAAATCGCGAGCGCGGAAATCAGGTAAACGGATTTCCGGCCGGTCAAATACCGGAAAAATAAAATAATGATGAAAATATCAAAAAAATGCCTGATCGGATTCATCCCCGGCCCAAGTAAAAGGAAACCAAAGCCCGTTTGGTTTAGGGAACTGACGGTCAGGATCGTTCCCAAAAGGGCATAATCTATCCTTTTGAATAAAACGACCAGCAGGATGAAAAACAAAAGGTAATAGAGATAATAAAAGGAGTAGAAAACCCGGAAATAATTCTGATAATTTATCCCGCCGGAAAGATCAAGCAGGGATTTCATAATTACAGTATTGGCTGTACCATACTGGGAATATATCTCGCTTAATTTTTTGCCTAAGGAATACTCGTTGATTGGTCCGAGAATATGGTTATGGTGGTGGATGACGTATCGGTTGAGGATCTGCCAGTGAAGAATGAACTGGTTTTTCTGTATAAATTCCTTCTCCTGAGGGGAATAAGGTCTTTTGGACAACCTGTTTTCGTTGATAACATTAAGAGCGTAAAATCTGTCGACCGAAAACCTTTTCTCTTCATCAGGACTGATCCGGTTGAGAATCTCTGCCTCCTCCCGGGTCATCGCGCCGATAATGCATAATTTTTTTTGCTGGTCGTCATAATAATATTTGGAATTATTACTGTTGATAAAATTTTCCATATCCCTGGTTTTCGCAAAATCCAGACAATTTCCCCCATTGGCCGGATTTTTCCCGGCATCTTTCTCCAAGTCATATTTTTCATGGTTCCCGATCAGACCATAATTGTTGATAAACTCCGTATCATTTATTAATTTTCCACCGATAATTGTCTGCTGCGGGACATCGAAGTACTCATTCATGATATTTAACTTTCCCCTGACAAAAGGCAAAAAGATAGCGATAAATTGTATCAGGACGACTGCGGACAATATGTAATATACGATCTTTATTTTTCCGAAATGATTTTTAGTAAAACTTAAGGAGGCTGATAATAAAAGTTCTATAAACGGCACGGATATATTGATCAACCAAATAAGAAGGACTATCGAGAAACCGGTCGTGCTGTTGAAGAAAGAAATCCGGTTGGCGTAAACACAAATCAGGTTGATTGTCAGGCAGAAAAAAGTGAAGATATAAAATTGCCGTTGATTCTTAAATAATTTTAAGTCCTGAAACCATTCTTTTTGGCCGGTTTTTTTCTTCCGGTTAACCAGAAGAAAGGCAACTGTATAATAAAGAAATAAAACAACTGCCGAAACAAGGTAACGGACTATTTCTACTTTTTTATCGGGATAATAGAAAGGAATCGCCCATTCGTTGAAGCTGATCTGTTCGGTGAAAAAATGCGAAACCAGAAGCAGGGAAAAAAGGCGCAGGACTCCAATCAGACCGATACTGCATAAAAAAAAATGCACCAGCAAATCGTTTCTTTCCAATCCCAATTTTTTCATCAAAGACTTAATCATATCGATCGGGGCGAAATTTTTATTCCCTATACTCTACCAGAAACTTTCTTAAAAGACAAAGTTTTCGCTATCAGGACAATGCCGAAGGGTAAAAAAAGGCATAATACCGGATAGACCGGCAGGACGTGTCTTTCTTCAGGTATCAACAGGCTTATCGGAATAGTCAGGTAAAAAAGAAGGGATAAAGTAAATATTAGTGTCATTGCGAGGAGTCCCGACCTACGTCGGGACGACGCGGCAATCTCGTGGATTATTCCAAGCAGCGCCAAAAACAGAAAAATAGCATTGCCTACCTCTAGAAACTGCTTATCTTCGGGGTAAAAAGGGTCACGGTAATAATACAAGTTCGTTTTATCCCAGTAATAATAGATATTGCGTAACCGCGAAAAGAAAAAAGCAAAAGGATGACTAATTATGTACCGGCCGGCTTCCCGCAGTTTCGGTTTGAGGTAAAAATTATAAACCTGCCGGTTATTTTCAGAAGCTAAAACGATTTTCCAGTATTCATCCCTTAAATCAAGTGGAATCTCTCTGTACATATCTTCCAAAATCGCCGGATAACGGCCGACTTTAAAACTGTTGGTAAAATCAAGGAGAGCGACCGGCAACACCGGCAGCGGTGAAATGGTTTTGTGTATCTGCCAGTTTGCCATGACCGGATAAATAACAGTCAATAGAAAACCGACTATCAGCAGTAATAATTTTATTCTAAATATGTCATTGCGAGGACCCCGATACACATCGGGGGACGAAGCAATCCCGCGCGCCTGCCTGCGCAGGCAGGAATGCCAAAACAATCCGATGATAATTAAGATGCTCCACCACCAGAACATGATCCGGGTGAAAGTAAATAAGCCCAAAGCCAGCCCGCAAAAAAAATACCAGATAAGTCGAAGTTTACTGTCATTGCGATCCGCCGGCTGGCGGAGAAGCAATCCCGTGATCCGTACGGGATCGCCACGCTCGTTCCTCGCTCGCGATGACATGTTTCCGGAACTTTCCGAACAGGCTCTAACAAATAAATAGAAGGTCAAAACCAGTAAAAATATTCCCCAGATTTCAGAAAGGTATAATCCGCAGTAGGATGCGGTCAGGGGATTAAAAAGATAAAGAAAAAATGTCGCCCAAGCCAGGGTATTTTTACGCCATATTTTCAGAGAAATGAGGAGAAGAAGACCGGCGGTCAAGGTGTCCAATATAGACTGAATAATAATAATCGCGTAGAGATTACTGTGGCCGAAAATCCGAAAGATTAAAGACAGAAGTAAGGGGTAACCGTAAGTCCGGGCATAATAATCTGCCACGAAAACCTGCCTGATCATGCCTTGGGCAAACTCAATGTAAGCCTTCTCATCAAACAAAGGCTGGTGGGGAAAAAAAGAAGCCATTTCCAACCGGAAGAAAAAACCCAACACCATGAAGGAAATTAGGATCAACGGTGCTCTTAATTGACTTATCAACGATCGTAGTTTTGCCGGATGTTTAACTTCCACCATAATTTGCCTAAGTTAATGGCCGTTTGAAATAACCGATTAAAATTGAAAAATTGGCTTTTGCCGCTGGTGCGCCAGAAATGGTGAACCGGCACTTCGGCAATTTTGTAGCCGAAATGGTCAATCTTTTTAACCAGTTCCACACAAATCGTCCCGGTATTTTCAAACAGTTTCACCTGGTTAAATACTTTTTTCCTGATCAAACGGAAATCGCAGTCGGTATCCCGAATCGGCAGGGAAAAAGCGAATTTGACAAAGTGGTGATAGATCCGGCCGGCAACGGTGCGGTACCACGGGTCATGCCTTTTGATCTTATACCCGTTCACCATCCCTATAATATTTTTTCTCCCCATCTTCCCTTTTCCCCTTTTACTCCCCTTATTCCCCTTCTCCATAACTCTATAGAGGGAAACCAACTCCCGCGGATCATACTGCCCGTCGCAATCGGTATAAAAAATGAGGTCTTTCCGGCAAGCGGCAAACCCACTCCGCAAGGCTCCCCCATATCCCCTGTTTTTCTCATGAGTGATAATCTTAATATTGTTTTGAGTTTTGTCCGCCAGCTGGCGGATTGAATTTTGACTATTTATCACATCAACTATTGACTCAAGCGCTTCTCTGTTTTTCGCATCACTGCCGTCATTAACAATGATTATTTCCCAATCATCTGTCAGTTTACTAACCGTACTTGCAGCCAAAGCTACTAAACTCCCCACTGTCCCCCAGTCGTTGAGAAACGGGAAAAAAACGGAAATGGAAGGTTTTTCTTGTGACATCTTTACAAGAGGGATAATAGCAGATAAAGAGGGTGAAAAACAGATAGAAAAAACTTATATGTTACACTTGAAATATGAAGATTGAGATAGACCAATCAGGTAAGATCGAAGATACCGCAAAAGATACGATTCTTTGTTTATCTAATAAAACCTGGTATGCGGTAGTCATCCCATCTACCGTTAAACGTCAACTGCAGGAACGATTCCGCCGCCATGGCCAAATCCGCAACTTTATTCTCTTTACTTTCTGTTCCGGTCTGGTGGAACTTTTCCGCATCTCCAAACCAAAAACAAAAGTCGTCATCGATCGTGAATATATGGGTAAAGAACCTGCTATTACTAACATTATCAATAAAATGCTTAAAAATACTAAATCCTTACCTGTCTTTGAATTTTGGTCAATCGGCAAACATTCCAACGCTCATAAATTTGCCAATAAGGTAGCGGTAAAAGAAGAAAAACCAACACTAGTACTGTGTGAAAAAGCTGTTTTGAAGAATATAAAAAAGACCGAGGTCGGTAAACGACTGAAGAACGCTTAAGCCAGGACTATCCGCCTTACGGCGAAAAATGTTACCTGTGGGTCGGCGTCCACTCGGTCAGATATTTTATAGCATAATCCAGTTATTAAAGTCAACAACAAAAAAATAATAAAAAAATCCCAAATTTCTTTGGGATTCTCCAACCACGTCTCTAGGCAAAATTGCTTTTGTCACGCCACCATCCGGTGACAGTTCGAGATACAGGTTTTTGTAAGGATATTATAACACCTGAAAACAAAACAAACTAATTTTCGCTGCCACAACAAAACAAATCTCTCTTGACAGACAATATTTCTTCCTTCTCTACGCTCAAATATATCACGTGATAATCACGTGATCGTTACGTGAGTTTCACGTGAGTTTTCAGCGTAAAGAACGATCCCTAAGAAATATGCCACCCAGCACAGAAAAAACTACCCACCCAAAAGGCGGATAGTCAAAACAAAGTAAATCGTTTGATAAAGGAAAACCAATCAGATGACTATCCCGTATTTGCGGATTTCAGCGGCCAACGGATCCCAACGATCCTTGAGGTCTTTCGGATGATAAGGATGAGGTTCGATTTCAATATCTGTATCAGGCATCAGTTTCAAAAGCATCACTAACTCGTCGTGCGGGTCTTTTCCAAACGTTTTGGAAACAACACAGACATCAAGATCACTCCAGGCTTTGGCTTTTCCTTTGGCATATGAACCAAAGAGGATCATTTTCTCAACAGGAATCCCTTTATTGGATAGAACTTCCCTGAATTTATTTAGAGATTGTTTTGTTTTATCGGTCAGTATTGATTTTTTAACCATTGATAGATTTCCTTTGCTTTCGCAAACCATGTTTTGGTAAATGGTATGGTCGCTTTTTTATAGAAATCAAACTTCACTGTATCGTATCTGGCGGTCATATTCCAGGTAGTGATTTCTTTAATATCTGACTCAAATATTTTTGTGAGTTTAATCTTAGCCTGTTTAGCAAGATTAACCAGATTATGAGTGAAATCCGGCGGAGAATTCCTTTTCTTATAGACCAGACCTTTAAGTAGCTTTTCAATCGCCAAGTGGCAGAAAAAAAGGCAATAATTATATTTTTTTGATTTAAACAGTATTTCTGCTGTCTCCAAATCCCGTGAGGCGGCAACCAACCAATAATCGATAATATCTTTTTTCGTCATGGGGATATTATATCACGATGTCAGACAAATTCTAAGTAATTTTCTTTCTCTTCTATACCTTAAAATATCTTTATGTTTTTAAGGTACAAAAGAGAAATCCCTAAGACACTGTCTGAAACAGCAAAAACTACCCACCCGAAGGCAGATAGCAAGACAAAAAACTACACCGCGCAAATGCGATGAGTCCTTGTCTTGTTTGCTGTTGCAAACACTATCTCTTAGAGGTTCCCTCCCAGTCGGGAGAAGAGGCTGTGTAAGCCCTCAACTCCCTCCTGGGGAAAGAGATCAGCCCGATATTCTGGGCTGATCTCGCGATGAACGACCGCCTACGGGCACTTGCCGTTCGAAAGGCAAACCAGGACAAGTGTGTCTACCTGCCCCTGGTAGCCTTGGTGACCGGCCGTCTTCCAGACGGTCCAGATCACGATGTTCCCCACCGTGTCCGGCTGGGGTGTCCACATCTTGGACATAGACTGGTGGGCGCCGAGCTCACCGTACAGCCACCCCCACGGGGTTTTCTCGTCGGTGTCTGTCTCAAAGACGACAACTGCGTCCGACATGTTAGTCACGGTCACCAAGACGGAATCGCCCTGATTGACCTGGCAGGTGCCGTCCGGCCGAACGAGCGAGCAGCCGACATTCACCGTGATGGGCGGCCAATTGCGCACGACGAGCGGCAGGTAGGTCTTCACCAACCAGGTGGTGGTGAAGGGAACGTCAACCACCATCTCGGTACCAGAGACCACCATGCCGAGAAACCGTACGGTGGTTACTCCCGGCTTGGGGTAACCAAGGGTAATCTCGACCGAATCCGTGACTACCTCGCCCGGCTTGTATTCTGGAGCGTTGTAGCGCAGAATGTTGTACCTTGTATCTTCCGGGCTGAAACTGCCCCGATGGGCAGTTGCTGTGAAGACGACGTCTGTCCCGGCAAGATCGCTGGCCAGTCGAACCCCGGCGACCGTGAGGTGGCCGGTATACGTTAACTGCCCTGTGTACGTGATGATTTGGCCAACGACGCCCTCCGACGGCCCATCTAACGTGATCGTGATCGCGGCCTGCGCGGCGACTTCCTGCGCTTTGACGCTGGTCTGCCCCCCAAGTGTGGGCAAAAGGACCAACCCGATAGCGACGAGGGCTAAGGCCGTAAAGCCTATGCCCAAAACCTTGAGAACGCGTCTTTTGGCGTTCATTTTTTCATCTCCTTTTTATTTGCGAAACGAATTCATGGCTACGCGAAGAAGCAATCCCGGGATTTGCATGGCTTCCCCGCGTTTTCTCAACACGACCGTCACGGTCTTTGGTTATCACTTGGCTAATGTTAAGAGCCTTGTGAGAACCTTATTTCTCCCTGTGCTCTGGTTTTATTTCACCTCCTTTTTTTGATTTAAGCACTCGAGAAACCGGAAAGGAGGAGAGAAACGCGCAATAAATTGCGCTATTCCATTATATTTTCTCTGCTCTTCTCCGGCTTCTCATTAAGTGCTTTTTCGGAAGGTGAAACTTTTTCTCCTTTCTCTTGAGGATAGAACTGATGGAAAAAGTGATATACTTTGTTCATGTACAATCTTTTTACCATTGACAGACTTGAAATATTATCTGAACTGTTTACAGATATGGCCGCAGGTTGGTTCGGCACTATACTGATCTATCCCGGTATATGGATAAACCGGCCTTTTACTGAAAATATTCTTGTATTGCTACTCAACTTTTTATGTGGTATATTTTCTTTAGTCATTGCCTTTAGATTAAGGAAGGAATCGAAAAAATGAATATTGATTTCTATAAAATCTATACCAGCGCCGGTACAACCTATGCCCTTCTTCTGATTGTTTTTTTCCTCATGTGGATTGCCTTTTACCGAAAGCCCAGCAGGAAAAAACACCCAAAAGAATCATAAATTTCCACCACTTCAATCCCCAAGGGATCGGAGAATAAATCTAAGAGATATTTGTATTCTTAGGGATTTGTTAAGGTGCGATCCCGTATGATCTTCCTTTTCGCCTTTTCAGTACTATTCGTACACGGCTCAAAGAGCGATCTGACGGGACAAGTGCACCGCAACCACGTACACACGCTCCTCCGAGGCGAGGATGTAAACCTCGCGAGGAGGAAAGTGTTGTACTGTGGTAAAGTGCAAATAGTGAATTGCCGGTTGTCAAAACAAACGCTTTTGATGTCTGCCCGACAACCGGGGAACTTCACACAAAAAAAGCCCTTCGGCAAATTATTCATTTTCCTCTAGGCT
>CAYGXQ010000017.1:0-29870 GCA_964354025.1 uncultured Gammaproteobacteria bacterium | reverse complement strand
GTACCATTCCCATAACAGCGCCGGAAGAAGAAGTATACCAATCAATCTGGTTGCCGAAGCCAAACCGCCGAAAATACCTGCCAACCACCAGTTTTTACGCCTGGCGGAATAAAACGAACAGATGATCAACAAGAAGAAAAGACTTTCCGTATAAAGACTACCGAAATAAAAAGAAGTCGGGAATAATACCAAGAAAGCAAGAAACCATTTAACGATTACTTCCGGACAATCAAGCCTCAATAACTTAGACAACATAAACAAACTGGCGAGAAACAGCAAATTAGAAAAAAGAAGTCCTATTGTTATCAGGTCTAAAAACGGCAGAATTTTATGGATGATACTGATAAGAAATGGGTATAAAGGAAAAAAAACCTGAGTGAAATTGGCCGAATAACCGGTTTTGGCAATCGTCAGATAATGTACTCCGTCAAAATTGGCAAATCTCCAAAACCAGGACGGTAGCTTTGAAGGAAGAAGCCAAATGTCTGAATACGGAAAGCTTGGAGAAAATTGAAGGATCTTACTCCCAAAATAAGCGACAAAAAAAAGGCTTATCCGCCAGAAAAAAAATGTAGTGATGATAAAACCGGTCATGAAGATAAAACTCTTTGATAAACTTCTACTGTCTCCTCAGCGCATTTTTTCCAGGAAAACATTTTCGCTCTTTCCAAACCGGCCCGGATAAACCTTTTCCGTTTATTATTATCCCCCAATAAAGTCTTTAATCCTTTCACAATGCTTTCTGTGCTGTACGGATCAATCAAGACCACTGCCCGTCCGGCCACTTCCTTCAAACTGGTATTATCGGCAACTACCACCGGTACTCCACAAGCCATCGCTTCCAAAACCGGCAAACCAAATCCTTCGGCAAACGAAGGCTGGAGGTAAACTTCGGCCAGATTATAGATTGAAACCAGCTCTTTTGTTTTTAGGTTGCTGTATTTTTTTACCTTACCGGTTAAACCAAGCGAACGGATTAAATCATTTACAGTTATCAGTCTTTGTGAGGGGTTAACAAATCCCCTGCCGACCAGAATCAGATGAAGATCGGGAATTGCTTTCAATACTCCTTTAAAAGCCATCAGTAATCCCTCGATGTTTTTGTTGTAATTGATATCACCGACGTACAGGAGATATTTTTCCGGCAAATCCAATTTTTTTCTCATCTGTTCCAAACCGGCTTCCGATTTATCAGGTTTGAATTCTTCTCCAACACCTAAACAGACGACATGGATACGGTCACTTGGATAATGGGCGTATTTGACAATATCTTTTTTGGAACTTTCGGAATCAGTAATGATTGCCCAGACAGATGAAAGTGAAATTTTTTGTATCTGCCATTTGATTTCGCCTTTGATGCCTCTTGGAAACTTTCGGGGAAACCTAAAAGGGATCAAGTCGTGGACTGTCACCACTGCCGGTTTACTTTTGGCTAGCGGCAGTGTCAGAAAAAAGGGATCGAAATATGGATAATGAACCAGATCAAAAGAGTGTAAATTATCTGAAATGTTTACTAAATCCACCCTGACATTATCATTTTTTTTCAGACACTCATACAATTTAGTTGTATATATTCCTGTACCACGATGGTGATGACCGGATAACGGCGGATTAATTAAAGCTACCTTCATGGTTTCATGGCTGTATTTTTAACCCTCTCCCAATATTTGATATAGGCAATCGGATAATGCATGGCTGAAAAAAAGGCCCAGACGAAACCGGGGAATCCGTCAAGAAGACCAAGATGCCGCAAATATATACTGAAAAAAGTTTTAATCGGCTTTGCAATAACATATGCGGCTAATTTATCCCCATGTAAGTTTCTTGCGGTCAGTGAAGTATATGTATCGGCCTTCTGAAGGTATTTTGAAAAATCAGGATAAGGATAATGAAGAAGGTCGTGCTTCAAGTAACCGGCCTTGCCCGTAATTTGCACCTGTTCGTGAACATCTTTACAGAATAAACGCCCTTTCCCTTTTTGGAAAAGTCTGGCTACGTAATCAGGATACAAACCGCCTTTCCTCATCCATTTTCCCATAAAGAAATTTTTACGGGGAATAAAATACCCGTTGATCAACTGGGAACTGATTACTTTTATTATTTCCTTTTTTAAGTCTTCTGAAACTATTTCATCGGCATCCAGCTGCAGAATCCATTCTCCGCTAGAGCTATTTAGCGCCTTTTGCTTATTGATGTGAAACATTTCGGGATTGTCGGTCACGAACACCTTTGCTTTAAATTTTTTAGCGATCTCAACCGTTCTGTCAGTCGATGAACCGTCAATAACCACTATCTCATCAACCCAAGAGACAACGCTGTCCAAACAGCGACCAAGGTTTGCTTCCTCATTATAGGTGGCAATCGCCACGGAAAGTGTTTTCATATTCATAACATATGTAATTCTATGTCATTGCGAGTCCCGCCACTTATGCGGGACGTGGCAATCTCGGATGGGATTGCTTCTTCGCCAGCCGGCGAATCGCAATGACAAAACCGTATATGATAACTGATAAAGTTAAGACGGTCAATAAATCGCTAAACAGCCGCAGCGGCGTCTCCCGAAATCTTGAAACTATCTCTGTTTTCCCGGATTTAACCGGAAACTCGATCACTCCCTGGTCGTATTGTATCGCGGTTGGCTGTCCGTCTACAAATACTTCCCAGCCGGGATAGTAAACCGTATTAATCCGGACTTTCGTTTCTTTCGGCAAATCAAGGCTAAAAGACAGATAATTTGATCTCTCTTCCCGGATTTTCAGGTCAGTTGAGGGAATAGAGGTTTCTATCTTGCTTGGGGCTTTTTTGGTGGCGTCGAAATTGACCCATTTCGGCGTATATTCGTCATAAGTATTGGTCGTCCTCTCAAGCTTCAGACAAAAATCAAGCGGCCAATCCAGGACCTGGTTGATCCGCAGATGATTTCGGTTGGCATAAAAAGCCAGAAAAATCAGCATGAAGCCGAAGATGAATTTCAGTCTTTTGTTCGGCAAACCGGCAATGAAAAATGCCGCCAGAACAGAACTGGTGAAAACGGTTAATGATAAAATCCGCCAGGGAAAATCAACCACCATGATCCGACTGAAAGACTGCCAGAATATTTTTGAAGCAGGCAACATCAAAAAAATGGTAATCACGAATATGAATAGGAAAATAAGACTTTCCGGGAAAAAAGATTTCCGGTTGATTTTTTTATGAAGAAATAAAACTAGTAGAATAAACAGGACAACTGAAAGCCATTGGGCAAATCCCAATTGCAGCGACATCGCCCCTTCGGGAGAATGCATGACTCCATAACCCCAGGTGGAATAAACCAATTCTTTGAGTGAGAGAAAATACTGTCCCAGGTGTGCCGGGCCCATAATCTGTGAAAACTTCGTCAGGTTTTTTTCAACAAAAGAAGGGAGGAAATAATAGGCGGACAATCCAAACGTTAAAATAGTAATAACCACTGAAGAAATAATCAAATTAATTTTTTTGCGATATACGGCGACAAAAAGACAATATAACCAGAAGGCTAAGAAATAAAACAGGAAAACCATGGCATGGGAAAGAAGCATTCCGCTTAAAGAAACCGCTCCCAAGACAATCCATGGCCAACTGATTTTGTTTTTAATCTGCAAAGAGTATAGCGAAAGAAATAAAAACGGAGGAAAAATGAAAACAGTCGCATCCCCGATGGCGGCCCTGACGAAGATATTGGAAAAGCGGAAAGGGGCAAAAAGGTAAATGACGGTTCCGACCAAGCTTCCTCCCCGGCCAACCAGTTTTTTTAGGAAAAAATACATGGTCACCCCCGAAAGGCAGTAACCTAAAAGGAAAACGGCTTTGATGCTTTCAAAAACCGACAGGTTAAGGAGACGGAAAGGCTGAGCCAAAAGCCAGGGCAACTGATAAGAAAAAACAAACAAAGGATACCCGTAACCGTTTAGAAGTCCCCCGGCCCACCGCGGCGGTATTTGGCCGTCAGAAAGGGCTTGATTAAAATAATAAAGCCGGACGACCTGATGGATACCGTCATGGCTTGTGTAAAAACCGGCTTTATATAAGTCGCGAAGCGAGAAAATGGAAAGAATAATGATAAAGACAACTGCCAACCAATCGATTTTTTTCATCTTCTAAAAGAAAAAATGGTAATCCTGAATTTCATAAGAAACAAAAGATACAAAAAAAGAATGTATAAAATCATCAAACCGTATTTCATCGAGCGGAAAAAATTGATCGATGAAGCTTCGGGAAAATAGCGGACGGGTACGGCAATTTCACCCATCCGAAAACCGGCTGCATGAGCTGAAATCAGGATTTCCTGATCAAAAACAAAATCGTTGGAAAACCTCTGAAACGGCAGTTTCTCCAAAACCTCTTTTCTGTAGGCCCGAAAACCGGTGTGGTATTCTGATAGATTCAAACCGAGAAAAAGATTCTCTATCAAAGTCAGAAAACGGTTACTCAGGTATTTATATAAAGGCATTCCGCCAGCCAATGCTTCACTCCGGCTTCTGATGCGGCTGCCCAGCATGATGTCAAAACGGCCCTCAATAATCGGCTTTACTAATTCTTCTGTCAAAGTCGCATCATACTGGTAGTCAGGATGGATCATGACGACAATCTCTGCCCCCATCCTCAAAGCTTCCCGATAACAGGTTTTTTGGTTGCCGCCGTAGCCCAAATTATTTTTATGGACAAAAACGGGAAGATGCAACTTCTTAGCAATTGCCACTGTTTTGTCATGACTGTCATCATCAACGACAATCACTTTATCAGCTATCCCTGCCGGAATATCGCGGTAAGTCTTAAGCAGGGTTTTTTCCGCGTTATAGGCGGGCATGACGACGACGATTTTAGCTTTCATCCAGTTTTTCATCCTCAATATTCTCAATTTTTTTCTCTTCCAGGTATTCCCTCTCTATATTGACCGATTCGATATCATACTTTTGCCGTCCTTCTATCAGATTCCAGGCGGCATACAAACCCATTTCAACCGAATGGTCCATATTGTTGTAGCGGAAAGTTCCGTTACGACCGCAAATCTGTAAATTATCAAATTTTTTCAGATATTTTTTAATCCGGTCGAGATCCTCCTTATAAGTTAAATGGTAAACCGGATATTCTTTTTTTACCCGATGGACATAACCACCAAGCACCTCATCTTTCTTTAAACAACCGAATTCTCTGATATATATCTTTGAAACGGTTTCCAATGCTTCCCTGTCGTTTTTTCTCCACCAATTGTCCTGATGGTTGCAGGCAATCTCAAATACCAATGTAGTAGTACCATGCGGCGAAAGATTTTTGCTCCAATTATCCATCTCCATTACCCGCATAAAGGGAATTTCCTTCGGATGAACATAAATCCAGGTGTCATTGGTTAGATGGCTTTTCTTGACGAACAGGGCAACTTGCAGCTCGTCCCGGTATTGCAACTTATCTGCCAGTGACAAAACCGTTTTATCCGCTTTCGGTGCAAGTTTGGTAATCAAATCGCTGATGGGAATTGTCGAGATAAAACAGTCACCGTCAATATTTGCTTCTTTCTCTCCTGTTTTCACTTCTACCGAAACTATTCTCTTGCCGGAGGTGAAGATCTTTACCGCTTCTGCGCTGGTGTGAATCTTCCCGCCGGCTTTTTTGATCTCTTCGGCCAACTTATCAGGAAACCGGCCGATACCGGAGGCGGGATAAGAAAACTCATCAACGAAAGAAACCACATTTTTGCTTTTGACAAACATATCTTTAATAATCGTAAAAATATTCAATCCCCGGGTACGCTGACCAACCCAATCAACTGATACTTTATTACAGGGTATTCCCCAAAGCTTTTCGCTGTAACGCCGAAAAAAAGTCTCATAAAGGGTTTTGCCGAACTGACTGATATAGCCGTCTTCCATCGTCAGAAGTTTACGCGTAAAAATTCGTGAACGGATCCTAGCCAGAAAATAATCGATCACCGCCTGGACCGCTTTTACCGGACCGATTCCCAACAGGGCATTCATCAGTCGGATCGGATAATAAAAAAACTTGCCGTCAAAGTAGATTCTCGTTAAGCGTGGAACCTTGATAATCTCTTTGCCTAAAAGCTTATGCATCCATTTGTTTACCGACTCGTTTTTGCTAAACCAGCGGTGCGGTCCGGTATCAAATCTGAAACCGTTTGCTTCAATCGTTCTTGCCAATCCGCCCACTTGCCCTTCTGCTTCAATTACTTCTACCTGCCAGCCGGCTTTGGCCAAAGTATAACCGGCCGTCAAGCCCGCCAAACCTCCTCCGAGAATGACAGCTTTTTGCCTGTTTGTATTTTTAATCATGCTTTTTGAAATAGTCGACGGTTTCGGCTAAACCTTTTGTAAGATCATATTGGGGCGAAAATCCAAGTTCGTGACGAGCATAAGTAATATCCAAACAGCTTCTTTTCTGTTCTCCTTTTTTTGCCTGACCATGAACAGGAGAAATACTGCTTCCAACCGCCTTTTTTATCAGCTGAAAAATCATATTGACATCGGTCTCTTTTCCGGTAGCGATATTGAAAGCGCCATTTTTATTTGCCGTCAACGCCAATTTATTTGCCTCAACCACGTCTTTGACGAAGATGTAGTCCCTCGTCTGCTTTCCGTCACCGTTTATAACCGGCTTTTCACCTTTGAATAATTTCCTGGAAAAAATTGCCACCACACCTGCTTCCCCGTGAGGATTTTGTCTGGGACCGTATACATTTGAATATCGTAAGGCCACATAGCTTATCCCGTAAGTCTGACAGTAAAAATTAAGATAAAGCTCACTGGCCAGCTTGGCCACCCCGTAAGGAGACAAAGGCTGTAGCGGCTGGTAACTTTCAGGCGTCGGCAAAACAGCAGCTTCTCCGTAAACGACTCCGCCGGAGGAAGCGAAAATGATTTTTTTCACTCCCGAAGTTCTACCGGCCTCAAGAAGATTTAATAAGCCTAAAAGATTGATTTGGGCATCTTCAATCGGATTTTCGACGGAACTGCGGACGCTGATTTGGGCGGCATGGTGATTGACTACCTCCGGCTTTTCGGAAGTGACAATATTCTGTATTTTCGTTTTGTCTCTGATGTCCGCTTGATAAAATTTAGCTTTCGGATTGAGAAAACTTTTATTACCGGTACTCAAATTATCTACCACCACTACCTCATGACCTAAGTCCACATAGGCATCGACTATATGGGAGGCAATAAACCCGCATCCGCCGGTGACCAAGATCTTCATAAGCTCCCCTCATTTTAACAAAGACAAACCTTAAATTCCATCCAATCCCAAAATAGTTATACTTTCTGTCATCGCGAGCGATCCGGCAACTGCCGGAGAGCGTGGCGATCTCGCAGGAAATACAGTAACCCAACGGGATTGCTTCGTCGTCTAACTCCTCGCAATGACATGATTCATATTCTTAACGCGAAAGTCGTGAGATTACAGGAATCGTGAGGTATAAAAATTAAACACTCCTCTGATTTGCTGCGTAATAATCAAGCAGTCTTCTGATCATTGCTTGATAAGAAGCCTCATGTTTTTGAGCGGCCTCTTTAAAAAACTTTAAACTCTTTTCTGTAAGAGTTAGTGTTACCCTCTTCTTTTTCTCCCTGAGAATTAAACTTTCAGGACTTGGCAGAAAGTCATCAACAATTCTCATTTTTCCGAATGTACCCATAATAATATTATTTTTTGTTTTGGTTTTCATAAATATTCCTTTCTTTGCGCCAGTATCCAGCGCCAAAAATTCTAATTTTATTTTTTCTGTATGTAAATCTGACTGTGCATACTCTCTTTTTAATCTTTCCTAGGCAATAATATCGTGTCTCTTTTTCGGTGCTATGATCTATATCTATAAATATTAATCTTTTGGGATCTATAAAAGCTTCTTGAGCTTCGTCAAAAGAAATTTTATGCTTTTTTACATTTTCTTTGTTTTTCTCTTCATCCCACTCAAACGATGTATTCATATATATATTACCATATTAGCATACTTTTTGTCATATCAAATGCAAACAAAAAACCTTAATAACTAAGGTGCGGGATATTTTTGAAGTCGACGAGGCGAAAAAAGAGATATGGATCAGAAAAGTCGGCTACCGCGGCAGCATTTACCGATGATTTTACTAAATGTATTGAAATTCCAATCTTTTTTAATACTAATCTTATTCTGAAACAATGAATTTCTTATTTAGGTAACATTTAATTAGATTTTTTGTAGCAGGAAACAGATTCTTGGGAATTTTATCCATATCAAACCATTCCCATTTTTCCCAATCTTGGGGAATTAAAAGTTTTGGATTACCGTCAATTTCTGCCACTATTCCTATGCCAATATAATGATTACCTAAGGCATAATTTGCGTTAACAGAAATAATTCTATATTTTTTAACGTTACACCCGAATTCCTCTTTGATATTTCTTCTAACAGTCTCCCCAATTTTCTCACCAAATCTAATATCCCTACCAGGAACACCGTATACTTGTTTTCCTTTATAAGTCCAGTTTTTTGTTAATAGACCCAAAAGGATTTTATTATCTTTTGTAACTAAAATGTCTACGTTAATTTTTGGAAATTTTTTATTCATATCTAGATCAATCTAGAACCCTCTCTTTTTTTACCTTGCCACGATACGGAAGGCAACCGAACCGTCAGGATAGTTAATCGTTTTCACCAAACCGGGAGCGCCTTCGGGAATTTCACTCCCTGTCCCCACCAGTATCACTTTTGACATCTTCGAATCCTCGTCCCAGTTGAGGTTGCGTAAAACGTACTTCCCGAAAGATCTCTGTGCTCTCAGCACTTCCCCACCGCCCCAGTTTTGCTGGTACCAGGCAGGGTCAATTTTGTTATAAAAAAGGAAATAAACATAAGGTTGGTCGTATCTGTAAGTCACGATTACTTTATCGTAGTCTTTCTCTATCTTGGCTACTTCCGCCACCGCCTCTTTATACCCATACTGCCACCAGTAGGCATATTCAATCGGCGTATGGATGTAATACATATGCAGGTAGTAGAAGAAATTGCCGATAACGGCAATAAAGATCAAAGTTTTTAACAAGCGATTTTGATATTTAACCAGATTATTTTTTAGACATCTAAAAACATACAGCAAACCAAAAGCAGTGATCACCTGGTAAGTCGGCAGATAAAACAAAGCCCTGACGGCATGCGGTGTCCCGGAAGTAAACGCGGAAGCCATAGGAGCAAGGAAGAACCAGAGGAATATCACGGCCGTTCCCTGTTTATATCTTTTTAATAGATAAATAATCCCGGCAATGATAAACGGTAGTTCGGCAAGATAAAGCATGCCCATCCCGGCCGCATGATGGCGTCCCGGGGGGTCTCCGGTCAAAAAGAGGAAGTCAAAATTAAAATGGTCAAGGTATCCGGCTAAAATTTCTCTGGCAAAAACAATCCGGCGGTTATGGGTCAGTTTTCCCAAAAAATCCCCTCTCTTGTTATCCAATTCTATGGCCCTGATGCTTTCCCCTAATTTTTCGTTGGGGTTTATGACGCTGACGGATCCGAATCTGGCGGCAGTTGAGGAACCGTATAATATGATCAAAGGCAAAAATAAAAGGCTAATCAATAGTACACTGACAGTTATAAAGGATATCTTCGTCTTTATTTCTTTACGGTAAATTATACCAAGGCCGAAAAGGAAAATCGGAACAATCAACCGTGGACTGTGGTAAGCATAAGCAGACAACCCAAACAATAAAAAGGATGCCACAAAAAACAGACCTGATTTCAATCCTTTCAAAAATAACCAAGTTCCACTTACAAAGAAAAATAAAGCACAGTTAGCCTCAAAAGCTACCCGGCTGAATTGAATGTGCCAGGGCGAAATTGCCAAAAGAAAAGTAAATATAAGATATAAATTATATTTTTTTCCCGGAAATAATTCTTTTATCAGGAAATAAGATACCACGACGGTAAGAAAACCGAGAAAAGCCGAGATAAACCTGGTCGAAAATTCATTCAAACCGAAAAGCCAAACCGGCAAGACGGTCAGGTACGTATAAAGAGGCGGTTTGTAATCGCCGAAAGACCTGATGGAAAGAGGCAGGAAGCTGCCGTATTCGTCCCGGCCGGTTTTAAGAATGGAATAGGCATTGTACCCGAGTGACGCTTCATCCCAATCGAGCGACTGCGGTACTTGACCCAGCTGCCAAAAACGTAAGATAAAAGCCAGTAAAAAAATGATCAGTAGAAAAATTTTATCCGCCTTCGCAGAAAACCACGGTCGTGAGTCCGTAGATGAAGGCGGATAACCCTCCGAAGCCTTGCGCGAAGGAGGGTAATGCTTCGGCGGATTTCGCTCACCGAAGTATTTGAAGATATCACGGGCGAAAGCATGTGGAGCTTCATTTTTCATATTTTTTCTCCAATGGCGAAAACATCACTGCCGGAAGGATTTTTGATCATCTGAAGCAAACGGAAATCACCGGGTAATTTATCCGGACTGGTCACCACCAAAACGCGTTTCTCCGGTTCCGCCTGGCCTTCAAATTTTATTTTTCCTAAAGCCTGTACCTCCCAAAATCCATACCAGTCTCTTTTGTCAACTTTTTGGCTGAGAAATTGATCCAGAGGCATCCGGTTATAAAACGCAAAATAAATATATGGCCGACCCAGTGAATTCGTAATGTAAATCTCATCGTAATCGGCCTCAACTGATTTTACGTAATTTACCATTTGTTTATAACCGTACTGCCACTCGCCGCTCCAATCCAGGGGAAAATGGATAAAATAAAGGTGAAGGTAATAAAAAATATTTGCAGATAACATAAAACATATAACATATAACAAAATTACTTTTCTTTTCTTTATTAGAAAAATAAGATTATATAAACCATAGGCAATAATTATTTGATATGTCGGTAGGATAGAAATAATCCGCAGGGCATGCGGCGTTTCCCTGGCGGTACCGGCCGGAATGACTGAAACAGCCATCCACATAAGGATCAAACCCAGATTTTTCCGACTTGTTCGGAAGAGAAAATAAAATCCGGCCAAAAGAAACGGCAAGTCCCAAACATAAAGCTGTCCCATACCCTGTACCGAAAGTCTGGGGTTTACGTCACCGTGGGTAAAAAGAAATCGGCCGCTGAAATTATCAAAATAATGTTTTAAGAAATCTGTGGCAAAATTTATCCGGCGATTATGAATCAGCTTGGCAATAACCGTATTACCGTCCAAAGCAATCCTGCTATTGGCTGTCTCCACCGGCGTGAGATTATTGAAGATAGTGACCTCGTTAAACCTGAGTCGGCTTTCCCGGCTGGTCAGATAACCGTAGCTAACCAGTACGAGTAAAGCGGCAAAGGCCGCGGAAACAAACAACCAGCGGATATTCCTTATTGTATGTCGGAAGTAATAAATCGGAAGTAAAAGCATCATTATTGGCGCAATGATCCGGTTGGAGTTAAAGGTATAAAAAGACAAGACAAAAAAAACATATGATGGCAAAACAAGCCATTTTTTTCTCAAAGACAGGATAAAGAAATATATCCCGGCCAAATTAAGACAGGCCGCCAGATTGGCTTCAAAAGCAGCCCGGGAAAAATGGATCGCCCACGGTGAAACCGCCAAAAGATATGCGGAGAGCAAAGCCAGCTTTTTACTTTTAAACAATTCGCAAACCAGAAAATAAGTGATGGTAACCATTGTCAAACCGGCCAGGAGCGACGGCATACGGACAGACACTTCGTTTAAGCCAAATAAGATAATCGGCGGTACGGTAGCATAGATATATCCGGGCGGCTTATAATCGCCAAAAGCAATAAAGCGGGAAAACGGCAAATACTCCCCATGCTCGTCATGGAGTGATGTAGCGATCAAATAACCGTTGTAACCCAAAGAGGCCTCGTCCCAATAAAGCGACGGCGGATTTTGTCCGAACTGAAAAATCCGGACAAACATGGCCAGCAGAAAGATCAGAATAAGTAAAATCAGTTGTCTTTTCATAACTTATTTTGTCTGATAAATCTTAAAAATTATTCTTCCATCATCAGGCGCCTTAATTACCTGACCGGAATCAGCTTCTTCCGGACGGGCAAAATATAAACTTTTTGGAGGAATTATTCCGGCTGATAAACGGTTATTATCAATATCCAGAGAGCCGAAATAATATTTACCCAATTGTACCAAGGTTCGACCGTCAGCCATGGTCACCGGATGAGCAAGCGCCTCGCGGTACATATATGGATCAATTTTATTATAAACGGCAAAAGCAAGAACTGAACCGGTATAAAAATCGGAAATAAAAATCCGGTCAAACTGGTCTTCTCTTTCTTTGGCGTAATCTATAGCTGCTTTATTTTCCCAACCCCACCAGGTCGCCGCAAAAAGAGGATATTCAAAGTAATAGCGGATTAGAAGTGACCCCATAGAAACGACAACTAAAACAGAAATTAGGATTGATACTATCTTTCTTAACCAATTATTTCTAAGAGATGTATATAACTTATTTATACCGTATCCGACAAAAATAAAGGGAGCCGGCAGTATAGCCAGACTTCTTACTGCAAACGGCCGGCCGACCAAACTGGCCGGGATGGCCGCCAAAAATATCCAACCCAAAAAGAAAACGGCGATTTTTCTTTTTTCTTTCCACAAGGCATACAAACCAATAACCAAAAAAGGCATTTCGAGCAGATAAAACATGCCCATGTTACCGGTAAAGTATCTCAATGAACTGTCGCCGTATATATACCAGAAGTTAAAAGAGAGATGTTCCAGATAATTGTTTTTTATTTCCCGCAGCCAAAGAAGCGGTTTATTATGAAAGGATTTTTTCCAGTTTTCCGGTAAATTCGAGGCGTATCTTTCCCGGTTAACTGTTTCAACAATGACGGTGTTACGGCTTGTATAAAGATTTTCAAATCTGGAAAATCCTTTATCGAAAAAGGTCATTTTTAAAAGCGGTAAACAAAGGAGGAAAAGAAAAACCAGACTGATAAAATATTTTTTTACTAGAGATAAGCGGTTAATATTATTTTTGTTGAAATAATATCCGCACCATAAAAGAAACGGAATAAAAAGGGGAAGTAATATTCTTGGCGTAAAATAACTGTAAAGAGTCAACGCGAAAAAAAACATACTTATCAGAAGTAATTTAATTTTAAATTGGCTACGAACAAAAAAGAGAACTCCCAAAACAAAGAAGAGAAGCGCCAATGTGGCTTCGAAATAGCCTCTCGACAGATGGACATGCCACGGAGAAATTGCCAAAAGAAATGTAATGATTAATGAATTCTTTTTGTTAAAAAATGAACCGGCTAAAAAGTATGTCATAAAAACGGTTAACACTGAGGCAATGACGATCGGCAAACGGATTGCCAAAGGAGTCAGGTCCAAAACGGCAATAAAAGGCACCAGCAAGTACACCGGTATTGGAGCCTTATAATCATCAAACGACCGAAACTGGAGGGGAAATGGGCTACCGTATTCATCCTGCCCGGTTTTGAGAATATTATAGGCATTCCAGGCAAAGGCCTGTTCATCCCCGTATAAAGTCCGCGGAAATTTACCGATCTGAAAACCCCGCAAGAAAATGGTCAAAAAAATAATTAACAATAATAATATTTTTGTCTTCATTATTATCTGGACCCGAATAATTTATATCTTAACTTACCATTAGGATATCTGATTTCATGAAGGTAATCCAATCCGTCATCCGTATCTTTTGCCGGAACCACATATAACGTTTTTGGTTGTAAATTGTTTTTCACATCCTGCCATTTCCGGTTATCCGGAAAAAGATATTTACCGTATTCCTCAATCCGTTCAAAACCGAATTCATCGGCATGATAATTACGCAGAGCCATCTTTTGATACAGGTTCGGATCAATTTTACCGTAAAAAAGCAAGTAAATATACGGCATACCGTCTTTATCCAAAAAAACGACATTGTCATACTTTTCCGAAACCGACAGGACATACTTTGCCGTTTCTTTCATCCCCCCATTCCACCAGTCGGCATGATCAGCGGGCAATACCAGGAAATATTGCCGGAGAAAATAGGCAAAACTGACGGAGAATATCAGGGAAAATATCAAAGGACGAAAAACCTGTCCTTTTTTAAATATCGACAACAAACCTATGGCAAGAAAAACCATGAAAGGAATTATCGCGTTAAACGTCCGGTTGGCCGCCGGCGTCATATAAGTAAAAGCCGCCGGAATGATAGAAATGACTAACCACCAAAGCAATAAATTTCGGGAGGAAAACTTTCTTTTATAGGCAACGATTAGTCCGATAATAATAAGAAAGAAATCAAACGGATAAATAATCCCCATATTCGGTATTTGAAAAGGCGGCGCATGATCTCCATTTACCACCAGATATCGTCCATCCAGATGGATTAAAAAGCGTTGGATTATATTTCTGCCGAACATTACCAAATTATTATGGAAAAGCCTGGAAATAAGACGGCTCGCTCCTGCCCCGTCCTGGGAGATCAATTCCCATTGCCGAAGTTTCGTCCCCTGGTCATAAAAGACGCTGACCGTCCTGGCTCTCCCGAAAACGACATCCGGATTATTTATAAACGATAAGATTAGCGGCAACGTCATCAGTAAACCGATAATCATACTTAAAATAATTTCTTTTTGCCTGAAGTTTATCTGTTTCCGGTTAATAAGCACTAAAACCAAGAAAATCAACGGCGCCACCACCCGGAGCCCGTAATAGGCATAGATCGATAAAACAAAAAAGACGCTGGATAAAATATAATATTTGGAATTATTTAGGCCTTTGACAAAAAAAAGTATTCCTCCTTCAAGAAAAAATAATGAAATAACAACCAGCATTGCGCTTCGGCTCTGAAGTAAATGCCATGGTGAGATGGCCAGAAAAAACGAAACCAAAAGGGCAAGCTTTTCGGCCTTTCTATAATCCCGAAATAATTCTTTCACTAAATAATAGGATAAGACTATCGTACCTAATCCAAGAAGAACAGAAGGCAACCTAACGGAGGTCTCGTTTAAGCCGAAGATATAAATAAATGGAATCATGAGATAAGTTTGTAAAGGCGGTTTCCAGTCACCGAAAGAACGGAGAGAAACCGGCAAAATTGCCCCGTGTTCATCCCGGCCGGTTTTCATGATCGAATAAGCGTTGTACCCCTGATCTACTTCATCCGTATACAAAGACGACGGAATCCTGTCCAGAAAAACGATTCTTAAGGCCAAAGCCAGAAAAATAACCAGCCAAAATAAGGTTTTGTTAGAATTTTTCATTGAATTGTCCCTTATTTATTTGTATTTGTTGCGGATAATGGATAGTGTAATAATGGAAAAAACTGCCGATGTCATAGATGATGAATAAAAACAAAAACATAAAGATTATTTTGCTGATTTTGGTTTTTGATGACCACCAATAATCAATCCCGACAGCAACTATCAGACAAAGAACGGGGTATGCCAGGTAAAATTCACGGCTCTCGGGGAAAAACGGACTGGCGGCAGAAAGAAGTAAGATGACGAAAAAATACAAACCTAAACCTATTTGCTTTAGAGATGTCATTCCGAGCGAAGTCGAGGAATCTTCCAACTTTCGGAGCGTGGAAGATCCCTCCACTCTCCGCCAGCTGGCGGATCGGTCGGGATGACAGTAGCAAGTAATAAACCTATAAATCCCCAATATTAAAAACGGTAGAAAAGCCAGAAAAAAGATACCTGACTCCCGCACTCCTCCCCACCAAAAAGTGGTATTTTTGAAAAAGAGAAATTCAGGCGATATCAAATAAAACAAATTATTAAGAAAATCGGCTATTTTTGGCAATGGTTGGGTGAAACGGAATAGCCAAAACTGCGGGTAGGTCAGATACAACACGAGCGGCGTGATTATCAATAATCCCCTACTGATAATTTTATTTTTAACAGTCAGGAACAGAAACGAAATCAGGAGCAGACAAAATAAAGCGACAGTCGGCTGGGAGATAACTCTCCCCTGTTCGACTGACCAGGGCGAAACGGCAAAAACCCAGGCAGTCAAAAGAGCCAAACGTTTATTTTTATAGATCAATTTCGAGAGAAAATAGATTACCGCAACCGTTGCAATACCAAAAATTGCTGACACCAATCGGGGGTAATATGAAGCTGTATCAAGAAGAGGCGGGATTTGATTTAAGAACCACAGTCTGCTTACCAAAGCATAAATTATAACCAATAACAGAACGAATCTGTGCATATATACCCTTCTTACTCGATCCTGAGCTCGTCGAAGGATCAGTCTAGAAGGAGTTATACCCGAAGCATTCTCAAATGCGAAGGGTGAATCATCTATTTTCAGCGATTATCAAAGCAACACTACCGTCAAGATAATAGATTGTTTTTAAAATCTTGGTATCAGGCGGGAAATCCTTGGAAATCCCAACCAGCAGTAATTTTTGGGGCGACTCCGTCAGATTCCGGTAATCAAAGTTACGGAATTCATACTTGTCAAAATGATTCCGTTCATCGGCAAAACCGCCGGAGACAGTGCCGCCTTCCGAAAGATTTTTTTGGGGCGGATACTTCGTGTAAAACAACCAGAATATATAGGGCATATCCACTTTTAAGCTCACCAGCACTTTATCATAATTCACTTTTGCGCTTTCTGTATAGATCGCTGCATCTTTTCGGCCATACAACCAGTATTTGGATAATTCCACGTTGGTATGGCCGTAATATTGATGCAGGTAACTCCCGACCCCGAAAATAAAAAACGGCAAAAATATCATTCCGAAGACCCAAGCCAATATCCGCCCTTCCCGTCGAAGTAAGGTCAATATCCCAACCAATCCAATAGCTGCAAATATCTGCAAGGCCGGTAAGATGATTTCTGACCGGACACTGTGCGGCGCCTGCCAGGTAATTGCGGCCGGGATAGGGGCAAACAGCAACCATAAAGGCAAAATCAATGAACGCCTGCTTCTGTATCTCGTCAAATAAAAAATTACTCCCAAAACCAAAAGCAAGAAATCAAAATAATATATCATCCCGAAACCGGGTGCGTGGTGAAGAGTAGCGTCACCTTCAACAACAAGGAATTTCGGGGAAAAGTGGACAAAGTAATTGCGCAGGACTTTTTGGAAATTCTCATAATTAATCATTGCAATCCTCCGGTTATGGAAGATTTTTCCAGCCATTTCCTGTCCGATATTTTTATCATTATTAATCAGCTTGGCCGCCTCTTCCTGATATTTGCCGATATTTAAATCATTGGTAACCAGGAAACGGATTTGAGCATCAGGAGAAGTGGCAATCGGCAGGAAAAAAATGACGAAAAAAAGATATAAACCCAGCGAGGCAAAAATCGTTTTTCTATCCGGTAACTGGCGGCGGAAAATCACCAAGAGCGATAGAAGAATTAAAGGTGTCACTACCCTGGTGCTGTGGTAAGAAAAAAATGACAAACCGAAGAAAAACGCCGAGAGGATAAATAATTTTTTATTGCCACTTATCCCTTTGAGAAAGGTTACTACTGCCAACAAAGTCACGGTAACTGATAAGTTTGTCTCAAAGGCCGCCCGGGAAAACTGCAGGTGCCAGGGTGAAACGGCCAAAAACAGAGCGGACAATAAAGCCAGAAGCTGTTTTTCCCAATTTTTCCGTTCGGCAAAAAGTTCCAAGACCAAAAGATAGGTCAAAAATACGGCGGCAGTCCCAAAGACAGCTGAAGGAAATCTGGTGGCAAATTCCGTCAAACCAAAAATTGCCACTGCCGGCACAGCCGAGTATACGTAAAGCGGCGGCTTCCAGTCGTCAAGGGATCGGAAATTGATCGGAAACCAAGTCCCAAACTGATCCCGACCGGTGTGGAGAATGGAATAAGCATCATACCCAAGCGCCACCTCATCCCACTCAAGCGAAATCGGTGTTTTCCCGAGATAAAAAAACCGCAATATAGCCGCCAAAATGACAATAAGCAACAAAAGAGGAAAAACTCTCTTCATTAGTGGTATTTTAGCATAAAGACTGAATATGGTGGTAACTAAGCGCGGACTGAAGTCCGCTAATCCAAGAATATATGGAATAGCGCAATTTATTGCGCGCCTATCACGCTATACTTACAAAACCTGCTCCACTTTTCTTCCAAACCAGCTAATAACATCCCAAAATCAACCTGGTTTCTTGAGTCCGAAGGCAATAAAGCCTTTGCCTTATCAAATTCAGTATGAGCTTGGACGTATTCGTCTAACATATCTGGTTTTAATTTCCCAACTGCTTCTTTCATACAGCGTCTTCCTATAGTTAATATCGCATCAATTTCTTTATCAATTTTTTTCAACTCCGCCCCTTCAGGATCTCTATCGACTCTTCTTCTTTCTTTGCCTTTATTAAAGGCTACTCTGATCAACTCTTTCTCTTTCGCAGACACAACTGATTCAGGTAAGCTTAGTACTGCTAACCAGAATGAATTTATTATTCCGCGCCTGATATCATTACCCGGTTCGTGTTTATGAACAGCCGGATCGACATCACCGATATCATTTAAAACTTTTCCTATCGCGTGAAAGTGCTCCAAAAACAATGATAAAGATAATCCTGTTTCCATAAGGCCAGTTTTTTCTCCCATATATTTTGGAAAACAGCTAAGAGCTTGATCCAGCATTTTCATAGCCGCATTATAATCTTCAACGGCAGTTTCCCAGCTAATTCCTTCCCGAGACATCAAATCTCCACGACAGGAAGAACTAAGCATCGCATTAATCTCATTTTCAAGTCTTTTATCGGCTGGATCGTGACCGAAAACATTTTTAAGCACTTCACTTAAAGCCAACATGGTAATATCAAATTCTACATCTGGACCTCTCTCTACCCCGATGGCAATACGGCCTCTTTTTTTGGGGTGTTTATCCTGTCTGGCATCCCAGCAATCTTCCAATCCCCAGATAAATTGAGCAATGGCCGCCAGCCTCCGTGCCATATCGGGCGGATAGCCTAAAATATCGGCTATTAACATTACTGAAACAGCAGCATCTTTTTCATTATCAAGCGTCCGGTCGTATACCGGCCTTATTTCTTCTCTACCCTCACCGGTAAATAAACTTTCCATCACTCCTTTTACGCCTGCTTTCTTAAAAATGATTTCCCGGGATTGATCTGGATACTTCATCGCTTCCGCCAATACTTCAGAAGAAATAACTGCCGGTCTTAAGGGATAAATTATTTGTGAGTTTTCCATCCAGAGATCATTCTCAACTCTATCTAACATTCCTATTGCTTCAATTATTTGAGGATCGGATTTGTCATAAAAATCTAATCGTTCTTTAAGTTGTAATACACTTAGATATATGTCTTTTATTCTATCTGTATGCTGTTCTTCCTTAACCCCGCTGTTGAAATATACATCAGCAAGTAATCTCGCAGCTAAACTAAAACCATCAACTCCGTCTATTCTTCCACATAATGAAGAAATAAAATCTGATAATTTATTCATATCAACCATTTCCTCAGCAGCAAAAGCAACCAATGGAAAATAATACTGACAATTTTTGCTATTCAAAATCCCCAATCTATCCATCCGACTTAATACTGTATCAGTATCTGGAAACCATGGGGCCTTATCAAAGCCGGTAATGATCGAATATCTAGCACGACTCAATCTACCTCCTTCTACCACATAAGTCTCCTGGGGGAATAGATTGGCTGACGCCAAATAATAGAGCATATAAGGATTTTCAAAAACAGCGCTAACTCCTTTTATCTTTACCGGCAAATGTCCATTTCTAATTGTCTCCATCATTGATGATCCTTGATGAGCTGAAATCATATAAAGGAATCCTTCTAATGTTTGAGTACGTATTCCATACTCTAAGACTTCAGTTGTGCTTTCCCTCGTACTAACTGACGTAATCCAAGAGGCTATTGCTTCTAAAAAAGTTGCTACCGGCATCACTTCATCCTGAACGTATGATCTTTGATTTACCGCTATAAATCCTGCCTTATCTTGTTCTCTCCAATCATAAATCATCTGCAAAATCCTTTGTCTGTATAATTCATTACGTCTTACTGGAGGAGAACAAAAATATTCATCTTCTAGTAATTTACTGGCCTCTTGATGATGGAAATAGTTAGACAACCAAGGCATCGGCTTATCAAGTATTTGTTGTCTGGCTTTAGAGAAAAAATGAGAATCCAATGAATCTGGTCCAGCTTTATCAGCTTTCACTTTTAACGCCGAAATAAGAGTTACCTTCAGTCCCCATTCTTGCTCTGGCCTTCTATTCGTACTAATAGAATCAACCTCTATTGTTCTTATCATATTTTCAATTCATACCCCTCTCCCCTGACAGATCTGATGGTTTGGGGATTAATAAAATAAAAAGATAATTTCTTTCTTAACCGACGGATTATTTGTGAAATTGCCCATAGTGAAAATTTATCAGGATTGTCCTTCCAAAGCGCTTGACTCAAAGCATCAATGGTCGTAACCTTCCCTTTATTTTTATACAGAATCTGCAATACTGCCGATTCCTTTTTAGTTAACTTTATTTTGTCACCGTTGACTGAAAATGAATTATTCAGTTTTTTCAGCTTCGATATATTTCTGCCGCTTGTTTGGGAATATTTGGCTAAAAGCGGAAGCATCAGCGGATATCGGACAGAACCATCTCTTTTCACAAAAGACAAATCAAAAAGATATTTGCCGTAAATATTATTGCCGTATTTCCTAAAATTGTTCTTATCCCATGCTGTTTCTTTTAAGATACGAACAGACTCCCGGGGAAGACTACTTAAAACATCATAAAACCAATATTGGCAAGACCGGTTGTTATTGGCAATTTTCATCAGCTGCCTGATATTTTTGATATCCGGATTAACCTTCAATAAATAGCAAAAAGTAGCAAGTATTCCTGATAATCCCCGGGAATATTTTAAAAGCAGAGACTGGTATCTTTTAAAGCTTTGATGATGAAGTGATTCCTGTCTTTTTATCTCCGCTATAACCGTCTTTGTATCCCAAGTTTTTAAAAAAGTAAACTTATAACTGCTCTCATATCTTTGGATAAACCTCAACACACCCGGATTTTTATTCTCTAAAATCTGCGGTTCAGAGAGAAAAATATAAGATAATTTTCCATAGGAATAAACTTGCAGATAAATCAGACTCTGGAAAAAAACCTCATCGCAAGAAAAAGAATTTTGCGCGTCAAGGAGGATAAAAGCGATTTTTTCATCAGCAGACAATTTAACAATAATCTCATTCATCCGGGAATAAAAGGAAAAATTATTTATTTCCCGGTTTTCCACCTTGATTCCCAAAACCTTGGCTGTTTCGGATAACCAATAGGCAAAAAGCTGGTTTGTGGTAATTCCGGATCTGTTTTTAAGGTTGATAAAAACTAAATGCACTTTCCCGACGGGGAAAAATTCATTCCTGAACTTATCTGAGAGAATTTGTTCGGCCAGATAAACTTTGCCGATGGTATTGATGCCTACGAAAATGAGAGCTTTGCCCATTTCGATAGTATGGCTAATTTTTCTAAGATAAGGCTTATAAAATTGGTAAAACTGATTTTCTGGTTCCATAAATTTGCTTTTTTTACAATAAATAATCCCGCTATAGCAGGATCATTGGATTATCCTATAAAAATAAAATAATGTCAAATATTTTGTCAAAAATGGGCGTTTTCCACTTATTCCCCCGTAAATCGCATCAAGCTTCTTCCAGCCTGTAATTGTATAAACAGCGCGAGCAATCAATCTCTTCTGGTGTTTTGCTGCCAGTTTTGTTTGGAAAGAAAAAGAGGTTTTTTGCTTGAACCTTAAAAAAGAATCTTGAGAGGAAAAAGAAGGCGCGAAGCAAATCGAATCGGAATAGCGCAATTCATTGCGCGTTGGTTAGTGGACTATAGTTCGCTAATACAAAAGGAGACAAGAAAATGAAGGCGAAAGTTTCGATCATAGTCGTATTGGTCATCCTGGCCAGCTTCGTTTTGACTGCTTGTGGTGTATCCAGCGCCCCAGCAACCAAACTGGCTCACCCAGCCGCCGCAACCGACAAGACATCCGAAGTCAAGGTTAACCTCAATAATCCCAAAGTACAGGGTAATGTACCTGTTGGTTGGTATTTTATTCCGGTGGCTCTTCTTGCGGGGGCTATTCCACAAGCGTCGTGGATTTCGGTGATTGAAGGCGGAGCAACAGTTGCTTACTTTGCTCCAGCTATTCCCGTTGGAATCACCGTCGTCACTGCGATTGCCATGATATTTTCCGGTAGCGCTGTCATCCAGCAAGATGCTGAAGGACCATTGTGGTTCAAGACAGTGGATGGCGACCAGATAGCCATTGACCGCGTCACCGGCCAAGTCCGCCAGGTAGTCAAAGCTCAAGTCCAGACACAGATAAAGGAGTCTAATATGAACCCCACTCCTCAACCGTCGGCGCATGCTTGCTGGGCTTGGGAACAAGTACAAGAATGGTGGGGAGCCATTGATTCCATCAGCTTCCAAAGCAATACATCATTTCTGATGGTGAAGGGACAAGCTGTGCCTCTTACGACTATCATCGGCAAGCTGATGGCGGCCGGCTTCGAGCGGAAGAGCTCCAACATAGGAGCGGATGGAGTAGAAGTCTCGCTCTGGGGGAAAAAACCCGGATGGCAAGATCCCTGCCAACAATAATCTCAACCTCTCAAGGTTCCCGTAAGTCGCTGGGAAGCGACACCATCACCCGCGCCGGTGGCGCCGTTTCCCAGCATTTCTTTATAGCGCGGACTAAAGTCCGCTAGTCCAAAATATTTGGTGAAATCTGCTAGTCCATTCCGTTTGGAATAGCGTAATTTAATGCGCGCTTACCTTACGCAGACTAAAGTCTGCTAATCCAAAACTTGATCTCGGAATAGCGAAATTTATTTCGCGTTTGACGCGGATTATAATCCGCTATTACAATTGTTATTATGAAACCTCTAAATACCCATCGTCCACTTCATATTTATTTTAACCACAACATTGTTTTCATTACCGCAAAAATATATGGCGGTTTTTCCTATTTGGATAATAATAAGATGAAGGATTATTTCTGGAAATTATTGGACGAAAAATCACAAAAGTTTGCCATAAAGTTATCTGCTAAAGTGGTGCTAGATAATCATTATCATATAATAATTGAGACTGAAAATGGCAGTCTGATTCCTAAATTTATAAAAGAACTGCATGGTGCAAGCGCGCATTTTATCAGGAAAAATATGCCGGAGACTATAAATTATGATCAAGTGTTTGGTAAACCACAAACTGCTTTTGATATAAGACAACGGCGCAGACTAAAGTCTGCTAATCCGAATTACTTGCGCGGACTGAAGTCTGCTAATCCAACTAATACTGGAATAGCGAACTTTAGTTCGCGCATAACTGATCCGGAAGTCTTACGTCTATTAAACAGTAAAGAAGCGCCCGTCTGGTACCAGTATTTTGATCATTCCATAAGAAACGAAAAAGATTTTTTCATGCATCTTAACTATATTCATCAAAATCCGGTAAAACACGGGCTAACTTCTCATATGTCAAAATATAAATGGTCGAGCATCCATGAATATGTAAAAAGGGAAGGTAAAGAGTGGATTATTGATTGCTTCAGAAGGCATCCGATTGCAGATTTCCAGCCGAAAGGGATCGCGGACTGAAGTCCGCTAGTCCGGAATACTAGCGCAGACTAAAGTCTGCTAATCCGGATTTAAGAAGTGTAATTTTCGAGAAGCTGGTGGTCGGAAATTTTACATAGCTTTTGGTTGTGCCAACGGTGAACCAGTACATTTGGCAGTTTAACAAGCGCGGCAAGGAAACCTTTTATGAAAGCAAAATCCCCGGAAATTATTGCCTTAAGCAACAAAAACGATAAATATAAGAAATGCTGTAATACAAAAGAGGCTTGAGTAATATTTAACCAAACAAAAATAATCTGATTCCGGTAAGCAATGGTTTTAATTTCTTCTTGTGAATAATTGCTCCTTATGGCGCCTTGAGCCTGTTGGTGACAGACAACACTTTCCGGCTCAAAAACCAGTTTATAACCGGCTTTCAAAGCCTGATATGACAAATCTATGTCCTCCCAGTAAAATGGATTATAGAGAGTTTCCATCCCGCCCAACTTGTTCCAAATTTCTTTCTTGAATATTCCGGCTCCCCCTGAAATCCATAGACTGTCATTTTTATCCACTTCTCCGCGCGAATGAACCAGAAATCCCTTTTGAAACCGTCCGATTCCTCTACCCCGAAGAATTGTTTTTCCGTTTTCCTTGCATTTTTGAAGGAAACCAACCCCAAAAACTTTCGGATCGGAAAAATGTTTCACTAGAGGTTGAAGAAAATTATCTTCCGGCACCACATCGCTATTTAAAAGCAGAACCAGATCTGCGTTGGAAGCTTTTACCCCATCATTGACGCTTGAAGCAAAACCGGAATTGATGGTTCTTTTTATGACTTGTACTTGCGGAAATTTATCTGCCAGCATTGTGACGCTGCCGTCGTTTGAAGCATCATCAACAATAATGACTTCCGCGTCTTTTGCGGCAACCAATATTTTAGGCAGGTTTTTTTCTAAAATCTCTTTACCGTTATAGTTGGGTATAACAATGCTGATTTTCATAATATTGACGTCTGCATGATTATTTTATGTTCGCCGGGTGGGACAATAATTCCTCTTAAAGCGAAATCCACCGGATAGATTTCCGTCTTTTCCTCGTCTATATACGCCTGCCAGACAGGATAATAAATATCAGTCAATACCAGCATTCTCTCATAATCTGACCTTACCCGCATTTCGATTTTATTCGGCCGGTATTGAGTGATTATCACTGATTCAGACGGATTTAATATATTTGAATTAACACGGATTTTTTGGGAGGTTACGGCCGTATAACGCAATTTATCTCCCAGGGAAAACATCTTCTCTATTTCTTCCTGCTGATTGGAGGTATTTATTAATTCCTCAACTAAAAAAGCTCTCGGGAAAACTTTTTTGTTCTCGAATAAATAGGTCTGTCCCTCCTGATCAAGTAAGGTGAAATCATTTTCGGGTAGTTTATCAAAGCTTAAAAGGTATTTTATTCCCAAAAGATCGGGGAAAAAATTGTTTAAGGTATCCGGAGTAATTATCCTGTTAAATGATGCGGGAGTAATATTGGGAGCGTTTCTACCCCAGGCCCCCGCCAGCTGGCTGTAATTTGAAAGATAAAGAGGATCATAACCGGAAACATCCAAAAAACCGTAAGTAGAGTCAAAATTCGGCGGCATGATCTGCCGATCAAGCGACATAATCCGCCAGTAACTTGCATTATCTGTTAAATATTCGGTCAATTTGGTTTGGGGAAACAACCAATTTTCCGGGGAAAACGGAGTAAATTTCCAGCCGAAACGGAAAAGATCTAAGACTACTAATAAAATAATTAAACATTTGAACAAAGTTTCAAAACGATTTATATATTTAGTTTTCAGGATTATCAAAATTCCTGATATCAACAAGATAACGCTTGGCAAAATCAGGTTTTTCCGGGCAACTAATATGGTATCGCTGGAAATTTCCAAACCAAGAGATCGATTACCAACCACTGCTAACCAACAAAATCCCAACAAGAGAAATAAAGATAGAATGACTGAAACAATCTTTTTGTCGTTTTTATTCTTAATAAACCAATCAAAGCCAAAAGCTGCCAGAATACTCAACGAAAAATCAACGATCGACATCAGTCTGGTCGGTTGGCTGGTGGAAAGAAAAGGCAATTTGAGTATATACGGCAATTTCGCCAAAGGCGTCGGCAAGACAAAGATCAACGCGACAAAAGCAAGCAATGAGAAAAACAGGGTTTTTTTATCTCGGCGGAAAATTATGGCTGATAAGGCAAAAATCAAAGGGATAATACCGAGATAACCGACAAACTCACCATAATTCCAGATTCCCCAATAGTTGGCGGTTGCCGGATTGCCGAAAAAATCAGGCGCAACAAATTGGATCAGATTCTGCCAGGGAATAAACCAGCCCGGTTTAGTCCAGTCTCCCAGATCATATGTACGATTACTTAAAGAGATAAATTTCAGAGTCGGTAACCACTGGATAGAAGTGATGGCAGCAAATAACATAAAACATATAACAAATAACAAAATAGTATTTTTATCATTTTGTTTTAATTGTATTGTTCTTATTAAGATATATATTATCGTTATTAAGAAAACATAAAAGAAAACCTGCATGTGTCCGGCAAAGAAAGAAGAAATCAAAGCGAGCAACAGAATCAAGAACCATTTTCTGGGTCCTAGCAATATTTTTTCTATTGATAAAAGTATCAGAGGTAACCATAAAAGCGTATGAATAATCGTGTTCCATTCAAGCCAGGCGATTGAATAGCCGCAAAATGCAAAACAAAGACTTCCTAAAAGACTGCCGATTTTACTAACCTTGAGAAACCTCAAGTACAGGTAAAGAAAGAATCCGGCCAGAACGGGTTGTAAAAAGACCAACAGACCCCAGGCCAGATTAAAAGAGAAGATAAAAAAAAGAATATTTAACGGATAAAAAACCGCAGACTGAAAATTGGCCAGCAGTGGGTTGCCGGAAAAATTATACGGGTTCCAAATCGGCAGGTTGCCATTTTTTAGCTCATCAACGGCAAGCTTACGCCAAACATACTGCTGTCTGACCGGATCGGTAATCAAAAAATTCTTGAAAGGAACGCCGCTGGTAAAACCGTCCCACACCTTATCCCGCCACGGATGATACATCCCCAAAATTGTATCGGCCGGAATGGGAATTTTGCCATATAGAAAAAACCGGTAAAAAAAACCGGCGGTTATGAGAAAAAAAACCAGCAAAACCAGCTTATCCGTGAATAATTTTTTCCAGTTTTTCATTGAACTTATTGAGTGAATAGTCGGCGGCTCTTTTTTGGGCATGTTGTGACAATTTTAAATAACAATTATTATCCATAAGTTTTTCTGTCTTTTCGACTAATTCCTTTTCGTTTTGCCATAAGAAACCGTTTTCACCGTTTTTGACAATCTCCATCTGTCCGCCACCGGCAAAGACAACCGGTACACAAGCGGATGCCATCGCTTCCAGAGTAGTAATCCCAAAATGTTCGGCTCTTTCCGGATATTTCTTTAGATCTTCTCCGAAACCGGCCCCGTGCCAGTAAACCTTTGCCCGGGCATATAAACGGCATAATTTTGAGAAAGGCAGATTAGTCAGGATTTCTACCGGGTAACCTTTACTTTCTTTTTGCAATTCTTCGACAATTTTCCTGCCTCCTTCTTCATTTAGACCTCCGACAATCACCAACCGCCAACTCTTAAATATCTTCTGGTAATATTTTTTGAAAAATGCCAAAAGTACATTCTGTTTTTTATTGTGGGGATAGGGAAAAAACCGGCCGACAGTCAAAATAAGATTTTCCTTCTTCTTTTTTTTATCAAACGCAGGAATATCAATCGGAGGAGGTAAAATATAAGCCTGCCTTTCCAATACAGAAAAAATAATATCAGCCATGAAGCGGGAATAACAGAGAATTTTCCAATCACACAGTTTTATCTTGTTCAATAAATTTAATTTTGGGATATGTGCCGGCGACTGGATGATCAGGAAGTTTTCCTTAAGCGGTGAAAAAAACAGGCTGCCGTCTGTCATATAAAAAAATTTATTATAAGCAGTCAGTTTAAAGGTTTTATTGAGTAATGATTTTTGGCGGAAAATCCGATCATCAGCAAATTTTATTTGTTCTAAATCCATCCCGAACAAACGTTCTGCTTCTTTCTTTATCTCTCTCGGCCCAAATAAAGACACCTCGAAATCATCGCTAAGGCTTTTGGCAATTGACAGAAGGTATCTTTCACCCCCGCCGAACATCGACAGGTAAGGGGAATAAAAACCGATCCTGGGTTTTTTCTTGTTTAACATTTTTGCAACTGGTTGTTCTGTTTTTCCCACAATTTCGCGTAGGTGATAAAGGTGCTGAATGATTGGTAAATGCTTTCAATCAAACCGGTCGTCCCGACTTGCCAACCGCCGTCTGTAATATATGACTGCCAGAAAGAGGTAAACATGACCCGGAAAATCCGCCACCAGGAAACTCTCGGGTGGTTATTTTTAAAGCGCAGCTGTGCTTCAATTTCCGACCATTCATTGGTTTTTTTCACCATACCCGCTAAATCGCTGTGGGTATAATGGAGTAAAGGATTTTCCAATTTACCGATTTTTCCGGTGATAATCGGACTTTCATGGACACTTCCCTGCCAACCCAAAAGAGCCTCTTTCTTCATCAGTCTTACCAGCTGCTCCTTTTTCGGCCAAAGTTTACCGAAAAAATAATTCTGCCTGATCATTTCAAAAGCAACCGATTTTTTCTCCGCCTTTACCGTCTTCCCAATTTCTTTGGCCAATTCCCCAGTCACCCGCTCATCGGTATCGACATAAAACAACCATTCTCCAACGGCCTTTTCTTTCCCGACGTTTCGAAGATAGGAAAAATCTAACCCTGAAACCGGGAAGACTTTGGCTCTCATTTTTTCCGCTACCTCTGCGGTTTTATCTTTGGAACCGTTATCAATCACGATAATTTCATCGACAAATGTTAAAGTCTTAATACAATCTTTTATCTGATCTTCCTCATTTCTGGCAATGATAACGGCACTAATTTTCATATCGCTCCTTTCCCCATTCTCCCTAAATAATAATCTATTACCGCTTTTCTTTCTACCTTATTTTTAAACAACATCCGCAGACTTTGGATAATAAGCGATTTTTTGGTACGCAGCGAACCGTAACGGAGCCCGAAGTAAAGCCGGTTTCTCGTCTGGTAATAAATATGAATACTTGAACCTGGTTTATCGGAAGAAGAAGCATTCTTGTGCCAAATATGTATCTTGGGATAATAATAGACACCGAAACCGGCCTTTTGGGCTCTTTGGGAATAGTCAACGTCCTCAAAGTACAGGAAATACTTCTCGTCAAAGTAACCAATCTTTTCAATCAACTCTTTAGTAATCAGCATGCAGCAACCGGTAGCAAAATCCGTCTTTTTTGTCTTTTCATATTGACCACGGTCCACTTCATCTACTCCCCAATGGCTAGCGTAGATATTGGACCAGTCAAGACTGCCTCCCCCGTACCAGATAACCTTTCCTCTTTCGGATGATTCGTATTTATCCTTATGGTACTCAAAACCTTTAGCGAAATATATTTTTGGGGAAACCAATCCGAGTCTTGGCGTTTTGGATGAAAATTCAACTAATTTATCCGGAAAATCAGAAGTCACCAGAGTATCGTTATTTAGTAGAACGATGTTTTTACAGTCTAAATCCTGGGCAATCTTGATTCCATAGTTGCAGCCTTTGGCAAAACCGGTATTCTCCGTATAGTTAATAACCAACACCTCGGGATATTTCTTCTTTATTTCATCGGCAAAATTGTCACTACCGCAACTTAAAATCAAAATTATTTTCAGGTTTTTATCATTTTTCCTGTCCCGGATGATGGATGCCAGACAATCGCGGGTGTCCTGTTCGCCTTTATAGTGAAGGATGACAACAGCCGTTTTATCCATAAAAAGCCAGTTTCCGTTTCAGTTTTAATACAAATTTACGCCAGCTGCTTTCTTCTTTTTTGATTTCTGTTTCCGTCAGGTGAAATTTCTTAAACCGGTACTCTGAAGTGAGCATTTTATCGATATCTGCCAAAGTCACTTTCTCTTCCTTGAATTTTTCCAGTTCCCATAATTTCAAACAGGTTGCAATTTCCGAAAAAGACTGCAAGGTTGATAAGGCAAGTCCATGCAAACCGTCACGATAACCTTCCCAAATAAAATATCGATTAATAAACTCCTTAACCGGTGCTTCGAATAAATTATTTACCTGAAAATGTTTGTTACTCAGATACATCTCTTTGGCGGCGATATTAGTATAACG
>CAYGXQ010000016.1:0-30259 GCA_964354025.1 uncultured Gammaproteobacteria bacterium | reverse complement strand
CCTGCACCCGGTTGTCGAAACGCCTTCCGGAATCCATCAGCTGTAAATAATCGACGATGATAAATTTCAGGTTATGGTTAGCCTGAAGCCTTCGCGCCTTTGTACGCATTTCAAAAATATTCAGCCCCGGCGTATCATCGATATAAAGCGGCGCTTCCGCCAACTCCCCCATCGCTTCAGATAACCTGGAAAAATCATCATCGTTCAAACGACCGGTTTTAAGCCTCCAGGCGTCAACATCAGCCTGTGAAACCAAAAGCCGGTCAACCAGCTCTTCCTTGCTCATTTCAAGGGAGAAAAAACCAACCGTCTGCTTGGAGTGAACGGCCACATATTGAGCAATGTTTAAGGCAAAAGCGGTTTTTCCCTGACCCGGTCGGGCGGCCAATATCAGCAAATTCGAATTCTGCATCCCGGCCAGCTTGTTATCCAGATCATTGAAACCGGTCTGCACGCCTCTGAAACCGCCGCCTTTTTTATGCAGTTCATCAAGCCGGTCAAAACTTTCGGCCAGTGCATCTTTGATCAGGATAAAATCTTTATGCGACCGCTGTTGGGCAACGTTTAAAATTTCCGACTCTGCCTGATCCAAGACTACTTTGGCCTCTTCTTTTTCATTAAAAGCATTTTGGGTGACCCGGGCAGATATGTCAATCAATTTTCGCCGTAAAAAATGGTCGGCCACAATCCGGCCGTAAACTTCGATATTGGCAGACGTAGGAACAATATTGGTCAGATCAGTCAGGTATGTTGCTCCACCGATTTCTTTATACTTACCCATTTTTTTAAGCTGGGCCGTCACTGTCACGATATCGATCGGTTCGTGTTTCTCAAAAAGAGAACTCATCGCCTCATAAATCCGGCTATGGGCATCCTTATAAAAAAAATCCGGCTTTATGAAGTCGATGACGTCGGCAATTGCGTCTTTATTTATCAGCATCGCTCCCAAGACAGAGGCTTCCGCTTGTTCATCATGGGGAGGAATACGGGCTTCAGACATAGGAATTTTACTCAAATACTACTACGATTGGTTCAATGGGCAATTTATCTTTAGTCATAACTAGTTTAGGTACTGGAATGATCCCCTCTTTCCCCATTTCTTTAAGGAAAACGGACAATTCATCCAGTTTTGAAGTAACTTCGGGAGAAGTTTTGGCTGATTTGTAATGCATCGGAATAATAACTTTCGGTTCCAGGTGTGAAATAACTTCTACTGCTTCCGCCGCATTGATGGTGTAAGTTCCACCGACCGGAATCATCAGGATATCCACTCCGTCTAATATTTCGATTTCTTTATCTGAAAGTTTATGTCCTAGGTCGCCAAGATGGACGATGGCGACATTGTCGATCTCTATCCGGTAAACCGTGTTATATCCTCTCTCCTCTCCTTTGGTATTGTCGTGGTATGTCCGTAGACCGGTAATTCTCACTCCCTTGACTTCATATTCGCCCGGTCCGGATATCACCAGAGGTTCTCCTGAAACGGCTTTAATGTTATTATGATCTTTATGTTCGTGGGAAACAGTAACGATATCCGCTTGGACCGAAGGTATTTTAAATCCTGTCACCGCCGGATCAAACGGATCGGTAACGATACTGGTCTTTTTCCCCTTTATCCGAAAGGCAGAATGTCCCAAGTAAGTGATTTCCATGGTGATAGTGTTTTATCACTTTTGCCAAAACTTGACAAGAGGCAGCCGCAAGCTATAAGATAAAGGCCACCTTTTCATGAAAAAAGACGTTATTATCGCAATCGTAGTCGGTTTCGGCATAGGTGCCGTGGCCGCTTTTGCCGCGGTCAACATCCCTTCACTTCTCAAAAAAGGCACACCCATTCCCACCGGAACTGTTGACGGTGCAAATGTTTCCATCTCCCCTTCCGCTCAAATTTCAGCCGTACCGGTTACGCTGGAAGTCACCGAACCGCAGGATAACACAATCATAACTTCCAAAAACCTCAAGATCGCCGGTAAAACCCAGAACAATAATCTTGTCTACGCTATCTCAGATACCGACAGCACGATCTCCGAAGCCGACAAAAACGGCGCTTTCGGCCTGACTTTAACCTTAAGTGAAGGCGGCAATAATATTTACCTGACATCCCAAAACGAAAACGGCGACGAGGAAACCAAAATTATGACAGTTTATTTCGCACCGGAGAAACTATGAAAATATTTCAATACGTCATTGCGATTCGCCGACTGGCGAAGAAGCAATCCCGTCCGAGATTGCCACGGCCAGCCAGATGGCTAGGCCTCGCAATGACAATAATTTATATTTGTCTTTCATTTCATCCATCCGTCCTCGCCCAAAGCCCGTCACCAACGGTAAAAGCCAAAGCGGTTACTCCAACTGTCACGGGTTCGGAAGAAGTCATCGACAAACTGAAACAAATTGAACAGCTTAAGGAAAAAATCGCTACTAAAGTAGCAGAAATCCGCAGTAAAGACAAAAAAGGCACCTACGGCACCGTCTCAAAAATCGAAAAAGAGAGTTTTACTTTGCAGGGCAAAAAAGAAGAATCGGTTGTCATCTATTCAGACGACACGGTTTTTTACTCACTGACAGGCGGCGAGAAAAAAGAATCCACTGTCAAAAATATTGCCGTCGGCGATACAGTCTCTGTTTTGGGTTATCTGACTGATGATAAAGCCAAAATCACCGCCAAATATATTTACTTGCATCCAACCTATCTTCATACGACAGGCAAAATTGTCGATATCGATAAAGACAACTACACGGTTACCGCCAAGGAAAAACAGGGCAACCAGGTCATCGACATCGAGACTTCAACCAAAATAAATCTCTACACCAAAGGCAAAGACTGGCAAAAAGGCGGCTTTTCCAAATTCAAGCCGGGAGATTATATCCACGTCATCGGTACGCCAAATGCAAAGGATAAAAATAAGATTACGGGACTGCGGGCATATGTCGTCCCGGGAGCAGTTGCCGCAGTAACAACCTCACCGAGTCCAAAACCTTCAGGTGAAAAGATCTCTCCTACTGAAAAGATTTCCCCGACCGTCATTCCCTCCAAAACCCCGACACCGACGAAGAAAAGTTAATTTGTAAATAGAGACATTATTTTTTTATGTATTTTTTTATTTGCCACTAAAATTCCCGGAGTAAAAACATCCCAGTCGCCCCCTTTTGTGTCCGTCACTTTTGCACCCGCTTTTTCGGCAATTAGACTGGCGGCCGCCCCGTCCCAAGGCATAAGCTGGATATGATGATAGGCTTCGATTTTGCCGCAGGCAAGATTCATAAGGTCAGAGACTGCTGAACCCATAATCTTGATTGAGCGGACATGCCCGTCCAGTTTTTTGATAATCCCAATCGTGTCGTCATGAGTTTTCAGGTTATGAGACCAGTCACTGCAGACAACCGCTTCTTCCAGCCTGTCAACTTTTGAAACACTAAGTTTTTTGCCGTTGCCGAAGGCGTCATTACTTTCTTTGTTTGCCCAAAAAAGATTTTTGTAAACCGGCTGGTAAACGACGCCGATAACCGGCTTCTTGTCCGACACCAAAGCCACGCTCACCGCAAAATGGGGCAACTTTCTTGAAAAATTGGTTGTTCCGTCCAGAGGGTCTATCACCCAAAGCAATTTTTTATTTTGGTAATCACCGAGATTACCGGAATATGTTTCCTCTGAAAGAATAGGAATTTCCGGGTACTTATTCCTTAAATTATTTTGTAAGAATTCATCAACCGCCAGATCCGCTTCGGTGACAATATCTCTTTTACTCTTATACCTGACGGATAAATGGTCCGAGGAAAAATATGACATCAGGATATCACCGGTTTTGGGAAGAAGATCAAGAAGAAATTCAGTAATTTGAGGAAGATTAATATTGCTCATATCCATTTAATTATCGCATAGGGAATGATAAAATACCAATTATGTTATCAAGAATCACTCAGGTCAGAGAAAAACTGAAAAAATTAGATATTGATGCGTTTTTCGTCACTTCTCAACCCAATGTTTCTTATCTGACCGGATTTGCCGGACTGTCACCAAACGAGCGGGAAGGCTTTCTACTTGTCAGTCGTAATAACAGCCATCTTTTTACCTTTCCCACCTATTTCCAGCTGTATTGCCAGGGAGGCGGCGGCTTTAAGACGCTAGAAATCACTCAGACAGTCAGACTCAAGGATCATTTGACAACCATCATTGGCAAGGAAAAAATCAGGACAATCGGTTATGAAAGTGAAAACCTGACCGTGGCTGAACTGGAATCGTTAAAAAAGAAAACGGCAGTCAGCTGGCGTAAAACACATAAAGTAGTTGAGGATCTAAGAATCATCAAGGACAAGACGGAAATTGCCAAGATAAAAAAAGCAGCGTTGGTAACCGATCAGGCTTTTGATTTTATCAAAACGAAAATCAGAAAAGGCGTCACGGAGAAAGAATTGGCTTTGGAGCTGGAATTTTTCCTGAAAAAAACCGCCGGGGACATCGCCTTCTCCCCCATCGTCGCTTTTAATAAAAATGCGGCAATTCCTCATTATCTTCCAACCAATCCTTCGACTTCGCTCAGGACTAAGAGCCAGCGACTAACGACTAACAGCTTGATATTGATGGATTTCGGCGCCAAATATGAAGGCTACTGCGCGGACATGACCAGGATAATCTTCTTTGGAAAACCACTTGAAAAACACCTGAAAACATATAGGGTAGTATTGAAGGCTCAAATGAAAGTGCTAAAGGAAACAAAAAATTACCAGTCATCTTGTCATTGCGATCCCGATGGCAATCGGGAGAAGCAATCCCGTGATGCTACAGTAATTCCTACGGGATCGCCACGCCCCGACGTGACGTCGGGACTCGCGATGACAGGAGATACACTTGATTGTATTGCCCGTGATTATATAAAATCACACGGCTTCGTCCCTTATCCCCACGGTTTAGGACATGGCGTCGGCCTGTCGATCCATGAAGATCCAAGACTTAAGATTGGCTCAAAAGATATTCTGCGAGAAGGCATGGTTTTTACGGTCGAACCGGGAATCTATCTTCCAGGCCAATATGGTATCAGGATTGAAGATCTGGTATTATTAAAAAAAGACGGGATTGAAATATTATCAAAAACGACGAAAGAAATTACGATTTTGGAATAGCGGATTTTAATCCGCGCCAAACGCGCACTAAAGTGCGCTAATCCAAAATACAAAGTGCGCTAATCCAAAATACAAAGTGCGCTAATCCAAAATACAAAGTGGGCTAATTCAAAATACTATGATTACACCTCAAACGCTCAAAGGCTTCCGGGATTTTCTGCCCCAAGAAGCGATGAAGCGCCAGTATGTCATCGATATTATCCGTAAGACTTTTGAATTATACGGTTTTGAACCCCTTGAAACTCCGGCCATAGAATACCTGGAAGTTTTTACCGGCAATATCGGCGAGGACGAAAAGCTTTTTTATAAATTTGAAGACAGCGGCGGACGGAAAGTCGCTCTCCGTTATGACCAGACTGTCCCTACCTGCCGCCTGATTGCCCAATACCCGGACAAAATTGTCCTCCCTTTCAAGCGCTACCAGATCCAGACAGTCTGGCGGACGGAAAAACCGCAAAAAGGCAGATACCGTGAATTCCTCCAATGTGATGCCGATATTTTTGGCGTTGACGACCGCGCGGCTGACGCGGAAACGGTCGCTTTAACCATCGACATTTATAAAAAATTGGGCTTTAAGAAACCGGTCGCCCTTATCAACGACCGCGACCTCTACAAAGACATCCCTTACAAAGCGATTGTCGCTATCGACAAACTGACGAAAATCGGTGAAGACGGAGTCGTTTCGGAACTGGTCAGGAAAGGATATTCACAAGAAGAAGCCCTTAAACTTCTTAACCGGGTGAAAAACAACCAGCCGAACGATAATCTGAAAAAGATTTTCGCTTTTCTTGACGGTTACGGCATGAAGGAAAATTACCGCTTTGTCCCCACCCTCGCCCGTTCATTCTCATACTCCAACGGCACTATCTGGGAAATTGTCGTCGAAGAATACAAAGAAGGATCTCTCGCCGGTTGTGAACGCTTTGACAGCCTTGTCTCCCGTTTCTCCAACCGCTGCGTCCCCGGTGTCGGCTTTGCCATCGGTTTCGACCGGACGGTTTTGGCCATGGAAGAATTGGGATTGTTACCGAAAATAAAAACCAAAACCAAAGTTTTAGTTACGGTCTTTAATCCCGATTTACTGTCCTATTCACAGAAATTAGCCCAAAAGTTACGGGAAAGCGGAATTAATACGGATCTGTATCCCGATCCTACAGATAAGCTGGATAAACAATTAAAATATGCCGATAAAAAGGGTATCCCGTTTGCGGCCATCATCGGTCCGGACGAAGCGAAGAACGGGACAGTTACAATAAAGAATCTTTCGACCAAAGAACAAAAGACTGTTCAGAATGATAAATTACAAATTATAAATTATAAATGAAATTATGATTTTCTAAATTTCTGAATTAATTTAGAATTTGTCAATTTAGACATTTAATTTAGCATTTGGCATTTGTAATTTATAATTTAATCAATGTTTTCATCTGCCCGAAACAAAGCCATCCTTGCTCTTATCATCGCCAATGTCCTTTGGGGTTTCGCCTCGCCGGTTTTTAAACTCGCATTGCAAAACCTTCCGCCTTTTACCCTGGCTTATCTGCGTTTTTTCGGAGCGACACTTCTACTTTTGCCCTTTGCCATCAATAAACTCAAGGTGGAAAGGAAAGACTGGGGCAACCTGCTTCTGCTTTCGTTTTTCGGCATCACTGTCAATATCACTTTTTTCTTTCTGGGACTTGAGAAAGCTCCTTCCATCAACGCGCCGATTATCGCTTCTTCGGCACCGGTATTCCTTTATCTGTCGTCGATATTATTTTTGAAAGAAAAACCCAAAAGGAAAGTCTTAACCGGAATTATTCTCAGTCTTTTGGGAATATTAGTCATCGTCGGGCAACCTTTAATCGAAACAGGCATGGACGGAAACCTGCTTGGCAATTTTTATTTTGTTTTGGCAACAATCGGTGCTGTCGGCCATGCCATATTCAGCAAAAAAATCATGGATAAATACAGCGCGATAACGATCACTTTCTGGTCTTTCCTTTTAAGTTCTTTCACTTTTCTGCCCCAGTATATTTACGAAACGGTTAAGTATCAGCCGTTTAACACTTTGGATTACAAAGGAATCATCGGCTTGGTCTACGGAATTGTTTTTTCTTCGGCGCTGGCTTATCTGCTTTTTGAATGGGGCCTTAAAAAAATCCAGGCGCAGGAAGTCGGCCTTTTCACTTATATTGACCCGGTCGCCGCCATCCTCCTGGCCGTACCGCTTCTTGGGGAAACCGTCACTCCGGTTTATCTTATCAGCGCTTTCTTAGTTTTCGGCGGAATTTTCATTGCCGAAGGCCGGCTACACTGGCATCCAATCCACAAATTACGAAAATAACCGGCTTTACTCTTTTATCAGCTTCACAAACTGAATAATTGATGGTATAATCATAAAATCTATGAAAGCGAAAATTCATCCCACATACTATTCCGAGGCTCAGGTTATCTGCTCCTGCGGTAACAAGTTCACCGTCGGCTCGACCAAAGAAACCATGCATGTCGAACTTTGCTACAAATGCCATCCTTTTTATACAGGAGAAATGAAGTTTGTCGATACTCTGGGAAGGGTAGAAAAATTCCAAAAAAAGCAGACATATGCTCAAAAACAGGCCCCGATATTAAAAGCCCAAAAACTTAAGAAAAAACACATTGAAGTCGAAGACAAACGGCCAAAAACACTTCGGGAGATGCTTTTAGGAACTTCATGAACAATAATATCGCCATCCTCGAAATCCGCGGTGCCACAGGTGGAGACGAAGCTAAAATCTGGGCCAACGATCTTTCCCGCATGTACCTTCGTTTTTCCCAAATAAAGGGTTGGAAGACAGAGATTTTAGACGAAAATGTCCTCAAAATCAGCGGACCGGGTATTTATGACTTGTTAAAAAACGAAACCGGCGTCCACCGAGTCCAGCGGATCCCCCAAACCGAACGCTACGGCCGCATCCATACTTCAACTGCAACAGTGACAGTCCTTCCTGAGATTGAAGAAAGAGAAATTTTTATCAACCCGTCTGATCTCGTTTGGGAATTTTATCGAAGCGGCGGCAAAGGCGGACAAAATGTCAATAAAGTTTCAACCGCCGTAAGACTTATTCACCAACCAACCGGCATCACTGTCTCGGCGCAAATAGAACGTTATCAGGAACAAAACCGGCGGATTGCTCTTTCACTTCTCCGCTGCCGTCTTTGGGAAATTGAAGAGGAAAAAAGATTACAGACTTTAGGCGTTGCCAGATCTGCTGTGGGACGCGGCATGCGGGCAGAGAAAATCAGGACTTATAACTTTCCCCAAAACAGAGTCACCGATCACCGGATAAACAAATCATGGCATAACCTTGAGGATATCATCGAGGGAAAGATGGAGAAGGTGATTACTCAATTACAAATTATAAATGCTAAATTCTAAATGAAATGTCTAAATTACAAAATTCTAAATTCAAACATTCAGAAATTTGGTAATTTCATTTGTAATTTGTAATTTATAATTTATAATTTTATTCTCCATTGTTCTCCCCAACCGTAACCGTCAACAGTTTCGTTTCACCGTCGCGCCAGATCTCCACCGTCATCCGGCTGCCGATGCTTTTCCCGGAAATAATTTTTGACAAGCCGCCGTCTTTGTCGGTTACTTTCTGGCCGTCAATTTTGGTGATAATATCGTTTGGACCGATACCGGCTTTATCCGCCGGCGAATCTATAACCACATCCTGGACGTAAGCCCCTTCCGGCACTTCATTTAGAAGAGCTAAATCTTTAGTAATCATCTTATATTTAACACCCAGGAAAGGCTTTTGGAATTTGCCGTTTTTATTAAATGACTCAAGCGATTCCTTCAAAACATTGATCGGGATAGCAAAACCGATATTCTGTCCGTCAGAAGAAACAGCCGTATTCAAACCGACGACCTGTCCGGAAGAATTTAAAAGCGGTCCCCCGGAATTGCCGGGATTGATCGCCGCGTCAGTTTGAATGATATTATCGAGCCTTTCGACGTAACCTTCAAAAGGACTGCCGGCGGTAATTCCCCGCCCCAAGCCGGAAATAATCCCGGCCGTCACCGTGTTTCTGAATTCTCCAAGAGCCGTCCCGATGGCAATGGCCATCTGGCCGACTTTGATCTTGCCGGAATCTCCCAGTGTAACCGGTTTGAGGTTTTTGGCCTCTATTTGCAAAATGGCGATATCGTTTCCCGGATCGCGGAAAATCTTTTGGACATCAAAGCTTTTATCATCATTGGTTATTACTTTATATTTGGCGCCCGTATCGGCCACCACATGCTTGTTTGTCACAATCTGCCCGTTTTCGGAGATGATGAAACCGGTACCGATATCCTGTTCAATTTTCTGTTGTTTTTGCGGCTGTTGCTGCTGGTATCCGAAAAACGGATCGAAAGGATTTATCTCAAAAAGATTACTGAGCGACCTGGTTTTACTGATTGATACGGTCACTACTGAAGGTGAAACTTTGTCAACCACATCAGTAATGACAGATTCTTCGCTGACAATTTTAATTTTTTCAGAAGGAGTAGAAATTTCCGTCTTTTGCGGCAGTTTCAGGTACTTATCCAAATTTCCGATATTCAGCCTTAACTGGCCGGTGGAAACACCGATGCCGATGAGGAAAATTAAAAGAGTTAAAAGAATTAAGACTCGCTTCATATTTTGTCTTTAGCTATTAGTCTTTAGCATTTAGTAAATTTAGTAAATATTAGAAACTAATGACCAACGACTAACGACCAATGACTAATTCCATTGCCTTTTCCAACTGTTTGTCGTCATCCGGTTTCGTTTCGTCATTTACTATTTTAACATCCGGATCAACCCCGTTGCCGTTTATCCACTTACCGTTAGGCAAAAGCCATTTGGCGGTCGTGATATGGATACCGGCACCGTTATCCAGTTCCTGAGCTTCCTGGATACTGCCTTTCCCGAATGTTGTTTCTCCTATGAGTTTCGCTCTTCCGCGGACCGAAAGCGCTCCGGCGACAATTTCTGAAGCCGAAGCCGACCCTTTATTTATCAAAATTATCATAGGAATCGTCAAAAGTCTACCCTTACTATTGACGCTGAAATTCTGCTTAAATCCGTTTGAATTTTCCTGGATGACCACTGTCCCGTCAGGTAAAAATTCTGAGGCGATGAAAACTGAACCTGAGAGATAGCCGCCCGGGTTATTACGCAGGTCCAAAATCAAGCCGGAAATACGGCTTTTATCTTTCTCCCAAGCTGTAGCAATTTCATCAACTGCTTTTTCCCATTCGTTGGCAGTCTCATCCCCAAACCTGCTTAACTTCAAGTTATAGACGGTTTTTCCATCCAATTCTCTTGTTTCCAATTCAACCGAAGCTACCTTTATCGCGTCCCGGACGACGGTAATATCCCTGGTGTTTGTGGCTGTTTTTTGCATCAGGGTCAATTTGACCTTAGTTCCTTTTGTCCCCCTGATTTTGGATACCGCTTCAGGCAAAGTCCAACCACTAGTCTCTTTATCGTCGACTTTGACGATCCAATCCCCGGGTAAAATACCCGTTTTCTCGGCCGGTGAGCCCTTCAGAGGGGCAATGACAACGATTTTCTTATCCTTTATCCCCAACTGCGCCCCGATCCCCTCAAATTTTCCGCCTAAATCATCTTTCGCTTCTTTGTTTTGTTCAGGCGGCAAAAATATGGTATACGGATCGCCGAGTGAAGCTACCATTCCGGAAACCGCCCCATAGACCATTTTTTGGGCATCCAAGGCTTTTTTATCAAAATAAGATTTTTGCAGCCTGTCCCAGACATCCCAAAAAATGGAAAAATCGATGGAAGGATTGTTGGTTGATTTGCCGGAAACAATAGTCGATAAACCCGAAAATTCCTTGTTCAGTCCCCTGCTACCGGTCTGGTAACCAAGACCGAAGGTTAATATAACAAGAACCATGATTAATATTAAATTTCGTACAGTTTTAAGTTTCATATCTATCTCATGTCATTGCGATCCCGAGTATATCGAGGGAGAAGCAATCCCGTCCGAGATTGCCGCGTCCCGATTATAAGGGGGGGACTCGCAATGACAAAGAAAAATTATTCCAAAATAATAATCTCTTTTTCTTCCGGACGCAACCAGACAATTTTTCCCTTTTTTTGGGAAAGTTTTTCAAACGTATCTTCATCAACCTGTATCCATGGCAAAGTAAAATTCAAATTGGCTTTCTGCACGATACATCCGGCCGCTTCCAAGACCTCAAGTTTGACCATCATTTCTTCGGATAAGGATTGACAAAGCATGATTTTACCCTCAATTTGGCAATCAATATCATGAAACTGGAGATCTTTTTCAAAAAACAGTTCTCCAAAAGCTTCACTTCCTCCGCCTTTGGAGGCAATATAAGACTGGCCTTCAATTTCCAGATCAAGGTAATTTTTCCCGACAGCGGTGATTTTTCCGCCAAAAGGAGAAGTGACTTTCTTTCGGGACATGGAAGTATTTCCGGTCAAGAGAATCATAGTTCCGTTTTTAAGATCAATTTCTTTGATTTTACCACTCTCCGGACTCTCCAGTCGGAAAGATACCAGGAGACTTTTTTTTTCAGCCAGAAGATCACCTTTTTTTACTTGCGCTCCTATAGCTTTTTTGAGAAATTTTGGGATATTACCGGGCGGGATTTGGAGAATCTCGGCCAATGGGATGATTTTTTCTTCCTGCTCGAGATATGTTTCGATAAGAAGAGTCTTATCGCTTATCTTGTCTCCGGAATTGACGAGAATCCGGGCACCTGACGGAATTGGCAGTTTGACGGTTGTTTTCATTTACGAAGGCCTAACGATAAAAGGAAGCAAAGACAGATGCCTGGCTCTTTTGATTGATTTAACCAGAATTTTCTGGTGTTTTTGGCAGATACCGCTTTGCATCCGGCCGTTAATTTTTCCCCGATCACTGACAAAATGGTTCAGAGTGTCAATTTCTTTGTAATCCGGGATTAATCTCTGCTTGCAAAAAAAACAGTCTTTCGGCCGCCTGATGATCCTTTTTTTTTGTCTCCTCTGTTTGTATGCCATAATTAAAACGGAATGTCATCCGGGGTGATGTTTTCATCAGCCGGAGCTTCCTTTTTTTCTTCTTTATCGTTTTTATTGTCGGTTTTTTTGGGTTTCTCGGCTGACGGTGCGGCGGAAGGGCTAGCTGTCTGTATGCTTTCTGAAGCTACCGGTTGTGGTACGGGAACCGAATGACTTTCTTCTGCCGCAATGGGCGGTCTTTTTGAATCAAGAATAATCATGTCCTCTATAACGATTTCTGTCGTCGTCCGCGGGTTGCCGTCCTGTCCGGTCCAACTGTGGGTAGCCAGCCTTCCTTCAACGTAAACTTTCCGGCCTTTTGTCAAAAGCTGTGAACAAAGCTCACCTAATTTATTCCAGGCAACGACGCGGTGAAACTCGGTATCTTCTTTAGCTTCGCCCGTTTGGGTAGTCCACGACCGGTTTGTAGCCAGTCCGAATGTACAAACAGCCGTTCCCGAAGGTGTATACCGCAATTCCGGATCGCGGGTAAGGTTGCCTATTAAGATGGCTTTGTTTAAAGACCTTGCGGACATAAAGTTACTCCTTTTTCGATCCCTTAACTTTCTTAACAATCAGATAACGTAAAATTGTCTCGATTGTCTGCAGTTTTTGGGAAAAAGGCTTGATTTGCCCTTCGACATCGAAAAGGTAATAATTGCCTTCTTTTATTTTTTTTATCGGGTAAACCAAAGTTTTTTTGCCGAAGAGTTTTGGCTCGCTGATTTTAACTAAGTCCAAGGCGGCTTTTTTTATTTGGGCAAATATCTTTTTTTCTTCTTCACCGCTTACCGAGGAGGGAAGAATAATCATCAGTTCGTACAGTTCGTTTTTCATTCCTGCAATTATACCACAAAAAAATTATTTTTAAAATATTATTTCCCGATTGCCTTTTCCACCGCTTTTTTCAGCTCGTCAACCGAAAAAAGTTCCAGTTTTTGGCCGTTTAAGAAAAATGTCGGCGTGGCGGAAATCCCCAGCTTTTGTCCGTCAGTGATGTCTTTGTTTATCTTGTCGTTAAATTTCCCGCTTGAAAGGTCTTCAAGAAATTTTTTCTGGTCCAGACCAAGCTTCCCCGCTTCTTCCTCAATTGCCTGATCAGTCAGCTTATCCTGGTTGTCGAAAAGCCAGTTATGCATTTCCCAAAATTTCCCCTGTGCCCCGGCTGCTTCGACGGCAGCTGCTGCTTTTTGGGCTTCCTGGTGCTGCTGCAAGGGATAGTGACGAAAGGCATAGAACAGCTTGTCTTTATATTTATCTGTTAATTCCCCGACCGCGTCTTTAAAAAGTTTGCAGGACGGACATTGAAAGTCAGAAAATTCCACGAGGTAATTTGAAGCATCTTTGTTGCCTTTGGTTGTAGTTCCGGCTGGAATTAATTCTTCACGGGTATAGGTTGGAGCCGGACGGGAATAAATGGCCACCCCGATCCCAATAATCAGCAAAGTGGCTATAATTATCCCGCCGAATAATTTGGTTTCACCCGTAATTCTCATTTTATTGATGTATCTCGTGTCATCCCGAGCGAAGTCGAGGGATCTTCCTAGGTTGGAAGATTCCTCCACTCTCCCGATTAAATCGGGATCGGTCGGAATGACTACAGGGCAATTAAATACGTTTATTTGTATTTTTCTCTAATAAGTAACTTTTAATTGCTAACATGAGAATAACATACATATTCACGGCCGAAACTGCACACCAGGTACAGATGCCTTTAATCAGGAATATTTCCGTGTAGGTAAACCAGGTGACGAATAAAACGCCGAAAGTGGCCATCCCCATAATCCCGTAAAGCAATTTCCGGTTATTGGAGGTCGTCCGCAAAAATGAAAGTACCATCATAAAAGCATAACCGAAAAGGCCGACCCCCGGCACCGGAAAACCTAAGATATAGCTGTATGGGCTTTTCCTAACCAGTTCGCAGCCTCCGTTGACGCAGACAATCGGTGATTGCCGGACAAAGCTCTGGAAGACATAGATGGCAATAAGAAGGCCAAAGATCGACTGGACGAAGATGATCCGGTTCAATTTCCTATTCATGTCATATGATGATATAATTTTCCCTCTCTTGAAGTCAAGGATAAATTTTTTAATGTATAATAATGGATATGACCAAAAATGGGCTTATTGCTTTAGTTGCTTCAATCATTATCGGTATTGTCATCGGCCTGTCTGTTTTCTGCCTTAACCGATCCGGACTGATCAGCCTGGTCGGCAATGTCAAACCGACACCGACTGTCAAACCTTTGGAAAAATATTCCTTTGATAACCTGCGCGGTCGGATCTTCACTCCCGGCGACATTACTATCGATAAAGTCACTAATGACGCGGCAGATTTCACTTCTTATCTTTTCTTTTATGACAGCGACGGGAAAAAAGTGTCCGGTCTTTTAAATCTTCCAAAAAAAGAAGGAAGCTATCCGGTCATCCTGCAGTTGCGAGGTTATATCGACGAAGAAAAATATACGACAGGGATGGGCACTGTCCATAGCGGCGAAGTCTTCACCCAAAACGGTTTTATCACGCTGGCACCGGATTTCCTGGGCTATGGGAAATCGGCTTCTTCTTCGGCCGACTCGATGGAAAGCCGATTCGAAAATTATACAACTGCTCTTAATCTCTTATCTTCAATTACTAATCTTAACCAATCGCTTAAAAATAATCAGATTGATGACATCGAAGCGGATACCGGCAAAATCGGCCTTTGGGGACACAGTAACGGCGGGCACATCGCCTTATCAGTCCTGGCGATCACGGGCAAAGACTTTCCGACTGTTTTGTGGAATCCGGTTTCCAAACCCTTCCCCTATTCGATCCTTTATTATACCGATGAGTCATCGGATAACGGCAAATTTATCCGGAAAATGCTCTCCGATTTTGAAAAAGATTATGACATTGAACAGTATAATCCCGTCAATTATTATAAAAATATCACCGCCCCGATCCAGCTCCATCAGGCGGTTGATGATGAGGCGGTACCGATAAAGTGGTCTAACCAGCTGTATCAACTTTTAAAAAAACAAAATGTAGACATCACTTACTTTACCTATCCCGGGGATAATCATGACTTCAATTTAGGGAGCTGGAATAAGGTAGTGGAAAGAAATATCGCTTTCTACAAAGAACTTTTGGTTAAATGAGCGACCCCTTTTTCTATTTCCGGCCAAGTTTTGACTCTCGTCACATTTCCGGGTAATTCTCCCTGATTCCACGGCCGGTCGAGAAGAAAAACCGGGATTTTCATGTTTCTGGCGATGGCTGAAGCGTCTTCGATGAAAACATCCAAACCTAATTTATCCGCCAGATCTTTTTTATACTCGACATCCCTTTTATACGTCTTTCCCTCGGGAAATAAATCAAGGGTGGTCAATTTTCCCCAAAAACCGTGTTTCTTCAGCCAGGTTTGGGTTGTCTTTTTGGTAATGGCCGGACGGGCGGTAATATAATGGATTATCCAGCCTTTTCCCTGCCATTTCCCGATGACGTTTATCGCTTCCTGATAAGGCGAAATCGAAGACAGGAACTTGAGATTGGTAGACAGGGAATCGACGTAGGTCACTCTCCGTTGATAATCAACGGTCTTAAATTTTTCCAGATAAAAAAAATCGTCCACTTCCTCATAGATGATTTCCGTCCCGAACTGCCGGTTAAATCTTTCCAGATAGGCGTTGTAGGAATCAGCCAGAACATTATCGATATCGATGCCGATTTTCATATTTTTCATAGGGAAAAAAGTTTTGGGCCGGAAGGAGAGTCTTTGACTGAATAACCTTTCTCAAGAATTTGTTTCCGCAGATCATCTGCCTCTTTAAACTTTTTCGCCTTTCTCATTTCTTCGCGTTTTACGGCCAAATTTTTAATTTCTTCCGGGATAACCGTTCTCTCAACTTTAATCTCATTAAATCCTAGGCCCAATACTTCGTCAAACAGGATGATTAAATCATATTTGTCACCTGAAGGAAGACTGCTTTTCAGGACTTTCCAAAGTACCGACAGCCCTTCAGCAGTATTTAAGTCGTCATTGACCGCTTGAAAAAACTCCATCCTCAATTGGTCAACTCCAGTTATATTGTCATTGCGATCCCGAGTCTCCGACGAGGGAGAAGCAATCCCGTTATGCTGCAGTAATTCCTGCGGGATCGCCACGGGACGCACCGGCTGGTGCATCCCTCGCGATGACAGCTTAATTGATTCTTTTTTAATCTCGATAATTTGCTTTATCAATCCCTGATAAGCGTTTTGGGCGCCCTCAAGGCTTTTCCAGGTAAAATTCATCTGCTGATGGTAGGAAGAAGTTAAAAACAGATAGCGAAGAGAAAGCGGGTAAAAGCCTTTTTTCTCAAGATCTTTTAAGCGGAAGAAATTCCCCAATGACTTGCTCATCTTTTGATTTTCGACTAACAGATGGTCGGCATGAAGCCAGTACCGGACAAACTGTTTACCGGTCGCCGCTTCACTTTGGGCAATCTCATTGGTATGGTGAATGGGAATATGGTCCGCTCCGCCGGTATGGATGTCTATCGTTTCCCCAAGATTGTCAATCGCCATTACGCTGCATTCTATATGCCAACCGGGAAAGCCGCGGCCCCACGGACTATCCCATTCCATTTGTCTTGAAACCCCCGCAGGCGTCAGTTTCCATAAAGCAAAATCAGTCGGGTGTTTTTTACCGGTGACCATTTCTACTCTGGCACCGCTTTTTAGTTTTTTTTGCAACTGGGCAAAAGTCCAACCGGCCAACTGCCCGTACTTTGGGAATTTGGAAGTGTCAAAATAGACACCGTCTGAAGTGGTATAAGTAAATCCTTTTTTCTCTAAGATTTCGATGAACCGAACCATCGAAGTCACAAAGTCAGTGGCTTTGCAAATTATTTGTGGACGTTTGATATTGAGTTTGTCAGTCATCTTGAAAAAATCATCGGTGTAATATTTGGCGATTTCCCAAATGGTTTTTTTTGCACTTGTAGCCGCCCGCCCGCTTCCCTTCGAGGCGAGCTTGCTTCGCCGCAAGGCGAGTTCCATTTTGTCTTCACCGGTATCGCTGTCTGAAGTCAGATGCCCGACGTCGGTGATGTTCATCACTCTTTTTACTTTGAAACCGTTAAATTCCAGAACCCGCTGTAAAACATCGGCAAAGATATAAGTGCGGGCGTGGCCGATATGGGTAAAGTCATAAACCGTCGGCCCGCAGGAATAGTAAGTGACAAGTGGCTGCTTCAACGGCTTAAATTCTTCTTTTTTGTGATTGAGAGTGTTGTATAGAAATAACATAATGCGCGGACTGAAGTCCGCTATTCCAAATTTGTTACCAACCTTGTTTGACATTAACCTTCGCTTCGAAACCGGGTGTTGATTTCGGCTGTTTGGTCTGCCCAAGACGCAGTTTTTTCTTTCCCTGCACAGAGGTACCGCCTGCTTGTGATTTTTGAGCAGTTAAGGCTTTTTGTTTATTCTGTTCCAGATCTTTCCAATATTGTTCGTAAGCCCGAGGTTCCTGTGGTTTAAGTGCAGGCCGCAAGTGTGCCGGAATTGCCGACTGGATCACTTTTCTGGTTTCTTCAATATCAGCCTGGTCGGAAGACTTCAAGGCAGCTGCCTTTTTGGCGGCTTCTTCAGGCGATAGATTCGGTCCCAAATTTTTCAGGTATTCGGTAAATTCGCTGCTGCCGCTTTGCCCGCCGGTGGCCTGCTTAAGCATTTCCGTAGGACTAATGGTTTTGCCCAACTGTTTAGCCGAATTTTTCAGGGTATCTTTGGCGCCCTCTTTGACGCTTTCAAAAGTATCCTTGATGATTTTTTTGATTATAGACATATGTAAATTATAAATTATAAATTACAAATGCTAAATTAAATGTCTAAATGATTAAATTCTAAATTAATTCAGAAATTTAGAAATTTATAATTTAATTTATAATTTATAATTTGTAATTTATAATTAAAATCCTAACTTGATTCTAGCTTCCCTGCTCATCCGGTCAACCGACCACGGCGGATCAAAAGTAAGCTCGACGGTTACCTTTTTAATTCCTTTGATCTTTCGTAATTCTTCTTTGATGGGCTCTTCAATAAGCGAAAAAAGCGGGCAACCCATGGTCGTCAAAGTCATCACTACCTCTACATTTCCTTTTTTATCAGGCTTAACATCATAAATCAAGCCGAGATCGACAACGGAAATCCCGAGCTCTGGATCGGAAACGGTTCTTAAGGCATTAAATAATGATTTTTTAGATAACACAATAAATAGCTGTTGGTCTTTAGTCTTTGGTCTTTAGCTTCTAATAGCCAACGACCAAACGCTAACGACTAATACTCCCTTCTCCCCTCCATTGCTTTTGTCAGGGTCACTTCATCAGCATACTCGATATCCCCTCCAACCGGCAACCCATGCGCAATCCGGGTAATAATTAATTTCTCCCCATTTGGAATTTTGTCCGCCAGCTGGCGGATTAAATTTGTAATTTCTCTATTGATATACATCGCTGTGGCTTCCCCTTCCATATTGAGGTTGGTCGCCAAAATAATTTCCCTGATCTTACCGGTTTTGACTCTTTTTATCAGCTCATCAATCCTGATTTCATCAGGACCAATATTATTCAGAGGGTCAATCCGTCCGTGAAGCACATGATAAACTCCTTTGTATTTTCCGGTTTTTTCTATGGACAATATATCAATCGGCTGTTCGACGACACAAATAATCTCCTCATCCCGGTCTAAACTGCTGCAGATGACGCAAGGATCCGCTTCTCCGATATTGAAGCATTTTGAACAATAGACCGTCTGAAGTTTTAAATTTTTAATCGCTCCGGAAAAATTATCCAGCTCTGCTTGAGGCACATGCAGAAGGTAAAAAGTCAGCCGGCCGGCGGTTTTGGGCCCGATACCGGGAAGTTTGGAAAAAGACTCAATTAATTTTTCAACTGATCTGGGAAGAATACGCATTTGTTGTCATTTTACCATCTTTTGGATGGTGGAGGCGATAACCGACGCAATTGGAAATATTGTCAATTTTGGAAACTGCTGTTCGGGAGGTACCTGAATCGTATCGGTTACCCAGATTTTATCAACCGGACTTTCCTGCAATATTTTATCCGCACCGCCTACGAAATCCGCATGAGTAGCCATGGCAATAACCTGTTTAGCGCCTTTTTGCTTCAGAAGATGCGCGGCATTCACCAGCGTTCCTCCGGTAACAATGACATCATCCACAATAATCGCAGTTCTATCTTTCACCTCACCAACCACTCTCATCGAAAGGATTTTATGGGTTTGATCCAAATCGCGTTTTTTCTCAATAAAAGCCAGAGGAAGATCAAGTCCTTCAGAAAACTTTTGGGAACGCTTTAAGGCTCCGGCATCCGGAGTAATGATGACTACCTCCTCTTTCATCTTTTCCACCATCGGCCGGAAAACCGACAGGCCGGAAAGATGAACGACCGGAATTTTAAAAAAGCCTATGATCGTCTCATTATGAAGCTCAAGAGTAATCAATTTATCAAAACCGGCCGCTTCAATCAGCTTGGCGACAACCTGGGCGGAAAGACATTCACCGGGACGGTGTGTCCTGTCCTGTCGGGCATAACCGTGATACGGCAAGACGGCAATCATCTTCCGCGGCTCGCCCCGCTTAACCGCATCGCCCAAGAGAAGCAATTCCATCAGGTTTTCATCTACCGGATTAACCAAAGACTGGATAATAAAAACATCCTTTCCCTCCACGTCTTCCTCAATCCTCACCCGGCACTCACTGTCGGCAAAACGGATAATTTCTACCTTACCTAAGGTTTTACCAAGCTGTTGGGAAATCTGCAGAGCCAATTGGGGGTTAGAATTGCCGGAAAAAATGACTGATTCCATTTCTTTCTTATTATGAGATGTTCCCGATTTTTTTGCAAGGAGAAAAAAGGTAAGTATGTCATTCTGAATCCCGATTTAATCGGGATGAAGAATCCCGGACGGGATCCTTCGTCCGCCAGCTGGCGGACTTCAGGATGACGGCTATATAAATAAAGATGTACTCAAATACTTATCTCCCCGGTCGGGAAAGACGGTGACGATAATCCCCTCTTTAATTTTTTTGGCAATTTCGATAGCGCCCCACAAAGCGGCGCCTGAAGAAATGCCGACAGACAAACCTTCCTTTTTATAAAGATCACGGGCAAGAGAAAAAGCTGGCTGGTCGTCGGTCATCTGCAATTTCTGATCCAGAAAATTTTCCTGGAAAATTGGCGGAGTATAATTTTTCATATTTCTCAGTCCCTGTATTTTCGATCCAATAATCGGTTCGACACCAATCACCTTAATTGCCAGATTATATTCCTTTAGTCTTTTACCGACTCCCATTAAAGTACCGCCGGTTCCCATGCCGGCGACAAAATGGGTAATGCCGGGCATATCATCGACTATTTCCCGGCCGGTAGTTTCGTAGTGGGCTGAAACATTCGCCTGATTCCCAAACTGGTCAAGCATCAAGTATTTATTTTTATTTAATTTAACCAATCTTTTGGCATATTGGATAGCAAAATCCGTCCCTTTTTTCCCATCGGTCAAAATTATTTCCGCCCCGTATGCTCTCAGCAGTTTCCGTCTTTCGATACTGGCGCTTTCCGGCATAACGGCGACAAATTTATAGCCAAGAATTGTTGAAATCATGGCCAAGCCGATGCCGGTATTACCGGAAGTCGCTTCAATGATTTTGATTCCGGATTTCAAAAGACCCTTTTTTTGGGCGTTTTTTATCATGTATAAAGCGATTCTGTCTTTGATACTGCCGCCCGGATTGCTGCCTTCCAATTTGGCGAAGATTTTCACCCGCTTTTTTGGAGAATATCTTCTTAATTCAACGATAGGTGTGTGGCCGATGGTATCAATTAAATTATGATTGTGCATATTAATAACTCCTCCTTCGCTCAGGTTTGCCTCGTGGTTTACATCCACGCAGTCAAAACTTCGCTTCGGCGGATTGATCGGCTGCTAACTTCTTCGCTTACGCTCATCAGTAAGCAACCATCAAAAAATAAACCTCCTATTTCTAGGAGGTATTAATTTAAAATAGCCTAAAATACCCCCTAGCCTGAGGAGGTACAACAGCAGTTAAGACTTACCGGCTCGATTTTAATCGGACCCATATCATCCCAAGGTCCCCGGACTTTGAAATCATCGCAGGCTCGAGCCATTAAACGGACTATCTCCAGATAATTTCCCTGCTTGCCGCCTGAAGATCCCTGCAATAAACACAAATCATAAATTCTGCCATGAACTTGGGGGTTCAGGGTATTAAGAGCAAAATGCGAATAATGGTTGACGGTGATCCGCAGGATCGTTGATTTCAATACTTCTTCTTTTAGATGCTCTTTTTTGATGGTAGTTTTCAGATTGCCGTAACCATCAACTGAAGCCAGTTTAAAAGGCGGGACATCGGGGATTTTTGACAGATCGACCGGCTCGCCGATTTTGGTCTTATCACCCATAAGGATAGCCATGGTCGCTTCCGGGTAATAATCGCGTGATCTAAACTGCGTCCCGGTGTTAGGCACTTTCACTTCCCAAAGGCCCTTCAGTCTATTTTTGACAAAAGAAAGATTATAGCCGGCATCGACAGCAAAAACAGGGATGCCGTTATCCAAAATACCGCAGACAAACCGCTGTCTTTCCTCTCCGTTCCAGCTGATATCTCCCCGGGGAGCAGTGTTGGAAAAAATGATCAGATTTTTATGCTCGCTGTGTAGTCCTTCCTGGGCAATCCAAAAGCCGGTTTCGACGGTGGAAAAAGCGTAAACCGGGTGTTCGGTAATAAGGTTGATTTTCCCCTCAGGGTCAAACCTCAGGAAATGGTTGCGGACCTCGGCGAAAGCGTGATCGGTGGTGTGTCCGCCGCCGTAATCGGCGATGACTTCGATATGAACCGAGCCGGATTTGATGTCTCCGAACGGACGATACTGCCAACTTGATAAATCCTGTTGAGGCATAAGAATACCTAAATTATATCGGCAAGGCTAAAAAAATCAATCCCTCAATTATAAACCTGATTGTGAGTACCGATGTCGTATAAGTGAATTTCATTATTCTCTATATAATAAACAGCACGAATATCTCCGGTAACAGAGAAAGCACGGTAATCTTCAAGATCACCCGTTAAAGAGTGATCTTTAAGTATTTCATTGTCAGAATCAATCATAAAAAGACTGAGCCTTTCAGAAAAACGTTTACTTAAAGATGAAGATGGAAAAATACGTTTTTTGTAATGTTTGAGAAATCGCCGGTGGTAATATATTTTCATGAATTAAGTTGTCTTATAAGATCATCCGCGTTTTCTGCCAGATATACATTACGTTTTTGCCGGAAATCTTCGCGCATGTTCTGATACCGTTTTTTAGCAGCAGCAGATAATTTTATTGGTTCCGCATTTGTAATGGTCACTTGTAGTTCTTTGGCGGTAAATCTGTTCAGTATCACTCTGACTATTTCCTGCAGTGAAGAAAAACCCTGATCCAAAGCGACAATTTCCGCCCGCTCTTTAAGCGTTCTTGACATGGGAACCTGCAAAATGACTCTGTCTGATGTGTTCATATCATACAATTGTAATGGTTTGGTATTATCCTGTCAATTAGGAAAAAGGACTAGGAGATCTTGACAGGCTCTATACTATAGGGTATAATACTCCGCTTACAAAAAGCCTCGGGCATAATAAACCAAGAGGGCTTTTTTGTGGCTAAAATCAGTGGTTTTATCGCACGGGCACTATTCGCGCCTATGCAGGATGAAGCTATTGAAGCTCTTTAACCACGCTATCATGCTTACTTCGAGCCGGAGGCTTACAGTCTCGCGCTCTCGAAGGGCGCAGATACGTGATTTGCATCGCAAATTGCGTTGCAATTCGCTCTTTAACAGTTTAAGGTTCAGAATATAAATATAGGCTCTGTTCCTCCTCGTGCGGAACGATTTGGAGCCTCCATCCTGAGGATAAACTATTATCCCTGGATTTGTCCTTGGAATGGAGGACTTCTCCAAATCAAAAATCGGATTCAAATTCAAAACGCTCAGGAGGCGCAAAATGACAAATAGAAGGCTGGTCGTCGTCCTCGGTATTTTGTTGGGATTGTTGGTGATTGCGGGTGTAGTTCTCGCCGCACCCCAACAGCAGATTTCCGTCTCGGAGGCAACAACGCTCCAGACTGGAAATCCCGGGTGGACGAATCAACCGATTTCGCCCACGAAACTTGAACTCCGACTCCAAAAATCGGGGTTCACGATTACGAAGGCGAAGGATCAGGCAGAAGGAATTATGTCGCTGTCGGCGGCTCAAACAGTGAAAGCGACTTCAGGGGTGACGTTTACCCCCGCCTTCACGGTTAATCTGCCGATTGTCTGCAGGAAATATCCGTGCATCCCGGAGTTTCTCGACTGGCCTGGCTGGCTTGACGGAAGCACCGAGGTGTATGTCTGGATATTTGACTGCGGCTGCCAATCATCGTCTTATTGCGGACAAGAGGGAATCGCTGACTGGATCCAGTTTGAAGTGGCTATGTCACCTGACGGCCCGTGGACTGATTACAGCTCCGGCTTGAACTATGGTCTGGGAGCCTTCATCGCTCCTTACGGGGATTATTATCTTCGAGCACGCAACGCTTGGTCCGACGGCAGTGTTGGCCCATGGTCACCAGTCCGGTACCTCAGAATCTTCTATGCTCGACACGAAAGTGATGTCGAGATAGGGTACAAGCAAGTCTCTGAGGGGTGGCAGATCGATCTGACCAGCACTGTCGTGTTCACCCAGAATTGGACCCGCCTGAAAATGCTCAATGATGGATGGGACTCGCACATAGTCAAAGCGCCAGCGGGATCGTTTCCGATTAGCGACACGGTGTGGACATCAGGCAATTACGCGCTAGACGTGCCGCCGGGCGGTAAACTAAAAGTCACAGTGGTATGGTCAACCACGTTTAGCTTTCTCGATGCCATCCACTTCGGATACGAGTCTTACTGGACTCGGGAGGACATGATCAGACCGACGACAATCGGCTATGGACTCTGCTTCGGCGGAGCCAATTGCTATTAATAAAGTAGTCGGAGACTACTTCTGAACCTTAACAACTGAAAATGAATCGAGGGGAATATTGCACGAGCAAGTGCTCGCGCCGGTTACGGCATATTTTGCGGTCAGCTTCACTGGCCACAACTCATGTCCGTGTCCGGATTATTCCCCTCAAACCTTTTGGGAATAAACAATCTTTGTTTCCAGAAGATTTGAAGCTATTTTTCCCTGAAGGGTGACACCCTTATCAGGGTGTCACCCTTTAACGTCAAGTCCCCTCTTTCCAACTGGCGAGGTATTTCTGCTGTTCGGCGGTTAAAGTATCGATCGTTATTTCCAGGCTTTTCAGCTTTAACCTGGCGATTTCTTTATCCATTTCCTGAGAAATGCGGTAGATTTTTGCCTCCAGCTTTCCTTTGTTTTTGACGAAAAATTCGGCAGAGAGCGCCTGGTTGGCAAAGCTCATATCCATCACTTCCGCCGGATGACCTTCAGCCGCGGCTAAATTTATCAGGCGTCCTTCACCCAAAACATATATTCTTTTTTCTTTATATTTTTGATCTTTGATATTTGATATTTGATTTTTTATAACGTATTCCTCGACAAAGGGCCTGATTTTTCTTTTGGATTTAGCTATTTTTTCCAGTTCATCAAGGGCAATCTCGACGTTGAAATGGCCGGAGTTGGCTAAAATAGCGCCGTCTTTCATTTTCTTTATATGATTAATATCAATCGCGTGTTTGTCTCCGGTCACCGTCACAAAAATATCCCCAACCAATGCGGCTTGATCCATACTCATCACCTGATAACCGTCCATCAATGCTTCCAATGCTTTCACCGGATCAACTTCGGTAATGATCACCTGCGCTCCCAAGCCTCTGGCCCGGCTGGCCAGTCCCCGGCCGCACCAACCATACCCGCAAACCACGAAATTTTTACCGGCCAGAAGCAGGTTGGTCGCCCTCATGATCCCATCAAGAGTGGACTGTCCCGTCCCGTAACGGTTATCAAATAAATGTTTGGTATCGCTGTCATTGACGGCAAAAACCGGAATCTTCAAAGCACCCGCTTTTTCCATCGCTTTCAGCCTGATTATACCGGTGGTCGTTTCCTCCGAAGATCCCAAAAACTCCCAGGTAATTTTTAATTTATGAAGAGCGCTAACAAGGTCAGCACCATCATCCATGGTGATATTCGGCTTGAAATCCAACACACTCTTCAGGTGACGGTAATAAGTCTGATTATCTTCGCCTTTGATGGCATAAACTGAAATATTGAAATCTTTGACCAAAGAGGCGGCCACATCGTCTTGGGTGGATAAAGGATTACTGGCACAAAGAGAAAGATCCGCTCCGCCGGCTTGAAGCGCCAGCATAAGATTGGCGGTTTCGGCCGTCACATGCAAACAGGCACCAAGCCTGACTCCTGATAACGGTTTTTCTTTTTCAAACCTTTTTTTAATCAGTGTCAAAACCTGCATGGAACGGGCCGCCCATTCTATCTTTTTGCGGCCATCAGAAGCTTTGGTTAAATCGGCAATATCAAACAAATTTTTTTTCATTTATTATCCTCCTTAATATCAGTTGTCATTCCGAGCGAAGGGATGCACCAGACGGTGCGTCCCGAAGTCGAGGAATCTTCCAACTAACGGGAGTAGGAAGATCTCTCCACTCATCCACTATCGTGGAATCGGTCGAGATGACATTTTTATAATAAAATTTCCTCCCCGTAATTTTCCTTATACCTTCTTTCAAAATCTTTCACCGAAAAATTATGGGTAGTCGTACCGTATAATTCCACTGTATAGGCACTGGCAACCGAACCCATTTGCCCGCAGACTTTGAGAGGAAATTTACGCAAATATCCGGCTAAAAACCCCGCCCGGTAAGCATCTCCCGCACCGGTCGGATCGGAACAATCGCGTACTTTTGCCGGAGCAATTTTTATCTCTTTCTCCTTCTCAAAAATCAGCGAGCCTTCTTCTCCCGTAGTTGTAATGATAATTTTATGCTGTTTGGATAATTGTGAAAGCGGGACAATTCCTGTCTTTTTCTCCATCAGTCTTATCTCATAATCATTGCCGATAATGATCCGGGCTCCGTCAAAAGCCTCTTTCAAATTGTCTCCGCCCAGATGCGGCAATTCCATCCCGGGGTCAAAAAGATACGGAATTTTCTTTTTTTTATATTCCCCGGCAAATTTCAGCATCGCCCGGGGATTGTGCGGCCCGATGATCCCAAAATCGATTTTTTCCTTTACATCATTTACCGACAGAGAATCAGACATCATATCCGCACCGCTATAGAAACCCCAAATCTGGTTATCTTTATTATCAGTTATTCCGAAAGCCTGCGAAGTGAACAGATTATTTATAATCCGCACATAAGAAGTGTCTACTTCATTTGTCTCCAGAAATTTTTGATAAGCGGCAAAATCCGGACCGACGATACCCATCACCGCACACCTGATCCCCAAAAGGGATAAAGTATAGGCGATGTTGCCGGCCGTGCCGCCGAAACCTTTGCGCAGATTATCAACCAGGAAAGAAACGTTCAGCATGTGGATTTTATCCGGCATGATGCTGTCTGAGAATTTTCCGGGAAAATCCATTATTTGATCGTAAGCTAGAGTACCGGTGATGAGAATCATAAATAGCTATTGGTCGCTAGTCTTTAGTCTCTAGTCAATACTCACTATAATCTTAAACTAATAGCTAACGACTAAAGACAAATCGCTTAACTGGCGCCTCCTCCCAACAGTCCCTGTAATCCGCCGCTCATTTCCGTAAGTTTTCGGGCGGCAATTTCCTGCGATTTCTTGATCGCTTCGGCAATAACTTCTTTTACCTGCCAATTTTCCTCTCCATTTATTGTCAACTCCGTTATTTTCTGGTCTCCGCTCATCACCACTTTGACGCCATTTTTTTCGACCGTCACAAACTCGGATGCCAGCGCCTGCTGCATCTTTACCGCCTGGTCGCGCATGTTTTTCAGATCCCCCAGACCTTTGAATGGATTAAACATATTTCTCCTTTTTTTAAATTTTTATAATTCGCACCACTCGACTACAGCCACTTCCAAAGGCAGCTCCGGCCGGCTGGCCATCCGCAGCTCAATGAAAACTTTTGAAAAAAGCTTTATCAGGCTGTTTATTTCTTTGGCGCTGAAATCCAAAGAACTATCCTTCAAATTATCTTTCACCGCAATACCATATTGGTTAAGCAATAACTCATGGAGAAGGTTTAATATTTCAGTAACAAACAGTTTGAAATCTTTCCCTTTAATATCGAGCTCTCTTATTTCTTGCAAAGCTTCTTTTGTTTTCTTTTGTTTGAGAAGAAGCAGAAAATTATTTTTGTTGACACTGCTTACTCCAAGTATCCCGTTAACTTTTTCAAGCGTAGTGACATCTTCACTAATTATCTGTTCCAATAATTTCGTGGCGTCTCTAAAAGAACCGTCAGCAGCTTTGGTCAGGGCTGACAGGATGTCTTCAGAGATTGACAATTTTTCTCCGGTTATGACTCTTTTTAGCGAATGAAGAATCTCCTCCCTGTTGGCTTTGTGAAAATTGAATCTGGTGCATCTTGAAACAATTGTTTCCGGCAACTTATCTTCTTCAGTCGTGGCCAAGATAAAAACCGCATGGGAGGGAGGCTCTTCAAGGGTTTTCAAAAGCGCATTAAAGGCTTCATGAGTCAGCATGTGAACTTCATCTATAATGTATACTTTGTATTTGGCCGAAACCGGAGCCAGCCTAATTTTATCCCGAAGATCTCTGATTTCCTCAATCCCCCGATTGGAAGCGGCGTCGATTTCCAAAATATCCATGTGCCTGCCTTCTGTAATGGATTTACAGGCATCACACGTATTACAGGGTTCTATATCAGCGTCTAGCTGATAGCGTTTAGCGTTTAGTTGTTTTTCTTTTAAACTAGACGCTAATTTACTAGACGCTAGACGCTCGCAATTAAGCACTTTCGCCACGATTCTGGCGGCTGAAGTCTTCCCCGTCCCTTTGGGTCCGCAGAATAAATATGCGTGAGGAAGATAGACGGAAGAAAAAATGCGCACCAGCCGTTCCCGAACATCGGCAATATCCAAATCAGCGATCTTTTGAGGACGGTATTTACGATATAAAACCATAATATTGGCTTTTGGTCGTTAGTCGTTAGCTTTTAGTAAAAAAATTTGCCAACGGCCAATGACTAAAGACTAACAGCTATTCATGGTGTTGACCCATCAGGTGCAAAAGCCCGTGAACCACCAATTCATTCACTTTGTCATCCACCATCATATTATCTTCCGTCGCTTCCTCGATAACCTGCGGGTAGGAAACAATAATATCTCCCAATCGCAGGATGCCGTCAGGCGCGTCTATATAATCGGGTCCTTTTTTTTCATCATGCAGCGGAAAAGAGAGAACGTCTGTTGTCTCATCAAGATTACGGAATTTTTTGTTCAACGCCCTCATCATCCGATCGCCGACGATTGAGATACTCACTTCGGCGTGACTTTTTACCTTTTTTTCCGTCAAAAAATCCCTCACGATATCGCGAATTTTATGACGGTTGACCGTATAATGGGAATCTGTCTTTATCAAAACATCTACCATATCAGATCAGTTTGTTTCTCCTGGCCCTGGCACGCTTGCCGGCTTTTTGGCGCCGTTCGATCTCTTTTTTGGCTTCTTTACGGATCTCGGCCGGTTTCTGGTAAAATTCTTTTCTTTTAAGCTCCAAAAGCAGACCTTCGTTAATCACTTTCCGCGTAAATTTGCGGATAAGCGAATCGGAAGTATCTCCCGGAGCCGCCTTCACAAAAACCATAATAAATTAAAAAACACCTCCTCCCAAAATATGCAAATGCAGGTGGAAAACCATTTGTCCTGAACTTTTACCGTTATTAATAACTACTTTATAACCGCTTTCATTTATGCCCAGCTTGCGGGCAATTTTATTTACGGTAAACATCAATTTCCCAAGCATTTCCCGGTCTTCTTCAGTGACATTTTGGAGTGATCCGATATGTTTTTTCGGAATGATCAAGACGTGAACTGGCGCTTTGGGATTGATGTCGTGGATAACAACAAAGTCATCGTCCTGATAGATGGGTTTTGACGGTATCTCGCCTTTAATTAGCTTACAAAAGATACAATCCATATATTTGACTAATTAGTCTAATTGGACTAATTGGATAAGACTTTAATAATCTCTCTCAATGTCAGTTTTGTCGGACGGCAATCGGGATTTTTCATCGAGCCGTTCAAAAGCATTTTATGGCTCGGATGAAGATACCAGGTCGCCTCCGGATCTTTTTTCTTATAGATATTGTAACATGCCGAAAGATCCGCCGGTGACTGCGGCAGGGTTTTGATCCTCAGGTATCCTTTTTTCGGGTCTTTCCGAACCGCCACGACATATCCCTGTCTTTGAGCAAGCCTGACCACTTCATCGTTGACCGTTTCCACCCCAATCCCGTTTCCCCACTTCGTCTTAAACTCTACTCCTTCCTCTTTCAATTCTTTTTCCGCCCAGGTTTTGTTTTGGAAATATTTATAGATGCCATCTATAGCCGTCAAACCGAACTCGATTAATTTTTGATTATCGTCAGGATAAATCAATTTTAAACCATCGAGCATGGAAATAAGGGAAAAATCATAAAAATCTGCCGCCGGATTGGGATAATAAACTTCCCGAAAATGGTCAATGTCGTTGACTATGTCTATCATCCTCACTAAAGCCTCATCTGGAAATTTACTTCTAGTGTTATTTGAATTTTGAATTTGTGATATATATTCCAGTGTCCGCCTGGCCGCGCAGGTATCTTCATTTGTCTGGTGATGATCAAGCCGGCCTAAACCGGTATCAACGTGCAAAACGTCCTCATCACTGTCCACCGGGTCATTATTTAGAGTTTTTCCCGCCGGGACAAAGGCAATTTCCGCCTCATCCCAACCGGGCAGAAAGCGCTGAAGGAGCCAGACGGAAGAAACCGCGTCAACATCCGGCGTCATGTGGGTAACAATCGTCTTTTTCATGTGTCTTATTTTAAATCGAAAAGCGGCCGGAAACAAGGAG
>CAYGXQ010000015.1:0-32745 GCA_964354025.1 uncultured Gammaproteobacteria bacterium | reverse complement strand
TTCAAAATGGTATTGGCAAGATACGGACATTTTTTCTCAGATTCGGCAAAAAGAGTAATAATGTCTTTATCATTGATAATGCCGATTGCCCGAAGAAGAGTCGTTGCGGTGTATTTTCTTCTCCTGTCTATTCTAACGGTCAAAACATCATTTCTGGTGATGGAAAAGTCCAACCATGATCCGAAAAGAGGACGAACCTCTGCCGTATATAATATTTTGCCAGTCACCGGATCAGTGTCACCGGTAAAATAAACGCCGGGTGAACGCACCAGTTGATTAACAATGCATCTTTCGACACCGTTTATGATAAAAGTACCGTTATCCGTCATGGTTGGAATGTCACCCAGAAAGACATCCTGACGAATTTGTTTTCCGGTTTGTTTATTGACTAATGTGGCTTCAACTTTCAGTGGAGAATCATATGTTAAACCTTTTGAAAGACAAACATCTGCAGAATAACGGGGTTTGTCAAAATAATGTTTCCCAAAAGATAAGCTCCAGTTTTTACCGGTAAAATCCTCAACCGGAGACACTTCATGCAAGAGTTCTGCTAAACCTTCATTGATAAGCCAGATGTAGGATTCTTTTTGAACGGCAGTCAAATCCAACTCCGGTAAATTCCCGACAAACTTTCCCCAATTGAGGCGTTTTGATATAAAGCCGGTTTCTGATGTATGTTTACTTTTTGACATTGGGAAAATTACTTTGCGTAAAAAACAACAAAACAAGCGTACCGACTCAAAATGTACGCCTCTGAGTTTGTATTTGTTAGGTAAGATTTTAACATATAATCTACCCTTGTCAAGGGTTTTTCCATATGTTAAAATAACTGTGTTATAATCAATTATTAGTTTTGTGGTGGGACAACCCACCATTTTTAATAAATATCGAAAAATTATGCCGGCAATCGTAAGAAGCGAATTTGCACTTGCCCTAAACCAGGTGGCTACCGAAAGAGGTATCGATCCTCAGGTGGTCTTAGACACAATTAAAACAGCTATTATGGCCGCCTACCGCAAAGATTATGGCGGTAAAGAATTACCGGAATTGGACGTCACTATCAATCCGGACAGTGGAGAGGCCAAAATTTTTAAGGATAAAAAAGATATCACTCCGCCGGGCTTCGGCAGAATTGCTGCCCAAACAGCCAAACAGGTCATCCTTCAAAAAATCAGGGAGGCGGAGAAAAAAGCGATCATTACCGACTACTCCACCAGAGTAGGAACAATTACCAACGGCATGGTTCTCCGTTTTGACGGACCGAATATTATCGTGGATATCGGCCGGGCCGAAGGCGTCATGCCGCCTCAGGAACAAATCCCCAACGAACGTTATAAATTGAATCAACGCATTACCTTTTATATAGAAGGTATAAACCAAGGCTCCAGAGGAGAAGAAATCATTGTTTCCCGCAGCCATAAGAACTTAGTCGCCGGACTTTTTAAACGGGAAGTACCGGAAGTCTCAAATGGAGCAGTCGAGATCAGAGAAATCGTCAGGGAACCTGGCAATCGGACTAAAATTGCCGTCTTCTCCAAACAGTCCGGAGTTGATCCGGTCGGCAGTTGCGTCGGACAAAAAGGGGTCCGGGTCCAAGCGGTCATCGGTGAATTAGGCGGGATTGAAAAAATCGATATTATCCAGTGGAATGACGACCCGGCCTTATTTATCCAGGCAGCCCTTTCTCCGGCGAAAGAAGTCGAGGTGATTTTGGATGAAAAAAATAAAAGTGCCGAAGCGCTCGTCCTTGATGACCAACTTTCCTATGCGATCGGTAAAGAAGGCCAAAATGTGAGACTGGCCGCCCGCCTGACGGGATGGAAAATCGATATTAAATCCAAGTCAGAATATAAAAAAACAATGAAAGAAAAAAAAGAAACGAAAGAAGCTCCTGTTAAGAAAAAGAGGGTTAAAAAGCCGGCAAAAACTGAAAAAGAAAAAAATGGCTAACGAATCAGTTTCTTTTAACTATGACCAAAACGGCAACCAGAAAATCTGTTTCTTTATCCCGCCCTCCGGTGGTTACTGTTTTGGGACATGTCGATCACGGTAAAACCACCCTTTTGGATTTCATCAGAAAAACCAATGTGGCTGGACGCGAATTCGGCGGAATCACCCAACATATCGGCGCCTACCAGATAACCACTTCTTCAAATAATAAGATCACTTTTATTGATACACCCGGCCATGAAGCTTTCGCCAAAATGAGGAGCCGGGGTGCTGATGTGGCCGATGTGGCTATCCTGGTGGTGGCTGCCAATGACGGAGTGATGCCGCAGACCACCGAATCAATCCAGTATATAAAAAACGCCAATCTTCCCTGTGTGGTCGCCATCAATAAAATCGACATGCCGGATGTCAATTTGGAAAAAATAAAAAAACAACTCATAAAAGCCGGACTAACTCTTGAGGAATACGGTGGTGAAACTCCGGTCATTCCGCTTTCGGCCAAAACCGGCCAAGGGGTGGATAAACTACTCGAGATGATCCTTCTTTTGGCAGAACTTCATCCGCATACAGTTAAAGACCAAAATATTTTTGAAGCGGTTGTCATCGAAACCACTCTCTCTAAAAACCGAGGAATTGTAGCCACTATCATTGTCAGAAACGGCACTCTCAAAGTCGGTGATACGGTTGTTAGTGAAAATCAGGAATTTCGGGTCAGGGCTTTCAACGATTGGCAAGGAAAAAGTTTGTCTCAAGTAGGAAGTGGTGATCCGACGGAACTTTTAGGCTGGCAAAAAATCCCGACTGTCGGCAGCCGGCTTTATGACAAAAAACAGAGCAGTCTCGAAAAACAACCGACCCGCACAATCATCCATGAGGAAAAAACAACCGCTTTAACCAGCCCGCCTCCGCTTGACCTGGAAACGGAAAAAGTAAAATTAATAATCAAAGCCGACACCCAAGGGACGCTTGAAGCCATCATGCACGGACTGGGCAGTGATGCGGAAATTATTCTTCAAGGAGTAGGACAAATCAGTGGATCGGATGTCCTTTTAGCCAAAACCACCAAAGCTATTATTATCGGTTTCCATCTGCAGGTGCCGGATCAGGTAACCAAATTAGCACTTTCTGAAAAAGTTTTTCTGAAAAGCTACAACATCATCTATGAAATGTTTGACGAAATTGCTGATGTCATTGAAGCTTTGAAAAAAGGCAATTTAGTCACTGTCTTCGGTGAGGCAAGGGTGATCGCCGTTTTTAATATAAAAAATGAGATCGTCGCCGGACTGAAGGTCATTTCAGGAAGAATCGCCCGCGGTGACCAGGTGAAAGTAGTACGGGACAATACGGAAATCGGCCGGGCGAAGATCAAGTCGCTACGCCATCAAAAAGAGGATATCACGAAAGCCGAACAGGGCAAGGAGGTCGGAGTGATATTGTCTCAAAAGATAGAAATCTTGACAGGTGATAGTATAATAGCTATAGGCTAATACTGTATTTCGTGAATGTTCCGGTATAAAGATTTTTCTTTGAACCTATGTACCGATCCTATCAAAGCACTAATAATACCGCGAAATTAATGAAATACAGTACTAATTATGACTAATCTTCCGTCTGACCAGATTAATCAAGCCAAACCGCTGATCGACCAAGCCCAGTCGGTTTTGATTGTTACGCATTCAAATGCCACTCTCGATTCGCTGGCCGCTTCTTTATCTTTATATCTGGCTCTGACTGCCCGCGGCAAACAGGTGACTGTCCTTTGTCCGGACCAGATAAGAGTTGAATTCTCCCATTTGGTTGGCCTTGATAAAATTTCCAGTAACCCAAACTTAAACGGAGACAGCGGTAAAAACCTGGTTATTTCTTTCCCTTATGAAGAAGGATCCATAGAAAAAGTCAGTTATAATATCGAAAACGGTTCTTTTAATCTGGTGATTGAACCGCGCGAAGGCTATCCGCAGATTACTCCTGAAGTCATCAATTATTCCTCAAGCGGTAATGGTACAGGCAACAGTATAATAATCACTGTCGATACGCCGCAACTTACTAATTTAGGCCAAATTTTTCAAAACAACCAATCACTTTTTTCTGAAAAACCGGTGATCAATATTGACACACACGCGCAAAATTCCCGTTACGGCCGGATAAACCTGGTCGACAATTCCGTCTCCTGCGCCTGCGAACTCGTCGCCTCCCTTTTCTCCATGCTGGGACTGACGATTGATCCTGATATTTCGGGCAATCTTTACGCCGGTATAGTCGACGGAACGAAAAATTTTACTTCTCCCCAAACCACAGCCGGCACTTTTGAAACCGTGGCTTTATGCCTTAAAAACGGGGCAAAGAAAACTATGACTCCTCCTCCTATTCAACCAAACCCTAGCTTTAACCAAAATTTAAGCCAGAATTATCCTTCGCCTTTCGCTCCCTTTTCTCCGCCGATAAAACAGCAAACTTATTCTACGCCTTCGCAAAAACCGAATTTCGGGCAATTCCAAAGACAGCCTTTCATGCAAAAAAATCCGGTGAAAAAACCAACCAATCCCGTCCCCGCTTTTCATCAGCCGGAACAGGGAGCGAAGAATCAGCAAAATGAGGCTCCGCCGGACTGGCTGAAACCCAAAATCTTCAAAGGCTCAACTCTTCTTTAATCACTTCACAGAATAATAAAATATGATGGAAACTTGCCAACATCTTTATAGAGACCAATATCTTTCTGGAGATCAAGGAAGATCAGTCGCTGAAGCACAAGGAAGAACAATTGCCTTTATTTATAAATTTAGAGCTTCTTTTAGGACTGTTGACAACTTTATCGCTTATTACTTTCCAGATGCTTTCCAAAGAGGATTTGACTATCAACTTTTAGCAGATTTATATTTTATAGCCGAGCCGGAAGCTTATCATCTACCAGATACCTTATACCATACTACCACCGATTGGATTTTCCATAACCCAAGTTCTTCGCGTAGAAATATTTTGAATCCTGCAGGTGATCTGGATTGTTCCCATCTAAACATGAGGGCTTTATTTCATCAACATTTATTATCAGGAAGGACAGCTCATTTGGATCAAGCCGTCTGGGGCGCTTCTCAAATTGATGAAGAATTACTAGCAGAAGTTACTTCATTGCTTTATACACCAGAACGTGCGAAAGCATATCTTGATTCAATTGGAAAAATACACGAAATACATCGTACTGCTCAAATGAATATTAATCCTGCCGCCACACTTGAAGGAAGTAATGAAGAAATTGCAGTTTTAATCGAACGATTAGGCATCAGATCCTATTCTCAACTGGGACAAATTTTAACTAAGTTGGGCCTGGAACATTTCCTACCTTTGGATTTTAAACTACTTTTTGAAAAAATGGAAAAAACATACAATTCTTTAAATGGAGAAAAAAAACAACGAATAGATCAAGCCAGACCAATCGTGATTGGATACCGTAGACCACAACCAGCGTATTTTTTTTGGACAAGAAACCTTAATAGAATTTATGAATCATTCCTTGGTGAAACATTAAAAAAACCGGGTAAAATATTACCGACAACGACCGGTGTCCATCCCGATGATATTACCAGTATTATGTGCCATCAGGAGGATATTGCACGAATCACCGCCCTGGCTCGTGCAAGAGGTATTGGCGCCCCAGTTACAGATATCCAGACGTTCCAACAGAGAAGACCCGACCGTATTATTGAAAACTGTCACGTAAGATATAATGTTACTCCCGAAGATCCTGCTTTTACCGTAAGCGATATCAAACAAGGAATAATGCGAGGATCAATTATTCCTCTTATCGGTGATAATTACTTCTATAATATACCTGGCACTGGAATATATTCTGAACTTAGTGTCGCTTCCCATTTTGTTTTACATTGTGTGCCAAGATTGACAATTGGATCATCTGTTTATACAAGTTAATTCGTCCTGCGTATTAAATCATTTAATGATCTAACGGAAACGGGTATTCGAGATCTTAAGATTTGAAAAAATCATTTTATATCATTTTTCTTGGAACCTACTTTTTTGCTTTTATTGTATAAATGGAAATCCTTATTACTTCGATCTTTTGCGGGTATTGATGGAAAGAAGAATGGCGATACCGATGCCGAATAAAAGCATAAAAGTAATCCAGCTGTTAACTATATCAAGAAAAGTCATTATCGCGCCTCCTTTATTTCAATAATTTTTAACGATAAATAGGTAAAAAATAATCCGGTACAAAGAATACGCAGGGAAACCAATAGCGTGATCAAAGATGAAATAGCCGGCACAACTAAAGCGGCTAGAAATAATCCTTTTGCGATATCAATACACAGATCAGATAACTTCTCAAGCTGTGCGCTGGTAAACCTCATCAAGCATGAGAATAACACTTTTTTTATTCCCGGTAAAGTATTGCCAAATTCCCTCATTGAGATTTGAAGGGGAATACGGTATAATAACCCTCTATGGCAGCAGCAAAGACAGCGTCAAAGGCAGTTGCAAAGACAACAGTTAAAACAGTAACAGCAGTAAAAGCAGCAGTAACAAAGGTAGCACCCAAAAATCAAGTCAGCGAAAGCGACAAGAAAAAAATCATTTCCGAGTACGCCATCAAAACCGGCGACACCGGCTCTCCTGAAGTCCAGGTCGCCCTTCTCACCCACAAGATCGAAAAGCTGGTCGGCCACCTGAAAGAAAATCCTAAAGACGACCATTCACGGCGAGGTCTTTTGGGTATGGTTTCCAAAAGAAGAAGGCTTCTGACATACTTGCAGAAAAAATCCGAGGACAGGTACAAAGATATTATCAAAAAATTGAAGATTGCCAAATAATCTTATAAAATAGTATAATAGAGAGACAGAAATATAAGAGCTTGAAAGAACCTCTTATAACCTCGTACGAAACGAATAAAGAAAAAATGAAAATAATTTCAAAATCCTTAGAAATCGGCGGTCGTACTCTGACGTTGGAAGTCGGCCGGTTTGCCGAACAGGCCACTGCCGCAGTCCTGGCCAGATACGGCGATACCATGGTCATCGCCACTGTGGTCGCCTCCAAAGAAGAATCAAAACTCAGTTATTTTCCTTTAACCGTCGAATATGTCGAAAGGCTTTATGCCGGCGGACGGATCAAAGGCAGCCGCTGGGTCAAACGTGAAGGCCGGCCGTCAGACGATGCGATTTTAAGAGCCCGGCTGATTGACCGCACGATCAGACCGCTTTTTGATAAAAATTATCACCATGATATTCAGGTTATCGTTACTGTCTTATCCGTCGACGGCGAAAACGAACCCGATATTTTAGGAATGATCGCGACATCAGCCGCCCTTTCGCTTTCTCCGATTCCCTGGAACGGACCAATCGGCGCGGTCCGAGTCGGCTATGTCCCGCCCAAAAACGGCGAAAGCGGTTTCTTTGCCAATCCGGGAAACAAGGAAATGGAATTTTCGGAAATGGACCTGATTGTCTCATCCACGGATAAAAAAGTGATGATGCTGGAAGCGGGTATCAATGAATTGCCTGAAGAGACTATTTTATCCGGCATAAATTTTGCCCAAAAAGAAATCGCCCGGATTATTGACTGCATCAAGCAGTTAACTAAAGAAGCCGGCAAGAAAAAACTGACTATCGCAGGAAATGATGCGGATGAAAAACTGATCAAGAAACTGGAAAAAGAATACAAGGAAAAAATCGGGCAAATCATCCTGGCCCGCGTTTCCCAGGAACGGGAAGGCGACGAGCTGAAAATCCTGACCGAGGAAATTGCCGAAAAATACGCCGAAGAATCAATTGAGAAAAATCAGATCGAAAAAGCCCTAGAACATCTTTTCAAAAAACAGGTCCGGGAAAATATCCTGGAAAAAGGCAAAAGGCCGGACGGCCGGGATACCAAAACAGTCAGGGAAATCACCGGTGAAGTCAGTCTGTTGCCCCGGACTCACGGCTCGGCCATGTTTAAAAGAGGCCAAACCCAGGTTTTGACGGTGGCCACCCTCGGTTCACCATCACTTGAACAACTGATCGAAAGCCCCGAAGGAGAAACCGCCAAAAGATACATGCATCATTACAGTATGCCGCCTTACTCAGTCGGCGAAACCGGCCGCGTCGGTTTTCCATCCCGCCGGGAAATCGGTCACGGCGCTTTGGCTGAACGGGCCCTTTTGCCGGTTATTCCTTCGCAAACTGATTTTCCTTACACCATCAGACTGGTTTCGGAAGTGATGTCTTCTAACGGCTCCACTTCTATGGCTTCGGCCTGCGGTTCAACACTCGCTTTGATGGATGCCGGTGTCCCGATCAAAACCCCGGTAGCCGGACTGGCCATCGGATTGGTATCTGAAAAAGACAAAAATGTTCTTTTAACTGACATCATCGGTCTTGAGGATTTCTTTGGCGATATGGATTTCAAAGTCGCCGGCACTACCACCGGCATCACCGCCATCCAATTGGATGTGAAAAATGACGGCCTGACCGAAAAAATTATTGAGGAAGCGCTTGCCAAAGCCAAAGAAGGCCGGCTTCATATTTTGGAAAAAATGCTTACCGTTCTTCCCAAAACCAGACCAACTCTCTCCCAATATGCACCCAGAGTCTCTATTTTGACCATCCCCCAGGAAAAAATCGGGGAAATTATCGGTCCGGGAGGAAAAATCATCCGCCAGATTATTGCCGAAACCGGCTGTGATATCAATGTCGATGACGACGGCAAGGTGACGATTACCGGGATTGATCCGCAAAAAGTGGATATCGCCGTCAAATGGATTTCAGGCATTATCAAGGAAGTCCAGCCGGAAGAAGTTTACCAGGGAATTATCAAACGGATCCTTTCCTTCGGCGTTTTTGTGGAAATTCTCCCCGGTCGCGAAGGCATGGTCCACGTCTCGCAGATGTCTACCGGCTTTGTCTCCGACCCGGCTACTTTGGTGAAAATCGGCCAGCCGGTGACTGTCCGGGTGACGGATATTGACGATCAGGGAAGAATCAACCTTTCCATGCTTTTCGGCGAAGACGCTAAAAAAAGGCCTCCTCAAGCCCGGCCACCGAGACGTGAAGGTGGCTTCGGCAGACCACGAAGAAGATTCTAGAGGCGAAACAAATCCACCGCTTGTTTGGGAGTAAGAATTTTTATCCCGGTTAATTTCTCCAGTTTTTTCACCTGAAAATGTCTGATGTTGCCGGTGACGAAATAGTCTACTTTTGCGGAATATGCCGAACAGAATATTTTTTGATCTTTGAGCTCAACTAAACTTTTTAGATTTTTGTTAATTTCAAGCGGATCAGGAACAATTTTGGGAGGTACATTAATAAAGGTTCTTTGAAAATTGGGAATAGCCCGAGGTATTTTTTTCTGAAGATTTTTAACCAGTTCTTTCAGAACTTTTTGGGAAATTACGGCATTAATTTTACCGGCTAGATGCCCACCAACGACTTTCTGGCATGTTTTCGATCCGTAAAAGGCAGAAAACCAGACGTTGGTATCGATAAAAACTTCAAGAGTTATATCTCTTAGCATCTTGCTCTCTATCTCTCATTATGGCATCCTGTATCTCTTTCTCCGGGACGCCGCTCTCCTGAACGATCCGCTGCAATTCCGCAAAAGCATCCAACGCCACCTGTCTTTGCGGCTTTAAGACAATTTTTTTATCCACCACTTGCGCCACCAGTTTGTCTCCCACTCCGAGTCCGACTTGATTAAGAAGAGTCCTGGGAAAAGTTGCCTGTCTTCTGGGTCTGATATCTATAGTATATGTCTGCATAATATCTCCTTCAGATGTATGATATCAGACATCCGACACTATGTCAAACTTTCTTTGTATATGACACAGAATTCTTCCGTCACGCAATTTTATAGTATTATTCTCTTTAGAGAAATCCATATAAGAATTAATTATTAACTCTAGTACTGTATTTCGTATGTTTCCCTATTTCACTTAACGTATAGAGGTTGTTCTTATGCGACGAAAGGATATCAATGACACCGGAATATTCACGAAATACAGTACTAGTTTTCTTGAGTAATATTTAGTTGTTCAAATACAAAACCCTTTGATTTTCCAAAAGCAACGAAACCTTCCATATCCAATATCGTATTTTCTATTTTGCTGTCATTAAAAGTTGTTCCGCTGATAATTGTATTTGATAAATTCGCTCCTCTCAGATCGCATCGGTCAAAAACCACATTTTCAAGATTTGTCTTTTTAAAACTTACTCCTTGCAGTTTGCAATGGAGAAACATCGTTCCGGATAAATCAGCTTCTTCAAATACTGAGTGTGATAAATCGAATTTCTTTTTCTCTATCCTGCTCCCGGGTTTGAGTTGTTGTAAAACACAGTTTTTCATTACTGTTTTGGAAAAGTCACAGTTTTTCATCTGGGCTTCTGAAAAGTCGAGATTGCTTAACTTACTGTCAGGAAAACTGCAGTTTACGAAAGAGGTAATATCAAAAACAACGGAGGATAAATCGCAGGTTCTAAATACGCATTTGGTAAAAGACGTGAATCGCAGGTTGGCTCCCGTGAATTTACAATTGATGAATATGCAATCAGTGAAATCCTGCCCTTTTATCTCATCCGCTATAAATGATTTATCTTTATACTCCATATCCCTTTAACTTTTTTACAGAACAGTATAAAGCTTAATACAAACAATCTAATGTTTTCTTTAAACACTTCTTAAGAACAGTCTTTATTCATGACCGATCATCTTGACTAAAAACATGATAGCAATACCCACGAGGAACACCCCGAATGACATCATGGATTTTTTAAGGCTTGTTTCTTTTCTGATTTCTGGCATTAAATCCGAAGCAGCGATATAGATAAATCCTCCTGCGGCAAAAGGAAGAAGATAGCTGATGAAGTTCTCCATCTGGAATGAAAGGAAATAGCCAAAGATTCCACCTAAGATAGCAGTTAAAGCCACTAAAAAGTTGGCGAGCAACGCTTTTCGTTTCCCAAATCCAGCATAGAGAAGGACACCAAAATCTCCTATCTCCTGCGGTATTTCATGCAGTGCTACGGCAAAAGTGGTTACGATACCAAGTCTTATATCTGTTATAAATGTGGCGGCGATAATTAATCCATCAATGAAGTTATGGACACTATCACCGATAAGATTCATATAACCAAAGGTGTGAATATCACATTTACCACCTTTATGGCAATGCCGCCAATGCAGTAGTTTTTCCACTAAAAAGAAAAACACAAAAGAAAATAAGACTATTGTAAACACAACATCTCCATCAGAAATCTTTTCAAATGCTTCAGGAAGAAGATGGATAAACGCTCCTCCCATCAAGGCTCCTGCAGAAAGTGAAACAAGGAAAAGAAGAATTTTCGACAGTTGTTTTTCTTTTAAAACAAGTGTAAAAAAACCAATCAATCCGCCTAGACTAATAATGAAAGTTGAAATAATGATTAAAATAAGTCTTTCCATGGTGATGATTATTTAAAATTGTCCTGACAGTTGATGCAAAGGCCAAATAGTTCCAAAGAATGCCTTTCCACTTTAAAATCAGTCTGGTGTTTTATATCACTTAGCATCTTTTCTTCAATGATTAACTTTATATCCTCAACTTTACCGCAGTTATTACAAATAAGATGGTGATGGTGATTTTTATCATCAGCCAACTCATACCTCTTCTTACCATCCCCAAATTCAATTGTATGTACTACTCCAAGCTTAACAAATAATTCAAGCGTCCTATATATGGAAACTAAATCCACTTTAACTTTATTATTCTTTAACTTCTCTGCTATTTCTGCAATTGTTAAAGGATATTGCGATAATTTATCTAAAATCAATTTCCTCGGAGTAGTAAGTTTATATCCTTTATCCTTTAACTTTTTTAAGAAACTCATATTGATAAGCAATTTATTGTCTTAATGCCTCTACATAATTGCAAATTATTTGCAATATGTCAAGGGGGAATAATATTGGGGCATTATCCGAACATCAATAATTCGGGTTTAAAAAGAAGAAGGATGCCAATGATAAACATGAGAATTCCACCGATAAGATGTGAGTAACGGGCATATTTACTTTGTATTCCAGTAGCCTGCAAGGTAATCATGGCGGCGAAAAAAATAATCAGATCATCAAGCATGAAGATGAAGATATAGAAAAGAAGATACAGATAATATTGCCAGGTTGGCAGTTTGGACATAGTAAGTACCTTTGTATAAATAGCTGGGAGTCCTGCAGAACAAACAAGTTCCACCAGATTAACCGCGAAAGCAAGAAGAATTATTCCAAAAAGAGCAATAATAAACCGCTTATTTTGGGTTATTTCTTTTAGTTTATCGAATATTATTCTTCTTTTTTCATTCCCAGTAACCTTGCATCCTCCAGACTTATTTATTATATATTCTCTCAAATTATATCCTCCGGCGGTTAAGGCCACCGCCCCTATCCCTAGCCGTACCCATGAGATAAAACCTAAGAATAGAAATATGTTTAGCCATGCGGATAAAAAGAGAAAATATACGAGGGCAGAAGTCAAAATAAAAGAAAAACCCAAGATAAACATTTTCAAACGATTATGCATCCCCAAAAGCAGGGAAATTAAAAAAAGAAGCACCCACATAGCACAAGGATTAAAACCATCAAGAAAAGCAATTACAAAGGTAAAAGCAGGAAGTGATAAGTTCTTTGTTGAAATGCTGCCAAATATCGGAATATTCAGACTCTGAGGAATTATTGAGGTTGCTTCTTCATTTATTACTTCAGATTTCTGATTCACGTTATTGATAATATCAACACAACCATCCCTAATGGCACATTCAACTTTTTCCTTAATTTCTTTACCTGTGGTTTCGTCATTAAAATATCCGGCGATATATTCTTTTCCTATCACCGTAAAAGGGACGCCGGAAACATCAGCGTTTAATTCTTTACTTGCTTTTTGCATCAGTAAAACATTTACCGGATCAGCGGTTACTTCAAAGTCTTTTACTATTATCCGGGGATACTTATTTACCAGTTTCTGTAAAAAGATTTTTTCCTTGGCACAGTGCGGACAACCTTGCGCCCAAAAAAAATAAATAATAACCCCGTTTTCCTGAGCGATTACCGGTTTGATAAGTAAAAATAATAATATAAAAGCAACTAATGCTCGTTGAAAAATCTTGAGTAATTTCATTAAGGCGACGATTTTAAAGACTTGCATATACTTATCTCCTATCGTTTACTGTGGCTATTAATGCAGCAAATAAAGTAGTAATTGGTACAGCTAAAATAAGACCAATGCTACCTACTAGAGTTCTGACTATTTCCTCTGCGACCGGTTCGAAATTGATTATCTGGTGAATTGGTCTGGGATTATTGATAAACAAAAGAAAAAGCGGCAAGGTTGCGCCCGTGTAAACCAAAATAAGGGTATTGACCATAGAAGCAATATGATCTTGTCCTACATTCATAGCAGCCCTATATAATTCTCCGTGTTTAATCAAAGAATTGGCTTTCTTCAATTGAAATACCACAGCCGACTGGGAAATAGTAATATCATCTAAGACTCCCAAGACGCCAATGATAATGCCAGCCAGAAGCAATCCCTTCATATTCATAACTCCCTGTTTGGCTACTTGCAGAAATCCTGCTTCCTCGGAGGCAAATCCTGTCAGTTTGGCTGCTTCCACATAAGTTTTGGCCAAAAAACCGGTAATTACCAAAGCAATCAGTGTCCCAACTACAGCAACTGACGTTTTTTTATTTAACCCGTGGGAAAGATAAAAAGTAATGGGAATAATAAAGAGTGAACCGATAATTGCCGTATTGATTGGATCTGTCCCTTGTGAAATAGAAGGAAGAATATACTTGAAGATGACTAGAAAGGACAAACCCATTCCCAAAAGAGAACTTAGACCTCGCCATTTACCAACGATTACCGTAAGGACAACGAAGATGATAAACAAAAAGGCAAGCGATTTATGCCTGACATAATCGGTAATATAAAAAACATCTTCATTTTCCATTCCTTTAGTGTATGTAATCATCACATCTTCATTTGGCTGATATTTTTGCTGATTGACAGTAGCAATATCACCAACCTCAATATTGATTGTCTTATCCTTCAGCGAACCTTCTGTTACCAGAATTTCCAGCTTTTGATACTGATTCGGTTGTTGTCCTTCAACCTCAACTTTCTTTTCTTCAAGTACTGTGACTACTTTTCCGGTGAGTGTCTCCTCTTCAGGTAAAGCATTCTGAGCCTGAACATTGTTAACAAAAAAAGAAAAGAATAACAATAAACCACAAAAGAAAAAAATCTTTTTACCATATTTAAAATTGTATGTCATTTTTCTCCACCTCCTTTCTTTTCTATTCTTATTGCCTTACCTTTAATAATTGCCTCTGCTATTTTCTTATAAGCACTATTTAAAATCCTGCCGAAAGTAGGTTGGGAGATATTCATTTTTTTAGCCGCGTCAATTTGTTCTAGGCCATCCACATCATGGAGTTTGATTGCTTCCAACTCATCAGACAATAGTGCCACTTCCTCAAGCATCCTTAGTGGAATACCCTGAGGTTTGAAATAATAGACGTTTGGTCTAAACCGCAGACAGCGGGGTATTCTTGGTCTTGGCATAATTATTTTGTATAATATTGTTAAATCCCTACCTCGTCATTGAATGAAATTTGGGACAAGGTAGGGATTTTACTTACTCTTATTTCTGTAAAGACGTAAGTTGTTCGTCCACATCCTCCATTTCTTCCTGTAAAGCCTTTTTGTAATTCTTTATATCCTCAAGTTTATCTTCTTTTGTTTGAGGAGTATTCCAACCGAAATACCTTCCCAAACCCCTTCCAAATCCACAACATCTACCAAATCCCATTCTCATACCCATCCTTTGACCTTTTCCCTGCCTGCCGGCAGGCATGGCGCATGGACCCATTCCTCGACCGCTCATAGGACCTTGTCCTTGTGGTCCTGTTTGATCAAATGCTGGCATATTTTCTCACCTCCCTCCAATTAGATAATGAATATATATTCATTATACTCCAAAAGAGAGACTTGTCAAGAAAAAGGATTCTTTAGAATAAGTACAGGCTGATAGCCATAATCACCATGCCGGAAATTATCCCCATGATTGAATAATGTCCTTCGTAGCTTCTAAAGCATAAAGGCAGAAGTTCATCAAAACTGATATAGACCATAATTCCTGCAACCATCGCCAAGATAAAAGATAATATCGAAGGAGTCAAGAAAGGTGAAAGAACCAAATAGGAAATAATTGCTCCGAGTGGTTCCGTCATTCCGGATAATAATGAGTAGATAACTGCTTTTCTTCGGCTTTTTGTGGAGTAATAAATTGGTACGGCAACAGCCATACCTTCAGGAATATTGTGGATAGCAATTGCTAGAAATAACGGTATGCCAAGTTTTACATCTTCAAAAGAATTCATAAAAACCGCAATTCCTTCCGGGAAATTATGGATAGCAATGGCTAAAGCCGAAGTGATCCCTGCGGATAAAATCACTTTATTTTCCTTATTTAAATTACCACAACCCTCTGTTAGTTCATGAGGGATTAAAAAATCTATGATCATACCAAGAATCATCCCGCCGAAAAAAGCTATATTAGCAGGCAAAATACCAATTTCTTTTATTGATGAAGGAATCAGTTCAAGAAAAGAAATGTATATCATTACTCCCGCAGATAATCCTAAAGAAAAAGCAATGTAAGTCTTATTGAATTTCTTTATATATAAAGAAAGGAAGCCTCCAATAACGGTTGAAGAACCGGCAAGAAAAGAAAGTAAAAGTGGGATAAGTATTTTTCCTTCAACCATATGTAGATCATATACTAATCAGAGGATAATTTGAATATATATTCTTAAGAAAGAAAAATTAGCTTCAGAATAATCTATTATGTAGAACTTAATCCTGTTTTTGCTGGGGCTTATAAACTCTGTTAGAACTTATTTTACATCCTTAATTTTGCTTTAATCCTTATAACTTATATTATTTCTTTCAATAATTCCGGAAATTCATAAGTATCCATGTCTTCAAAACAAAAGTGACCCATCCCTTTAAGTTCTATTATTTTCCCGCCCAGTGCTTTGTGGAAAATACTCAAGCTTTTCTTGCCGCCTTCCTCTTCGTTGTCTGCCGTAAACATCACTATTTCTTTTACCCGCTCCTTAATTTTTCTGTCGATAGGATAGGTATAAAATTGTTCTCTCCATTTGTCGTGTTTACTATTGATTTTCCAAGGCGCAACCAATATTAACTTTTTTATTCTTTGTTTTGTTTCTCCGAGCCAACGGACCAAGAAGGCGCAGCCGCAACTGTGTCCTATCAGAATAGTATTAGGAGTAACATTGTATTTTTCAAATTCTTTTTTAAATGCCTTGTAGTTTGGATGTCACGGTTTGGGCATAAGGGGAATTTCTGTCTTGATTCCTCTTGAGGTTAATTCTTTCTTTATCCAGGGCATCCAGTGCTTGGCATACTCCTTAGTTTTTTCCTCACTCGGATCAGCAGGACATCCATGAACAATGATGCAATTAGTTTTATTAATTTTCATCATTTTGCTGGGAGTCATATACGCTGTTAGAACCTATTTTTTATTTATCACGCCTCTACAATTTTTACTGCCGCATTTACATACAAAAGAGACAAGACTGTCTTTTCCATAGTCAGAAGTTATTTCTTCACCTTTCTTGATTTTTCGAATTGCTACATCGCAACCGTTTTTAGATCGTGTGTTTGCCTCACATGAGTGATTAACAAATTTTTCCGGCGATTGCCTCAAAAAATATTTATTCCTGCCAACTTTTTTAAGGTATTGTTTTTGGTTGTTTTTTAATTTTCCGATTTCTGATTGTTCTAGGATTTTGGGATTCCACTTCAAAACGACTTCACCTTTCCTGAAATCTCTTGCGGCAAACACCCCTTTTTTATTTATTTTTGATTTTTTAATAATGATATCTTTACTCATAATTTTCTTAATTAATTCTCTAATTAAGATTCTCTTTTCTTAGAGCCTGGCTGACCACCCTATACTTTGTTAGGACCTATTATTCTATCTTATCTTAAATTAATCAAGCTACTGATTTTATGCTACACTGGAAGAAATGACCAGAAGAAAAGCCAATTATGCTTTTATTGATGCCTCGAATTTATTCTATGGTGGAGAAAAAAGCCTCGGATGGAAAATTGATTATCAAAAACTGATCAGATATATCAAAAAAAGATATCTGATAAAAAAAGTTTTTTACTATGGCGGAGTCGAACTTGACGGTTTTGAGTATTCGATCTTGGATAAAAATCCAATCAATCTTTCCTCTCTGATTTTATACCTACAACGGAAATTAAAAGAGAAAAATACTTCGGATATTAAGAAAATATCCGTCCAAAAACATATCCAACGAATTAAATTCTACCTCAAATTATCTGAATTCGGTTATATCTTAAAACTTAAACCGGTTAAAACATTTAAAGATAACGGAAGAATAACTAAAAAAGCGAATTGTGATGTGGATATGACCTTTGATATGATGAGGTATAAAGAGAGTTATCAAAACATTCTTGTTTTATCAGGCGACGGAGATTTCGCGGTGGTTTTACTCTACCTGAAAAAGATCGGGAGAAAAGTCACTATTCTTGCCCGGGGTGAACGAACCGCCAGAGAAATCCGTCAAATAGCCGGATCAGATTTTAGGGATTTTAATTATTTAAAAGAATTACTTAAATTTCAGGATATAAAAAAGAGGAGACTCGTTTAGAATCTCCTCCACGTTTAGTATTTATACTATACTAGACTTGAACCAAGTTGTCAATTATGGATCCTGCCCAAAATAAACAAACCACGGAAATCGGTGAACTGGATAAACTGAAAGCGAAACTTGATGCCACTCACCTTCCCCCGGATCTTCGGGATAAAGCGGCCACCATGATCGAGCGAGCGAAGTTGAGTTTCAAATACGGCGGCTTCCTTTCAGGTTTTGACCAGGTGGCTTCCTATATCGACTGCATAACTACTCTTCCCTGGGACAAACGCAGTACGGATAATTTGGATATCGGTAACGCCCAAAAAGTATTGGATAAAAACCATTACGGCTTAAAAGAAATTAAAGACCGGATCTTAGAGTACATGTCCGTCATGAAAATGAATATCGAACAGGCCAAAAACGATCCTTCCGGCAACACTCATAATTTTATGCGGGCGCCAATCCTTTTTTTTGTCGGCTTGGTCGGAACAGGAAAAACGACTATTGCTAAATCTATCTCCGAAGCCATGGGAAGAGCTTTTGTCCGCATCCCCTTCGGCGGCATGGGCTCGGCTTTGGATCTTCGCGGAGAGTCCCGCGTCCATCCGGACGCGGAAGTGGGACTGGTGATGAAAGCGCTTCGGAGGGCCGGTACTAAAAATCCGGTTATTCTTTTAGATGAACTGGACAGAGTCGCCGATGATGCCCGATCAGATATCATGGGAGTCTTGGTGGAACTTCTGGATCCTGAGCAAAACGTCGCTTTTACCGACCATTACATCGATTATCCTTTTGATCTATCCGAAGTTTTATTTATCGCGACAGCCAACAACACCGGTAATATCTCAACCGCGGTCATGGACCGGCTCGAGCCGATCCAGATGCCCTCTTATAATGACGAGGAAAAAACAGTCATTGCCAAATCATACGTCTTTCCGCATATAATGAAAGAGACAGGTCTGAACCAGTCGCAATTGACGATTGATGAAAATGTCTGGCCGCTTATCGTCAGACCGCTTGGTTTCGATTCGGGGATCAGGACTTTGGAGAGAACCATCAACGGAATCTGCCGCAAAGTGGCCAGGGAAATTGTTGAGGGAAAAAGCAGTTCTTTCAAAATCACGACGGAAAACGTTAAAAAGTTTTTGCCGTCCTGGTAAATTACTTATGAATAACAATCCGGTAAATCTTTACCCAAACCAACCAAAACCTGTCCGCACTGATTCCATCAGGCTGATCCCACTGGGTGGCATCGGCAACGTCACCAAAAATATGTATGTCTATGAATACCGGCGCACCCCGGATCAAATATCAGATATCCTGATTGTTGACTGCGGCATCGGTTTTCCGGACGAAGCGATGTTTGGAGTTGATTTGGTGATTCCGGACATTTCTTATCTTCGTGACAAGAAAGATAAAATCCGCTCAATAGTTCTTACTCACGGCCATGAAGACCATATCGCCGCCCTGCCTTATATTTTACCTGAACTGAAAGTGCCGGTTTACGGCAGCCGGCTAACCGCCGCCTTGGCGGAAGTGAAATTGAAAGATTTCGGTTTAAATAATCATATCAATACTTTAAAAAATGACGATATTTTGCGGGTCGGTCCTTTTACCGTGGAAATGGTTCACGTCACTCACTCCATTCCCGATGCGACTAATTTAATCATCAGGACGCCGGTGGGTATTTTCTATCATGGCAGCGATTTTAAATTCGACTGGACGCCGATTGATAAACAGCAAACGGAAGTGGGTAAAATTGCCAGAACAGCCAAAGAAGGCATCTTGTGTCTTTTATCCGACTGTGTCCGGGTCGAGTCGCCCGGCTACACTCTCTCCGAAGAAGTGATTGAAGATACTTTGGAAAAAGAAATCAGAAACTGTCCCGGGAAATTTATTTTTACCACCCAGTCGTCCAATATCTCCCGTATCCAGCAGGCAATCAATGTGGCGATCCGCAATAACCGCAAAATTGTCTTTTTGGGAAGATCAATTGTGGAAAACGTCGAAGTCTGTAAAAAACTCCATTATCTTGAGTTTCCCGATATTTTCGTCGTCAATGAAAGAGATATCAAACGCCATCCGAGCAAAGATTTGGCCCTTATTGTCACCGGCAGCCAGGCCCAACCACTATCCGCACTGTCCCGGATTGCCGAAGGCATCCATAAGTTTGTCTCGATTGCACCGGGCGATTCGGTCATTTTTTCTGCCGATCCGATCCCCGGCTACGAGAATGCCGTTCACGGTCTGATCGATATCCTGACAGTCCAGGGAGCCAAGGTCGCTTACTCGGAAATCATGGACGAACTCCATGTATCAGGCCACGGCGCCGCCAATGATCTGGCCCTCATGATCGGTCTGACTCAACCGAAGTATATTTTGCCCATCGGCGGCACTTTCCGGCAAATGAAACATTACACAGAACTAGCCCAGAAAATGGGTTACAAGGAAAACCAGATGATTATGCCTAAAGACGGCGAGATTATCCAGTTTGACGGTTTTGGCAATAAAAAAATTGTCGGCCGGATAGAACTGAAAAACATTATGGTCGACGGTCTGGGAGTAGGTGACATCGGCAATGTCGTCCTTCGCGACCGGCAGACAATGGCTTTGGAAGGCATCGTCATCGTCGTTGTCCCGATTGAGCAAAATACCGGCCAAATCACCGCCGAACCGGACATCATCTCCCGCGGTTTTGTCTATATGAAAGGATCAGGAAAACTGATTGATGAAGCCAAAAAAGTGGTTTCCAACTCACTGCGTTTGAAAAAAGGCCGGATCATCGACTGGCAATTTGTCAGAAAGCAAATCGAAGGCAACCTGGAAGAATTCCTCTACAAAGAAACCCACAGAAGACCACTCATTTTGTCGGTAGTGATTGAAGTCTAACAACCTTCATGAAAACTCTTATTATCTATAATTCTTTTCATCACCAAAATACCGAAAAAATCGCCCGGGCAATCGCCGAAGTATTGAAAGCAGATTTAGTTAAACCGGAAGCGGTTAAAATAGAAGAATTGGAAAATTATGACCTGATCGGTTTCGGCTCCGGGGTATATCTTGGCAAACCCCACCGCTGTCTCTTACAGCTGATAGAAAAGTTGCCGCCGCAGAACAAGAAAAAGGCTTTTCTCTTTTTCACATCCGGCTTGTTCCCGATAAAATTTATCAATGATTTTCAAACGCCACTCTTACGCGCTTTAGAAAACAAAGGATTTGCAGTCATCTCCGGTTTTAACTGCCGGGGTTGGGATACATACGGATTGATGCATTATATCGGCGGCATCAACCGACAAAATCCTAATGAAAAAGATCTCCAAAAAGCCCGAGATTTTGCCCAGAAATTACTGCAGATCAAGTAGCTTTAATCCGGTAGTAGGATCTAACTTTTTCTTCAGGATTGGCAATTCAAAAAGAAATATTTCCATCGTCGGGTTAACTTTTCCCTCATTCAAATGGCCGCTGAAGGCATGAAAACTCTCATCTGCAACAGTAATATGAGCATGGATTATTAACTCTTTTTCTGTCGCAATATTACCAGTGAGATTAAGAATTTCCAATTCTTTATCAATTTTCTGATTAAAATATATTTTCTTTTCGAAACTGTAGTGTGCAATTTCTACGACATCAACCGCGCCGAGACCGTAGAAAAATCCGCCTTGTATTTTATTTTCCAAGCAAAATTTTTTTAAAGTAGAAATGATTTTCTCGCCTTTTTCCAACCTGATAACCCAGATTTTCTTGTCTATCTTTTTCGCCTGCATAATAGATAATATTACATCTTCAATTATTTATAAAATATTTATAATTTATTTATTAATCATTATTAATCGAATCGAATTAATAATCCCTATATTATCTTTGTTATCATGTTTTAAAACATGATAACATACTGATTCTAATCGTATAAGTAAGAATGATTCCTGGTTCAGAATGGTTTTTGGTTTTTCAATCTTCGGTAATATCTCTCTTTCCTTGCCGCTGACCAATCAACCCCTTTTGAGGGAACGACGTCGCCGATAAGATCATCCAATCTCTGCCAGAAACTGTCGTTTTTCTCCATTCTAGATATTTCCCTATAAATCATCTGGTAGCCTTTGCCACCCAACCTTATTTTCAGGCTGATCCGGTTTATGGTCGACAGACTGACTTTAAGCAGTTTACTGATGCTCCGTTGATCGTATCCTTTTTTCAAAAGGTATGCGATTGAAATCCGTTTAGCCAACATCAACTGTTCGATAGGCGATAATAAATCCTCGAGAAAGTTTTTTACTTCTTCTTTGAACCGGACTTTTCCCAAGGAGATAAGAAATGTCTCAAAAATTCTGTCTTCTATCTCTTTCCTCAGTGGCAGCTTCGAGACCTGAGTCATATATCTATGTTACCATGTTTTAAAACATGGTAACATAGGAAACTAAATAGTATTATACTATTTAATAATAGTATTAATTATTAATATATTATTAATATTAATATATTATCAATATATTATGAACAATAAGACTGATATCGAAAAAGCGTTACGGAAATTGGCCAATCCGCAAAAAGCCAAAATTCTCGGGCGGTTTTTCAAAACCGGCAAAGACGAGTATGGCGAGGGAGATATCTTTCTGGGTATCACCGTCCCTCAGCAGCGGCAAATTACTAAACAATTTTCCGATCTTACTCTGCCAGAAATTACCACCCTTCTTAAAAGCAAAATTCATGAATACCGCCTGACAGCGCTTCTAATTTTAGTCAGTCAATTTAAAAAAGCCGATGAAGCGGAGAAGAAACAAATTTATGATCTGTATCTTAAAAACACCCGGAATATCAATAATTGGGATCTGGTGGACCTGACCGCTCCCACTATTGTCGGAAAATATCTTATTAATAAGGATCAATCAATTCTTTATCGAATGGCAAAATCAAATCTTCTTTGGGACAGAAGAATTGCCGTTCTTGCTACCTTTGAGTTTATAAAAAATAATCGCTATTCTGAAAGTTTAAGACTTGCCAAGATGCTGATTGATGATAAGCACGATTTGATCCATAAAGCCGTCGGTTGGATGCTTCGGGAAATCGGCAAAAGAGATCTCAAAACGGAAGAAAAATTTCTGGGAGAAAATTATCAAAAAATGCCCCGGACCATGCTCCGCTATGCCATTGAAAAATTCCCGCCGGAAAAAAGAAAATACTACCTCCGTTAAATCTCCATTTTATGAAAAACCCAAAAACGCATTTTTCTCTCCTGCCAGGCATCGGATGATAAACCGGCTTTGAGGGAAAGATTACTCAGGAAATCTTGGGCTTTTGGCAAGTCCTCCCAAACTTGCGGCAAAAAAAGGGCTTTCCGGCCGTCTTTTTCTAAAAGCAATCCGGGTTTGTTTTTTGTCAAATATTTCAATAAGTCTTGGCTATCTTTGGGCTGATATTTTTCTACCGGTGAGAGGACGGAGACCTCAACTGTCAAATGGGAAATCTCATTTTTGACAATCGGCTCAAATCGGTAGTCGCTGGTAATAGCGGAGATGGCGTTTCTGATGATATTTTTATAGAGAGGTTCAAAGGCCTCGTAATTACCGATGCAGCCGCGCAGTTTCCTATCAATATAAACCGTCACAAAACTGGCTGCTCTTTGATGTAAATTCTCCGCCACTTCACCGGCTTTGATTTGCGGAACTTCATTTTTTTCCAGATAATAATGGATCACGTATTTCGCCAACTCCTCTTTAGTTTTATATGTCATAATTCTTATCCGTAAAATCCGATGGCCGCGTAACCGACGACACCGCTCCTGTCACCGGAAAAGCTGGCAGATGTATCGTAATAAATAAGTTCACTCTGCCATTTTTGCCTTTTGGCCATCTTCATTAAAATCAAAATTCCCATCATTCCGCAAGCGGTATTTTCTTCGGTTTCGAAATACCGTTGATCGTCTTTTAATATCGCTTCTACTGTCTTTTTATCTTTTGACCGGGCTTCACCTTCCGGTAAGTAATGTGACAGGTCGGAAGAAAAAATAAAAAAAGCATCAGGATAATTTTCCAGGAAATAATCGGCTGATTTTTTCGCATCCACCTGACTGCCGGTTAAAAAACAGGAAATATTTAATGGTTTTTTGTTTGAGTTTATATACTGCAGAAACGGCAACTGCACTTCCAGACAATGTTCATTCATATGAGGTTTATCATTGATCGTAATTTCTTTGTCAGGTCTTTTTATTTGGTGACAATAAACTTCTCCCAGCGGTGTCTCCCAAAGACTGTCCGGACAATTCACCAGTCCGGAAAAAAAAGACTGATGAGATGGACCAATCAAAATATATTGGTAATCATTTTCTTTAACCAATAACTGCCGGTAACCCCAGGCAGCTGTCTGTCCGGAGTATACGTAACCGGCATGGGGAACTATCAGGGCTTTGATTTTTTTCGGACTTTTTACCTCTTTGGTTTTACCGAAAAAATCGCCCAACATCCCCAGTAACTCTTCTTTCCCGGCCGGATAAAAACTGCCGCTGAAAAACGGTTTCCTGATATCAGTGCCAGACACCATAGATTTTTTGGCCGCATTTGCGGCATATGCCTTTTTCAAGGCCTAAGTCTTTTGTCTCCACCTCATAACCGTTGCGGTATACCAAAAGCGCTCCGCATTTCGGACAATAGGTGGATGATCTTTCAACATCCGGGACATTGCCGACATAAACATATTTCAGTCCCGCTTTTTTGCCGATTTCATAAGCCCTGACCAATGTTTCTCGCGGTGTTGGAGAAACCTCCATCATTTTATAACACGGATAAAAAGCGGAAATGTGCCAGGGAATATCAGGGGAAATGGAAACCAGAAATCCGGCGATATTTCTCAATTCTTCATCACTGTCATTTTGTCCGGGGATGATCAAAGTGGTAATTTCCGTCTCGATGCCGGCCGCAAAAAATCTTTTGATGTTTTCCTTAACCGGTTTGATATCCGCTTTGCAGACTTTCCGGTAAAAATCAGGATTGAAACTTTTCAAGTCGATATTGATGGCGTCGAGATATTTTTTTACCGATTTAAAAGTTTCCTTTGATTCATAACCATTGGAAACGAAAATATTTTTCAAACCCCTCTTCTTGGCGATTTTTGCCGTATCGAGGGCAAATTCGGCAAAAATAGACGGCTCGTTGTAAGTATAGGCAATCCCCTGCGCTTTTTGTTTCAAAGCCATCTCCACAATTTCTTTTGGCGTCACCGTCTCCGACATTCGACCAATTAATTGTGTTAGTTCTTTTTCTTTATTCTTAATTCTTAATTCTGCTCGCCTCGCTCCGCGGTCGAAGCGGGAATTCTGAATTTTATTGGTTTGGCTCATCTCCCAATTTTGGCAAAAAAGACAGCCAAAATTACACCCAACTGTCCCAAAGGAAAAAATCCGGGAACCGGGGAGGAAATGGTGGAGCGGTTTTTTCTCAACCGGATCCAAATGAAGTCCGATGGCTTTGTCGTAAACGAGGGAATACAAAACGCCGTTTTTATTTAATCGGGTGGCACAGATACCGGTTTGAGAGGGAGAAATTTTGCAGTACCAACTGCAGGCAAGACACTGAACTGATTTGTTTTCTAACTTTTTGAATAATACTGCCTTTTTCATGCATCTATATTATCTCACCAGTTCCAAAAATGTATACCTATAATTTTTATCGCTGCTTTCTTTTTGGAAAACTATTTTTTTAAACTGCGAATAATCAGGAAAGTATGTATCGGCTTCGAATTTGCCTTTGACAACTGTTAAATATAATTTGTCAGCGTACTTAATTCCCTGTCCGTAAATCTGCCCGCCGCCAATTAAAAAAATTTCCTTAGGATCTAAATCCTTAGCCTTCTCAATCGCTTCCTCCAAAGAATGACAGACGAGACAACCGGCCTCTTGATAAGATTGATCTCGGGTAATAATAACATTCGTTCTTTCGGTCAAAGGCTTCCCGATTGATTCATACGTCGTCCGACCCATAATCACCGGATGGCCGAGGGTGATTTGCTTAAAACGTTCCATGTCTTCCGGGATATGCCAAAGCAATTTATTGTCTTTCCCCAATTCTCTGTTTTCTCCAATGGCGGCAATAATAGAAATTATTTGTCCATTCATAAAATGGAATAGCGCACTTTAGTGCGCGCGCAGACTAAAGTCTGCTATTACATATTAAAATCCCCCCACCACCGTTATCTCTCCTTTTATCGGCGGGTGGGGATCGTAGCCGACTAATTCGAAATCTTCAAATTTGAAGTCGTCAATCTTTTTTACCTTGGGATTGAGTTTCATCACCGGAAATGGCCGGGGAGTCCTTTTAACCTGCTCCCTCATCTGATCAAAATGATTTTCGTAAATATGGACGTCGCCGAAAGTATGGACAAAATCTCCCGGTTTGTAACCGGTCACCTGGGCCAACATCAAAGTGAGCAAGGCGTAACTGGCGATGTTAAAAGGGACACCCAGGAAATAATCGGCGCTTCGCTGGTAAAGAAGCAGTGATAATTTATCGCCGGTGATATTGATATGGTACATCGTATGGCACGGCGCAATCACCATCGAAGCGCTATGGCTTCCGCTCATCTCGTAAATACAACCGGCATTCCAGGCGGAAATGACATAATGTTTCTTCTGGGGAAATTTTTTTATCTTCTCAATCGCCCAACTCAACTGATCAACTGTTTTACCATTACTAACAGGCCAATGTCTCCACTGCACCCCGTAAACCGGTCCCAGTTCTCCCCATTTCTCCAAAAATTTGGGGTCAGACTTTGCTTTTTCCATAAAAGCTTCAAAAGGCATTGGTTTTGTTTTTTTATCAGCCATTACCCATTGATATTTTTTGTACGCCCACTCGTCCCAGATGTGGACGTTGTTATCGACTAAGTATTTAATATTGGATGAACCGGAGAGAAACCAGAGAAGTTCATGAGTGATACCTCGGGAGAAAACTTTTTTAGTAGTTAAGAGGGGATAGCCTTTTGAGAGGTCAAACCTTATCTGCCGGCCGAAAACGCTTTTCAGTTTCACTCCCGTCGAATGGCTGATTTTCCATTGCCCGTTTTCCATGATGTCTTTGGCCAAATCAAGATACTGGTATTCCGGATGTCTTTGAGCTGTCTTTTTCATATAAACAACCTCCTTATATATATTTATGCAGCTATCTGTCATTGCGAGTCCCGCCACTTAAGCGGGACGTGGCAATCTCGGATGGGATTGCTTCGCTCGCAATGATAATTTGTAATCTAATTTAATTTTACTAATCTTCCGGTTCTCAGGGCTTCCCTAAACATCTTCTTCAAAAATAATATTGATAAAGTCAGATAAATGAGATTCAAAATAAAACTAATGATAATATTGTTCCACGAAAACGTATTGTCAAAGATTATACTCCTCATGTTTTCAAAAATGTAACTGGTAGGCAAAATTTTGGCTACAGTTTGCGCCCAACCTGGCAAAATATCAACCGGATAAAAAATGGCCGAAAAAGGATAGATCGCAAAAACCAGCGACCAGGCAAAAGCTTCTACCCGATAACTGAAACGCAGGATTAAACCGCTGATGATAAAACCAACCCACCAGCCGACTAATATCAAATTAACCATCGCCACAACCAAAAATATTCCCATATAAAAAATATTGAATTGGTACAGAAAAAAGGCCAAAATAGAGAGAAAAATAAAAGACATGATTAGCTTGATCAACCCCAAAACCAGCGTGCCGGCGATAAAATCCTGCAGTCTAATGGGAGTGGAAAAAAGATTAACCAAATTTCTGTTCCAGGCGTCGTTGAGAAGAGGCATATTGATGTCCCGCTGGGCATTTTGGACGAAAGTCCAAAGGATAATTCCGCCTAAAAATAAGGTAACTATATTCGGGATTTGGGGATTGCTTTGTTTGATATAACTGCTGGTCAGTCCCCAGAAAATTATATCCACGGTTGACCACCAGAAAGTGTCAACCACCCGATCAAGATTACGCCTCCACTCATAAAGGTGGCGCATCACGATAGCTTTCACCGCAGAATAATTTAATATCATATTTATTGTTTCCTGGCAGTACTGATAAAAAAGTCCTCCAAGGTCGGTTTGTCGATGCTGATTTCACTATAATTGATTTCTTCTTCCGCCAAAATCTGGATCAAAAGAGGAATGTCTTCCTCAACCAATTCGATGGTAATAAATTTATCGGAGATAATTACCTTCCATTTGTTTTGTTTGATAATCCGTAAAAATTCCGCCTGTTTTTCCTCAATGATGAAACTGACACGGCAGAATTTGATGGTTTTAGCCAAGCCCCGCGGCGTGTCTTCGGCGATGATTTTACCTTTGTGCAGGAAAATCACCCGGTCGCAGACTTCTTCCACTTCGGCCATATTATGCGACGTCCAAAGGATAGTCGCTTTTTCCCGTTTTCGGTATTCAAGGATTTTCTTTCGGATTTCATCAGCGCCTTCCGGATCCAGACTGGCGGTAGGTTCGTCCAGAAGGATAAGCCGCGGGTTGTTTAGGAAAGTCCGCGCCAGGTTGACTCTGGTAATCCAGCCGGAAGACAATTTATCAATTGTCTCATCTTTTATTTCCTCAAGATTCATTTTTTTTATCACTTCGGCCACTTTTTCTTTTGGATTTTTGACCGAATACAAAAGAGCCACCACGTAAAGATTTTCAAAAACGCTTAAACGCCATGGCAGATGGGTATAAGTGGAAGAAAAATTCATCCGGGAAAGAATTTCTTCCCGGTGTTGAAAAAGGCTCTGTTGAAAAATATCGATTGTTCCGGAAGTCGGGATAACAAGCCCGAGTAACATCTGAATTGTTGTTGTTTTTCCGGCGCCGTTGGGACCTAAGAAACCGACGATTTCTCCTTCTTTGATGGAGAAAGAAATATTGTCCACGGCAATAGTTTCGGCCTTGGCCGGACCGAATTTCTTCGTCAGATTTTTCACTTCAACAACTACTTCATCATTCATGATACTCATCATTTTAGTTTATAAGCAGTAATGAAACAATATCTTGACAATCCCCTATTTATACTATAGGATATATCAAGTGAGGCTTTATACGGGGAAGATTTTATTGTTATAATAGATTACTGCCATGGCAAGATATCGAAGAAAAAAATTTTTAAAATTTAAACTGAAGAAACAGTCGGTTTATAATATTCTGGCCATTCTCCTGATTGGCACCGGCGCTCTCATTTTTTTGTCCTTTTTCCAAAGCGGTACTACTCTTGATCTTTTACGAAACCAGGTCCAGGAAAAATTCGGTTTCGGGGCGATTTTTCTACCGTTAGTCGTCATCTCTTTTTCCTTTCTTTTTTTGAAACTGAAATTTTCTTTTACCAGACCCAATATCTCCTTGGGCCTTCTCCTCTCTTATATTTCCTTTCTGGCCCTGGCCCAAAGCGGCTTTATCGGCGAGCAGATCTGGGGTAATTTTTCCGCTTTGATTTCCGGCGTCGGCGCTTTCATCATCCTCATCGGCATGTTTTTTATTGGATTGATTGTCCTTTTTAACACCTCGATAGACGAGGTGGTAAAAATTTTCGGAGAAATATATAAGGAAATCTCCAAAATCACCGGTCCTCTCTTTTCCGGAAAAAAGAAAAAACCTATTTTTATGGAAAAATTGCCGATTAAGCCGCCGACGGAATACAAAGAATTCAAAAAGGAAACTGCCCGGGGAGAAGAAAAAGCCGGTATCCATAAACCAAAAGGTAAACTGATGGATACAGCTCTCCTTGGTTCTCTAGGCACAAACGTTATCGCCAATACCCCGACGGCAAATAAAATCTGGGAATATCCGCCGTTGTCGCTTCTTTCTGCTTCTCCCGGCCAAAAAGCCGACCGCGGTGACATGAAACATCACGCGGAGATTATCGAAAAGACGCTCGAAAGTTTTGGCATCACCGCCCGGGTGGTCGAAGTCAACTTGGGTCCGGCCGTCACCCAATACGCATTGGAAATTGCCCTGGGGACAAAACTTTCCAAAATCACTTCCCTGGCTAATGATCTGGCTCTTGCCTTAGCTGCTCCAACCGGACAAATCCGGATTGAAGCACCGATCCCGGGACGAAGTTTAGTCGGCATCGAAATTCCCAACCGGAGTCTGGAGTTTGTCACGCTTAAACATATGCTTGCTTCGGATATGATGAAAAAAAGCGACCGTAAACTTTTAGTCGCTTTGGGACTTGATGTCTCCGGCAATCCGATCACTGCCAATATCCCCCGGATGCCGCATGTTCTGATTGCCGGCACCACCGGTTCGGGTAAATCGGTTTTGATAAATTCCTGGATCTCGTCAATTCTCTTCCGCGCCAATCCAACCGAAGTCAGACTGATTTTGGTTGACCCGAAAAGAGTGGAGCTTATCGGTTACAACGGTATCCCCCACCTTCTGACGCCGGTCATCGTCGAACCGGATAAAATTCTTTCTGCTTTGAAATGGGCACTGCAGGAAATGGACCGGCGCTATAAATTATTTTCCGAAGTCGGGGTAAGAAACATCGACGGTTATAATGAATTATCCGGTTTTCAGGCCATCCCTTATATTGTCATTTTTATCGACGAATTGGCCGACCTGATGGCCTATTCGCCGGTTGAAGTGGAAGACTCCATCTGCCGCCTGGCCCAAATGGCCAGAGCCACCGGCATCCATTTAGTTGTCGCCACCCAACGGCCTTCAGTTGATGTTATTACCGGATTGATTAAGGCTAATATCCCATCCCGGATTGCTTTCAATGTATCTTCAATGATTGATTCGCGCGTCATTATCGACATGCCCGGTGCGGAAAAATTGATCGGCCGCGGCGATATGCTCTATATTCCTCCCGAACAGGCTAAACCAACCCGAATCCAAGGCACTTTTGTTTCCGAACAGGAAGTCAACCACTTAGTCGAATTTCTTAAAAATAAAAATCAGCCGGTCCAATATACCCAAGAAGTTACTTCAATGCCGGTTACCTGGAAAAAAACGGGTGGTGGAACACAAGGATCAGAAGGTGGACACGATAACCTTTTTACCGAAGCGGTCAAAGTGGTTTGCCAATACGATCGGGCTTCCGCCTCACTCCTGCAGCGAAGACTTTCTATCGGTTATGCCCGGGCAGCTCGGATTTTGGACCAATTGGAAGCGGAAGGCATTGTCGGTGCCGGTGAGGGATCCAAACCACGTGATGTTTTAGTCAGAAATCCCGATGAATATCTGGCTAACCAAGCCGGTAGTACACCTCCCTCTACTACCCAAGAAACGCCTAATCCCTAAATATTATGCTTACAATCGGCGAAATACTTACCAAAATCAGAACGGAAAAAAAACTAACTCTTGAGGAAATCGAGAGGCAACTGCGGATCAGGAAAAAGTTCCTCGTTGCTTTGGAGGAAAATAATTGGGATAAACTGCCTTCTCTCCCTTATATTAAAGGATTCCTTAGAAATTACAGCTCTTTTTTGGGTCTTAAACCGGAGGAAATGGTGGCTATTTTTCGCCGGCAATATGCCCAACATGAACGGACTAAACTTTTACCGGAAGGCGTTACCAATCCTCTAAATGAACCGGCTCTTCACCTGACTCCGCAAGCGGCGGTCATCATCGCGACGGTTTTGTGCATTTTGACTTTCTTCGGTTATCTGTTCATCCAATACCGCTCTTATACCAGCCCGCCAAACCTTACCATTTCTACTCCGGCTGAAGGGGCTGTTTTGTCGGGAGAAAAAATTACCGTTTCCGGTACTACCGACCGGGACGCGGTGATTTCCGTCAACAACCAAAAAATTGCTCTCTCGGAAAACGGGGAATTTACGACCGACCTGACACTGGCTCCCGGGGTAAATACGATCATCATCGATTCCGTCAGTAAATACGGCAAGAAAAAAACGGTTACCCGCACCGTCCAAATACAATCTAGTCAATAAATTGGCCGACCTTTTCCCAGATCATCCTGACTCCGTCGGGGTTTATCTCTTCATCTGTGGAGTTATTTTCTTTTTTTGGCTGGAAAATGGCAGTCATCGTGGAAAATATCCTTTCCTTCAGACACCACCAGACAAAATCTGCTGTTTTTTTCGGACTCTCCGGTAAGATTATTCCTCTCCAGCTTTTTTTAATTTGATTAAAAGGCTTATTATTTTCGGCGGCTTCCCATAATTTTTTTTGCTCATCCGCATTTGGAATCATCATGTGTCTTCTCAAAAACTCCAGATTGTCATATTCCTGTCTGCCGACCGGCTTGGTAAAAAGTAAAACCGCACCGCCTCTTTGTTTTGGCGAAAGCAAGGCTTTGAATGCCTGTTCGCTAGGTTTAGTAATCTCCAAAGAGATGACGTTTCCTTTGTAAATATCTTCATAACCGTCGACAACCTCCCGGTCATTTGTGGAAACATGCAGCTTCACGTATGGCCTTTCCGTCATTTTTCTGATAAAGACTTGGGTATAAGGAGTCGACCTGGCCACCATATGAAAAAGAAATCGTGTTGACCTTTGGAAGAGACTGTCGACCGATTCCGTCAGGATATCTGTCCCCACCGCCGCTCCGGAAATCGGTACCGAAACATCAATTGGGATTTTTTGGGAAACATCAAGTTGATCCAGTTTTACAGCCCAAGCCTCTTTTGACAAATCCTGGGTAAAATGAGGAGAAAGGGGGTATGAAGCCACTTCTATTTGTATTTTTTCAAGACCTTTCTTTTTGCCGTAATCGAGAAGCGCTGCTTTTGTTTTGAAAGACGGAACAAAAGTCAGATCCGTTCCCGGCACGTACCAGACATGCTGCGGACTGTCATCTGTCACCACTACAATCAGGATCAGTCTGATTTTTTTATCCTGGATGATTTTTCCTTTAATAGCCGCCAGTTGGTGCGCCAATCCGAAATGAGTGGAGATCACCAGGACGGTTTTCGGCAAATCGATCCGCTGGTCCAAAATCGTCACCAGCTGCTCGTAAATAAGCCGCGTCCGATGACGGAGGTATTGGCGGTAAAAATCGGTAAAAATATCTTCAGGCAAACCTCTCTGAGTCCATTCCATCACTGCCCGTAATATTGGATGAATGCTGGTCAACCGATGAAGAAAACTGATTGATTTGTCCTGCGAACCCAAAAGGATCGG
>CAYGXQ010000014.1:4063-33449 GCA_964354025.1 uncultured Gammaproteobacteria bacterium | reverse complement strand
GCATATCTGCAGAAACATGGCATTCCAACAAAATTAGTTAACAAAGTTCATGAAAATAAAAAGCCCAATGTCGTGGATTTGATCAAACAGAAAAAAGTCAATCTTGTCGTCAATCTTTCCGACCGAAGCGATTTAGGATTAATAGAACTTAGCAAACAGGCGACTGACGGGTACCTAATCAGACGAGCTGCCGTAGACGCCAATATTCCGCTTTTCACCAAGGCATCAATAGCCGGACTATTTATTTCCGCTCTGGCAAAGTATACAATGGATAAATTGAAGATAAAATCCTTGAATGAATACGTTAAATATAATGAATAATTATTTTAATAAAAGTATAATCAGTGTTGAAAATATAACAAAAGAAGATGTTGATGTTTTATTTGAGCGGGCTGACGAGATGAAAAAATTGGTTGAAGAAAAAGGTGGTGATGACAGGTTAAAAAATAAAATTTTGGCCGCTTTGTTTTACGAGCCGTCCAGCCGGACATTTTCTTCGTTTGTAACCGCCATCCAGCGCATGGGGGGCGGTTTTATTCCCTTAAACGGCATGACCCATACGTCGGTGGCCAAAGGAGAAACTTTGGAAGATACCGTAAGAGTTTTTTCCGCCTACGCGAATGTTTTAGTTATAAGGCATCCTGAACCGGGTTCGGTCGATACAGCCGCCAAATTTGCATATAAACCGGTGATCAATGCCGGCGACGGAATCAATGAGCACCCGACACAAGCCTTAATTGATCTGTATACGATTCAAAAAAGTTTCGGTAAAATTGACGGTTTACACATCCTGATAATCGGCGATCTGGCCCATTACCGCCCCACAAATTCCTTGTCAAAACTGCTCGCCTTGTACCCGAATATAAAAATCAGCTTTGTTTCCCCGACGCAGGTACCGATCAGGGAAAATTTGAGGAAATATTTGAAAGACAGAAAAGTCAGTTTTATTGAGAGTAATGACTTTCAGACATTGTTGCCAGAGATTGACGTTTTATATGTCACCAGAGTGAAAAAAGAATACATGAATGAAGAATTATACCGCCAGATAAAAGGCAGCTATACCGTCGATAAAAAAGTGATGGGTAAAATGAAAAAAGAGAGTATTGTTATGCATTGCTTGCCAAGAATTGATGAAATCAGTCATGAGGTTGACAACGATCCACGGGCGGTTTACTTCTCCCAACAGGTGGTAAACGGATTATACGTAAGGATGGCAATTTTGGATTTGATATTAAATAAATAATTTTTTTATGAACATTATTCGTTTCCCCGGTCTCATTGACATCCACGTTCATCTCCGCGATCCCGGCGCCACTGACAAAGAAGATTTTTACAGCGGTACTTGTGCCGCTCTTGCCGGTGGAGTAACGACTGTTTTCGATATGCCTAACAATATAGAGCCGATTTTAACTTATGAAAGATTGGTTAGAAAAATGGAAATTGTCAATTCAAAAGCGGTTTGCGACTTCGGTCTGTATTTCGGCAGTGACGGTAAAAATCTTGACGAGTTTAAGAAAGTGGAAAATCTGGTTATCGGATTGAAAATCTATCTCAATTTCACCACCGGTAATTTAAGAATTGACAACGATGAATTAATTGAGAAAATTTTCTCTCAATGGGCAAAAGTAAAGGTGATTGTAGTTCATGCCGAAGAAGAAAAACTGGATTTGGCAATCAGTTTATGCCGGAAATATAAAAACAAATTACACATTACTCATATCACTCTGCAACGTGATCTGGAGAAAATTATCAGAGCTAAAGAAGAAGGCCTGAATATTACCTGCGATACGACGCCAAATTATTTATTCCTAACCAAAATTGACGAGACGACTTTGGGTGGTTTCGGTAAGATTAAACCTGCGTTATCCACCGAAGAAGATCAAAAATTTCTTTGGAAGAAGATTAAATATATCGATTGTCTGGCCACCGATCATGCACCACATACAAAAGAAGAAAAAGAGTCAGCAAGTTCTCCTTCAGGCATGCCGGGCTTAGAAACAATGCTGCCATTATTATTAACGGCCTATCATCAGGGTATGATAAGGATAGAGGACATTATCAGATTGACCAATACCAATCCGCAAAAGATATTTGGTTTCCAGCAAGGTAATGAAACTTATATTGAAGTAGACATAGATGAAGAGTGGGTTATAAAAAATGAAGATCTGAAAACCAAATGCGGTTGGAGTCCGTTTAACGGGTGGAAGATGAAGGGAAAAGTGAAACGGGTATTTATCCGGGGGACAAAAGCTTTCGAGGATGGTAAAATATTAGCTGATCAGGGTTTTGGTAAAAATATAATAAAATAATTATGGCTAATTTATCAGTTGATTTTTGTGGTATACGTTTTTCCAATCCATTTATTCTCCCTTCGGGAATTATTACCGAAGTATCCGAACACAAAAGAGCCGTTGAGGCGGGCGTCGGCGGAATAACCCTTAAATCGCTGACTTATGAGAAAAGAGAAGGAAATCCGTTGCCCCGGGTCTGGAAGTATGACTGCGGAATGATAAATTCAGTAGGCCTTCGAAACGCCGGAATTGAAAAGGGAAGCGAGGAAATAGCCGTATTTTTGAAAGAAAATAAACAGATACCGGTGATTGTCAGCTTGTTTGCCACCAAATTAAAAGAATTTTTGTTTCTGGTGGAAAAAATTGTTCCCTTAAATCCTCCTTTTATAGAACTTAACCTATCTTGTCCCAATGTGGATGATGAATTCGGCAAGCCTTTGGGGATGAAAAAGGGAGCAGCCGGCGAGATAATGAAAGCCGTTAAAAAAATCTCCGGTAAAGTGCCGATTCTCGCCAAACTTTCTCCAAATGTCTGCAATATCGCGGAAATTGCCAAATCCTGTGAAGAGGCAGGTGCTGACGGGATAGTAGCCATAAATACCGCCGGTCCCGGAATGATTATCGATATTAATAAAAGGAAACCGGTACTGGGAGCTAAAAAAGGCGGGGTTTCCGGCCCGGGAATCCTTCCAATTGCTGTTCGTTGTATCTTCGAAATCTATGAGGCGGTAAAAATACCGATTATTGGCATGGGTGGAGTGAGTAAATGGCAGGATGTAGTGGAAATGATGATGGCCGGCGCCACTTTGGTCGGGGTGGGTACAGCCACTTATACTAAAGGGATGAAAGTTTATGATGAGTTGAAAAGAGGATTAAGTGAATATATGGAGAAAGAAGGGATTAAAGAGTTGAAGGAATTAGTGGGAGTAGCACATAAATAAATTACAAATTATAAATGATAAATTATAAATTAAATTCTGAATTGCGAAATTATAAATGACTTTTAAATCAAAACTATTAGAGATTACCAAAAAGAATAACTCATTAGTTTGTGTCGGGCTCGATAGTGACCTCGGCAAACTTCCTTCTCATTTGAAAGATCTCAAAGATAATCAATACAAATTCAATCAGGCGATAATTAATGCTACCTTTGATTTGGTTTGCGCTTATAAACCGAATTCCGCTTTTTATGAAGCTGGCGGAGTTGAGGGGATAAGTCAGCTGAAATTCACAATGGATTATTTGAAGGAAAAATATCCGGATGTTCCGGTCATCCTTGACGCCAAGAGGGCGGATATCGGCAATACCAATGAAGGTTATGCCAAGTTTGCCTATGACTTCCTGGGAGCGGATGCCATTACTGTGCATCCTTATCTTGGTAAAGAAGCGCTTAAACCGTTTCTGGACAGAGCTGATAAAGGGGTGATTGTTTTATGCAGGACGTCAAATCCCGGAGCAGGGGAACTGCAGGATTTGAAAATTGAAAATAAACCTCTTTATCGAATAATTGCCCAAAATGTAGCTGATGCCTGGAATTACAATGGCAATTGCGGCCTGGTAGTCAGTGCTAGCTACCCCATCGAACTTGAAATTGTGCGACATATGGTGGGTGATATGCCGATACTGATTCCCGGCGTTGGCGCCCAAGGCGGCGATGTGGAAAAGACGGTCAAAGCCGGAGTGGATAAAGACGGCATGAACGCCATAATCAATTCTTCCCGCGGCATCATTTTCGCTTCAAACGGAGAAGATTTCGCCAAGAAAGCCCGCGAAGAAACCATTAAATTAAGAAATGAAATTAATAAATTTCGTCAGGAATAGCAGATTTTAATCTGCGCTATTCCAAAAAATATATAATATGACAAGCGATGATGTACTGGGTATCTTTAAAAAAGTCGGCGGATATATTATCGACAGCCATATCGTTTATACTTCCGGCAAGCACGGGGAGGCTTATTTAAATAAAGACGCCATTTACCCGCATACCAAAGAAATTGCTTCCATTTGTAAAGAAATTGCCAACCGTTTTAGAGATAAAGGTATTGAAGTAGTCGCCGCGCCGGCTCTTGGCGGTATTATTCTTTCCCAGTGGACCGCTTACTTTTTAAGCGAGTTAACAGATAAGGAAGTGCTGGGAGTCTATACTGAAAAAACACCGGATAAAAATCAAATATTTACAAGAGGGTATGACAAATTAGTAAAAGGAAAAAAAGTGCTGGTAGTTGAAGATATTACCACTACCGGCGGATCAGTTATAAAAGTGATCGCCAGCATCCGTCAGGCCGGTGGAGAAGTGATGGCCGTCTGTGTTTTGGCTAACCGGGATCCGATTAATATAAATACCTCAACAATCGGAGCTCCTTTTACAGCGTTGGCGGAAATAAAACTCCAGGCTTGGGAGGAAAAAGATTGTCCTTTGTGCCAAAAAAATGTGCCGGTAAATACGACCGTCGGTAAAGGCCGGGAATACCTGGCTCGCAAAAAGTAATTGACAGAAGGCCCTTATTTTTGTTATCTTAAAACATGCCGACCAAATTTATCTTTGTTTCCGGTGGCGTCATTTCCGGTCTGGGGAAAGGCATCTCGTCAGCCTCAATTGCATTCCTGCTGAAAGCCAGCGGCATCCCCGTTACTCTTGTCAAATGCGAAAATTACCTAAACATCGATGCCGGGACCATCAATCCGATTGAGCACGGTGACCCCTTCCTTTGTGAAGACGGTACCGAGGCTGATATGGATATAGGGACTTACGAGAAATTCCTCGACAAGGACATGCACCGCCATAATTTCGTCACCATGGGCGAAATTTACAAGACGGTGATCGACCGGGAAAGACGGTTTGAGTATAACGGCGAGGATGTCGAAGCGATTCCCCATATCACTGACGAAATTACCCAAAGGATAAAAAATGCCGCCGGTAAAGATAAAGCCCAAGTGGTGATTATCGAACTTGGCGGGACAGTCGGTGAATATCAGAATTTATTTTACTACGAAGCGGCCAGGATACTGACTTTGAAAAATCCCAAAGACGTTTTACATATCCATGTCAGTTATTTGCCGACTCCGCCTCATTTGGGAGAGCCGAAAACCAAACCAACCCAGCAATCTGTAAGGGCGCTCAATTCCATGGGTATACAGCCGGATTTTATCATCGCCAGAAGTGAGAAACCTCTCGATAAAAGAAGAAGGGACAGATTTTCCCTGTTTTGCAATATGCGGCCTGAAGATATTATATCCAGCCCCGACGCGCAGACAGTTTATGAAGTTCCACTGCAGTTTCACCAGCAGAAGCTTTTGGAAAGAATCTGTCAGAAACTTTCCCTGCCTTATAAAGAACCGGCCCTGATCAGTTGGAGTGAACTGATTAACCGGATAAAAATTAAAAAAAGCAAACAGGTCACTTTGGCGATCGTCGGGAAATACTTTACTACAGGTGAATATCAGCTTCGTGATTCATACGCTGCCCTTATGGATGCAATTGATCATGCCGCTTGGGCAAAAGAGACGGAAGTGAAAACCCTATGGATAGACGCGGAAAATGTGGAAAAGAACGGGATTGAACGTTACACAAAAGGGGTCGATGGTTTAATCGTACCGATCGGTTGGGGTGAAAGAGGAGCGGAAGGGATGATTACGGCAGCCGGTTGGGCCAGAAAAAATAAAATTCCATATTTAGGGCTTTGTTACGGGATGCAGTTGGCTGTGGTGTCGTTTGCCCGCGAGGAGATAGGTTGGCCGGATGCCAATACAGTCGAGGATAGTAAAAACACTCCTCATCCGGTAATCCATCTGATGCCTGCCCAAAAACAGTTTATGGAAAGACGTTCTTACGGAGGCACAATGAGATTAGGTGCCTGGCAGGCGATTGTCAAAAAAGGAACGATTGCCTGGGAAGCGTATGATAAATACGGAGGATTAATTGATAAAAATAAAGGTTTAACCAGCGAAAGACACAGGCACCGGTATGAATTCAACGATAAATACATCAGGGATTTTGAATCGAAAGGCTTGGTGATTTCTGCCAGAAGCGTAGTGGAAAATTTAGTTGAAATAATTGAATTACCCAAAGATGTTCACCCGTTTTATCTCGGTACCCAAGGTCATCCCGAATATAAAAGCCGGCCGCTTACACCTCACCCGATTTTCTTGGAATTTATAGAGGCCTGCCTGAAAAAGTCATAATTTTAAATGATTACTCGAATCGAGGTTTACAACAAAACCTACGATGCCCGGGCGCAGATCCGCAAGAAGCGCCTGATCGGCAGAGGCTATAAAAAAATCAACGAAGTTAGGTTAGCAGACGTTTACACCATTGATAAAAAGTTAACCGGTCCCCAAATTAATGATATCAGTGCCAGATTGATAAACCCGGTTACCCAGTCAATAATAAGGTCGCAACAGAAATTTGACTGGGCAATAGAAACTGGTTACTTGCCCGGAGTGACTGATAACGTTGCTCACACCACCAAAGAATTAATTGAAGACCTCCTAAAGATAAAATTCATTGAAGAAGAAAATGTTTATACCTCACAAATTACTTTCATAAAAGGTACATTAGACCAGAAAAAAATTAAATTGATAGCTGAAAGTCTGGTTAATCCGCTTATCCAAAGAATCCAGATAAAAAGTTTTCGGCAATATGTAAAGGATAAGGGGATGAATGTTGTTATCCCAAAAGTGAAATTATCACCGAAAATAGAGGTTAAAAAAGTCAATCTTGATGTTTCGGATGAAGAATTGACTAAAATCGGCAAAGCCGGTATCGCCAATTCCGATGGCGCCAGAAGAGGGCCGTTGGCTTTGGATCTCCAATTTATGAAGGCGATTCAAAAATACTTTCAAAAATTGGGGAGAAATCCGACTGATATAGAGTTAGAATCACTGGCTCAAACCTGGTCCGAACACTGCAAGCACACCATTTTTGCCAATCCGCTTGATGATATCGATGAAGGACTGTTTAACCGCTATATAAAAAGAGCAACTGAAAAAATTACATTGAAAAAACCAAATTTCTGCGTTTCCGTTTTTAAAGACAATTCCGGCGCGATTGCTTTTGATCAGAATTTTATCATTACCCATAAAGTGGAAACCCATAACAGTCCGTCTGCCCTTGATCCTTTTGGCGGTTCAATCACCGGGATTGTGGGTGTGAACCGGGATACGATCGGCTTCGGACTGGGTGCCAAGCCGATTGCCAATTATTACGGATTCTGTTTTGCCGATCCGAGAGTTGACACGCCTTTATATAAAGGACCTGATTTTACCCAAAAAATGCTCTCCTCCAGAAGAATAATGGATGGTGTCATCGAAGGAGTAAATGCCGGCGGCAACCAGTCAGGTATACCCACCCCTCAGGGATTTGTCTATTTTGACGAGAAATATCGTGGTAAACCGCTGGTTTTTGTTGGAACGGTCGGGTTGATACCTAAAAAAATCAAAAATAAACCTTCTCATGTCAAAAAAGCCCGAAGCGGCGATTATATCGTTATGATCGGCGGCCGGGTCGGTAAAGACGGCATCCACGGAGCCACTTTTTCCTCAGAAGCGATGGACGCGAGCAGTCCGGTAACGGCTGTCCAGATCGGTGATCCCATTACCCAGAAGAAATTAAGCGACGCGGTAGTGAAAGAAGCCAGAGACCAACTTTTGTATCATAGCATTACTGACAACGGCGCCGGGGGTTTATCCTGTTCGGTTGCCGAAATGGCGAAGGAATCCGGAGGATGCGTAGTGGATTTGGATAAAATCCCTTTGAAATATCCGGGGATGCAGCCGTGGGAAATCTGGATTTCAGAGTCGCAGGAGCGGATGACTTTGGCCGTTCCGCCTAAAAATTGGCTGGAATTTAAGGATTTGATGGAAAGACGGGGGGTGGAGTCTACCGTTATCGGTAGATTTAATCATAGCGAGAAATGCGTTGTCAGATATAACGGCAAGACAGTGATGGATATTAAGATGCAATTTTTACATTATGGTTTACCCGTTCGTCCTTTGAAATCAGCCAACCTTCAACCAAAAGTTATTGAACCGGTTATTTTCCCCAAAAAAGACCTGACCAAAGTGTTTCTTGAGACGCTGGGAAATTTAAACATTGCCAGTTACTCTTTCATTTCCCAGCAATATGACCATACGGTGCAGGGAAGTTTGGTTTTGCCGCCGCTTCAAGGCCGGGGCCAAATTAACAGTGAGACGTCAGTTATCCGCCCGCTTCTTGGCAGTTCTAAAGGGTTAGTTTTATCGCAGGGATTGTATCCCAGCTACAGCGATATTGATCCTTACCGGATGTCTGCCTGCAGTATCGATACGGCGGTGAGAAATGTTATTGCCGCCGGTACGGATCCGGAAAAAATTGCCCTTTTGGATAATTTCTGCTGGTGCAGCGGCAATGATCCGGTAAGACTGGCCCAACTGAAACTTGCTGCCCAAGCCTGCTATGATCTTGCCGTTTCTTACCATACACCTTTTATTTCCGGCAAAGATAGCATGTTTAACGATTTCAAAGGATTTGACAAAAACGGCAAGCCGGTTAAAATTTCCATTCCGCCGACTCTTTTGATAACTTCCATGGGAATTGTTGATGATATTACCAATGCGGTGTCTTTGGATTTTAAATTTCCGGATGATTTGGTTTATCTTTTGGGTGAGACATACGATGAGTTGGGGGCAATAGTGCCTAAAGTTGACGCCAAAAAAAATTTACAGCTTTACAAATCCTTGTCTTTGGCTATCCAAAAGAAACTAATCACTTCAAGTATCGCAGTGACTAGAGGCGGATTGGCAGTTGCTTTGGCCAAATCGGCCATGGGAGGAATGTTGGGTATTGAAATTTCTCTAAAAAATATTACCGGGAAAATAAGCGGAGATTATCAGGCTCTTTTTTCCGAAAGCCAGGGAAGAATTTTAGTCAGCATCAATCCGAAAAATAGAAAGAATTTTGAAAAAATATTGAAAAATGATAGTTTTATCTGTGTAGGAAAAGTCTCGACAGAGAAAAAAATAATAATAAAAGGATTGAAGGATAATATAATTGTAAAAATGGACGTTGATAGAGCATTAAGATCATATAGAAAGACTTTCGAGGGATATTAAGCAGAGCTACGCAATAGATATTGAATTATATTGTCATTGCGATTCGCCGGATGGCGAAGAAGCAATCCCGTCCGAGATTGCCACGGCTACTTCGTAGCCTCGCAATGACATAAGTTATGATTAAGATGAAACCGAAAGCAATTATTTTTGCCGGATACGGCCTAAACTGTGACGAAGAAACTAAATTCGGCTTTGACAGCGCCGGAGCACTGACAGATATTGTCCACATCAATGATCTTATTGACGGACGTTACCGGTTAAAGGACTACCAGATAATGGTAATTCAAGGAGGTTTTTCATATGGTGATGATACTGGAGCAGGAAATGCCTATGCCAATAAGATAAGAAATCATCTTTGGAAGGAAGTAACAGATTTTATCCATAAAGATAAATTGGTTATTGGTATCTGTAACGGTTTCCAGATTCTGGTCAACCTTGGTTTATTGCCGGCTCTTAATGGACAATATGGTAAGCGGGAAGTGGCTTTAGTTAATAATAACAATGCCCGGTACACCGTTCGCTTCACGGATTTGAAAGTAGAGAACCAATCCCCCTGGCTCAACGGAATTTCGACCATTTCCCTTCCGATTGCCCACGGAGAAGGCAAATTTTACGCTTCAAATGAGGTTTTAACAAAATTAAAAAAGAAAAAAATGATTGCTCTGAAATATTTCAGTGGAGAAACCAGTCGGTGGTTAGATTTACCGCCCAATCCCAATGGGTCATTGGATGATATTGCCGGTATCACCGATGAAACGGGCAGGATTTTGGGACTCATGCCTCACCCGGAGCGGGCGCAATTTTTTCACCAGTTGCCCCACTGGACCTATCTGAAAGAAAAATTGGAAAGAGCCGGCGAAAAGATTCCAACCGAAGGACCGGGGCTTGCGATCTTCCGTAATGCCGTAAAGTATTTTTCATAGTTGATTTTTAGGTAAATAATTAGTAAAAGGAATATGTGATGATAACAAAAGATCAGATAAAATCAGCCTGTAATAAGTTATTAAAAACGGTAGATCTTCATGGATTTGGGAAAAAACATCAGGGGAAAGTCAGGGATTTTTATAAAGTTAAGGATAAACGGATATTAATTACCACCGACCGGATATCCGCTTTTGACCGCGTTTTGGGATCCATTCCCTATAAAGGCCAGGTTCTTAACCAATTGTCCAAATTTTGGTTTGATAAAACAGCTGATATTATTCCTAACCACATTATTGATATTCCCCATCCAAACGTAGCGGTTGCCAAAGATGCCAAACCATATCCGGTTGAGATGGTGGTAAGAGGTTATATCACCGGCGTCACTTCAACCGCTATCTGGAGGGCTTATGAACTGGGTGAAAGAACAATTTACGGAATTAAATTCCCTGAAGGTCTGAAAAAAAACCAAAAACTTGTCCATCCGATCATTACCCCTACTTCCAAAGCCGAACACGGAGCCCATGATGAGAGACTGACTCATGATGAGATTTTGAAACGGAAATTGGTGATTCCTAAAATCTTGAAACAAATGGAAGAAGTTTCACTGAAATTGTATAAACGGGGCAATGAGATATGTAAAAAAAGAGGTCTGATTCTAGTTGATACGAAATACGAATTCGGTGAATATAAAGGAAAACTGATCCTGATTGATGAGATTCATACGCCTGATTCCAGCCGGTTCTGGAATGCTAAAAATTATCTGGAACGTTTTAAAAAGGGCTTGGAACCGAAAAATTACGATAAAGAGTTTTTCAGGCTTTGGTATACTAAACAGGGTTACCGGGGAGACGGGAAGCCGCCGGTAATGAGTAAACAGTTACAAATAGAAACAGCCCAACATTATATAAAGCTTTATGAGATGATTACCGGAAAGAAATTTAAACCGGAAAAGTATCCGATTAAGAAAAGTATTATTAAGGAGTTATCTGTCATTGCGAGCGAAGCGAAGCAATCCCATCCGAGATTGCCACGTCCCGCATAAGTGGCGGGACTCGCAATGACAATAAGTCCACGTAAGTCCTGATGAATATATGGTAATAATAATATTAGGTTCCAAATCAGATCTTGAATGGGGTAAACAAATTGCCGATAGTTTGGTAAGATTTGGGGTGGATTATAAAATTCACATTGCTTCAGCCCATAAAACCCCGGAACATTTGTTGAAACTGATTCAAAAATACGATTCCCTGGATAAACCGCTGGTTTATATTTGTGTCGCCGGAAGATCCAATGCTCTCGGCGGTTTTGTCGATGCCCAGACATTTCACCCGGTTATCAACTGCCCTCCTTATAACGAGAAATATGCCGGACTGGACATATTATCCAGTCTGCGGATGCCCGGGGGTGTGGCTCCATTAACGGTATTGGAACCGGAACAAGCGGCAATCGCCGCGTCTAAAATTTTGAACCGGAAAAAAGAAATCCTCTCTTTTCAAAAAAGTCTGAAAGGAAAAATTATCAAAAACGATCAAGAATTAAACAGATAAGCAGAGATGGCAGATTTAATAAGCATTAAACGGCAGGAATCACTGCATGATCATTGCGGTGTTTTCGGGATATACGCCCCGGGAGAAGACGTAGCCAAAATCACCTACTTTGCCCTGCATAGTCTTCAGCATCGGGGTCAGGAAAGCGCCGGGATTGCCGTATCAGACGGCATAAAACTTCGAAGCATCCGTAATCTGGGTTTGGTGACTTCGGTTTTCAATGAAGACAATCTGTCCAAGTTAAAAGGTTATATTGCCATTGGCCACAACCGATATTCCACGACCGGAGGAAACACCAAAGATAATGTCCAGCCGGTTATTTTATCGCTTAAGCATAAGGTTTTTGCCATGGGTCATAACGGTAATGTCGTCAATGTTGCAAATCTTGCCAATAAATTGGGAAATATAAAAAGGTCTTCAACCAGTGATACGGAAATTTTGGCTTATACGATATATAAATCTCCCGGTCTCAAATGGCGCGATAAAATCCTGGCGGCCATTCCGCATTTTAATGGCGCCTACAGCATTGTTGCCTGTTCCAAGAAAAGACTATACGCTTTTAGAGATCCCTGGGGATTTAGGCCGCTGGTTATCGGGAAACTCAACGGTTATCATATCGTTGCTTCGGAAACCTGTGCGCTGGAGACGATCGGTGCCGAATATGTTCGTGACGTTAAACCCGGAGAGATAGTCGAGATTGACCGGAAAGGTTTTCATATTTTAGGTCAAATACCTAGCCCTAAAAAAAGTTTTTGTCTGTTCGAATATGTTTATCTGGCCCGGCCCGATAGTATTATCAACAATGAATTAGTCCATGATGTCAGGAGGAAAAGCGGTGAACTTTTAGCCAAAGAAGCGCCTGTCAAAGCGGATTTAGTGGCCGCCATTCCTGATTCCGGCACTTCGGCCGCGCTCGGTTTTGCCGAGGCGGCGAAAATCCCTTTTGGAGAGATACTCATCAAAAACCGTTATATCGGACGCACCTTTATTCAGCCCGAACAGCATGTAAGAGAACTCGGCGTTAAAATAAAATTCAATCCGATGAAAAAAATCATCAACGGTAAACGGGTAGTCATTGTTGATGATTCGATTGTCCGCGGAACAACCATGAAAAAAATAGTCGAAATACTGAAGAAATGCGGGGCTAAAAAAATCCATCTTCGCATCTGTTCGCCGCCGATCCGCTGGCCCTGTTTTTTCGGCCTTGATACTCCAAATAAAAAACAATTTATCGCCAACGGAAAATCTGTCGCCCAAATCCGTAAATTCATCGGGGCCGATTCACTGCATTACCTCAGTCTTGATAAACTGATACAAGCCTCCAATCAGGAAAAAAATTCTCTTTGCGTTGCCTGTTTTAACGGTGAATATCCGATGGAAGTGAATTATAATTTTAAGAAGAATATTTTTGAGGAATGAAACTTATGATCTGATAAAGAATAAAAATATGTCATTCCCGACCCGCTTCGTCCGAGCTTCAGTGAGGCGAGCTTGATCGGGAATCTAATGTTAATGAATTGTTTTATTTAAGGAGTATATACATGATTAACTTAAAAAATCTTACAAAAATAGATCCGGAAATAGCAAAATTAATTCAAAAAGAATCGAAAAGACAGCATGATGTTTTAGAAATGATTCCTTCAGAAAATTATGCCTCTTCTGCGGTTTTGGAGGCGGTTGGATCGGTTCTCGCCAATAAATATTCCGAGGGTTACCCCAAAAAACGCTATTATCAAGGAAATAGATATATTGACGAAATTGAATTACTGGCGATCGAACGGGCAAAAAAATTATTTAAAGTACCGCATGTCAATGTCCAACCATATTCCGGTTCTCCGGCCAATGCGGAAATCTATTTAGCAATTATGAAACCGGGAGATGTGCTGATGGGGTTGACTTTATCTTTTGGCGGGCATCTGACTCACGGTTCACCGGTCTCGATGTCCGGGACAATATATAAAGGGATTCAATATGATTTCGGTAAAACAGGGAGGATTGATTTTGACGAGCTTGGTGCGCTTGCTAAAAAATTTAAACCAAAAATCATCATCGCCAGTACTACCGCCTATCCGCGCAAACTTGATTTTAAGGAATTTGGAAGAGTTGCCGATAGTGTTGGGGCATATTTATTGGCCGATATTTCACACATTGTTGGTTTGGTTTTGGCCGGTTGCCACCCTGATCCGGTACCGTACGCGCATATCATCATGACGACTACTCATAAAACGATCAGAGGACCGAGAGGAGCTATGATTATGGTGACGGAGAAAGGACTGAAGAAAGATCCGGATCTGGCGAAAAAAATTGACAAATGGGTCTTTCCGGGACTTCAGGGAGGGCCGCATGATCATGTGACTGCCGGAATTGCCGTTTGTTTGAAAGAAGCAATGAAACCGTCTTTTAAGAAATGTCAGGAACAAACAGTCAGAAACTGTCAGGTACTGGCCCAAGAATTGATGAAGTATGATTTCAATTTAGTGACCGGAGGGACCGATAACCATTTGTTATTAATCGATACCCATAATAAAGGTATTAACGGCCGTTTACTGGCTGAAGGCATTGAGGAAGCGGGTATTGTATTAAATCGCAATTGGGTACCCAATGATGAGGCCCCGCCGTTTTTCCCTAACGGTATCAGACTGGGGACTCCGGCCATAACGACGCGAGGAATGAAAGAGAAAGAAATGAAAAAAGTCGCTGACTGGTTAAACCGCGCAGTTTTAGAGATGCAGACTTTTCCGCTCAATTACCTAGAGTGGACGAATACCGCTTACGGTAAAAACAAAGATCTTGAAAAGAGAAAAAAACTGGATAAAAAATTTCACGAGTGTCTCCACAAAAGCAGTAAACTGAGACAAATAGCCCTGGAGATAAAAAATTTGTGCCGGAAATTTCCGGTTCCGGGAATTGATTATTAATGAAAAGAATCGCTGTTTTATTATCCAATAAAGGCACCGGCAGTAATTTGGCGGCGATTCTCAAAGCCGTTGATGAAAAGAAAATCAGAAACGGCAGAGTAGTGGTCGTTCTTTCCAATAAAGATGATGCGTATGGATTAGTCAGGGCAAGAGAAAGACAGATCCCGACCGTAGTCTTGGATCTTAAAAACTTTTTAAAAAGCGGTAAAACAAGGCGGGAATATGATGAGGCTTTGGGAAAATTGTTAAAAGAAAAATATAGAATCGACTTGGTGGTTCTGGCCGGATGGATGCTGATCCTTTCCGATGCTTTCATCAAATATTTTCCGGATAGAACGATTAACCTTCATCCGAGTTTACTGCCTGACGTTGGAGAAGAATATATTGTTTATAAAAATAAAATAAAGATCAAGCCTATCAGAGGCGAACATACCGATATGGCCGTCCAATTTGCCATTGACCAACATTATCCGATTGCCGGTTCGACTGTTCATTTTATTACTCCAACAGTTGACTGCGGTCCGGTGATCATCAGAAGTGAAGTGGAAATTCTAACCGATGACAGCGCGGAAACGCTTTACGAGCGGATGAAAGCGGAAGAACACCGGATTTTGCCGCAAGCCATCGCCTGGTTTTGTAATAATAAACTGAGTATTAATAAGAATGGAAAAGTTGAGATAATTTGATTTAGATTGTCATTGCGATCCCGATGAAAATCGGGAGAAGCAATCCCATCCGAGATTGCCACGGCTACTTCGTAGCCTCGCAATGACATGGAATTTATTAATACAAAATATATCAATTATGAAGATATTAGTAATCGGTTCGGGCGGAAGAGAACATGCTTTGGTTTGGAAGCTTGCCCAGTCGGAAAGAGTTTCCAAAATATTTTGCGCACCGGGTAATCCCGGCACTGCCAAACTGGCTAAAAATATTCCCATTAAGCCTGATCAATTAGACAAATTAGTCAAATTCGTAAAAAAAGAAAAAGTAAATCTTACCGTTGTTGGTCCGGAAGTACCGTTAATATCAGGAATAGTTGATTTATTTAATAAAAATCATTTAAATATTTTTGGCCCGACGGAAAAAGCCGCCCGGATAGAAGGCTCGAAAGTTTTTGCCAAGAAACTGATGCTCAAATATGGTATCCCTTCGGCAAAATTTGCCGTTTTTGACGATTACGCTTACGCCAAAACTTTTCTTAAATCTCAAAAATATCCGTTGGTGATTAAGGCTGACGGACAATGTTTGGGAAAAGGGGTAATGGTATGTCAAAACGAGAAGTCCGCGCAAGGATTTCTAAAACTTCTGATGGTTGACAAAACCTTCGGTCCGTCAGGAAATAAGATTATCATAGAAGAATGCTTAACCGGCCAGGAAGTTTCTTTTATGGTAGTGACAGACGGTAAGGATTTCGTTTCTCTTCTTCCTTCTCAAGATCATAAACCGGTATTTGACGGTGATCGCGGTCCCAATACCGGCGGGATGGGCGCTTATGCTCCGGTGCCGTTTGCCGATAAAAAATTAATAAGCCGTATAGAAAAAGAAATCGTCGGACCGACAATTTCGGCAATGGCTAAAGAAGACTGTCTTTATAAAGGAATTCTTTATCCGGGATTAATCCTCACGAAAGACGGTCCGAAAGTCCTGGAATACAATTGCCGCTTCGGTGATCCGGAAACCCAACCGGTGATAATGTTACTGAAGACTGATATTATGGAAATCTTTGAAGCGGTTATTAAAAACAAAGTTAAGAATTTAAAGATTCAATGGTTTGGAGGCTCTGCCGTTTGCGTTGTATTAACCTCAAAAGGTTATCCCGGTAATTACGAAAAGAGAAAAGTGATTGTCGGTTTACCAAACATAAATAAGCAAACTAATCTTCAGGCTTTTCAGGCAGGGACAAAAATTGACGAGGGAAAAGTTGTTACCAGTGGAGGAAGGGTATTAGGGATAACCGGTAGAGAGAAAGACTTACAATCAGCCATAAAAAAAGTTTATAATGCTATTGGAAAAAACGGTATCCATTTTTCCGAAATGCATTACCGCATAGACATTGGACAGAAGGGGTTAAAAAAGAAATTATGGAATTAAAAACGGAAGATAAACTAAAAAGACTGGAAGCATGCCGCAAAGTCAGACAGTTCGCTTCACAAACCTGTCTTTATACTTTCCAAAAAGTATTAAAGCTACCAAGTAAAGTATCGGAAGTGAAATTCAGGAACATCTGGCTGAAAGAGATGTATAAGTCAATGGATATCATCGGAGACGGCTGGTATGATCCGCCGCCTAATGGAATAGCCGTGCTCTTTGGGAGTGAGAATGATTATAAGAGAGTTAATTATCTAAACCTAAGACCAAAAGAGTATTGGCCGAAATTTAATAATTATCTGAAAAAAGACGGACTTGGATATATTTATGCTTCTCCGTACATTATGATTGATGAGGCACCAATAATCGGTGATTTTGGTATTAATTTTTATTTGGGAACAAATAAAAAAATCCAGGATCATTTTAAAAAGTGTTATCAAGTTCTTCTGAAATTAGTAGAAAACATTAAACTGGGTATGAAGTTCAGCGATTTATATAAACAGTCAGTTAAAATAATTGAGGAAAATAATTTGAAAAATAATATATTTGGTTTTACGAATAGAACAGGAACTGATTTTGGACATACGATCCCTTTTATTGACAGAAATCTGGATGATAAAGAGTTATTGAAGGTTAACTCTACTTCAGAAAACGAAATTCATGATGTTATTAGTAAAGCAAGAATTTTCAGTAGTGAAGTTGAAAAATATACGATATCTGAATACTGTGCCTTTACTTTTGAACCGAGATTTATATCTGAAGATAATAACTTGCCTATGTTTTCCCTTCATACGATTGTCCAATTTGTAGAAGGTAAAAAGATAATAACTGATAATTTTACCGGAATTTTTAATCTACTAGGTATGCAATGGCTTAATAATTAATGTAATAATTGTAATATATGTTATTTCTTGTCCGGCCGGACATGTAATAACATATATAATATATATATCTTATGAGTAATACTTACAAAAAATCAGGCGTTGACTACAGTTTAATGGATCCTTTGAAAAGGATGGCGCAGGAAGAAGGCAAAAAAACGGTAGTAAATCTGAAATCTTCCGGGATGAAAGAACTACCCCAAAGCCGCGGAGAATCGGCTTACGTGATAGACAACGGTGATTCCTATCTGGCCTTTGTGATGGAAGGGTTGGGGACCAAAAATCTGGTAGCGGATGAAATGAGAAAAATTACAGGTAAAACTTATTATGATTATTTGGCTAACGATACGATCGGTTGTATTGTCAATGATCTGATAACCGTCGGAGCAAAACCGGTAACAATTATGGCTTATTGGGCTTTAGGACACTCCGATTGGTTTAAGGATAAAAAGAGACTTCAGGATCTTGTAAAGGGTTGGGCTAAGGCCTGTAACGACTGCGGCGCCAGCTGGGGAGGCGGAGAAACGCCGACTTTAAACGGTGTTGTAGACAAAGAAACGATCGATTTGGCCGGTGCCTGTTTTGGTCTGATCAAGCCAAAATTCAGGCTGATTTTAGGAGAAAAATTAAAAGCGGGAGACGTTATTATCCTCTTTCAAAGCAGCGGAATCCATGCCAATGGTCTTTCTTTGGCAAGAATGGTGGCCAAAAAATTACCCCTCAGTTACGCTACTAAAATGCCAAGCGGAAAGATGTTGGGAGAAGCAATACTTAAACCGACAATATTATATCCTAAATTAATTATGGATTTGCTGGACAGCGGTATAGAAATCCATTATATATCCAACATTACCGGTCACGGATGGAGAAAAATCATGAGGCTTAAAAAACCATTTACATACAGAATGACCGTTATCCCGCCGGTACCGGAGGAATTAAAATTTATCGTTGATAAGGGAAAGATCGATTTGAAGGAAGCTTACGGAAATTTCAACATGGGAGCCGGGTTTGCGGTGTATGTGCCGGAAAAAGAGGCGCAAAAAGTGATCAAGATAGCCTCAAAACATAATATCAAAGCATATAAAGCCGGATTTGTTGAGCAAGGGGAAAAACAAGTCATTATCGAACCGTTAAACATTATCTATAAATCAGAAGAATTAGATATTAGAGCCTGTTTGGAAACTTCCGATAAACTGTCATCGCGAGCGATCCGTCATCTGACGGAGAGCGTGGCGATCCCGCAGGAAACAGGATTACCCAACGGGATTGCTTCGGCTGAGGCCTCGCAATGACGATAGATTCCGAGTTTTCAAACAGGTTCTTATTATAATTATGAAATATACTATTGCGACACTGGCTTCACATTCGTCTTTGCAGATTCTGAAAGGCGCCAAAGATGAGGGATTTAAAACCTTGGCTATCGCCACCCGTGACAAGGCTTCTTTTTACAGACGATTTTCGTTTATTGATGAAATAATAGAACTGGATATATATAAGGATATATATAAGATAGAGAATAAATTAAAAAAAAGAAACGTCATTATTATTCCTCACGGTTCTTTCGTCGCCTATCTCGGAGAAGATTATGAAAAGGAACTGGATGTGCCGCAGTACGGCAGCAAAAAAATTCTGACTTGGGAAGGAGACCGGTTGAAACAGATGAAATGGCTGGAAGAAGCCAAACTGCTGCTTCCCAAATTATATAAACAAGCTTCATCCATTGACCAATTGGTGATCGTTAAGCTTTTTGGCGCCAAAGGCGGCAGCGGCTATTTTCTGGCTGCCAATCAGGAGGATTTCCAAAAAAAGATTAAAAGATTTAAAAAAGAGAAATATATTATCCAACAATATCTGGTAGGGACACCTGTATATCTTCAGTATTTCTATTCGAAAATGGAAAACAAGATTGAACTGATGGGTGTTGACCGGCGCTATGAGACGAATGTGGACGGCTTATCAAGAATCCCTTACCAGTATGCTAAAAGCATCGACATGGAACCGACTTACACGGTAATCGGCAATTTTCCCATAGTTGTTCGTGAATCACTTTTGCCAGAAATTTATGCCATGGGCGAGAGAGTAGTGGCCGCTTCCCAAAAACTGATTTCAGACAAAGGTTTATACGGTCCGTTTTGCCTGGAGACGGTCATTACCCCAAGCCAGAAATTTTATTGCATCGAAATTTCCTGCCGGATTGTGGCCGGAACAAATTTATTCGTCAACGGTTCGCCTTATACTGATTTGGTATATAATGAACCGATGAGTACCGGACGAAGAATTGCCAGAGAAATAAAAAAGGCGATGGAGTCAAATAGATTGGAAGAGATACTGGATTAATAGTTTCGTCATCCCGACCAAGCGATAGCGCGTGGAGGGATCTTCCATGCTCCGGAAGTTGGAAGATTCCTCGACTTCTCCGGCAGCTGGCGGATTCGCTCGGAATGACAAATAAAATGAATTACACAATAGCTACTCTTGGCGGGCATAGCGCGTTGGAGATTTGTTTAGGCGCGAAAAAAAGAAAATTCAGAACATTGGTTATCGCCGAGAAAGGCAGGGAGAAGACTTACACAAAATATTACAGGAAATTATTCGATAAGATAATCATCGTGGATAAGTTTCACGACTTAACAGATAAGAAAATATTCAATCTTCTTAAAGAAAAAAATTCGATTTTTATCCCTCATCGCTATTGCCAGGTTTACTGTGATCTTGAAAAATTAGAAAACGATTTTCCGGTTCCGATCTTCGGAAATAAACATCTTTTGAAATACGAAGAAAGGGAAGGAGAAATAAACCAATACCAAATACTGAAAAAAGCACAGGTCGAATTTCCAAAACAATATTGCGATCCCCAAAAAATAGATCGTTTGGTAATAGTAAAAGTTAAAGAAGCGGCCAGAGGTTACGAAAGGGCCTTTTTCTTTGCCGCAAATTTCAGAGATTACCAAAAAAAAGGAGGAGAACTGGTTAAACAGGGAAAAATCACCAAAGAATCCCTTCAGGAAGCAGTGATTGAGGAATATCTAGTCGGAACACAAATTAACTTCAACTTCTTCTATTCACCGATTAGTGATTCATTAGAACTCCTGGGTACGGATGCAAGGCGGCAGACAAATCTTGACGGATATATCAGATTGCCGGCCGGTGAGCAATTAAAAATATCGCAGTATTTAAATCCTTCATATATTGAGACAGGACATTTTGCTGTGACCGTAAAAGAATCCTTACTGGAAAAAGCTTACGGCGCGGCAGAAAAAATTACTTCATGTTTAAAGACAATGGTTCCTCCTGGTATGATTGGCCCTTTTGCCCTTCAGTGTGCCATTATTCCCGGACCGCCAAAAGAGAAACTGGTCGTTTACGATCTTTCGCTTCGGATGCCGGGATCTCCCGGAACAATTTTTACCCCATATAGCCAATATTTATATGGAAAAAGTATCAGTTTTGGAGAAAGAATTGCGATGGAGATAGAAAGAGCATTAGAAATTAACTTACTAAAAGATATTACTACATAAATTACAAATTATAAATTATAAATGCTAAATTAAATTCTGAATGACAAAATTTATGAATAAAGATGAAATAAAGAGACAATTATTGGCAATTTCCCTCGTCGACGGGCGCAACTGGAATAAAGTGAAGGTAGTCTCCGACTATTTTTCCGAATTTGCCCTGATAAAATACCGGACTAGAATAGAAATTTCTTATTTAATATTTTTATCGGAAAAGACAAAGATAGTCAGAAAATTATCATCGAAAGAAAAAGAACGCTTAAATAACATCTGGCAAAAACTAACCCTTGATGAAGCGGTCAAAATAAAAGAGGTAGAAAAAAAGATCAATCACGACGTTAAAGCAATAGAATATTTCATCAGGGATAAAATATCGGAAACTTCCTTAAAAGATATTTCCGAGTTCATCCATTTTGGTTTGACTTCTTATGATATCAATATTCCCGCTTACGCTTTGATGTTATCAGAATTTCGCAAAGATGTGCTTATCCCGTTGTCAGATAAGTTGCGTAGGTCCCTCAAGGAAAAAATTATAGAAACCAAAGATATGCCGATGCTTGCTCGGACCCACGGACAGCCGGCATTACCGACAACGATGGGAAAAGAGTTGTCGGTTTTTTATTACAGGATTAAAAATGAAATAGCTGTTTTATCGGAGGTAAAAATCGAAGCCAAATTAAACGGCGCCGTCGGCAATTTCAATTCTTTTTATTTCGTTATGCCTGAGGTTGATTGGATAAACTTCAGCCGGCAGTTTATCACCTCGCTTGGGTTGACACCGAATTTGGTGACGACGCAAATACTGCCTTATGATTCATGGTTGAGGATATTTGACAGCCTGAAAAGGTTAAACAATATCCTATTAGGATTATCGCAGGATATTTGGTGGTATATCAGTTTTGAATATTTCTCTCAAAAGAATAAGCCGGAAGAAGTCGGTTCGTCTACCATGTCTCACAAGATCAATCCGATCACTTTTGAAAATGCCGAAGGCAATTTAGGTTTGGCAAATTCTCTTTTTGAATTTTTTACCAGAAAACTGTCCGTTTCCCGGCTTCAGCGTGATCTTTCGGACAGCACCGTTAAGCGGGATTTTGGTCTGGCTTTCGGTTTCACCCTTCTTGCCTGGGACAGTTTGCTTTCAGGTTTATCACGGATTACCCCAAATCCCCAAAAAATACTAAAAGACCTTGACGGACATTGGGAAATTTTTTCCGAAGGTATCCAGACTTATTTACGGTTGCACGGGTATAAAAACGCTTTCGAGACCCTAAAAGAAAAAACCAGAGGAGTGGTATTGACAAAAGAAAAGCTCTATCAAATAATCGATGGTTTACCCATAAAAGATCAAGATAAGAAATATTTAAAGATAAAGGATTTGCGACAATACTTAGGATTAGCTTCGAAACTGGCGGAATTATCTTGTAAGGAATAGCAGACTTTAGTCTGCGTTAAACGCGCACTAAAGTGCGCTAGTCCAAAAAACATTTTATGGTATTACCAAGTATTATTATAGGCGCGCAGTGGGGAGATGAAGGCAAAGGCAAAATCGTCGATTATCTGGCCGAAGATTGCAGGATGGTTGTCCGCTTCAACGGCGGGAATAACGCCGGACACACGGTAGTTTATAAAGGGATTAAATACCCGCTTTCGCTTCTTCCCTCCGGAGTTTTGTGGCAGAAGGAATTGTTGATTGCGCAGGGAGTGGTGGTCAATCCGAAAGTACTGCTTGAAGAAATAGACTTTTTCCAAAAAAAGGGTTGTAAAATCAGTCTCACGATTGACCAGCGTGCCAATATTATCATGCCTTATCACCAGCTTTTGGATGCAGCAACAGAAGAAGCTAAAGGTGATAAAAAAGTGGGCAGTCTGAAACTCGGTATCGGCTATTGCTACGAAGACCGGAATAACCGGCATGGGATTCGCCTTGAAGATCTGGTCAACCCGAAAGTTTTCAAAGAAAAACTGCACGAGGAATTTTTACTCAAGAAAAGACGGATTGAATCGGTATTTAATTATAAAGTCACAATTTCTGAAAAAGAAATTTATGAAGAGTTTGTCGTGTACGGTAAAAAGCTTCATCGTTATATCGGTGACGTCAGCAAAATCGTTGCCGAAAATGCCGGAAAAAGAAAAATTCTGTTTGAGGGTGCCCACGGGACTTTCCTAGACGGTAATTTCGGCACCTATCCATATACTACCGCCATCAATACCATTTCCGGCAGTGTTTTTTCCTCCGTTGGTTTTCCGCCGCAGAAATTAAACGTTATTGGAATTGTGAAAGCATATACGACCCGGGTCGGCGGCGGGCCTTTCCCATCGGAACTTAATGATCAAAACGGACAGATGCTGCAAGAAAAAGGTAAGGAGTTTGGAACTGTCTCCAAAAGAAAAAGACGCTGCGGTTGGCTGGATCTGCCGATGCTGAGACTTGCCCACCGGTTAAACGGATTTACCAATCTGGCCATTACCAAACTGGATGTTTTATCCGGTTTACCAGAAATAAAAATTACTGATTACTATTTAATTGACAGAAAAAAAGTTAATGAGTTTCCCTCTTCTCTTTCGAATGTAGAAAAAGCAAAACCAGTTTTTATAAAATTACAAGGTTGGCAAAAAGATATTACCACTATCAAGAAATACAAAAATCTGCCGAAAAACTGTAAAATGTATCTGGCGCATATTGAAAATGCATTAAAAGTACCGATTAAATATATTTCTGTGGGTGCAGAAAGGAGCGCAATGATCAAATTATGATTAGACAAATGGAAATTGGACTGACATATGATGATGTTTTGCTGATACCGAGAAGATCAAAAGTGGCCCATCGCAGTGAAGTATCGACGAGAACAAAATTGACAAAAAATATCGAGATCAATGTTCCGTTTGTCTCAGCCAATATGGATACTGTCACCGAAAGCGCCATGGCCATTGCTCTTGCTCACGCCGGCGGATTGGGGATAATCCACCGCTTCATGAGCATCGAGCGTCAGGTCGGGGAGCTGAAGAGAGTTAAAAGACATGAAGGCTTTATTCTTTATAAGCCATACACCCTCCTTTCCACCGCTAAATTATCCGAAGCCCGTGAACAATCGCTGAAGCATCATGTGGAGAGTTTCATTATCGTCAATGAGATTGACCGGGTGGTCGGCATCTTGACCCGGCGGGATATGTTATTTGTGGAAAATGAACACACATCGGTTTCCCGCCTGATGACACCGTTTGAAAAATTGATTTATGCTCCTCCTAATGTCAATATGAAAAAAGCGACCGAATTAATACAAAAAAATAAAATTGAGAAATTGCCGTTAATAGATGAACACCGTCATCTTAAAGGTCTAATCACTTCCCGAAGTCTGGAACATTACCAGCATTATTCTGACTCCACAAAAGACCATTATGGAAGATTGCGCGTCGGAGCGGCCATCGGGGCAGTTGGCGACTTTCTTTTGCGCGCAGACGCTCTCGTTGAAGCCGGAGCCGATGTCCTGGTGATTGATGTAGCTCACGGACATAACGAAGTGGCTTTAAAAGCAGTTGGTCAGGTCCGGAAAAAATTTAAAGGTATCGATCTCATCGGCGGAAATGTGGCTACCGCACAAGCTACTTTGGATTTGATAAAACTCGGGGTTGACGCGGTAAAAGTGGGTATCGGTCCGGGAGGACTTTGCACGACCAGAATCGTGGCTGGGGTAGGTATTCCGCAACTGACGGCAGTGATGGAATGCAGCCAGGCGGCAAAAAAATACAAAGTACCGATTATCGCAGACGGCGGGACAAATCATCCGGGAGACATCACCAAAGCCCTGGCGGCCGGTGCATCCAGTTGTATGCTGGCAGGCTGGTTTGCCGGGACGGATGAGTCGCCGGGAGGGATCATTATGCGGGGAGGATTAAAGTATAAAGTTCACCGGGGAAGCGCCTCTTTCCTGGCAGTGGCCGACCGGAAAATGGCCAATCATGAAATAAGTGGGGTCGATCGGTTAAATAGTGTTGTTGCCGAAGGAGTAGAGGCGATGATTCCTTATAAAGGAAAAGTAACCGATGTCGTTTACCAGTTGCTGGGCGCTTTACATTCAGGCATGAGTTACTGCAATGCCACAACGATTGACGAGCTTCACAAAAACGCCCAATTCATAAGGATCACCGAAGCCGGTTTCCGGGAGAGCAAATCGCATAACGTGAATGAGATAAGGTAAATATTTTTGATTATGTTATACTTTTATCAATCGATTTTGTTAAGATGAAGATAATATGCGGAAGAAAAAAATAAATTACTTCGACGTTAAAAAGCATATTATAAAACTCATAATGAAGAATGGCGGTTGGGTAAACTGCCATGCTCATATTGATAGGGCTTATACCCTCACTCCTGACAATTTTTCTCTATATAATTCTCCTCTTTCAACAAAATGGGGTCTGGTAGATGAATTAAAACGCCGGTCGACTGTAGGTCAGGTGTACGACCGGATGGCAATGGCCGTTGAAAACATGATCGCGCAAGGCGTAACAGTTTTAGGGACGTTTATTGATGTAGATGAAGCCATCCGGGATAAAGCGATCAAAGCCGCTGATAAAATACGGGAGAGATATAAAAAAGATATCCGGATAAAATTTATCAATCAGGTTCTGAAAGGCGTACTTACGCCAACGGCGCGGGAATGGTTTGATGTAGGAGCGCAGTTTGTGGATATTATCGGCGGTCTTCCGGGAAAAGATAAAGGAAAGGAATCAAAGCATCTGGATGTTCTTCTGTCCAAGGCAAAAAAAATGGGGAAAATGGTTCACGTGCACGTTGACCAGTTAAATACGGCCGCGGAAAAAGAAACGGAGCTGCTGGTTAAAAAAACGGTGGAACACGGCATGCAGGGGAAAGTAGTTGGTATCCATGGTATATCTATTGCGGCTCATCCGAAAGCATACCGGGATAAGTTGTATAAATCCATGAAGCAAGCGCGGGTGATGATGATCAGTTGTCCGACCGCCTGGATAGATAACAGACGATCGGAAGAACTTGCTCCCATCCATAATGCTATTACTCCGGTTGATGAACTGGTCCCGGTAGGTGTAACAGTGGCTCTGGGGGTGGATAACATCTGTGATATTTATGTGCCCCATATTGACGGTGATATGTGGACCGAGCTTCATTTGATGATGGCTGCCGCCAGGTTTACCGATATTGATGAGTTGGTAAAAATTGCCACGGTAAACGGAAGAAAAGTCATGGGCCTGCAATAAAAACTTACGACTTGAGGATTTTGGCAATTTCTTTCCCAAGATTAACCTTTGCTCTTAGCTGTTCGTTTTCTTTCTTTTTAAGCCAAAGAATAAGTTTTTTTGCCTCCTTTTTGAGTATTTTAAGGCTTTTTTTTTGGTTGTCAGGATTGGGGCCCCCAAAGGATTTTGTCAGTTGCAGAATAGTCTTAGGATCCTGCCATTTTAAGACTTGTTCAGCAGTTATTGGAATGGTTACTTTTTCTTCGGCTAAAGATTTTTTCATGGCTTTGAAGGTAACTTTATTCTTGTCTTTTGAATATTTAACTGCTTTTTCGATAATAATCTTCGTTTTTCGAAAAGGAAGGTTGTAATGAAAAGCCAGCTGTTCAAGAAGTGTCGTCGTACCGATAAAGCCTTTATTGCACCACTCTTCCATTTTTTTCTGATCAACATCCAGCGTTTTTATAACGCCTTTAACGATCATTGGAGCTAAAATACATTCTCTTACTAAATCCAAAATCTGGTATTTCGCCCATTGGGAATCCCTGTTGTAACCAATAAAATTGGCTTTTCCCATGCCGATCAAGCCCTGGAGAAGTCCGGCGGCAACACTGGCTTTTCCTTTGATAACCTCAAGCGGATCAGGATTTTTCTTTTGCGGCATGATAGAACTTCCCGTAGAATAGGCATCTGCGACTTTAACCATCCCGAACTGGGGAGTACAAAAAAGGATCAAGGTTTGGGCGATAACAGATAAATGATTCATCAAAATAGTGATATCAAATCCCAAATCTGCTTCCGCTTCCCAACGGTTGGTAATTTCATCCAGCGAATTTACTTCAGGTCCAACGAAAGCCAGAAGTTGACTCGTAATATCCCGATTTATAGGAAAAGATGTTCCGTAGGAAACGATGCTACCTAAGGGATTGTAGTTATGAATATCAAACCAGAAAGTAAAACGTTTCGCGTCTCTTAAAACCATCGCCGCGAACATCAGCAGGAGATGACCGAAGGTGGTAATCATCGCGTGCTGATGGTGGGTGAAGCCCGGCATTAAAACATCGTCATATTTTAGAGCTTCATCAAGAAATGTTTCATTTAGAGCCAATAATTCAGAAACAAAATGCCGCACTTGATCCCGCAGATAAAGCCTGGTATCCAGATTTGACTGGTCATTTCTGGACCTGGCGGTATGTAGTTTGCCTGCTTTCTCAATACCATATTTTTCTATCAGCCAGGATTCTACATTGGTATGTACGTCTTCTTTTGTTTCATCTAAATGAAATTTACCTTTTAAAAATAGGTTTTCAATCTCATTGAGTCCTTTCAATATAACTCTGGCATCATCTTTGGAAATTATTCCCTGTTTAAATAACATTACGCAATGGACTTTATTGCCAATCACATCATAGGGAAGAAGATGTAAATCGGCAGGCGGTAAGCCCGTAACATCGCGTCCGGCAGTGAATTCAATAACCGCTTTTTCAGGTTCCGTCTCAAATGCATGTCCCCAAAGCTTTCTATTTTTCATTTTATTGTTTACTTTATATTGCACTAGTACTATATTTGTCAATGTTCAAACTTGTTGTAAATATGCTTCTTATTTGCTAAAATGACGCATATGGCAAATTCTACGAAGTGGCAGGAAACAGTTTTTCATGTCGGTGATACTATCGATGTACATTATAAACTGATCGAAAAAGAACAGGTTGCCGGAAAAACAAAAAGGGAAGTCAAAGAAGAATTAAGGGAAAGAATCCAGATTTTTGAAGGAATTGTAATCGGCATCAAAGGAGAAGGCGACAATAAAACTTTCATGGTCCGCCGGATTGGTGCAAACGCTATTGGAATTGAAAGGATTTTCCCGCTTAATTCCCCGTGGATCAAAAATATTACCGTTAAAAAAAAAGGCTCTGTCAGGCGGGCTAAACTTTATTACCTGCGCAATATGACAGGCAAAGATGCCGAAAAATTAAAAGAAAAAGTGGAAGTGAAAGCAGTTGAGAAGAAAATTGTTTCTAAAACGAAAAGCAAGAAGCCTGGTAAAAATGCCAAAAAGAAATAACCTCGCTCTTGGAAAATATGGCGAAGAAGCCGCAGGCAAATATCTAAAAAGTCAAGGTTACCAAATCCTCGAAAGCAATTTCCGCAAAAGATATAGTGAAATTGATTTGGTCGCTCTTGAAGGTAAGACATTGGTTTTTGTTGAAGTCAAAACCCGTATCGGTGACAAATACGGTTTACCGGAAGAAGCGATTACATCTTGGAAGCTGCGTTCTTTAACCCGCGCGGCATATTATTACCAAATGCTTCACCCGAAGCTGCCGGAATCACTGCGGATAGACGTTGTCAGCGTTAACCTAGACGAAAATTGTCAGGTTCTGGATATCCGCCTGTATAAAAACATTACCGGCGGTTGAAGGCAGTAATCCGAATTGATATAATTATTTATCCGGGTCGTTATATGTATTATGTTTATGTTATAAGAAGTATTACTTCTGGGAAGATATACATTGGACAGACAAGTAATCTAAATAAAAGATTAGAACAACATAATAATAGAGACTTTGATAAAAGATCTTATACAAAATTACAGGGAAGAGATTGGGAAATTATTTATAAAGAAGAATATTTAACTAGAGAAGAGGCGACAAGAAGAGAAAAAGAATTAAAATCATATAGAGGAAGAGAATTTATTAAGTCTATAAGTAAGGGTCGCTAGCTCAATGGTAGAGCAGCAGCCTTTTAAGCTGTTGGTTCCGAGTTCGAGTCTCGGGCGACTCACAACGATCAATCAGATTGAGCTAGCGACCCATTTATAAGTATCTAGCTCAATGGTAGATCCGCCAGCTGGCGGACTTTTAAGCTGTTGGTTCCGAGTTCGAGTCTCGGGCGACTCACAACGATCAATCA
>CAYGXQ010000014.1:0-3963 GCA_964354025.1 uncultured Gammaproteobacteria bacterium | reverse complement strand
AAGTATCTAGCTCAATGGTAGATCCGCCAGCTGGCGGACTTTTAAGCTGTTGGTTGAGAGTTCGATTCTCTCCGGACTCACAAAGAAAGAAGAAAAGAGGTTTACTTAAACAGTTCCGGGAGTTTTTGCTCCCAGTCGGGAAAGGTCGTTCCCATCTCCTTATAGACCCAAATTCCGTTTTCTTTGGCTAAAATGATCTGCAGAGGATCCAGAGTCTGGTTTGTCGGATTAACGAAGACGAGCGCGACATTACCGATTCTCTTTTTAATCTCTATTTCGTACTTCAAATCCGGGATATTCCAGCCGTCTGCCAGTTTACGGCTGATTTCCTTAATCTGTGTATCATCATCCACAATCGTGACGGAAATGGTATCTTGGTATGCAGGTTTTTGCTCGGAAACAGCTGGTAAGGCCTCTGTTTTTCTCCAATAATACAATCCGATTATTAAAAGAAAGAATAAGATACCGGCAATCAGAAAAATCATTGTTTTTCGTTTCATATTTTAAGCCTATCGGTATCTTTCGTAAATGTCAAGGAAATTGGAAATCCTTTATGTGTGACTGTTTCGTCATCCCGACCGAGGAGGAACGACGAGTTGAGGGATCCCGATCAAATCGGGATTCCTCGACGGAGTTTATCCTGAGCGAAGTCGAAGGGCTCGGAATGACACTTATACTGGATGAATATAGTATAAATTGATAAACTGGTAGCATGTTGAAAAAGATAAAATGGGGGGAATTAGGAATAATTCTTTTTGTCTTGGCCTCGATGGTCTTTATCTACCGGGATTTCTTTTTTCGCGGTAAGATCGTTTTTTCCTCAAATTTCCTGGTGACTTTTTATTCCCCCTGGACAACCCATCAATATCCGGGATTTCCAAACGGTGTTCCCAATAAACCGATCGGAGGCAATGATAATGTCAGGATGTTTTATCCTTACCGGACATTTATTAACGAATCACTGGCCGCGGGAGAGTTGCCTCTTTGGAATCCGTATAATTTCTCCGGCAGTCCATTACTGGCCGATTTCCAGTCAGCGGTTTTCTATCCGTTAAACCTCGTCTATTTTTTCCTTCCCCAGATTATCGCCTGGTCTATCCTGGTCATCATCCAGCCGCTTTTAGGAACACTTTTTATGTATCTGTATTTACGGCTTTTTATTTCCCAAAAATCAGCCGCCTTTCTGGGTGCGATCGCTTTCGGTTTCTCCGGCTTTATCCTCGTCTGGTCGCAGGAAAACGCAGTAGTTGGGCAGGCTTCTCTTTGGTTTCCATTGATCCTTTATGGAACGGAAAAAATCATTACTACCAATTCTTTGAAACACTTTATCTTGCTTGTTGCAGGGCTGGCTTCGTGCATCCTGGCCGGATTTTTGCAGGTAACTTTTTATATTTTTTTAGTCAGTTTTTTATATGGGTTTTTCCGTATCCAAAATATCAGTAAAAAGAAAGGAAGCAATACGCTATCCCTTATTAGCGCTTATTTTTTGAGCATCATGATTTGCGCTATCCAGATAATCCCTTCCATAGAAGCCTTCTTTCAGTCCGCCCGCAGTTCTTCTTCCATCCAGTCAGTTTTGGAGACATACTTATTACCTCTTCGGTATTACCTGCGGGTACTCTCACCTGATATTTTCGGCAATCCGGCTACCTATAACTATTTTGGGCAGGGATTTTATCACGAAAGTATATTTTATCTTGGTATTATCCCGCTGGTTTTTGCCGTCTTGGCGGTATCATATTGTTGGAAAAACAAGATCGTTAAGTTTTTTATCCGGGTCAGCGCCGTTTCATTTTTCCTGGGAGTAAAGTCCCCTTTTACCGACTGGTTTTACCGGTTACCGATACCGCTTGTCAATACTTTCACACCCAGCCGGATCTTTTTTGTCACTTCCACCGCTTTGGCGATCATTTCCGCATTCGGCTTTTCCTATTGGCTGGAAAATGATAGTAAAAAGACCAGGAAAAGAACCTATCTAGCCGCAGGAATGATGATTGGTGTTCTTATTTTCATCACCGTTTTTTATTACCTGTCGGTGATAACGAATAATAGAAACTTATTGGTAAAGTTTGTCTGTTCATTGATCAATCCCAATGAATATTTAATGATGACAAGCGTCATCACCACTTTCAGAAACATAATCCCGCAACTGTTGATGCTGTTTGCCGTCATCCTCATAACAACTTTTCGGAAAAAAATTCGATACGGAAAAGTAATAGTCATAATTTTGTTATGTCTGGGGCAGTTTTATTTTCTCAATAAATATGCAGTGATAGGATACAGGAAATTTCTCTACCCGGATCATTTTATTTTTTCCGATATCCGGACCAATCAAAAAATAACGGATAGGTTTATCAGTTTTGGACTGCCTATTGCCAGCGATGTAGGCATAGAGAAACATATCTTTTCTCCGGACGGAATAGATCCGGTGTTCCCCAGAAGATACGGTCAGCTGGTCTACGGGGCCAAAAACAACGGTTTATATACCATGGAAATTCCCCGGATTGAGGTCATGCTGTCTGAATATTCCGATAATTACAAGGAGATGCTTGATGGACGGCTTTTCAAAATAATCTCACTTCTTGGTGTAACGCGCGTCTATAATTTCGAAAAAGAATATAAAAACAAAGAAATTCTCGGTTCTTTATTTCCTAAGAGTCTGTTTAAGCCGCTGTGGAACCGTGAAGGTTGGCAGGCTTATGAAAATTTTAAGGCACTGCCCAGGGCATTTTTTGTGGATGACTATCTGATGGAAAAAGATCCCCAAAAAATTCTTGATCTTATGTTTGACCGAAAAATCGATTTACGAAAGACAGTTATTTTGGAAGAGACGCTACCGGAAATTTCACTGACCCAAAAAGATCCTGGTTTGGCCCTTTCAAGCGAAGTCATCATTGAAGCTTATAAATCGTCATTTATTCAACTGCAGGTGGAAACCGATAAGGATAAAATTCTTTTCCTGTCCGATAATTATTACCCGGGTTGGAAAGCAAAGATTGACAACTTGGAGACAAAAATCTACCGGGCGGATTTTACTTTCAGAGGGATTGTGGTTCCAAAAGGTAAACATACGGTAGTTTTTTCTTTTGAACCTTTTTCTTTTAAAATCGGAGCAATAATTTCAGGATCGGCAATATTTTTACTGCTGTTATTTGTTTATTTCCAACGGTTCCAAAACTGGAATGACCCGCCAAATACGGTAGGCTTTAGTCGTTTCCGGCATGGATAAAATCTGCTGACCAAGAGGGAAAACGGTATATTTAGTCGGGTAAAACAATTCCTTAGTGACAACCTGATGTTCCGGATATTCACCGCCCTCCGAAACTAAGATGGCGTTTGTCTGTTTGGTATTGTCTTCGTTCCAGTCAATTGCCCGGAATTCGTATTTGCCGAATTTTTTACCATGGGACCAGCCGTCGGAGTCAGTCGAATAACGTTCCAAATGTGTCCAAACTTCCTGCGGAGGAATTTGATGGTAAAAAAGCAAAAAGGCATACATGCTTTTTTCCGGTTTGGTAATGACAATTTTATCAACTTCACCTTCGTTCTCTTTCAGAAAATCAAACATTTCTTTGGCGCGTGCTTCCCATTCATTGGCGTAGACAATCGGGAAGCGGAAATAGTAGGAAACCAAATAGTATGAAATATGCCATAAATAAATTCCGGAAATAACGGTTAAAGCGATTATCAACTGGACTTTTTTCCGGATCAGAAACTGCATGATGGTGATCCAGCCGGTAGCAATAATAATAATTGTTGGAACGATGATAAAGAAGGTCCTGGTGGCATAAGGTGGATTAACCGTCCATGAAGCGGACAGAACCGTCAGGATAATCCAACCTACGATCATTTTATAAAAACGGTTACCGGCGCGGATTTGCCGATATGCGGTAACTATTCCAATGATAAAGGGAACGATTTCAACCAGATAAAATTGGCCGATATTGCCGATGCCAGCCACCG
>CAYGXQ010000013.1:10512-34634 GCA_964354025.1 uncultured Gammaproteobacteria bacterium | reverse complement strand
TGGCTCGAGCTAAAGCGTTGGGTACTGCTCTGGATTTCGGCGCCCGGGCAAGATAGATCACTACATGAGCCAAAATAAGCTGGGCTTCCGGCATACCGATTTTCATTACCGCTTCAAAAGCTTCATTGGCCTGAATAAGAGCTCCCCGGTCGGCCATCCCGATATCTTCCGAGGCTAAAATAATCATCCTTCTGGCGATAAATTTGGGGTCTTCCCCGTTTTCCAGCATCCTCGCCAGATAATATAAGGCCGCATCAACATCGCTTCCCCTGACTGATTTGATGAAAGCGGAAATGATATTGTAATGCTCATCGGCTTTTTTATCATACAAACCGGCTGACCTGGTCTGGAAAATTTCTTTGACTAATGTTTCATCAATTTTTCTCTGCTTATAGGAAAGGACCGCCATTTCAAGAGCGTTGAGCATAATCCGCGCATCCCCGCCGGAAAGCCGGACTAATAATTCCTGGCCTTCTTTATTAATACTTTTTTTATATTCTCCCAATCCCCTTTCTTTATCTTTTAACGCCCGGTCAATAATTTTTTCCAAATCAGACCACTCTAAACTCTTGAGAACAAAAACCCGGCAGCGCGAAAGAAGAGGAGAAATAACTTCAAAAGAGGGATTTTCGGTGGTGGCGCCGATGAGGATAATCAATCCGTTTTCAACAAAAGGTAGAAGCGCGTCCTGCTGTGCTTTATTCCAGCGGTGGATTTCATCGATAAAAAGGATTGTCTGTCTTGCCCTGAGCGAAATCGAAGGGTGGTTGGCTTTGGCTTTTTCGACGATTTTCCGCAGGTCATCCTTACCGGTATCAACTGCCGAAAGATGGTAAAAATCAGCATCTGTTTCTTTGGCGATAATAAAGGCCAGTGTCGTCTTGCCACTCCCCGGCGGCCCCCAGAAAATCATCGGGAAGATATTTTTCGAGTCAATCATCTTGCGGATTACCCGACCCTGCCCAACCAGATGTTCCTGACCGACGAAATCAGCTAAAGTCTCCGGACGCAGGCGGTATGCAAGGTTCATTACTCGAATTATAGAACATTGAATAAATTTATGTTATTGTAAATAGGATGAAGCGTTTGCTATTGGTTTTTCTAACCATTATATTTCTGACATTTCCTTCCTCCACCAATGCCGCGGAAATAATTACCGACGGGAAACTGATCACCGTGGACATCGGGAAACAGATGCTTTACGCCTGGGAAGGCGGGAAAATCCTCCATCAGACTAAAATTTCAAGCGGCCTGTCCAAAACTCCGACGGTCAAAGGCAGTTTTAAGATTCTCCGGAAAACACCCTTAACGAGAATGAAAGGCGAGTCGCAATGGTACGGGAAATACGATTATCAAAATGTCCCCAATACTATGTATTTCTACCAGGGTTACGCCATCCACGGCGCTTATTGGCACAACCGCTTCGGCCGGCCCAACAGTCACGGCTGCGTCAACGTCCCATTAACTTCCGCCGAATGGCTCTACAACTGGGCTTCTAAGGGGACGAGGGTGGAGATTTATTAAATTGTTCCTGCAGTTTGCTAATAGCAGAAGAGTTAATATGTTTTATCCTATCTTCCGGAAAATTAAAAAGCTCTCCGACTTGCTTAAAATTTAATGGATATCCCCGCAATCCCCGACCGACAAACAACAGAAATAAATCCAGATCAGATAAAGCCTCCAGCCGTTCAGCTTTTTGAGAGGATAAGCTTTTTACAAGCCTGGATCTGAGTGATTCTTCCTTCGCCCGTAATCCTTCTGCTCCCAGTGTAATAATTTCTTCCTGCAAAGTAGGCACATCATTCCCTCTTTCATGCATTACCAGCATTCTTGCCTGACCGCTTACGACTTCTTCCAGTATCGACTCTGCCGATATATCCTGGCCGCCAATTCCGTATAAAAACCGTACCACCAGTTGTGACTTCGGACTAAGATTTTGTAACATTGCGTCAACTTTATCCTGTAATTTATCTTCCGGCCCTAGTTGGACTAAGCCCTTCAATCCACCGAAATCTTTTTCAAAGACATCCACTAACTGTCGGACTCTCTGCGGTTGGGAAAATTCCGCCAGGAAACTTAATCTGGCTAAATATCTTCTTTTATCTACCTCACCGAGATGCCCGATATTTTTTTGGATTATTGGCAGGCAACTGACTATACTTTTTCTACCCCTTCTCTTGACTGCGGTCATCTCTTCTTCAACGGAATCTTTCCGTAAACTTAGTACTAATTCTTTTCTCAATTCATCCTCCAAATTGCCGCTATATACATCAATGTCAACAGGTCCTTTTTTATTCCATCTGTGCATGTCTCTTTTTAATCGCACATACCGGCGGGCAGTTTTCTTTGAAACATGCTGGAGACTGCTTGATTCTTCAACCAGAAGGTCGGCAATTTTTAAAAAGACAACATTGCCCATCACGGTTGAAAGATCATGTTGAGGTGCCTTATACCATCGTTCAATTGCTTCTCCGTATCCTTCGCTGCAAGCACTGACGATCTCACTCCATTCCAAGCCGCAGTCGGAAGTCAGTCAATTGTAACTTTCGGCCGCCTGATAAAGCCTGCCAAAATCAATATTTGTTTTTTGTTTATGTTCAGATACTGTTCTTCTTATCTCTTGTACAGACTTAGGTGCGGGAAGACTTTCCAGATTGAAAAAATCGCAGAATGCTTGTTGTCTTGCGGAAGGACCGGGATGAAAATTTTCATGTCCTCTTGAGGCTTCTCCATTTATCATAATTAAAAATGATTATATCAGATCTCGATTTTTGAGAAGAGGTAACTCCCTATTGAGAGAAGAACAAGAGTCATCACTGACAGGACGGCAAAATCGGTAAATAATCCGTAATGGGACACTCCGCCAAGGGCTCCCCGCATGCCGTCTACTCCGTAAGATAAAGGGTCTAAAGAGTTGATGATCTTCAAAACCGACGGCAATTCGTTAATAGGAAAAAGTGCGCCGGAAAGGAAAAAAAGCGGCATGATCAAAAAATTCATGATCAGCTGGAATCCGTGCATGTCATCCAGTTTTGAGGCGATGGCCGTCCCGAGTGCCGTAAAAAGGACTGCCGTCAAAAGCATGAAAACAAACATCAGCAAGCAATTGGCAATATTAGTCAGCTGGAAACCGATCAAAAGCGAAATCAGAAAAATAATCATTCCCTGAAAAACGGCAATCGTTGCTCCCCCCAACGTCCTTCCAAGCATAATATGGTACCGCGAAACCGGCGCCACCAGAGTTTCTTTAAGGAAACCGAATTGCCTGTCCCAGATAATTTCTATCCCCATAAATATTGAAGTAAAAAGGACGGTCATGGCGATGATGCCCGGAGTCAGAAATTGGATATAATCCCCCTGCCCGGCTTTTTGGTAAATCGGTCCGAAACCGAAACCAAAAGCCAACAGGAATAAAAGCGGCTGACCGAGAGAGCCGACCATCCGGCTTTTTGAACGGATAAATCTTTTTATCTGCCTCAGCCAAAGAATATAGATTGTACTCATCTTATCTTCTCCCCCAGGCGCGCCGGTGCATTCTCATCCGGTCAGCCACCGTCCCCTCTTCACGGCGGATTTTTTTGCCGGTTAAAGCTATAAAAGCGTCTTCGAGATTGTTTTTACCGGTTTTTCTGATAATATCCTGCGGTGATCCTTCGGAAATAATTTTGCCGTGGTCTATGATGGCCACTCTTTGGGCCATCTTCTCCGCCTCACCTATGTAATGGGTGGTAAAAAAGACGGTAATCTGCTCCTTTTTATTCAGTTTGAGGATGTAATCCCACATGGCGTTTCTCGTCTGCGGGTCAAGCCCGAGAGTCGGCTCGTCCAAAAAAAAGATTTTCGGGTGGTGCAAAAGCCCCCGGGCAATCTCCAACCGTCTTTTCATGCCTCCGGAAAAAGTCTTCACCAAATCATTTCTGCGGTCCCAAAGCTCAACATATCTTAATAATTCTTCAATTCTTTCCTTCCTAATCGATTTTGTTACCTTATATAATACTCCGTGGAACTCCATGTTCTCATAAGCCGTCAACTCGTCATCAAGGCTCGGGTCCTGGAAAACGATACCGAAGGACTGTCGGACTTTGGCCTGGTCGGTCAAAGGGTCAAATCCGTTAACGGTAATTTTTCCGCTTGATGGGTGAAGCAGGGTCGTCAGCATCTTAATCGTCGTTGTCTTACCGGCACCGTTGGGCCCCAAAAAAGCAAAAATCTCTCCTTTGCCGACGGAGAAGGAAATGTCATCAACGGCAGTGAAACCGTTAAATTTTTTTATCAGGTTAGATACTTCAATCATAAAAACTGCCAAAATACCAGAGGTGTCCTATCTGAGACACCTCTAAGGTGTATTTTTCTCACGGGAAAGTCTGGATGATAAAGGCGATTTCTGGTTGAGATATTTCGCGGTTTTCTTTTTGTAATACGGCACATCAGACGCAGATGAAAGAGTCTCAAAAGAGATGGAACAAATAGACATGCCAGGAATAAGCTTTACCGGCAGACGGCCCATGTTGGCCAATTCCAAAGTAATCTGTCCGCGGAAGCCGGAATCGATGTTGGCGGCAGTTGAATGGATGATGACACCGAGCCGGCCGATACTGCTCCGGCCTTCCAACCGGGCGGTCAGATCATCAGGCAATTCAAGGTATTCTTCAGTAATTGCCAAGGCAAACTCGCCGGGATGAAGAATAAAAGCTTCGCCTTTTTTCACCTTCACCTCATTGGTCAGTTTCTCCATGATCCGGCGGTCATAAGGATCTATAACTGCCACAGAGCTGTTGTCATATATTCTAAAAATATTTCCTAACCGGAGATCCAGTGAACAGGAACCCAGTTGCGAGGCAAAATCAGGTTTGGGAGTGACCTTTACTTTACCCGAAGTTAAGTATTTTTTTATATCGCGGTCGGATAAGACCATAATTTAGTCGTTAGTCTTTTGTCTTTAGTCTTTGGTCGAATGACCAGCGACTAAAGCCAATAGCTAATAATATCACACTTGACACTTGGCTGTCAGATGTTTACATTTATATTAGGACTTATGCATGTCATTGCGATTCGCCAGTTGGCGAAGAAGCAATCCCATCCGAGATTGCCACGTCGCCCCGATTTCATCGGGTCTCCTCGCAATGACAGGTTAATGCGTAATATTGCCGTTATATCATAAAATGAAATGTTGCCAAAATCTTTCGAAAGAAATTAAAAGTTATCGAAAAAGGATCCAGGCCGATCTGGCTAAAATCGGCCGGAAGCAAAAAATTATTATTCTGGCTGTTTTGGCCGGCTGTCTGGTTATCGGCCTTTTCTTGCCTTTCATTTATAAAGGTTTTCTTTCTGCCAAAAGCGGGTTAAAAACCAACCTCAAGCCGGTGAAACTAAACCTGACCGCGACTAATAAAGCAGTAAAATCCGGGGAAACTTTTATAACCAACATCTTCCTTTCTTCTCCCGACAGTGGAGTGGAAGCGGCGGATTTCATCGTCAAGTTTGACCCCAACTTCCTGAAAGTGACGGAGGTAGCAACCGGCAACTTTTTCCGCGAATACCCGATCAAAGAAACTTCCACCGATTTTGTCAAAGTCTCCGGCATAGCTACTCTCGTCGAAGATACCTTCCTCATCCCCAAAGGCGAAGGAATAGTAGCGACAATCACTTTTCAGGCTCTAAAACCGGCCGCCAAAACTGCCGTCAGTTTTGACAGAGAAAAAACGATCATCGCGTCGGAGGGGAAAAATGTGCTGGAGAAAAAGAATATCTCTGACTTAGAGATCACGGTAAAATAGTCTGTCATTGCGAGGACCCGCCAGCTGGCCAGGTACCAGCCGGTAACCTGGCTGGCGGGGACGTGGCAATCTCGGACGGGATTGCTTCGGGACGCACCGTCTGGTGCATCCCTCGCAATGACAATCTGATATGAAAAACCAAAAAGGCGAAATAGCAACCCTGCTCACTCTTCTTTCCGTCGGGCTGATGGCGGTCGGGATCTTCGCCGGCAATAAACTAGCCCAAACAGGAGGAAGGCTTAATCCTCAGGCGGTAGAAGCCGATAAATGTACTACAGACTGGGATAAAGGTCCTGCGTGGAATTGGGATAAAGCCTTTAGTGATGCAAGCGGGGACTTAAATCAAACTTGCGCGAATTTGGGGGCAACTCTTTGTACGGAAAATAACAACCGTCTCTGTATCTGTAATAAATGGACCCGTGAGTGGGGATGTAAAGCCAGTCAACCTTCAACAACAGGTAACATCAAAGGAACAGTCACTTTTAGTAATTCTTCCGGTAAAAAGTATAAGTGGTTGGACGTATGTGCCGAGAATGTTGAAAAAGATAGAGATCCAGATGGATGTGATGCTTATTTTTTTTCCGAAAATCCAACAGAAGGAACATATTCATATTCTTTCGACACCTGGAAAGATGGTGCTGTAATGAAAATAGGACAAAAAGTTAAAATAATTGCTTCTATTAATAACGGTGCTGATGTAAAACCTATTGATTTTATCAGCGATCCTCCTAATACATGGACTCAGGCAGAAATTAGAGCTAATGGAAAATCTGTAACAATTCCTGGTGAAGTTAACTTCACGATAAATGTTCCGGGTACTGCTCCGGCGGCAACGGTCACGCCCACTTCCGCTCCCGGACAACCAACAAAACCACCGCCCACTACTCCACCTGGGGCGCCGACTGCTCCCCCAGCCGGAGGCGGTGCTTGTGCACTAATTCCTGCTTCCGGTGATTACGGTAGTACCTGTCCTGCTGAAGCGCAGGGCAAATGCTGGCAGAGAACCAGAAATAATGAGGGTAAAACCTGTTCGACTGATCCGGGAAGCGGCAAATACGACAAAGACTGCAATAAATGGTTTAAATGCGACGGCGTCTGGAAGGGACCATGTGACAGCCAAGCTCTTTGTGAACAGGGAGCGGCACCGACGGTAAAACCGACGGCGAAACCGGGAAGCGGAGGTCCCACTTCACCAGCGGGAGGAGGAACAACTGGACCAACTGTGATACCGGTGACTCCTCCCACTAGCGCATCAAATTACGGGTATATCGTTGTAAAAAACTCTTTTCAGACTACGCAGCAACTAACTAATATTCCAGTTTCTCTTGAAAACATCCAAACTATGGAAGGAACTCCACTTTCTTCAATTCAAGTAATAAATAATACCAGCTTTGCTCAAAACCCTGTCTTAAATGGAAAATGGCAGTATACCATAAATACCGACAATAAAGAGTTACCGATCGTTTTAAGATTGAACATCACCGTTAACCCAAATACTAAGCTTAAAGCCACATCCAAGATCGTTTTCCCCAACACATATAGTATTGTTTCGGCGGTAATCAGTAATATTCCTGTTTGTTTTCCGCAAGACATGACAGCTAAACCTTCACCGACTCCTTTCCTGAGTACAAACGAAGCGGCTTTGTATATCTATGAAACCTGTAAATTGCAGGGAAGAGTCTATACGGATAATCCCCCAATTGATCTGGATTCTTTGAAACCTAATAGCACACCGGGCCCGACCGGCCCGACTGCTCCGCCCGCGCCGACGGGACCGGTCAATAATGGCTATTATTTATTCCAAGTTATCCTTAAAGATAATACAAGAACTCTATTACCTTCCCAGCTAATACCAGACTTTGACTTGGACAAAGATCTTAAAGAGGTTTATGTATGTACTGATCAGTATTGCAGGAATAGTTCTTTGCTGAAGAGCGGAGAATATACGGTCATCGGGAATAAGAGTTCGCCATGGTTACAAAATTATGATGTTGCTGTTGGACAACCAAATGAGTATTATCATAAATATCCAACATTTATTATTAAAGTTAATAAAATAGATCCGAGTATTAGCAAATTATTGCCCAATATTGCTGTTCGAATTATAGATAGTTCTAGCCAAGAAAAACAACTCCAAGTAAGAAATAATGATGACAGGATAACGCCGTGTACTCCCTTCCAAGTTAATGGAACTCCTGTGCCTCCCCCAACCAATTCAACAGAGGAAATAAATCAAGTCGCGACTAAATGCAAAGATTTGATTTCGACAAGAATATTGCAACTGGACAGTCTTACGCCTGCCCCGACGACGGCACCGACAGGGCCGACAGTGCAACCAACTGCGGCAGGAGGATCTACGCCAGTCCCACCTACACCAGGACCAAAATCCATTATTACTGCTAAGTCAATTAAATTTAATATTAGTCAAAAAAACTATCAAGGTGTCTATGCAATAGAACCTCTATTAGCCGGAGTATCATATCATGTGGCAGGATCCAACAGTCCATGGGTTTCTCTCACCACAAAGGGATTTTCCTCACTTGAGCCCATCTTTCCTACTCCTATACAATTCTCTGTATATACTGCTGATTTAAAACCTGTTCAAGATGATTATCTTGAATTAGTAGCTTGGGCTAGAGCCAAAGTAACTGACCCTACTCAAAATAATGTAAATGTTTGTATTAAAAGTGATTGGATTTCGACTAAAATTAATAAAAATATTGCCCAAGGATCACTAACTGTCGATGAAATCAATTTTAATCCAGGTTGGATAGCAGGTATTAATAATAAATGGATTAATACCTGGTCTCCAACTTGTGATAGCATGAGTATTCCAGTCGTAGAACAATCCGCCCTCACCGGCTCGACGAATGATAAATATAGACTGGTTCAAGATCTTTATGCAAAGGGTCGGATTTCCGCTCTGGCTGTTTCGCAATTCATTCAACAGGTTAAACGCACACCGGGACCGCAGTTTAGAGAAGGAGATCCTTTCCTGCCGGCAAGTGATCCCAACAGTCTCTACTATATTCCGGACGTTGCCACTTAAGCCTCACTTAGCCTCTTGTAAGATGAGTCATTTTTCTGATAATCTGATTGTAGTAGCGAACTTTAGTTCGCGCTAGTTAGTACGCGCACTAAAGTGCGCTATTCCAAGCGCGAGTGCGCTATTTAGATTATGTTTAAATATCTCGACTGGCACTACCATATCGTTTGGAGAAGACTGCTTATTCTTTGGCGGAACCTGACGCTTTTCCCCCTCTACTATTTCTCCGTTCCCCTGCACCTTAAGACTCTCCTCTCCCCTTGGAAAAGACAGAGGGTCGCGATGAAGCCGGGCTTTGACATCAATGACTTTATTTATGTGGTCATTTTTAACATTTCCAGCCGGGTGATCGGCGCGGTTCTCCGTTCAATCACTATTATCTATGGTCTAGCTCTATCGGCTGTCGCCTTTCTGATCGGATGTATACCGGCAATCGTTTGGGGAGTAATTCCGGTTCTAACTCTACCTCTATATCTGGCCAGAAAGCCGAAAGGTGAAGAAGAAGTCAAAAATCTCATTAACCGCTCAAAAAATGATCCGGAAGTGCTTTTCCGACTGCTTATGAAACATCCGGAGGGAGAGTTTGTGATAAAGAGATTGGGTTTGGACAAAACTCTGTCATCCCGACGCGGCGATCCAGACGGGATTGCTTCGTCCGATGTACATCGGACTCGCAATGACATTACCCTTTCTGATATTTGGAAATATCTGGCGGAAAGCTATCCGCCTTTGGCCAAAATCCTTTCCGATAATAATTTGAAAGCCGAGGATGTTTACAATACGGCTCTTTGGTATGAAAAACTACAGACATATAAAATCTCTCCTTTGATATTTGACCTTGAAAAAATCAAAAGCCTGCCGGGAATCGGGGCAGACTGGGCTTATGGCTATACCGTCGAATTTGACAAATACGCCAAAGACATCACCAAAAGAATCCCCGCCTTTCCGACTTTGGTCGGTCGGGAGAAAGAATTAAACGCGCTGGAAAGAATACTTCTCAAAACCGAAGCCAATAATGCCATAGTCTGCGGCGAACCGGGAGTGGCCCGCCACATGATCGTGGAAACTCTGGCCCACCGGATCCTCACGGGCGCCGGCAACAAAAACCTCAGCCATAAAAGGATTTTATCTTTAAATATGCATTCGCTTATCAGCAGCAGCCCGTCATTGGGTGAAGTTAAAGGGATTACTGAAAAAATCATTTCAGAGGCGGAATGGGCCGGCAATATCATCGTCGTCATCGACGAAATGGAAAAATACGTCACCAACAAAGATGGCGGAGCCGACCTTTCGGATATCTTCGCTAAGTTTGCCGAAAGCTCAATCGGCATCATCGGCATCACCACTCCATCCGGATACCACCGGTTTATCGAAACCAATCCCATCCTCTCTCCTCTTTTTGAGAAAATCGAAATCGAACCGCCGACTCCTGAAACGGTCATGGAGGAAATGGAAATTTCCATCGTTCCTATTTTAGAAAAAAAACACCGTCTCATCATTTCCTATCAGGCAATCAAAAAAACTATCGAAGACGCGGACCGGTTCATCTCAACCACTCCTTTTCCGGCTAAGGCGATAGAACTGCTGGATGGGGCGTGTGTTTACAAGATGACTCAGACCCGGACACCTCCGAGGAGTCCCTTCCTCCTTCGCAAAAGCTACGGCGGACAAGTCGGAACACCTCGGAGGAGTCTAAGTCATCCTGAGGAACGAAGTGACGAAGGATCCCGATCGATTTCAAAACTCCAACGGGATTCTTCCTCCGCCGGCCGGCGGACTCAGAATGACATAATGACCGCTTCGGATATCGATGAGTTTCTTTCCGAGAAACTGAAGGTTACGGTGGGTGAACCGAAAGCGGAAGAAAAAGAAAAACTGGGAAATTTGGAAAACCTTCTCCACCGCCGGGTCATCAATCAGGAGGAAGCAGTCCGTGTCATTTCCTCGGCTCTGCGGCGAAGCAAATTGAATATCTCTTCCGCCAAAAAACCGATCGGCAGTTTCCTTTTTTTAGGGCCGACCGGAGTGGGCAAAACGGAAACCGCCAAAGCGCTGGCGGAAGTTTATTTCGGCAACGAAAAAAATATGCTCCGCTTCGACATGAGCCAGTACCAGAAAATGGAAGGTTTGGAGAGATTGATCGGCTCTTCTTTGACTGGGGCAACCGGCGAACTGACCAGCGCCATAACCGACAGGCCTTTTTCCCTGGTCCTTTTTGACGAGTTCGAAAAATCACCAAAGGAGATCTACAACCTTTTTCTTACTCTCCTTGACGAAGGTTATATTTCCGATGCCAAGGGCAAAAAAGTGGACGCCAAAAATTCGATCATCATCGCCACTTCAAATGCCGGGTCTGAATTTATCAGAGAAAACATCAATAAAGGAATTCGCGGGGAAGAACTGAAAAACGCCCTTCTCGAATATATTCAGAAGGAAAACCTTTTTTCACCGGAACTCCTCAACCGCTTCGACGCCGTCGTCGTCTTCTCCCCTCTTTCTGAAGGACATTTGCGGGAAGTGGCCAAACTGCAACTGATAGAGCTTAACAGGCGACTGTCCCCGAAAGAAATCTCTATTGCCATCACTTCAGAATTAGTTAAGCAATTGGCATTAATAGGCCATAACCGGCAATTCGGTGGACGTGAGATGAGACGGGTGATTGCCGAAAAGATCGAAGACGAAATCGCCAGAAGGCTCCTTGAAAATAAAGTGAAAAAAGGAGAAGCGATGGAGATTACCCTTTAAAGGTTGAACCTTGCAAATATTTGAATAAACTCTTGGGGAACTGGAAGACATAATGAAAATATAATGGAACAGCGACAAAAATTTTCTTTGATATTCCGAGGTGTTTTTGTTTTATTTATCACGGTTTGGTTCATGGGATGTCGAGCATCAAAAGTATCTGCCCAGAATTTGCCGGTGTTTCCCGGCGCCCGGGGTTTTGGCAGTACCACTGTGGCCGGACGCGGTGGTGTGGTAATAAAGGTTACCAATTTAAACGACAACGGTTCCGGTTCTTTGCGCGAAGCCTTGGGCCGGAGCGGGCCCCGGATTATTGTTTTTGAAGTCGGGGGTGTAATCCGTTTACAAAGTCTGCTCAAAATCACCACTCCCTATGTCACGGTTGCCGGCCAAACCGCTCCCTCCCCGGGCATTACTCTTATTTATGATAGTGTCAGCGTCAGGACCCACGATGTCCTCATTCAACACTTGCATATTCGACCCGGTAATCAGGGACCGTATCGTGATAATAGTCCCGGCGAAAACAAAGATGGCATTGATCTGGCTTCTTCTAACAGCAGTGTTTATAATATCGTCATTGATCATTGTTCCATCAGTTGGGCAGTTGACGAAACTGCCAGCACCTGGTTTGCCACTACCCATGATTTAACCTTTAGCAACAATATTATTAGTGAAGCGTTACAGCACTCAATTCATCCTAAAGGGGCACACTCAACCGGAATGTTGATTGGCGATCATGTCCAAAAAGCAGCAATAATCGGCAATCTTTTTGCCCATAATGACTTTAGGAATCCTTTGACAAAAAATGATACCAGCACCATTATTCTGAATAATTTAATTTATAATCCCGGTTATGCTGCGATTCATTTTCAAAACAATGAGAATATTGACGGAGTTATGTCTGCCAGCGTTGTTGGCAATGTCATCAAAATTAAACCTGAGGGAGATACCAGTGACCGTGGATTTGGAATCGGTATTGCCAGCTATATCAAAGCCGGATCAGAATTTTATATTCATGATACTGTTTCTATCCAAAATAATATCACCAACCCTGTAAGTTTATATACTGATAGCTATTATAATAGCAGTATGCGGGTCAATCAACCACCAAGCGAGGCTTGGTTAAATAATTTAACAGTCTATCCCAGTAATCAGGTAGAGTCAGTGGTTTTAAGTGGGGCTGGGGCCAGGCCTTGGGACAGAGATTCCATTGATGAACGTATTATCCGGGATGTTCGTGATTTAACCGGTAGCATTATTGATAACCAAAATTATGTCGGTGGTTATCCCAATCCAACTAGTACCAATCGCAGTCTTAATATACCTACCAATCCCAACGGAGACGATGATGGCGATGGTTATACCAATGTCGAAGAATGGATTCATAGTTTTGAAACTGGGACAACCGCTCCGACACCTATCAGAACTCCAACACCGATGCTTACACGGACCCCAACTCCGACTCCAACCAGAACACCCACTCCCGGAGCTCCAACTCCAACCAGAACCCCTACTCCGACTCCTTCCTCCTGCCTTTTGGCTTCTTCCGGCGACTTCAACTGCGATAATCTGATCAATGAGTCTGATCTGAATGCGCTTCTGGGTAAATGGATGACAAACCTGAATGATATCACCGGAGACAATATTGTCAATGAAAGTGATTTGAATAAACTGCTGGGGAGCTGGAAAGCGATATGAAAATAAAAAGATTAAACATTTTTAATCTTAAACGGTTATCATTTACCATTCTTACCTTCTTATGGCTTTTATTTATTTTTCCCGCTGTCAGTTATGCAAATGTTGACCAGATACGTTTTGGTACCACCAATACTGCCCTGCAGGGTTTGACTGTCACCTGGCAAAGTACGGCCACCAGTAGCACTATCCGTTGGGGATACAATAGTCAATATGAACAGGGCACTTTTTCTGGAATTAGACGGAGTAATTATAATGGTTATCTCTACAATTACACTTTTCCCGCGCTCAATCCCAACTCAACTCTGCATTACTCCATCAATGACGGCTCCTGGACAGTTGATAAAACTTTCACTACGGCCACGAATCCCAACTTAAACCATTTCACCTTTATTGCCGGCAGCGACAGTCAAGCTCCAGATACAGGACAGCTCCCAACAATGTGGGGTCAAATGGCAACTCGCTTGTTAAACGAAGATGTTGATTTCCATTTCATTAACGGCGACGTCGTTGATGCGGGTGACAGTGCCACTGATTGGAATAATTGGTTTTCCTATGGTAAATCTTTTATCGAACAAAATTTAATTTATCACGCTTGCGGCAATCATGAATGTGGTTGGGATATTAAGTGGGGGTTTCGTGACGACCAGTTTGTTTTACCGAATAATGGCAGATACTATTCTTTTGTCTACGGCAACGCTTTATTTATCGTTTTGGATTCGGAAAATGCCGTTGTCGCTACCCAACTCACCTGGCTGCGCAACCAACTGCAAAATAGCCAACAAACCTGGAAATTTGTTTTCTTTCATAAACCTTTTTACACCAGAGTTGATCAACGGGAAATGGATCCATATTTAAGTACCTGGTGGCAGGCGTTTGATGATTATGGTGTCGATATGATATTCAACGGTCATAGTCACCACTATATGCGTACGAAACCGCTTAACCGCAATATTAGTATTAACTCACCAGTATCAGAATATGGCAGTCAGCCAAATCAGGGCAGAATGGAAATCATTTCCGGCGGTTATGGGGGATCTCCTCTCGGAGCAAATACTACTGATTGGTTTGTAAACAAATCAGTCGGTGGTTACAACTACGTCAAAGTGGAAGTTAACGGCAATACTCTTCATCTCACCGCGCATGACATCAACGGAATTAAAATTGATGAAGTTACCTTGAGTAAAGGTACCCAACCTACTCCTTCTGCAAATGAACATTATGCCTCCCCGGGTGACAATCTCAACTCCAAAATAAGTCAACTTTCTTGCGGCGATACCTTAATTTTGCATGACGGTATCTATAACTCAAATTTGAACGTAAGCCTGTCGTGTACAAGTTCTAATCCGGTTACTATCCGCGCCGAACATGAGTGTCCGACTGTTTCTTACGGCCAAAGATGCGGCAACAACAGTTATCATTGTCCGGCAATAATTAATGGGACAGGTTATTCTGATTTGGTTGTGTTATCCGGGAGTTATATCAGGCTGGTTGGAATTGAAACCAGAAATTCTGCCAGTGGCGTTGGCGTTCTGGTTCAGGGAAGAAATAATGAAGTCCGGAACGTTTTTGCTCATCATAATTTTGGAAGCGGTATTCGCCTGCAGGGAACGAATAATTTGGTTGAAAATTCAAGTGTCTGGTATAACGGTACCGAATGGGACGGCGGATATGCCAATCCTAACCATGGTCCATATTGGGCTGGCGGGCTTAACGCCTGCCGTAATAATTCAAGCTATAATACCATCAGGGGAAATGTTATTTGTGATAATTGGGGCGAAGGCCTGTCGGCGTTTGAAACGCACCATATCGTGATGGAAGATAATGTTGTTTTTAATAACTGGTCTGCCAATGTATACATTTCGGACGCCACCGACGTTTTATTCCAGCGAAACCTGGTTTATTTAACGCCTGACAGCCCGACCCAAAGAGCGGGTAGGCAGGATACTCCGGGCATCGGACTGGCAGATGAAGTCAGTTCATCCACAAGGAATATTACCATCATTAACAACCTGGTTATAGGCAACGAACGCAATTTATATTTCTGGGCAGGCGGTGTCTCCGGGCTTAACAATTATTTAATTGCCAACAATACTTTTGTAAATAGCCGAGATTTTCCGAATATGCAAATACTTGGAGGACCACATCCGAATAGCAGGATAATCAATAATATTTTTCTTCAGGAAGATCAACAAGATATCGCCCAGGTTTCAGGAAGCGGTCTCACTTTCTCCAACAATCTCTGGTCGAAAACGCCGCCTTCCGGCACAATGGGTACCAATTCAATTAACCTCACTAACAACGCTACTCTTATCAGTCAGCTACTGACGAAAACCGGTACTTTTGTTGCCGGCCAATTGACCAGTGATTGGTTCAAACTGCAGTCGAACTCTTCGGCAAGAAACACGGGTACGGTTCTGTCTGAAGTTACACATGATTTTTTTGGTACACAAAGAGATAGCTCTCCGGACATCGGCGCTTATGAATATCAAACCTCCTGTTCCCTTGCTTCTTCCGGCGACTTCAACTGCGATAATCTGATCAATGAGTCTGATCTGAATACCCTTCTTAGTAAATGGATGACAAACGAGAAAGACATCACCGGAGATAATATTGTCAATGAAAGTGATTTGAATAAACTGTTGGCAAATTGGAAGACATAATAAAAATGCATCATAAATTATTTATCTTATTTTTTCTGATTCTCTCTCTTTTTATTTTCTCATCAAAGAAAGTCTTTGCTTTATCATATTCTTCTGCAAACTGCGGGCAAACAATCGCTTTGGTTGACGGCACCTACAGTGAATTAATCGTCAATGCTGCTTGTAGTTCTGCCAATCCTTTAACTATCAGGGCCGTCAATGACGGAAAAGTGTTTTTTAACGGCCAAAACACAAATCGACCCTGTAATATAAGCAACAGCTCTTGGGTAAATGTCGAGGGTATTGTCTGTCATCATTCTGAAAATATGGTCTTTGGTATCCAGAACTCCAGCAATATTAAATTAAGCAGAGTCTCTGCCTATCAAGCTGGTCCGGATTATGCAGATCATGTTTTTGAAATATACCGCTCGAATCACATAACGCTGGAAGACACGGCCGCAACGGGGCGGGGAAGAAATATGTATCTTGCTTATGAATCAAGCTTTGTTACTTTCCGCCGCTGCTGGGGAAGATATAGCGAAAATGGCAACAATAATACGGGGGCTGATTTCATGCAAATTTACGGCTCATCTGATTCTCTCATCGAAAACTGCGTTGGCACCAGAAGACCTTCAGGTATTTTGGTCGATATTAACCAGTATTGGTACGCCACATGGAATGGTAGTTATCGGGTTGATCGGAACCGAACTTTTGGCAGTGTTTTTTACGGCCATGATTATCATGGACTTAATGTTATCTCTGCTAATGGCCAGCTCCACGGAAACAGTGTTGAAAACTCTGTCTTTGTTGGTAATAATACCACCCAGGGCTTTGGTACACCCTATACTGGAATTTTTCAAAGAGTTGATGATGGCTTTATTATGAATCGCCTTACGCTGGTTAACCACCAAATGGCCGTCAGTCAAAGCCATGACAGCAGCAATCCGTCATTCACTATCAACGGCAGTTTGAAAAACACCTCAATTTTAAACAGTTCAATCGGAATTAATCGAGCTCAAGAAAGCAGCATCAGTTTGGATCACCAATATAATAATTTTTTCAACGTGGCGACAAGATATTCCGGCACCACGCAGGGAACCGGAGAGACAAGTATTAATCCGAATTATGACACGGCTAAATATGGTAAAGGGGCGTATCTTTTTCCTCCGTCAGCGTTAAAAGGTAAAGGAGAGAACGGAGCTGATATCGGCGCTGAAGTACTTTATCAAACAGTCAACGGAGTTTCCAATGGAAAAACGCTTTGGCCATTTCCCATGGAAGACCGTATTCAAAGTGAAACCCAAAGCATTTTAGGAGAAAAGATAAGCGTCACCTGGGAATCCATGGGTGGACTTTGGAAGACTCTGGATGGAGTTTATGGGGCTACTGCCTATAGTACTCCGACTCCGACTTCATCTCTGGGTAATACACCAACACCGACAATTAGTGCTTCTGCTACGACACCTACTCCAATTACTACCGGTTCCATCCCGACGCCAACTTCATCTTTGATCCATACGCCTACCACCATGATCAACTTTGCCCTGTTGCCTACCGGCCAGCCATCATGTGATCCATGCGGCTGGTGTCAGGATGATCCGGAGAATAAACCTCCCAACTGGGATGCCTGTATGACATGCTTGTCTACCCCTAAGCATTACTATACTGTCTTGGGCTGTCTTTCTACTGTGCCGGGAGTATTTGTCCAGTCGATGATGCGAATTGTCTTTGGGATCTGCGGAGGAATAGCTTTCCTCTCTGTTTTGTACGGAAGCGTACTGATCTTAACCTCCTCAGGAGATCCGAAGAAACTGAAAAACGGCAAGGATACTATCCTCTATTCTCTTATCGGCCTCTTCCTGGTCATCTTCTCTGTTTTCCTTCTTCGCGTTGTCGGTTATGATATTTTACGTATACCGGGATTCAGATGAAAAAGTATATTAGAGTGATTTGAATAAACTGCTGGGGAAATGGACGACGCTGTGAAAAAATATTTTATATTTTTTATTATTACCTCGTTTTTTCTTTTATTGCCGGGAAAGGCGTGGGCTATTTTACCAGCCAATCCCAATGCCACACTGGAAACCAGGCAATTGCTTAATTATTTCTTCAGCCTTCCTTCCAAAACAGAAAACAGAGTTATTTCGGGACAACACGTTGGCTCCAGCGTCGACGGGACATTTCCTGAAAGATACGATACCTATATTACTAATGTTAACGCCACCCCCAAGCAAACCATCGGCTTAATCGGCGCTGATTTCTCTTATTGTGGTTCCGATAACAACAGTATGCTTAGCAAAATCAAAGAACATTGGAATAAAGGCGGTTTAGTGACGATTTCCTGGCACATAACTAACCCCTGGTCCGGTGACGGTGTGAATTGTTTTGTCAATTGCGGATCAAATAATGCTTATTGCAGTTGCGTCGCCACTCCCCCTTATACTAATTGCGGCCACAATTCCGATCTAAACATTGGCGCAAACGGTTTAGCTGAACTATACGAGCCTCAATATCAAAATAACCTTGCCTATATTAGATTTCATAAGGATTTAGACACCAAAGCAGATTATTTATTGGATTTACAAAATTCCAACCCCAGCGTCTCCGTTCTTTTCCGTCCTTTTCATGAAATGAATGGCACTTCATGGATGTGGTGGACAGCCAGAGAAAATTGGACGACCCAACAATTTGCCGATCACGCGACAAAATATAAAGCTCTTTGGCGCCACGTTTTTAATTATTACAAAGACAAACAAATAAATAATGTATTATGGGTATTCTCACCTGCTAATTATTATTTAGGTATTGGTAAACCGGATTCGTATTATCCCGGTGACGACGTTGTTGATATTGTTGGATTAGATTATTACTATCACCCCGACTATTACGGATCGTGGGAGGATATGTTTAAGAATTTAACCGCCGCAGATTCAGATTACGCCGCAATTTACCAGTCTTTTTTCTCTCATCCTAAACCATTTGCCATTACTGAATTTGGACCTGGAAGCGGCGGTTTCGAACCGGCAAAAAATTCATTTGATTATGCAATCTTAATTCAACAAATAAAAAAATACATCCCCAATACAATTTACTTTTTGCCCTGGAGCGGTACTTACGCTATCGTCAATCAGTATAAGGCTTCGGAGCTTTTGAACGATCCGTGGGTGGCAAACACCGGCGAGATAAATTGGAAAACCTCATGTTCCTTAAAATCTCAGGGCGATTTCAACTGCGATGGAAAAATAAATGAGAGCGACCTAAATACCTTACTTGGGAAATGGATGACAAGCGTGAATGATCTCACCGGAGACAATATCGTGAATGAGAGTGATTTAAATAAACTGCTGGGGAATTGGAAAACATCATGATGAAAAAATATTTTATTCTATTGATTATTGCCTCATTTTTTCTTTTACTGCCCGAAAAGGCGTGGGCTACTGATTATTATGTTTCCACCACGGGCAACGATTCCAATAGTGGAACCGTAAATTCCCCATGGAAAACATGGAAAAAAGCAGAAGCCGTGGTTAAACCCGGAGATACGGTATTTTTCAAAGCCGGAACCTATGACCCTTCCTATTTTAATACCTATGATGGACGACCAAATATTAATCTTAACGGTTCGACCGGTAGCTATATCACCATGCAAAAAGACCCCAACTCCACTGGTACCGTCATCATTAATCGTGGTATTGGTATTGATGGTCAATACGGAAAAATGATTGGAATTGAAATTGATGGTGGCGGTCGGAATGAATCGATTGTCCAATTATATCATAGCACTAACATCATTTTCCAAAACAATGTGTTTCACAATTCCGGCACCGAAGACTGTTTTCGCGATCTTAAGACTAAAAATACTCAATTGATTGGAAATGAAATTTACGACTGCGGCGCAACCACCAACCAAGGCGATGCGATTGATTGCGTTGGATGTATAAATTCCCTTTACCAAAATAATGATATTTCTAATGTCAGAGATGGCATTCAGATAAAAGGTGGTGCCAAAAATATTATCGTCGAAAAAAATATTTTTCATGATATCTCAGCTCCAGATGCCTCAATAGTCTTTGGCTCAGACGGTGGACCAGATGAAGGTAATTGTGGCGAAAATTATGGTTCTGATGAGTTTATTGGAGAAACAAACCCTATCCTTCCTATAGAACAAAGGTCTAATGCCAAAAATATCACTATCCGGAATAATTTAGTCTATAATTACACCTCCTCTTGGGCCACATTCGTGGCTGCAGGTTGGCAGGACTTTTCTATCTATAACAATACCATCGCTAACCATCGGCCGTTTACCACAGGTGATAATACTTTTGAATTTGTGATTGAGGAAGCCTACTGGGGACTTATTGGAAATCTTGATCAAACCGTCTTGGATTACTGCTCTCTGCATTCAAATCCAAATGATCCGGATTATTGTTCCAATTGTTCATCCTGCTCTAGTGCTAATTGTAAAGTAATCCGCTTTGTCTCTAAAAATGGTTCTATCAAAAACAACATTGTTTACACTGCCAAAGGCCCCTTAGTTTATTTACATAGAAACAGCCAAGACGGATTTAACTCCAGTAATAATTTATATTACGCTAACCCAACTGCCTTAACCCCAGATACCCCCTATAAATACTGTCTTATTGATCCAGAGACCTGTTATAGCTTAAACGGTTTTAAAAGTCTTGGCTATGAAACCAACAGTCTTGTTGGCAATCCTCTATTTGTAAATTTGGGATCTAATCCTCCGGATTTAAAACTCCAATCAACTTCTATAGCCGTTGATGCCGGTTTGACTTTAACTTATGTAATAAATGATTTTAATGGTATTTCCCGTCCTCAGGGCGCAGCCTACGACATCGGCGCTTATGAATATCAAACCTCCTGTTCCCTTGCTTCTTCCGGCGATTTCAACTGCGATGGAAAAATAAATGAGAGCGACCTAAATACCTTACTTGGGAAATGGATGACAAGCGTGAATGATCTCACCGGAGACAATATCGTGAATGAGAGTGATTTAAATAAACTGCTGGGGAGTTGGAAGACGCAATAATGAATTGGTAATTATTCAGTATTTCCCAGTGGAAGTGTCATTGCGAGCGTAGTGAAGCAATTTATAGAGATTGCCGCGTCCCGATGTGACGTCGGGACTCGCAATGACAGATGTTTCGGGAAGAACTGAATAACTACATGAATTGTTATTGCCAATTATTAATTATCCGTTGTAGAATGAATTAGAGATGGAATCAGTGAAAGAAAGAACCGGTTTCTTTTTTAAAATCGCTCTGGGTCTGGCGGTATTTTTATTTGTGTTCTTTAAACTTGCCATATCTCCGAGTCTGGCTGTTACTCACAACCGGGTTCTTTTTACCCACCATTCGGTTGGCCGGATTGTTTATGCAAATAACCTTAGTGATCCATATGACGGCACGGTTGATAGTAATTGCACTGACGGATCATGCAGTGACTTACCCTCTTGGTTTAATACTTACAATAACTCCCAAACACCGCGGGAAAATTTTGTGATTTCGGAAAAGGAATGGCCCGGAGGAATTGGAAATAACCCTCTTGAATATTGGAATATTTTAGTTGGTTCAGGTTGTAATAGCGGTGCACCCAAACCCGGGGACGCAGGCAATATCGGTAACATTTGCAGCATCAGTGATTTCAATTACGACGTGATCGTAATTAAGCATTGTTACACCGCCTCGGGAAAAAGTGACCATAACCAGGATCGAACTTATTACAACGCCCTGAAAACTGAATTTGATAAATTTAACGGTTCAATGCCCGGAATTCCTTCAAAAATATTTATTGTCTGGACGCTTTTCCCGAGCGTGAGCGGAACACCTGCTGATCGGGATTTTGCCAATTGGGTTAAAAATACCTGGTTAAATGATGGCAGTCCCCATCCGAATATTTTCATCTGGGATGTTTTTAATTATGCAACCTGCGATGGAAGTAACTCTCTTTATACCAGTTATCAGTGGGGTGGTAATCACCCTAACCGGGCTTTTGGTCACCTTTTGGCAAACGGAGGACGTACTAGTGTTTGTACTAGTAATAAAGATATTGTCGGTTTAGGCCAGTTTATCGTAAATTCGGTTAAAACGTTTGAAGGCGCGGCCGGTTCTACCCCGACGCCGACACGGACGCCTACCCCCGGACCGATAACAACACTGACGCCGACACCGACACGAACCACGACACCAACCACGACAGTCACACCGCGGCCGACAACTCCTACACCATCATCACCGGCTGGTCTGGGCTTTTTTCCTTTTGGGTTTATGTATGCTGACCCGCCTGATTTTCCCAAAGTAGCCAACACAGGGGCCAACGCCGTTCACCGTTATCCAGGCAATATGACTTCTACCGCCATCAGAAGTTATCTGGATACGGCTTCAGCCAATAAACTTCAAGGCATCATTGAAATTAACAGGGATATGGCTAATAATTTACCCGCGCTGGCCGCTCTGGTAAACGCGGTTAAAAACCACCCGGCTTTGTATGCCTGGTATATACCGGACGAAGCACCATTATCTATCGCTAAACCACTAACAGCGACCATCAAAACCAATGACCCTCTTCATCCTGTTTATGGCAATCCCGGTACGACCGACGGTTCTGTTGTTTCCTCCTATGCTACAAATGTCGGCGTCAACGTGCTTTGGGTAGCCGCTTACCCGAATAAAGACTACAACGGAATCAGGGCGGTAGTTACCCGGGGCATAAGGATGGCTAAAAGAGCCTGTTATCAGAATAAGATAAAATATTGCGATATCGGTCATATCAGCGGGACTTTCGATCCGGCAGATTATGACACTACCTTCCATGTACCAACCGCCGAAGAACTCAGAAATGATATTTATCAAGGAATTATCGGCGGCAGCCAGGGAGTCTGGATGTTTGAATATAACCAGGGAGACGTAGCCGAATGGCTTAGCCCTATGATTACTAAAATAAGGAAAGAGCTTTTTGAACCTGAATTTCCCCTTACATTCCCCCTGACAAACGTCATTTTGGAACCGGAGATTGCTCCAACTATTAGCCCTATTAGTCTGACAGTGATCTCCGGTCCGGCAAAATCACCGCCAGTCGGCTATTTTCATACTGACGGGGAAACCGGTCTCGTCCGATATGATTCTATCCAGTATCTTCAGAAGAAATATTTAGATAACCTGATACTTTTTACCGTTAATATCGCTCAAGATCACTCAAATGGCGATACGGTCGGGGCTAGATTCGATAACGTCCCTGCGGGAATCAATACGGTTCAGGTGCTTTTTGAAAACCGCACTTTAACGGTGGCCAATAATTCTTTTACCGATACTTTCGATCCTCTGGCCGTCCATGTTTACCGTCTTGCTAATCCTAGTGCTTCACTTTCTCTAACTCCCACTCCCCCCACCTGTTCCCGGGCTTCTTTCGGAGACTTCAACTGCGACTTGAAAATAAATGAAAGCGACTTAAACGCCCTTCTTAGCAAATGGATGACGAACCTGAATGATATCACCGGAGACGGTATTACCAATGAGAGTGACCTGAATAAACTGCTGGGGAACTGGAGGACAAATTAAAAAAAGTGGGCTGCCTAGGAGTCGGACCCCACAATGCTTACTTACTCGCGATGGTCTTCTGTCCTCGCCTCGCAAGAGCGCATTTGCGGGACAAGCCTGGCACCTCCTTCTTATCAGCCCGCCAAAAATGCGCTTCTTGTGCGCGCTCATGGAATCGAACCATGCACCTCTTTCTTATCAGGAAAGCGTTCTACCAATGAACTAAGCGCGCATTTTGCGCGGGTACCGCTGAAACCAATGCCCTTAATGACCGTGTCCCCCGTCGCCTTGTACCGCCCATTTTACCATTTCTTCGACCGGTTCAGTATAAGCTCTGATGCCCAAAAAGGCAAGAATAAGCACCTGTATTATCCCGACGACCGACGGGGATTCTCCATGACCATGATGACCGTGTTCTACTGACATATTTTAAAGCTCGAGCGAGAACCCCAAAGTATGCTTACCTCCTCCCGAGGTTTACATCCTCGCGTCGGAGGAGCGCAACTTCGGGGCAAGTCGAACCGGCGCATAACTGTTTTGTCTGCCTGCGGCAGATCTCCCGTAGGGAGACAGACTACTTTTTTCCTCTTTTGGAGGCGCGTGCCGGAATCGAACCGGCGCATAACTGTTTTGTCTGCCTGCGGCAGATCTCCCGTAGGGAGAC
>CAYGXQ010000013.1:0-10412 GCA_964354025.1 uncultured Gammaproteobacteria bacterium | reverse complement strand
TTTTTTCCTCTTTTGGAGGCGCGTGCCGGAATCGAACCGGCGCATAACTGTTTTGCAGACAGCCGCGTTACCACTTCGCCAACGCGCCTTAAATAGTTGAATATTTTAAATGTTCCTTAAGTAATTCCCTCTGTTGTCCTGTTTTTAAATTATACTCTCTTTTTGTAGCATCTCTCTTATCTTTATAAGCCTCATAATATATCAGAATTACAGGTAATTTACTTTTTGTTGATTTTACATTTCCATTTATATGCTCATGTAATCTGCGTTTAAGGTCATCTGAATATCCAATATATAAATCTTTATTTGAACATTTTAATACATAAACGTAAAACATGAGTTACTCTGCCTTCGGCAGATCTCCCGTAGGGAGACACTTCGCCAACGCGCCGAGTCAAACTCGGCTGAGAAGTCTGACTTCTCGCCTTGCTTAACCGTAATTTTAACAAAAAACTGACCATTTGAGCAAGAAGATCTCTCCACTCTCCCGACTGAGTCGGGATCAGTCGAGATGACGGGGAAACTAAAGCTAAATCACCTAGTGATGCGAGTTATAACCCCCTCCGGAGAATCATTTTCTTCCAGAAATTAGTCCATGCTGACGGTTTCTTGGTGGGAGTTGGAGTTGGCTTCTTAGTTGGCGTGGGAGTATTACCAACAGATCCGGCTGGCCAGATACGGGTTCGTGCGGTTAAAGTACGATCAAGTACGTCATTGACGTTGACATCTGCTCTGTTAACTACAACATCAGAGTCAAGACTTGCAAAGATCGTGAATGAAAAACTGGCAGATCCGCCTCCAGAGATTGAACCGGTCCACTCTATCCTATTTAATGACGGATTCCAAACTGCGCCGGAAACGGAACCTTCCACGTAAGTCGTGGCTGTAGGGATAGAATCAGTCACAAACACACTGGCAGTCATACCGCCGGTGTTAGTTAAAGTAATTGTATAGGAAATATAATCAGCCTTGTTAATAACATCAACACTGGCTATCTTTAAAGACGTTGAAAAATCAGCAGGGCTTAAAGTGGGAGTAGGTGTCGGGGGCCTGAGTTGTGTATCGGCTGTCAGATCCGGCAATTGTTGACCATTAAGCCAAAGATGCGCCACGTTGTGAACAGTGGCCGGCTCAATAATTGGTACCGTGACTTTAAAAGTCACTGTATGAGTACTATTGCCTGGAATTGATCCTGTCCATTCAATCTGTTTCAAAGTAGAATTCCAGTTGCCGCCAATTACCGAACCTGAGGTATAATTCGTACCAAGGGGAATTGGGTCATTCAAAACAACGTTTGTTGCCGTTTGCTGACCGGAATTGTTGAGAGTAATCGTATAAGTTATTGTTTGTCCTACTTGCGTCACAATGGTAGGGACTGCGATTTTTACGGAAGTGGATAAATTTGCAGGACTTTTGGTCGGAGTAACAGTCGGTATAATGGTAAACGTCGCCGTACAGGTTTTATTACTGTTCATGGTGACTTTACCGTCAGTACAATCAGGATCACCGGACCAACTGGTGAAGGTCCAGCCTGGGTTGGGATTGGCTGTCAGAGTAACAACTGTGCCAGCGGGATAGCTTGGTTGATCCGGGTTTTCAACCACTGAACCGCTGCCAACAACATTAACCTGCAAAGTGTAGTTGCAGATTATGGAAACCATCGACTGCACCAACGTATCCAGTCCAGCCGGGTCAGTGGCATTGCCCCAACTGCCATCTCCGGCCGCGGCAATTTGCGACAGATATCCTTGACGGGTCGGGTTGAGATCAACACCAATGGCAAAGACTTTAAGACCGGCAAGCTGGGGATCAGCTTGGGCGGCATTGATCGCCGTTACCAGTTGGTAAGCCGGAGTGGGAGAAATATCAGCGTCCGTCACAAACAAGATTACGGGATTGGTTTTATTTAGGAGTTGGGTTTTAGAAAGGTTGAAACCGGCTAAGATATCTGTGCCTCCACTGGCAGTTAAACCGTTAACCGCGGTGATGACAGCGGTGTAATTAGGCGGAGGTGTAACATTTATATTGACGTCCACACGCGCGGTATCCGCAAAACTGACCATTCCCTGTACGGAACCGGGGTAATTAATCTGCGGGGCGACTCTCTGGACGGCTAGCTTCAGTGCAGATAGCCGAGGAGTGGGAGTACCGGTAGGAGTACCAGTAACTCCAAAGGCATAACCCATTGAGCCTGACCGGTCAAGAGTATACATGAGTGTAACCGGTTTTGAACAAAGAGGCAGTGTCGGAGTGGGAGTAATGGAGAAAGTAGGGGTGGGAGTAAATGTGGGAACACCACCGGTGGGAGTGGGAGTTGTTTGTATACAACAGCAGTCTTGACTGGTGACAAAACAACCACCAGTGCATCTGGGAACTTCCGTACAGGAGTTTGACATGTTAGCTGAGCTTTGTTGTGTACTGTATATTAAGGCTAATTGTCCATAAGGAGATCCAACACTCTGACAACTATTCGTACAAGACCAGTCAGTACCTTTGGTTTTACAGAATGTGTCACAAGAATCCAATCTTTGCGGATATGGGGAATCTGGCATTATTACCGGTACTGAATACCATTGACCTCTTTTGAGTGTTGGCGTCAACGAGCTTACCGGTTTATATCCCGTTATCTTTTCCATTGTCCCTGTGATGGGAAACGGGCTGTCTTCAAGAGGAGATTTAGCATCAGGAATTCTGAAGTCATTGATAACGCCTTTAGTGACCGGAGAAGCGGCTCTTTTTTCGGGATTGAAGTTCTTGATGGTGTTTACCGCTACCGTAGTCACTAAAGAGGCTGCGATGAGGAAGAAAGCTACTGTTAAACCAATCTCACCTTTTTGTCTGTGCATTAATTTAAATATATAGTTGAATTGATTAGCTTGTCAATACTTAATAAAACAATTATTGTCAGAAGTTCTTTTTATAATAAAATGTCAATCCATTTATCTATTATTCTCTCCACAATGACTTAAAGAAAGAGCTGATAATCTGCCAGACATTTTCTTTTGTTGATTTTCCCAGCACACTTTGAGAAGCAGTATACAATTTATTTACTTCAGATGATGTCAAAGCACGGTTGTAAATCCTAACATCATCGGCGGTAATATTGATTGGTCCATCACCATTGGCGTCTATACCGATACGGACCGGGGCAGTACCATTAACAAGGGATCCAGAAGTAGTCGTCTTTGTATCAACTGCAACACCATCGATATATAAAATCATTTTGGGAGGAGAATTATTGATTGTACAGGCGATATGGTGCCATTGCCCCGTGGCGGTATAGACAGGACTTGACGACCCAGTACTCAGATAATTAGCACCAGCTGTTGTCAGTAAAACACAGCCAATTCGATTATCAGTATACGTACGAATATCCCACTCGTAGCTACTTGCGCCCCGACGTTTACTTATTGGATACCCCCAGACGCCAAGTGTATTCTTTTTGAACCAGCCGGCGATGGTTAATTGTTGTGTGGTAGTTACTGAAAATACATTGTTGTCGGCAATGTTGACATAATCGTTACTTCCATCAAAACTTAAGGCTTTACCAAAGCGACCGCTGGTCCAAATTGGTGCTGATGGACTACTTCCCAAAGTGCCGTTTAAACCATTACCGCTGCTATCATTAGCTGCAGTTCCTGTTCCTTCATCTAATCGCCAAAGACCGACTAAACCGGGTATAGTACTAGCTGGATTAGGTGTAAGAGTAATTGTTGGTCTCGTGGCGGGAGTTGCGGTTAAACGGGGAGTGGGGGTAGAAGTCGGTTTCTTAGTCGGTGTGGGAGAAGCAGGAACTCCCATGGCTCCCAAACCGGCAGAATAATACTCATCCGCACCGATATCATAGGCAGAACCTTGAGGACGGGATTGACCGTCGATATCATTAAGAACTTTCCTTATGTCAGGCGGAGTTTCGTTTAAGAGATTAGCGCCGGCGTCTTTAGCGGCATTGGTTGGTGCAGGTAACGAATTGAGATGGTAGTTGCCGGAACCAATATAGGGATTGGTAGTGGTGGAACTGTTTCCTCCATCGTCAGACGTACCAGCACAAGCTGTGGTTGGGTTAAGATATCTTAAGTTATTGGCGTAATGAAGAACACTGTAAGCGCTCACAGATTTGAAATCACAAATACTGTGATTGGAGATAAGGTTGTTTTTAGCATAGACATTGTAAGAAGTATTGGCTGACGATCCACCATAGACATATATAACAGCCTCACCTCCGGTGTTATTATCGATAGTATTATTGGAAATCATACTTGTTGTACAAACCGGCGGACAAGTAGTCGTTCCACTGCTTTTATAAATAGAAAGTGCAATCGGTCCATAACCTCCGGCCGTAATTGTATTACCATATATAAGGTTATTCTTAACAGAATTCATATAATCTTGCCCATAAATAATTGAACCTGAACTCGTGTTACTGTAGATTTCATTACTTTCAATTGAAGAACAATTTAAGCAATGAATAATACTACCACCCGAACCGGTAGCTGTGTTATTGCGAATTATATTATGACGGATAATCGTCGTATGGGAAACAGCAACAGCAACACCATTACCTGTACCTGTGCAGCTTTGTATTTCTAAATCTTCAATAACTGTAGTTACTCCAGTACCACCAGCAGTTATACACTTGTTCACACCACCACCATCAATGATACTTTTGGTGTTTGTTTTTACCCAATTATTGGGATCGGAATTGTCCCATCCTCCGCTGATCGTCGCATTCCACTGGTTAACGGTAAAACCTGGATAGGTACCATCACCGTTTGAAGCAACTTTAATCAAATGTCGAGGTCTGCCTTGCAAGTTATGTAGTACGTGGTCAATTGTCCGGCAAGGATAGATGGAATTGATGCAATAATTTATCCATCCAGGAGGAAAGGGAGGGGGTAATGTATCAGAACCATTTAAAGCCACATAATAGTCAACGGAACAATCGCCGATGCAATTGCACCAGTTTTCACCCAAACCGCAAACACCATTACCGCAGGCGATGCAAGTACGGGTTGCCGGAACTGGACCTCCGCAAGTATACCCCGTCTCTGGATATCGGACATATGCCGTCCATGTATCCACTAATGTCGGCGTTGGAATTGGAGGAATACAACAAGGATCGTACCCGTATGCTTTTATTTCTCCTTCCCTATAACATTCACCGGGAACATGGGTGGGTGTCGGTGTCAGAGTAATAGTCGGCGTCAACGTCGGTCCGATAGGAGTAGGAGTCCGAGTTCGTGTAGGAATCCTCGTATTTGTGGGTGTCACAGTCGGTGTCCGACTCGGCGTGACTGTCGGTCTGACAGTCGGAATAGCACCGTAGTCGGTTGCAATCTCCGGCGCCGATAAAGCTCTCTGCCAGATTTTTACTCTATTGATATAGCTGTAGATATAGTCTACCCCAGATTCCTTCGCTCCAATGGATAACTGTCCCGTGGAGTCAAAAGTCCAGGATTTTGTCTCACCCGTACCATTATCAATGGTGCCGTCAAGATATAGTTTTACGGTATTTGAGGAATCGTAAGTCACTGCTACGTGATGCCAATTATTATCAATTGTAGTGTTTCCATAAGCCTTGTCCGTACCATTAACAACTGCATAAAGTTTATAATTACCGACGTTAGATCCTAAAACATACTTATTTTCATCCATGGCCACAATAACACCCGCAGTTTGAACATAAGGTAGTTTCATCCAGACGGCAATGGTAAATGGACCGGTTAGCCTGAGGATTTCATGAGTATTAATATCAATGTGTTGGCCACTTGCGATAAATAAACAAGTTCCATATTTGCAAGTACTACCCGATTGCCAATTAATTCCACCTTGTATTGCACCGTTATTCGCGTAACCGGAAGCGTCATAAAGTACGGTCCCTTTTCCTTCATCAAACGGAAGATTCAGAATAGAATCATTGGTAATAGTGGGAGTAATAGTGGGTGTCCGGGTGGGAGTAACAGAAGGACCTCCAACAGTCGGAGTGATTGTAACCGTGGGAGTACGGGTGGGAGTAAATGTGGGAACACCACCGGTAGGAGTGGGGGTCAAGGAAGGAGCAATGGAAGAACACTTAAACTTTTGAATCTGTCTGTAATCGTTACCGGCTGACTCAACGGCATAAACATTACCTGAATTATCCACAGCCACCTTCACGGCGGAATCAATAGACTGAAACTGTCCTTCAGCGGTTCCTTTCGAACCGATAGCCGTTAGAAATTGGCCGTTGGAATCGAATTTTTGGACACGGAAGTTTTCTCTGTCAGCTAAAAAGAGGTTATTCGAACCGTCAATGGCCAGACCTTTTGACCAGCCGAACTGACCGGAAGCAGCCGTATATTGCCCGCAGGAACCAAATTCTTTCACCAGTTCACCGTTTTGGTTGTATTTTTGGATCCGGCAGTATTCCCCTTGCACAGTCACTGGTTGACCGTTCACATAGACAATTTTACTTCCATCGCCTATCAAGATATAAAAATAATCACTTGAATCAGCAACAATGGCATTACTGTCAGTTCCAACACTTGACAAAATCCATTCTTTTAGAAAAAGGCCGTTGGAATTGAATTTTTGGACACGATAGTGCCCTGTTGATCCATCAAATAAAACATAAACATTATTTGCCGGGTCAACCGCCAATCCTCCATTATTATATTCCCAATGAAAACCGTCCGACCAGGAGACGCCCGAGCGTTGACCGCTAACATTCCACGTATCAATAAACTGGCCGCTGGCATTAAATTTCTGCAGACGGTAATTGCCTTTATCAAGCACGTAAAGATTATCAGCAAAGTCTATGGCGATATCACCAGGAGAATTGAACTGTCCATTCTCCGTTCCGTAACTTCCCCACTTCCCGGTAAATTGTCCGGAAGAAGAAAATTTCTGAATGCGGTGATTTCCGGAATCGGAAACATAAATATTACCTGAACTATCACTCGCGATACCTTCAATACCGCTTGTACTGCTAAACTGGCCGTCACCGGTTCCCGAGGAACCCCATTTCAGCTCATATTGATAACTTGAACAAGATACAGATGATGTCCTTATATTGGCTTGCGGAACAGGCGTGTTGGTAAGCGGATGAGGAACTTTAGTGGGGGTAGGTATACTGGATGGTATCGGAGCAGAAGTAGCTGTTGGATTTGGTATACAACGGCATTTGGTCCAGTTGGTCAGAAGCTGTTTGCCTGTATCATCTGGACAGGCGGGAGTACCGCTTTTAGCGGTAATAATACTGGCACAGGTTTGGTTGGGTTGTTCGAGATAATTGCCGCAGTAACTGTTTCCTCCTTCACTTTTATCCACATAGTAGGTCTTCATGTAGCCGTTGGTGGCGTCATTATCGGTACCGACTTTTTCACAAGTGCCGCCATTGGGTATTACTAGGGGATTTTTACATATCTCGTTACAGGAGATGGGCGCGGGATAAGTTGAGCGGTCATTGCTGATGATTACTGCATTACCTGCGGCTCTTTTCTGGGGATTGAAGCTCTTGATGGTGTTGACGGCGACAGTAGAGACTAAAGAGGCGGCGATGAGGAAGAAAGCAACGGTTAAACCAATCTCACCTTTTTGTCTGTGCATTAATTTAAATATATAGTTGAATTGATTGGCTTGTCAAGGACTGGAAGAATTTTTAGGTTATAATATCATTTGAGTATGATCAATTTTTGGCGAACAATTACGAAACCAATCTTTATCCAGGCGCCGATGGAAGGGGTAACGGATGTCGTTTTCCGGGAAATGCTTTCTCTTTGCCGCCGGCCGGCTGTCTTTTTCACCGAGTTCGTCAATGTGGAAGGACTTAATTCTGACGGCCGGGAAAGATTGATGCCAAAATTGAAATTTACTCTCCGCCAACGTCCGATTGTCGCCCAAATCTGGGGAAATAATCCTGATAATTTCACCAAAACCGCAAAAATGCTGGTAAAAATGAGTTTTGACGGGATAGATCTGAACATGGGTTGCTCTGTTTCCGCGGTGACTAAAATGGGCTGCGGCGGCGCTTTGATAAAAAATCATCCTTTGGCTAAAAATATTATTGAAGCTGCTAAAAAAGGAGCAGAAAAAATACCTATTAGCGTAAAAACGCGGATCGGTTTTGACAAAATTGAGACGGAAGAATGGATCGGCTTTTTACTCGAGCAAAATCCAACGGTAATCACTATCCACGGCAAGACGGTAACAGGCCCAGATAAAAAGAAAACCAATTGGGAAGAAATCGGCAAGGCAGTAAATTTGAGAAATCAAATAAAAAGCAAAACTTTAATAATCGGAAACGGCGACGTTACCTCTCTCTATCAGGCAAAGGAATTGGCGGGAAAATACAAACTGGACGGCATCATGATCGGCCGGGCAATGATCGGTAATTTTTGGATATTTGATGAAAAGGTAGAGCCGGAAAAGATCCCGCAAAAAGAAAAATTTAAATTATTAATTAAACATCTGGAACTGGCGAAACAATATTATGGAAACCATACCAGTTTCCCTCCGCTTAAGAAATACTTCCGCAACTATATCTCCGGTTACGAAGGGGCCAATAAGTTGAGAATAAAACTGATGGAACAACCAAATATCGAGGAAGCGATTAAATTCCTCTTAAAATCCTAAGGTGTCAAAGGAAGATCATCCATTCAAACAACAATCTAAAAATTTATTTGCGAATTCATTCTCATTGGGAAACGTCGAAGAATATGCTAGTACATTATCATGTAATAACTCTCTATAACTCTCTGAATAAATCAGATTTCTAATCTCCTCTATAAGTGGATAAGTACTATCTTGTATTACTATCCCGACCGGTAAATCTCTCGCTTCCTCCATAAACTCTGTAAAAGCGGCGCATCGTGAATAACCCATCACCGGAACCCCACATTTAAGGGCTTCACGAATTACTAAAGAATACCCTTCACGATAAGAAGGAAGGAATAACAAATCCGAAGCATTATAATTACCTATTAAGTCTTTTCCTCCCATCTCTCCCAGAAATCGAAACCTGACTTGACCTTCAGTCAGATCCGCTGATTCTCCTGCTAGATGATTTAAATAATCTTGACTTTCGGCATTAGCGCCTCCAATAAGTTGTACCATAATTCCGGAATATTTTGATCCTTCAAGTAACCGTTCTTTATGTTCCTGTAAATATCTGCAGAGTTTAATCACTTTTTCTAAATTTTTCTCTGGACTTACACGTGAGACTGTCGTGATAATAAAATCATTTTCCAATCCACTTCTATAAGAAGTACGCAACTCTGGGTTAAAACAAAATTCAGGACGTATTGGAGGATGTACGATAAAAATATCATTTTTCACTCCGAGATCACGAAGGGTACCTGCTACTGCTTTTGATACAGCTATATGTCTCACTCCATGTCTCACTCCAGGATAATTCCAAAATGGTAAATATATCTTCTCCTGAACAACTTCCCATGCAGGACGTAATTTATCTTTCATTATGTCTTTTGGTCTTGTTAACCAAGCTGAGTGATTAATCGTTTCATCCGGTTTTGATCGGCTGACCAAACCCTGCCAAAAACAAACCGCTCTTCTTCTTGCTTGTTCTGGAAAATGAGAAAAAACTTGTAAACTCCAAACATCCTTAGGATGATCAAATATATTAATATCAGAATGATATTCTCGCATTTCGTTATCTAAACCAGGTATAGCTAAAGGAAATTCTTGTCCCGATAAAGGTAACCACTTTCTTCCTTTTATCACTTTCATCGTATGAAACTCATCATCCTGCATATAAGGCGAAATTAAAGCTACCTGACTTCCTGATCCAACCCACGTCCTAATAAGAGCTAAATCAACATGCTGACCTCCTCCAATCGTATTTAGTTTTTGTCGAGTGACAAAAAGGATTCTTTTTTGTGAACAACTTTTTGTTTCTTGATGAAATAAGAGTGAAACACGTTCAAGAGAAACCATGTTGGTAATTATATATCCTATAATATAATTTACCAAATTCTAAAGAAATACGGTCAGAAATTATTGTCCTAATATCAAGGAAAGATCACCCCCGAGGTGGATTGTCCTTCGTACAATCTGTCATTGCGAGAAACGAAGTGACGAAGCAATCTCAATTGCAAATTTCTTCGAATAGATCTTTGAATTGAGGATTATTAACCGTTATTAATTTTATTTTCTTTTTCCTCGAACCGCCCTTAATTTGTTTCTCTCTTTTTATGGCTTCATTGATATCAATTAAGACTTCAAAGTATACTAATTTATTTATCCGGTATTTGGAAGTAAAACTAGAAATAGATGTTTGTTTATGTTCATGGATCCTTTTTATTAAGTTATTAGTGACGCCTGTGTATAAAACCTGACTTTCCCAAATTAGTGTCCTGGTTCCAGCTTTTGTATATGTTTGTGGATATCTTCCCTCCGGTTCCCGTTAAAGTAGC
>CAYGXQ010000012.1:6986-41415 GCA_964354025.1 uncultured Gammaproteobacteria bacterium | reverse complement strand
ATCACGGGATTGCTTCTCCCTCGACAAGCTCGGGATCGCAATGACACTTTTCAAATAGGTTCTTAGGGATTTGGAGTAGGGGAGATTGTCACCGTCGGAGAAGGAAGCGGAGTAACTGTAGGTGTCGGAGCCGGTGTATTGGTCGGTTCCCAGGAAGTTTTTACCCCGATTGAGATCTCTGCTTCACCACTGTTGTTATCCGAATTGTAAGCTTTCACTTTAATATTGCGGATGCCTGTTTCCAGAACTATAGTTTCGTCCAGATAGTTATTTTCCGTAGTAGTCTTAAGTACATCATCAATATATATTTCCATTTTCTTAATATCTTTAGTGGATTTACCCTCGGCTTCGACGCGGACATTATTATCATCTATTTTGGTTTTGTCCTGCGGTGTCTTGATCTTCACCACCACATTATTCTCGTCTTTATTGGAAGTGTCCTTGGGAGGGTGATATACCGGGTCACCCTGTTTACCAATCCATTCATCAATTCCTTCCTGCCAGCGGTTCTTCTCGTCCCGGGAAGTCGGGTCGTCTTCCGTAAAAACAATATATTCCTTTTCATCATAACTGCCGGTGGCAATTTCAATCAGGTTGGCCAGTTTGTTATTGTCGGACTTTGAAAGTTTAATCTTTTTGTAAATCGGACTGGTTTCGGCCGGTTCGGTCCCTTTGATGAAATATTCGTTCCGTGTCGGCTTATCTTTATAAGGCAATCCGCCTGAATAGGAGTCAACGGAAACGGAAACGATATCATCGGGCTTTTTAAACGGCTCGTCTTTACTCGCCCTTAGAGCTTCCTGGATTATTCTGTTCCAAATGGGAGCGGCCCCTGTTGCACCTGAGGCTAATTTCGGGTTCATCGGTGTATTATCATTATTTCCCACCCAGACGCCAACGGCAAAGGAAGGCGTGTAGCCGACTGCCCAATTGTCTTTTTTGTCATCAGTGGTTCCGGTCTTGACGGCGACCGTCCTTCCGGGAACATAAAGATAGCTGTTGGGCCCGAAAACATCTTTGCGGCTGTTGTTGTCCGATAAAATATCGGAAATCAAAAAAGAAACGTCTTCCGGCAGTACCCTTCGACCGGAAGTTTTCTTGGCTTCATAAAGAACCTTTCCATTCCCATCTGTCACTTTGAGAATGGAAACCAGATCGTTTTTGATGCCAGCGGCGGCAAAGACGCCAAAAGCCGGCACCAAATCCAAAAGCCGGACCTCTCCTCCTCCTAAAGTCAGCGACAATCCCAAACGGGAAACGTTATCATCAGTCGGTTGAAGGGTACTCATCCCCATCTCATAAGCGGTTTCTAAAATATTTTTGATGCCGACCAAAGCGGTCATTTTAACCGCCGGGATGTTGATTGAATTGGCCAGGGCAAACCTGATCTGGACCGGGCCGCGGAATTTGCCGTCGTAATTTTTGGGGACGTAATCCGGCCGGTTTTCTCCTCCCGGGAATTTGGTTTCCACATCCATTAGAAGCGAGGCCGGTGTGTAGCCTTTGGTAAAAGCAGCCGCATAAGTTATCGGCTTGAGAGTGCTTCCCGGCTGGCGGAAGCCCATGCTGACGACATCAAACTTGCCCTGAAATTCCGGGTCATCAGAACTGTACTGGCGGCTGCCGACGTAGGTGAGTATTTCCCCATTCTGGGGATTGATAACCATTGCCGCGCCATTGGAGACGTCCAGGCTCTTTAATTTACCCAGTTCCTCATCCACAATACTTTCCACTTTTTCCTGCAAAGGGAGATCAAGAGTCGTTGTCACCCGCAAGCCTCCCTCGTCAACCAGTTTTTCACCGAATTTCTCAACCAGTTGTTTTTTGATATAAAAAACGAAATGGACGGCTTGAAATTGCGCTCCGGGTGAAGCAAACTTAACTTCAGCAAGATTTTTTTTCAAATCATATTCTTCCTTCGGATTGATATAACCGTCTTCACGCATCCTTCTAAGCACTTCTTCCGCCCGCGGCAGATAGGCCTTATCGGTGGCCGAAAAAGGGGAATAATAAGAAGGCCGTTGGGGAAGTCCTGCCAAAATAACTGCTTCCGGCTGGGTCAGTTCTTTAGCGTGCTTGCCGAAATAACCGAGCGAGGCGGATTCAATTCCCCACATCGTCCCGCCGTACGGTGATTCGTTCAAATACATCTGTAAAATCTCATCTTTGCTGTATTTCCGCTCTATCTGGACAGCCAGCATAAATTCTTTGATTTTCCGGGTAAAAGTCCGCTCCGAGGAAAGCAGAACATTTTTAACCAACTGTTGAGTGAGGGTTGAACCGCCCTGGATCCCTTGAAAAGTCAGGGTGTTGAAAACGGAACGCAGGATGCCTTTCTGGTCAAAACCCTGATGTTTGTAAAAATCCTTGTCTTCGATGGCAATGGTCGCTTTCTTCAAAAAATCAGGAATGTCTGAAAAAGGAATGGCAATTCTATTTTTATCGGTATAAATGTCGTAGACCGGCTTGTTGTTTCTGTCCAAGACAACAGTAGAATAACCTTCTTTGCGCTTAACCGTCTCGGGCGAGGGCAAATCTTTGGCATACCAGAGAAAAAGGAGGAAAAAGATGATGACCCCGCCGATTAGTCCGGCAATTAAAAATGTTGAAGCGAAGCTAAGCAGTTTCATTTTCCAAAGCCTCAGCCGGTAAGGATTTATTATACTTCGTGAAGAATGACGAGAAATTGAGATCCGGTTAAACTGGGAACTATGCTTTCTATTAAACATAAAATTACCGACTGGACATGGTAACCACAGCGGGGAAACCGACTTTTACTAAGTAAAAAACTTTAGCGGGATATTTTTTCCGAGCTGAAGATAAGGCAGCTATCTGCGTATCACCGAGAAAATAGTCTTTTGTTTCCACCTCTATGGCTACGAATTTGCCTAAATATTTATCCTCTAATTTTTCTCTGAGTTCATTTTGATAAATTTGCTCACCAATCCTGGCGATTTCCGCAGTATTGACCGGAATTAACGGCTTAATCATATTTTCATGATAAGTTAATAAATGATGACTGTCAAACAGTGAAGATAACTTCGTCTGTCTGCTTCAAATGGGGAATGTCGTTTCCGGAATAATCATTTAAATCATAGGCATAATGTATAAATCCTAACGGAATATTTTTTCTTACTGCGTCTTTTATTTGAATAATCCTTATCCAGCGAGAACGAGTACGTCTCAGATCCTCGCAGATTGCCGGCATAATTTCCCAAATTTCTGTTAAAGATAATTCTGGGTCTAATAAAACTAGCGACTGATCAGGTAAGAGTATTGGATCTCCTTCATGAGTTTGTGTTCTTTCCGGCATGAAAACGTAATAAATTTTTTTATCTTTCTTTCCTAATCCTAAAATTATTTGATTCTGGGATAAATCCTCAGGTTCGATAAAAAATCGCCTAATGGGGCTGCGATAATCTTCCCAAGGAGGTTGCCAATCAAAACTCAAACTGCCCGCAGGCATGTCAAGATGCATGCAGACGTAATCTTGTGGATTAAAAAAATAACCACCTAATTTTCTCACAATTTGAAAAACAGCCGAATTTGCGCTTAAGCTTAAGAATGATAAATCATCGTTTGGATGGATTTGGGAAAAAATAGCTTTGGCATCACTAAGGAGTTTCGTACCATACCCTTTATGTCGTTCTTCCGCTTTTATGTAAAATTCGCCTATATAAACTAATCTTTTCAACCACTCAGGTAATTTATCAACAAACTCCATCTTTTTTTGACCGCGTAACCATTTTTTGTCACTATCTAAATTAGCAGAATCCCATACGACTAGCGAGTCACAGTCTTTTAAATCCAAGACACTATAAAGATTAACGCGACCAATTGGTCTATCCTCAACAGATAATAAAAAAGTTTTTACATGTGGCTGACGTAAAGCCCGCCCTACGGCCAGATCCCTACTCATATTATCAATACCATTATCAACACAAACTCCCCACTCCATCGCAAATCTATTCTGAAAGGTTGGACTCTGAATGGTTTCTGCTTGAGAAAACATGGTAGAATTATAGCATAGACTGGAACTTCCAATAAGCTAAATCGATATCTTTATATGATTATATGTGGGAATGAATAAATTAACACCACAGGAAAAGAATGTGGTATATTATAGAAACTGAGGCGCGGACTAAAGTCCGCTAGTCCAAAAGAAGCGCGGACTGAAGTCCGCTAATCCATATGGATGCAGTTGAAGAATTACTGACCAGGGGAGTGGAGAAGATTTACCCCAACCGGCAGGAGTTGGAAAAGGTACTGCGCGCGGGCCGGAAACTGCGGCTTTATCAGGGTTTTGATCCTTCGGGGATCCAACTCCATATCGGTCACTTAGTGGGTCTGATGAAACTTCGCCAATTCCAAAAACTCGGCCATCATGTGATTTTTCTCATTGGCGACGGTACCGGACAGGCAGGAGACCCATCCGGAAAAATCCGCTCCCGAGAGAAATATTTGACTAAGGAAGAACTGCGCCAAAATGCCAAAGACTACGTCATGCAGGCGGGAAAAATCCTTGATTTCAAAGGCGATAACCCTGTAGAAATTTTATACAACGGCGACTGGCTGAATAAATTATCTTTAGTGAATTTATTGGATATCGCTCAACATTTCACCTATCAGCAGATGAAAGAAAGAGATTTATATCGGGAGCGGGAAAAACAGGGTATTGATATAAATCTACGCGAATTTTTTTATCCGCTGCTCCAGGGATATGATTCCGTTGCGATGAAGGTTGATTTGGAAATCGGCGGCAACGATCAAATGTTTAATATGTTGGCCGGAAGAAAGCTGGTCAAGGAAATATTGCATAAAGAAAAATTTGTCTTAACCACGCCGCTTTTAACCGACGCCTCCGGCAATAAAATCGGCAAGACCGAAGGAAATGTTATCGCTTTAACCTCCAAGCCGGAAGAACTTTTCGGGATGATCATGAATCTGCCGGATGAGGTAATCATAAAATGTTTTGAATATATTACTTCCGTACCAATGGAAGAAGTCGCCAGGTATGCCAAAGCGATTGAAGTCTGTGAGAATCCGATGGATTTCAAGAAAAAACTGGCTTTCAGTATTGTCGAAATTTTAGACGATACTGCCGCAGCTAAAAGGGCAGAAGAATATTTTGAAAACACTTTTCAAAAAAAACAGGTAACTTCTGATATCCAAGAAGTGAAAATCGGCAGTGGAAAAATAAATATTATTGATTTAATATTGAAAGCGGACCCAACAAAAAGCAGGAGCGAGTCAAAAAGACTGGTCAAGGAGAAAGCGGTCGATATCGACGGAAAAACAGCGGAAGATCCGCAAGCCGTATTAACGATAAACAGCGGTATGATAGTGAAGATCGGAAAGCACAGATTTGTAAAACTAATATTAGAACCTGTTTAAAAGTTAAAAAAATGTCATCGCGAGCGATCCGCCAGCTGGCGGAGAGCGTGGCGATCCCGTTGGAATTACTATAGTATCACGGGATTGCTTCGTCCGATGTACATCGGACTCGCAATGACACTTCTCAAACGGGTTCTTGGACTAATTGGGCTAATTGGACTAATTTGGAAAAAAATGAACATCTTTCGTAAACACCAAAACATCTGGAAAGTGATCGTTATCATATCTTCGATCTCTTTAGTGGCCATGTCCTTTGCACCGCTTCTTTATCTTCGGTAAATTATAGTAAAATAGTATTTATGCTCTCCCAATCTTCAGTGATTACTTCTCTTTATATAATCAAGGCCGGTTATGCCAAACGCCTGGAAAAATTGGGGATTAAAACAGTCGGCGATCTTTTATATCATCTCCCTTTCCGCTATGAAGACTATTCCCTTGTTTCCAAAATTTCATTATTACAAACGGGTGAAAAGGTTTCTGTATCCGGGGAAATAACAAAAATAAACAATCTCCACACTAAATCCGGCAAAAATATCCAGCAAGCGGTTTTTACAGACGAAACCGGCGAAATAAAACTCATTTGGTACAACCAGCCATATTTAATAAAAATATTGCCGCCCGGAACAAAATTAATCATTGCCGGTGAAGTCAACTGGTTCAACCACAAACTCGTCTTTGAATCACCGGAATATGAGATATCCAGACCAACCCCAGTAGAATGCTCGCCATTCGCGAGGTCTACGTCCTCGCCTCATGGTGTCGCATCTACGGGGCAAGCAACCAGATTAATTCATACCGCCAGACTTGTGCCAGTTTACCCGGAAACGCAGGGCATTTCTTCCAAATGGCTGAGAAGCCGGATCGATACTCTTTTTCATAAAGTTTTTCCGGAAATTGCCGAATTCCTGCCGGCTGATATTCTTACCCGTTTCCAATTAATTACGGAAAAACAAGCCCTTTACCAGGTCCATTTCCCGAAAAATTTTCAGGAAGTCCAACAGGGAAGAGACAGATTGGGCTTTGATGAACTGCTTATTTTACAAATGGCGGCGGCTCTCCGAAAAAAAGAATGGCAAAAAACAATAACTCAAAATAAATTTGCCGTTAGTCTTTATAAAGACAAATTGAAAAAGTTTGTAGAGGATCTGCCTTTTGAACTGACCATTGCCCAAAAAAGAGCTGTCTCTGAAATCCTGACTGATTTAGCCAAAACCACTCCCATGAATCGGCTGTTGGAAGGCGACGTAGGCAGCGGCAAAACCGTTGTCGCGGCGATTGCCATTTATTTATCGTATCTCAACGGCTGCACCTCAATCCTGATGGCGCCAACTGAAATCCTCGCCCGGCAGCATTTCCAAACTTTTGATAATTTGTTTAAATCTCTGAAAATCGGTGTGAAACTGATTGTTTCCGGCTGGAAAAACGAAAAAAAGAAATATCCCCTTTATGTTGGAACCCATGCTCTTTTGAGCGAAAAATTTTCCGTTGACAATTTAGGTTTGGCGGTCATTGACGAACAACAAAGGTTTGGGGTGGAGCAACGGGCCCGACTTCGAAGCCTTGGCAATAGTCCTCATGTCCTGACAATGACGGCCACCCCAATCCCAAGAACCATAGCTCTTACTCTTCTGTCTGATCTTGACTTGTCTGTTTTGGACGAAATGCCCATAGGCCGCCTCAAAATAAAAACCTGGGTTGTCCCGCCGGTTAAAAGGCAAGCGGCATACGAGTGGATCAGGAAACAAATCACCTCAAAAATACGCCGGCAGGCTTTTATCATCTGTCCTTTTATCGAACCGTCGGAAAGCTTAAATAGTGTAAAGGCGGCCAAAAGTGAATACGAGAAAATCCAAAAAGATATTTTTCCGGACCTGAAAGTCGGTTTACTCCACGGAAAGATGAAAAAAGAGAAAGAAAAAATCCTTAACGATTTTAAAAACGGGATTTATGATGTCCTGGTGGCCACTCCGATTGTCGAAGTCGGTATCGACATCCCCCGGGCAACCATTATCCTTATCGAAACCGCCGAGCGTTTTGGCCTTTCCCAACTTCACCAGCTTCGCGGCCGGGTCGGCCGAAGCGACGAGCAGTCATATTGCCTGCTTTTTACCGATTCCCTTGATCCAAAAACGCTCAAAAGACTGAAATACCTGGAAACTGTTTATGACGGTCCGCGTCTGGCGAACTTCGATTTCAAAATCAGAGGCAGCGGTGAAATCTACGGCACCAGACAACACGGAATTTTGGATCTGAAAGTGGCTGACCTCTCTGACATGGAAATGATTGAAAAAACCAAAAAAGCGGCTCAAATGATTTTAGAGAACGATGAAAACCTTTCCGGATTTCCCCTCTTGCGGGATATGCTCCAAAAATATACAATTAAGGAGGTTTCACCGGATTAAATCAATATGGCTCCATTACCAAAAAGACGAAACTCAACCAGACGGGGCGGAAAGCGGGAAAAAGCCAATATGGCAGTTAAATTGACGGCTTTAATGTTATGCCCCAAATGCCAGACTCCCAAACTGCCGCACCGGATTTGTAAAAAATGCGGTTTCTATAAATGAAGAAACTTTCCGATCCCAGACACCTTAAAAGAGTAAAATATATTGAAAATATTTTCGCTTACAGTTTCCAAAACAAATCAGCTTCTTCCGATTTGAATTTCAAGAAAATGATGAAATGCTTCCCGGAAATTGATAAACTGATAGAGAAGGCGGCACCGCAATTTCCGGTTGCTAAAATCGCCAAGCTCGATGTGGCAATTTTACGGCTGGCCATCTATGAATTGATTTTTGAGAAACATGAACCGCCCAAAGTCGTTATCGACGAGGCGGTCGAACTGGCCAAAACTTACGGAGGCGACGGAAGTCCGGCTTTTATCAACGGCGTACTGGGAACTTTGTATAAAAACTGACAAAAATATGGAAGAGATTTTACCAAAATTAAAAAAAATCATTTCCGACAATTTCGGTGTTAGTGGAGATCTTATCCTACCTTCGGCCCACCTTTTAATGGACCTTAACCTTTCCGAAATTGAGACTACTGACCTAATGGGCTTTATCTCCAAGGAATTTAAATTACACCTCCCGGAAGGTTTGGAAATTGACAGCATGCAAACGGTTCAAGACCTGGTACTCTTTATCGAACAAAATATAAATGAATTATAAATATAAACAGGAGTAGAATTGATTTAAATTGTCATTGCGATTCGCCGGCTGGCGAAGAAGCAATCCCGTCCGAGATTGCCGCGGCCAGTCAGACTGGCCTCGCAATGACATAGAATTACGTAAATCTTATATATTTATGGAGAAATTTGAAAAATTGGTCAAAATTCTGGGTATCCAATTCAAAAATCCGGAACTGCTTAAACAAGCCTTCGTCCACCGTTCATACCTTAATGAATCAAAAAAGACACTTGCTTCAAATGAAAGGCTGGAATTTTTGGGCGACAGCATTCTTTCATTTTTAGTCTCCGACTATCTTTATAAAACTTATGAAGATTTACCCGAAGGGGAACTGACTAATTTGCGTTCCAGCATTGTCAAAACCGAAGCGCTGGCTGAAATTGCCCTCAAACTTTCTTTGGGTAACTACCTGTATCTTTCCAGAGGGGAAGAGGAGGGCGGCGGCAGAAAAAACCCCTCTATACTGGCCGACACTTTTGAGGCGCTTTTGGGAGCAATTTTCCTTGACCAAAATCTTGCACCGGTAAAAAAAGTCTTAATCGAACAGCTCTTGCCTATTCTTCCAAAAATTATTGCCGAGAAATCATATAAAGACGCAAAAAGTAATTTTCAAGAAAAAGTCCAGGAAACAATTAAAATTTCACCGGTTTATAAAGTTATCCAAGAAGAAGGTCCTGATCATGCTAAGAGGTTTACTGTCGGGTTATATGTTGAAGAAAAGCTCTGGGGAAAAGGCGAAGGCAAAAGCAAACAGGAGGCGCAACAGCAAGCCGCCATGGCCGGACTTGAGAAATGGAGCAGGAAATAATATAATAGCGCATATGGCATCTGTAATCAGATTAAAAAGGTTAGGACGGAAGAAAAAAGCTTTTTACCGGGTGGTGGTAACGGAAAAAGCCTCCAAACGGGATGGGAAGGTAACGGCCACCCTTGGATATTTTGACCCTGCTACCAAACCGCCAACGATAAAAGTTGATGACAAAAAGCTTCAGGATTGGCTAAAACATGGCGCCCAGCCCTCTGATGCAATCCGTAAACTTTTAAGCCTATGAAAGACTTCCTTACCTACCTTGTTAAAGCGATCGTCGATTCGCCTGATGAAGTCGATATTGAGGAAAAAGAAGTCGACCAAAACAGCTTCCAATATCTCATCCGCGCGAAAGCGGAAGATATCGGAAAAATTATCGGCAAAGAGGGAAAGATCATCACCGCCATCAGGAATATCGCCAAAATCCTGGCGATCAAAGAAAATAAACAAGTCAGGATAGAGATTGGCTAAGGGTCGTTAGTCATTAGTCTTTGGTCATTGTGATAATTACCATCCTTACGTTATTCCCCGAAATGTTTGAAAGGATCATCTCCACTTCAATTTTAGGCCGGGCGCAAAAAAAAGGCCTGGTAAAAATCCGCTTAGTAAACCTGCGCGACTTTGCCATTGATAAACGGGGAACTGTCGATGACCGGCCTTATGGCGGCGGAGCAGGGATGCTTCTGAGAGTAGATGTTGTGGAGAAAGCTATTTCGAGTTCTAAATTACAAATTCCAAATTACCACAATTGTCATTGCGAGTCCCGATTAAATCGGGATGAAGCAATCCCATTAGAATTGAGATTGCCGCGTCCCCGCCAGCTGGCGGGTCCTCGCAATGACAGAGAGAAAATTGTTTTGTTGGATCCGGGGGGGAAGCAGTTTACACAAGCGAAGGCAAGAAATTACGCTAAACTTGACCATTTAATGCTGATTTGCGGCCATTACGAAGGGATTGACAGCCGAATCGTTAATTTCGTTGATGAAAACCTTACTATCGGCAAGTATGTCTTAACCGGCGGAGAACTGCCGGCCATGGTGGTGACGGATGCCGTCATCAGGCTTATTCCCAAAGTGCTGGAGAAAAATGAAGCCACCCTTAACGAATCTTATACCAAAATAAGCAAACTCGAAGCGTTGCAATATACCAGGCCATCGGTTTATAAAGGTTTAAAGGTACCGGAAGTCCTTCTTTGCGGAAACCACCGGGAAATTGCAAATTGGCGTGAAGAATCTTCTCTCAGCCGCAGTAAATAAATCAATTAAATAAATCTTTTTTACCAACGTTTGTCGTCTCTATCTGGATAACGGTTTCCGGTAGCAGCGGCAACTGGGAAATCATTTTGAATATCTCTTCCCCTTTGGGATTGGTACGGGGAAGGGGAGTCTCAACACTTCCAATCGTTGCCGGCAGGGGATAAAAATAAGCCTGACCGTCAAATGACGCCTGGATGGTGTTGCCGCTTTTGAAAGCCAATCTTACCGTATCGATAGTCAGAAGCCTTCCCGATAAATCAAACAGCGCTTCAATAAATTTTTGCATTGAGGAAATATCGCCAAGAGCTTCAAAAGTCATCGGTACCAAATAAGCATCCGTTCCCGGTGCCTTAGTAAGTTTTCCTGAACCAGTGGAAACGGCACCCAACTGGAAATCAGTCCGAAGGATGGTGACTTGCGTCTGTGACTGGAGAACATCAAAACGGTTAAATAGGGAAACAAAATCCTTGGTTTCAGGCATGATCTTGGAGATTTTGGAAAAACTGTTTTTATAAGACTGGGTGTCAATTTTGGCTAATGCCGAATCTTTAGCACGCAAATTCTCAAGTCTGGCCAGAAGCGACTTTTGCTGACGGATAATCTCAAAGGCTTTTAAAAAATTCGGGATTAAAAGGAAATAGACTAAAAATAAAACAACAATTATCACCGCTGATGAGGCGATAATCGTCTCATATTTTTTAAAAAGCAGTTTCAGATCATTTTTCATGCTTATTGAAACAAAGACGGATTAGCTTTCAGGGATATCGACATCAGGTATTTGCCTTTCTTATCCCTGGCAATACCGTAAGCCTCGATACCCGAATATAAACGCTTTGTTTCTTCAAGATCAGTCAGGTCATCAACGAATTTATTTAAGGCGGCGGAATTTGAAGCCGTCAAAGAAACGGATAAATTGCCTTTGCTGTCGACTACAGCGCCATCCAGCAAAATAAAAGAGGAACGCATTTTATCAAGTTCCGCCAAAATCGGTGAAAAATTTTTGCTTTTTGATAGTATTTGAGCTAAAACATTAAGGTCTGTAACCGTCAAACTGTATATGCCTTCCGTATTTTTCTGATTTATGATTTTTTTCTCGTATTGATCGACTTCAGTTTTAAGCGCTGTGAATTGCTTTATATTTGAATTGGTATACGCAATTGAAAAAATAAATAAAATGAGAAAAAGAAAAAGACTGACAGCGGAAACGATCGGGAATATTTTTTTAAGACGGCGGAGGAGCGGGGTATCTTCTTCTTTCGAAACCAGCAAATTTATTGATTGTTTGGGCATAAAAAGTTAAATTTCTTTCAAAGCTAAACCGACGGCAGTTGAATATAAAGGCGCGTCGGGCAACAGGATCGGCAAAATATTTTTATCCACGGTTATATTCATAAAGGGATTGGCAATTTGCGAATCAAGACCGAGATTTTTGGTTATCGTTAAAAATAATCCCGGCAGTTTGGCCAAACCGCCGCAGATAACGCCGGTTTTTATCTCTTCCGTGGGATATTTCTCCTTGAAATAGGAAACCGTTTTTTCCATTTCTGAAAAAATTCCGGCAAAAAGAGGAGTAATTATTTTGGCTATTTTACCTTCAAGTTTGTCTTCTTCAAGACCGTAAGTTTTTAAATATTCTTCCGCTTGAGCCGGCTCAAAAGCCAACTCATGGGAAATAGACCGGGAAAGGGTAACTCCGCCGATGGGAATGGATTTCGTATAAATAAGAATGCGGTTGTGGATCAGGCCGATCTCGCAGCTTGAGGCTCCCATAGATAGAACCAAAATATTGGAAACAGTTGGGAAATTATTGATAATTGTCCTCGTAGAGGCTAAAATTTCCGTTTCCAGAGCTAATGGATTGAGACCGGCCGCAGTAATGATTCTTATGTATTTTTCGATCAGTGTAAGCGGCGCGGCCACCAGCAAAACATTCATTTTTTGGGTATTACTATCCCTGTCAATAATCACATAATCCAGCTTCACTTTAGCCAGCGGCCATGGGATATATTGTTCCGCTTCCCATTGGATACTTGAGGCCAGATCTTTTTCGTCCATCGCCGGCAACTGGACTATACGGGTAATTACTTTTGATGAAGGCAACGAGGCGGAAACATCCGTCGTCGAAACTTTCAAATCGTGAACCAAGCGGTTGATACTGACAGACACTATCTGTTCATCCTGGGGATTGACTGAGGCCAAAGCCACTGAAGGCGTCATAATATAGCCTGCTCCATGCAGGGAAATAGTTGTTTCGCGATAAAGCTGAACCGCTTTTATCGTTTGAGTACCGATATCCAAACCGATCAGTGTTTTTAACATCCTTAATACCAGTATGGGAAATATTGACAAACTTGTCAATGGACGGAAGCTGTAACCCTATAGGAATAGTCAAAAAAATGTCATCGCGAGGCCAGTCTGACTGGCCGTGGCGATCCCGTAGGAATTACTGTAGCATAACGGGATTGCTTCTCCGCCAGCCGGCGGATCGCAATGACAGAAAGATTACTCAAGGATGAGCTCGGCTTCTTTTCCGGGAATGATGATTTTCAAAGTGACCTGCTGGCCGACTTTAGCTTCTTCAAAACTGGCCGGAACCAAAGAGCCACCTGACTTTTTCATCACTTTTACGAAATTAGGGTCTTTCGGAATCAACATCTCTCCATTTTTACCGGCAATGGTGATATTAATTGAGTCAATCTTAGTGATCCTTTCCGTCATCGGGGCAAAGGTTGGCGGCGGTACCAACGTCGGGCTTGGCCCCTCTTCAACTGCCTGCGGAGGTGCTTCAGCCTGCCTGTTTTCATCTGTTACAACTCCTGTCTCTTCGGTGATTTTCTGATTTAGATTACGCTTGTTATAAATATAACCGATTCCCAGTCCCAAAATAATGGCAATAATAATTAAGACCATTAATGATTTATTTTTCATATAATAATCTCCTTTATATTCAATATAAATGTTTTTAATGCTTCATGTCAATAGTGAATTAATTTTCTGTAAACAAACCAAAATCAAGCATGGTTGGCAGAGTCTGATAACCTTGAAATACCTGGATTTTCCGGACGATTCCGGTATCGGTCTTTCCCAAAGAAGTGATTAAACGACCCTCAATTGGTAAAATGTCTGAACTTTGCGGTTTCACGGCAATGGCTGTATTGGCATATAACGGCTGGATCCGCAAAAAAAGGAGTTTAATATCTGTCGCGGGTAATGAGAAACCATCCGGCGTACTTGAAGAAGGGGTCATTGTCTTTTTAAAACGGTAATTTCCGTCACAATAACCACCGGCAACATCAGCCTGATAAAAATTATTTCCTCTTGTGCCATTCGAGTCATAAGCGGCCTTTGCTATTTTGTACGCGTTTCCTTCTTTATAAAACAGACTGACGATGATTGCCGGACTGCCTGCCGGGTCGGTACTCCAACAGATGTCCAGCGGTGAAGTAACCGGGTAGGTATAACCGCTTTCATCCAGGATGCCGCTTTGGGTATGTCCCGCTAACCAAACAGTCTGGGTGCTACCAACTTCAGTCAGAGGCATAGCAAAAACATCCGTACTATTCCCCTGAATTGTCACTTTATAATCAGCGGAAGCGCTTTGTAAATCGAGAGAACCGGTCATTTCCGATCCTTCAACCGTTCCTTTCAAAACACTCTCTATCCCTGCTTCTGCTGCAGAAAAAGCGCGTCCGGATTGTTCAATCTGGGATGAAATCCGGACATCCGTCACCGTACGGGAAATTAAGGATAATCCTATGGTCAAACCGACTACCGTTATCAAGACTAATAACAGAACTACCTGTCCACTATCACGTTGTAGGTATCTTTTTTTCAAGGTGTCACCTCCTGCCAATTAACTTTAACACGTCCGAAATAAGGAAGTAAAGCAACCACATATTTCGGCTGATAGACTATCTGATAAGTCGGGTTATTTAGATCGCGATATGTCCGGTGCAAGGAAAGATTTTTAGCATAGATCATCCCTTCAAGAATGATCCTTTCACTACCTGCAGCCACGGTAAAGGTCTGACTGCTGATATAAAGACCCGGAATATTGGTTACGCTTCCTCCGATATAGATATTACCATTGACGACAAAAATCACCGTATCGGTAAAATCGGCCAGAGTAAAATTGCTGCTCACTTCCAGTGAACCGGAAATAAGGAAAATAGTTGTATCCGCCGATCCAGCCACCCGGCCGTTGAAAGTGGAATCAAGAATATAATGACCCCATTGGGTATAGGTGTAAACGTTATTATCTACGTTTAAATCCGCCGGTGTGCCTACCGTATTATTACCGACACTTTTTGTAATCGACTTTGCTTTATCCTTCAACGCTTCCCAATAATAACTGAATGAATAAGCGTTGGAAATATTGCCTGCGGATTCCCATCTTTTCGGGGAAGAACGGACATCAAGGCCGGAGACACCCGAGTTGGTAATGATCACACCAACGCTATTGGGATTCAGAACCAGATCGTCAAGGTAATAATTACCTGTAGGAAGAGCCGGTTGGTTGACTGCTGATTGATAAACATCACCGCCATAAATTTTTACCCAATCACCCGGAGTCGGTGATACTAAAGGCGTCGGAGTCAAAGTCTCGGTGGGATTGGGAGTAATTGTGACAGTCGGTCCGCCGGGAGTAACGGTCGGCGCGAAAATGATTTTGGGACAGACTGCCGGTATGGCGTCATCTGAATAAAGCGATTCATTATCAACACTGTCTCGAGCTTGCACTTTCGCTATAAGAATCTGCCCGTCGGGAACATTGTATATATCCTGTGATAATTGATTACCAATCCAACCCGGATCCCAACTTCCCGGTCCCGGAGAATTGGTATAAACAGGATGGTAGTCATCCGTATCCGCACAAGAAGCTCCTGCAATTTCCGGATCAGCCGGCCAAGTACAATTGAAGTGGCATAAACCGGAAATCAAATCCTGTGAAACCAAAGCGCAAGTTGGAGCTACCGGTTTAGGAGGCGCTGTATTATCCATATTAACCAATAAGGCCGGAGCGTCATCTGACCTTGGACAGGAAGACGACTCTGTATAGGCTGTCCACCAGTAACTGCCGGTACTAATTAAAGCAGACTCGTAAGGAGACCAAGAACTGTCTCCTCCGCTGGAAGGTTGTGTCGAACCTGCCGCCTCGAATTTTTCGAATGAATTACTGTAAAATTTCGCCCAAGCATTATCGTTATTCGGATTTTTCACATAAGCGACAAAAGCCGGCTTTGAGGATGTACATAATTCATGAGCCGGAGCGGACAAAGCAGGAGTTGGTAATGTCTGGCAAGGAATTGGAGTCAGACTGGGTGTACCTGCCCCAACAGAAGGAGTCGGAGACCACAGTGAAGTGGGAGTAGGCTGACTTGAAGGTGTCGGCGGAATCGGAGTGGTCGTCGCCGTCGCTGTCGGTATGACAGTAGGAGCAATAGTCACAAACGGAAAATCAACAATGCTACTTTCTCCATTAATAATCGCGATTTGCGGATTGGTATGTTCCTGGCCGGGAACAGAATAAAGAACAGATCCGGTCGGGGTTGCCCCGACAGCAACCTGATAAACACTGTTACCTAACTCGTAAAATTGATAATTGCCAAGAAGTCCGGAAATTGCTGTACCCTGGCTCGAAGTTTGTGAAAGAGGATTACCCGACTGGTCGGATAAATCGACAAGATTTCCGGAAATCAGCCCTTCAGAAGGCGGACTGGTCCTATCAGAAGAATCATTGTTTGTTTCCTTATAAACCCAGCCGTAAATTTTGTAATTTGTCGGTGTCGGAGTCAGGGTTACAGACGGAGTGATCGTCACCGTCGGAGTCGGTGTCGGCGTCCGGGTAACGGTGGGAGTCGGTGTCACCGTCGGAGTGGAGGACGGTGTGCTTGTCAAAGTAGGAGTGGGAGAAGGTATCAGACAACTGCCTATAGAACAGAGAGAACAGGAAAGACTGTCTTGAGATGAACAATCTGTTCCGCCAAGACAGACTAAGTTGGAACAAACAGAGCACCAAAGAGCGGATTGGCCTTGACAATTGGAGTAATAAGGAGGAAGTTGCCGGCTGCCGGAAACCATTTCACAGGAAGAATCATTACACCGATAGTAATAAGGAGTAGGAGTAACGGTAATAGTCGGTGTCGGTGTCCGGGTGGCGGTAGGAGTAGGAGTCCGGGTTGAAGTCGGAGTGGGAGTAACTGTTGCGGTAGGCACATTTGTAGCAGTCGGCGTCCGGGTTGGAGTAATCGTCACGGTTGGTATCGGAGTATCTGTGGGGATAATCGTCGGATTACATCCTCCTATAACACAGGAAAGTCCGTTGCACGGCGGGACTTTACCGACGCAGTTTGCCGGTCCTAAACAGGTACAGTCGGTCGTTGGAGTCGGAGTAATGGTTACGGTTGGAGTAGGTGTCCGTGTGGCTGTTGGCACTGAAGTGACAGTCGGTGTAGGAGTCCTGGTTGGAGTTGTCGTAATCGTCGGCGTCGGCGTATCCGTCGGGATGACAGGCGGATTACAGCCGCCAATGACACAGGAAAGTCCGTTGCACGGCGGGACTTTACCAACGCAGTTGGCGGGACCTAAACAGGTACAGTCGGTAGTGGGAGTAGGAGTAATGGTTACAGTCGGAGTTGGAGTCCGGGTGACCGTTGGAGTTGGTGTACGAGTAGCTGTTGGCGTTGGTGTTCTTGTGGAAGTCGGCGTTGGCGTTCGGGTAGCCGTAGGCGTTGGTGTCGGAGTATTAGTTGGATTAATACAAAGACCTGCAAAACAAACTGTACAGCCACCGCAAACTTGAGTGACGCAATCTCCCGCACCACCCGGACAGACAGCAGTTCCACAGGAACAGTTTGCCGGATTTCCGCCACACGCAACCGGTTGATCGGCTCCGCGTGAACCAGCCACCACGCAGGCAGCGCATTGGCAGACATAAATAGGAGTTGGAGTGATTGTCGGAGTAGGCGTCCGGGTAACGGTTGGCGTCCGTGTTGGAGTGACTGTTGGAGTACGGGTAGGAGTAACTGTTGGCGTCCGTGTTGGAGTAAGTGTCCGGGTAGGCGTAATCGTCACTGTCGGCGTCGGAGTGTATGATGGAATAACTGTCGGATTACAGCCGCCAATGACACAAGAAAACCCGTTGCAAACACAAGGTGGAACTTTACCTAGGCAGTCATTGTCGCCAAAACAGGAACAGTTACAGACAATTGTAGGAGTAGGCGTAAGCGTCCGGGTGGGAGTTGGGGTTCTTGTTGCCGTAGGTGTCGGGGTATTGCTTGGTGCAAAACAAGCGCTTAAAGAACATATAGTACATGTAGAACATTGGGTTATACAGTCAGGATGTCCAGTACAAGTGAGATTACCGCAGATTCCACACCAAGGATCAGTCCTCCCTTGAGAATTAGTATAGTATGGCGGTGCCACACGGGTACCGGAGGCATTTTGGACTGAACAGGCATTACATCGCCAATAATTTGGAGTCGGGGTGATGGTGGGCGTCGGTGTCCGGGTGGCCGTCGGCGTCGGCGTCCGGGTAGCCGTAGGTGTTGGAGTCCTTGTCGGTGTCTGGGTGGCTGTCGGCGTCCGAGTGGCGGTTGGGGTTGGAGTATTAGACGGATAAATACAAAGGCCTAAATTACAAACCGTACATGTACCGCAAACTTGAGTGGAGCAATCCAGCGAACCTCCCGGACAAACAGCTGTTCCGCAAAGGCAGTTAGCCGGATTTCCGGCACAAGCAACCGGCTGATTGGCTCCACGGGAAACAGCTACCACACAGGAAGCGCATTGGCAGACATAAATTGGAGTTGGTGTGACTGTGGGCGTCGGAGTTCTCGTTGTTGTCGGAGTAGGCGTTCTGGTTGCCGTCGGTGTAGGAGTACGAGTTGCCGTCGGTGTAGGCGTCCGGGTGGGAGTTGAGGTCGGAGCAGTTGTGGGAGAAGGAGGAGCAATAACAGAAAAAGTCCCGGCAAGATCTCCTCTATTGCAGCAATTCCAAGGCCACTGGGGAAGACCATTCAAAGAACAGATATTTGTATAACTGCCCGGATTATTTGGAGCAGCCATTGAATAAGTTTTTGTTGTTCCTTCCCAAACATAACTCCCGCTTTGATAACCGGGAACAGGAGTGGTCTTGAGCCCAATACAATCTAAGACCATTCCATAATTGCATTTGACTGTCATATTGTCACCCGGTAAAACTGAAGCGGGATTGACGCTATAACTAACTAGGGCCGGACAAGCAGGTGTCGGGGTCGGAGTCGCCGGCGCCGTGGCGCACCAGCAATTGGTCCATTTAATATGACGACCTTCACAGAGCATTGTTTTATGGGACATTTCCTCCGACATAACGGTGGAACAACTACCCGGAGGAGGATTACCGCAATTCCCTGTGTCAACATCCCATTCATAATACAAACCATTCCTTGCCAAAGAATCAGTACCGATGGTGACGCAGTTGCCGCTGCCGCATATCTGATTGCAGGACTGGCCGGTTATTTCATTGACCCGAACAGCTCTTGTACTGCAAGTGCACTGATTCCACCAAGTCTGATAACCACCACATATTTGACTTTTGGGTACCATCACATCTGTACAACTTGAAGGTAGCACTACACAACTACCATCTTCACCGCTAATCTGCCATTTATTCCAATTGCTTGCACTGACACAATACTTTCCCTCTCCAGAGCAACGCTGATCGCAGGATTGATTGGAAGCATAATTAATAATGTAAGAAACAGCAAAAACAGGGCTTTTTAGCAAAAAGGGTAAAAACAACCACAGGAAAACCCACGAAAATAAAACCAACCGTTTCCTCATTAATCTTAGAATAGCAAACCTGAAAAGTTTGTCAATGCGGAGTTTATATCTTAGTTTAAAACCTTAAGAGGAAATATCATTCGGAAGCATTAATAGTCGTTATGGGTAACCACGTTCTAGGAACTAGATTAGGTGTTACATCTTCATATCCGATAGGATTATTTTGATAGAATTCTACCGGTGCCACATCGTTCGCACCGGCCAGAGGCACTGTCATACGCACCTTACGTAATCTCGCTAAATCATCTGATAAATCAGCACCAGTTCCAAGATAAGTATCGGGCGCATCACCCCATCTCAGATAAAAAGCAGTATCTTTTATTGCCGTTATAAGGTAAGTCCCCGCATATGAGGGAACATAGGGTTGATTTTTAAAAGATGCAAATGCATTGCTAATATCGAGTTCTCCATCCGGAGGCAGCCTATCGCCAAAAACAACCTCTAAATGTTTACTCCCCCAATAATCACCATTAGTTTTGTAGATCACTACATCTGCACCGGCCAGATTTTGATCTAATCTTAAAGTAAGTTGTTGAGGAATCCGATTCGGCACATCAATACCTTCACAGGTAGATCTATTCCAATCGTGCGTCCATCCGCCAAGCACTCTTCGCTGAAGGATTAATTTCTCAACGTCGTCAAGCTTTAAAGCCATCCCGCCAGACATTATTCCTCCTCCGTTTCTATCTCTACGCTGCCATGTACCATATATTTTCCATGGTTCAGGTATTGGTTCTAGCGCCATTAGCTGCTGACTGCTTAATTGACCCCTTTTTAGCATGTCTACTAACGAACAATCAAAATTATATAAATCAGGTAAATATATCGGACGATGCCCAAATTCATGGAGAAAAGAATAGTCATAACCATCAGCTTGTACTTGAGGAATAAAAGGGATCAAAGTTACGCCTTCTCCAACCACAGAATCAGAATCATTAATTACTGGCTTTCGGCCGAAAGAAGCAGGCCTCCAATTTATAAATACTTCATCACCGGCAACCAACAACCGCCTGTCAACAGATTGCAATCCTACGCCTGCGCTAGCAAGCATCTCATTCCATTTTCCCCCATGAACATTCAGGTAATCTTGGTATGTGGGGAATCTTCCTTGTGTCAATTCTCCAAAATGACTATAAGTTAATGGTCTAATAACATGAGTAGCATAGATTATGTTCTTGTCCAGATTTGTTTCACCCCGTGCTGATTTTGCATTAAAATCAGCGGCTAAAGCATTGACTTGAACTTGATCAAGAGGATGTTCGGCGGAACCATAGGTTTCCATACCATCAATTATTTCAGGGGAAACGAGAGGGTCAAAAAAAGCACTTAGCCTATCAGCTACTGAAAAAACTTCTCCAGCGTAAGCTGCAGCACCTGCTGCAGCACCTAATGTTAAAAATTTTCTTCTAGTTATATTCTGACCCTTAAGAACTCCATAATTACTTCCAGTATCTATATCGCGCATAAAATCAATAATTACTCCCAATAAGTAATTTATTGACCTCTAGAGTGGAGTATAGTACTTTTCAAACGGTTGTCAAGGTTTGGGAGTCTTCGGGTTGATTTGGAGTTATATAGCAATCTATAGGTTAACATGACTTACGCAAGTCTGTGTCCAGAGTTTACTAATTAGTATGGTATTATTAGTGTCATTGCGATCCCGATGGAAATCGGGAGAAGCAATCCCGTTGGATTACAAGAGAACAGGAAATAGAAAAAAGAAAATTGAATTGATATAATCGCTAAATTCAATCCAAGCTGGAAAGATCTTTACAGTGAAATTCTGTAAATAACGGGATTGCCACGTCTCCTTCGACTCTGCTCAGGATCCCTCGCAATGACAAAAAACGGCCTATTGTCGTGTGAAACCAAGAAACTCAAACAACTTTTAAACCTCTTTATGGGACACTGAAATGTGAAACTCAGGAAATATATACTGTTCCACTATAATTTAGGGGTCTTTGGGCTGGTCAATAATTGATACTTGACAACCATAAGGTAATACCTTACACTTTGAATATAGTAAAGCATTAAGTAAAAGGGTAAAAAATTATGGACGACAAGCTAAAACTATTAACAGAGAAAAAACAAAAACTTGATAAATACAGACCGCTGCCGCCTGAGTTGGTCAAAAACCTTGCGGATTGGTTTAGGGTTGAGCTTACTTACACCTCAAATGCTATTGAAGGCAACACTCTTACTCGGTCTGAAACTGCCCTTGTGGTTGAAAAGGGGATTACTGTTAGCGGGAAAACTCTTACCGAGCATTTAGAAGCAATCAATCACGCAGAGGCACTGGATTTTATAAAAGAGCTTGTTAGAAAAAAAAGAGAAGATATAACAGAAAGAGACGTTTTAGACATTCACAGCTTAATTCTTAGAAAAATTGACGACAGCAACGCCGGGCGATATAGAAACGTAGCGGTTAGAATAGCTGGTATGCCTGTTGTGTTGCCTAATCCTCTTAAAGTCCAAGAGTTAATGAAAGATTTTTTCAAGTGGTTACATAGCGAGAATAAAGACCATCCTGTAATAATTGCTTCAGATGCTCATCTGCGATTTGTTACGATACATCCTTTTACCGACGGCAACGGCAGAACAGCAAGGCTTTTATTAAATTTACTTCTTCTTCAAAAAGGGTATCCGCCAGCATTGATAAGGAAAGAGGAAAGAAAAATATACATAGACAGTATAGGCAACGCCCAATTGGAAGGGAATAATGACGATTATTATAAGGTAATCTACAAAGCGGTTAACCGTTCATTTGATATTTATCTTGAAGCACTTAATCCGCAATCAGATAAGGGCAGAAAGTTTATGAGTGGGAAAAAACTGTTTTTGAGAATAGGGGAATTAGCACAAGCAACAAGAGAGACAGTGGTTACGATACGCCACTGGACAGAGATGGGAGTTTTAGAGGTAGCGGAATACACAGAGACGGGTTATCAGTTATATGACCGTTTAATGATTGAGAGAATAAAGGAAATAAGACGACTACAAAAAGAAGAGCATCTACCGCTAACTGAGATTAAGAAAAGATTTGTTAAGGTTACAAGGTGATTTAACTTTTGGTTTAATCCGAAGAAGCAGTTTACGGGAAAGATTTTCATAGAATGTGGCCATCTCTTTTTTATTAAGCGGCTTTAACATCAGCGGATACTGCGTAATCTTCGAAAGCTGATTAATCGAATTAGCCAAATAAAACTCTGATAAACCCAAGTCTTTTTTCTTTGCCAGACCATATAAAAAATCAAAGGAAAATCCGGTGTTTGATAGAATATGAAAAAGATCAATAAAATCTTTCGCGTCGGTTCGACCAAAAATAGCCAGGATTTTGTTTGATCCAATATTTTCCAGCGAATCAATATTGATTTTCCCGATTTTTTTTATCTTACCAAAATGTACCGGAATATCTTTGACTAAATCTGTTTTGACCGTTTGTCCATTTTTGTCTTCGTATATGTATTGCAGAAATGTATCCGTTGTCACCTGTTTAATCAATTTCCATCTCATGTCACGACCAATTTTTTCTACCATCGGAGATACATGAGTAAAGTCAATCGCCTGATTTTGGGTAAAAAGGTCAAGATCGAAACTCTCCCGGTGATGGAAATAAAAACGCGTTAAACAGGTACCGCCGGTCAGATAAAAATCAGATTTATAAGGACCGGAAAAAAAATTGTCCAGAAATTTATCCTGAAGCGTATAATTTATGGGCATATTAGACGGTAGTCCAGATTTTTAATGCGTATTCCCAGGCTTCCCTCACCGGTACTTTCAAACGCAGTTTGGGAAAGACGTTCTTAACCTCTTTTAAGGTAACGTATTTCCAGACATCTTCAAGTCTGGCGCTCTCCAAAATCCGGCTCATCAGCCAGATTTTCTCCGTCTCATTTTTCCCATGAAGGATGGCCCGAACCTGATCTTCGGTCAGATCATAATCCCAAAGAAAATACGGCCTTTTCATAATCGTTGTTTATATTGTAGCATTGTTAATATTCATACACTACTCCCTACATTATTGCGTGTCTTATGGCTGATTTGGTTTGGTCTGGTAGTAACGAGATTGCTTCTCCCGATCCGCCAGCTGGCGGACCCGGGATCGCAATGACATTGTCGGATAATTATTCATAATTCCTCAAAGAAATCGTGGTCTGGTATTCCATGCTGGTAATACTGCCGGGAGTCGGCGTCAGGTCTGTCCCTGTCTGCTGGATAATATAATTGATAAAGACATATTTCGGGTAAAGAGGGGGAGTAGGGCAGACTACCCGGAAGGCATTGCTGCAATTGTAAACCACTACTTTATTGCTCGTCAGCGACTGGCTGTTGGAGGCGATTTTATCGCCATTGGTGCAGGAAAAAGTGGTCGTAAATCCATCCTGATTGGTAATCGTCAGTTCATCTGAAGAGATATTGCATTGTAAAGAGGAAATATTGGCAGCGTTCCTTATCATCATCTCCATGGCCGAAAGGGCATAATCACCGTTTTGCTTAACCTCTTTAAGAAGTTCGCTTTTCACCTGCGAACGCAGGTTTATCAGAAAAATCTGACTGGTAATCGTTCCGATAAAACCGATGAGAGTGACGACGACAAGGAGCTCGACAAGGGTAAAACCGAGATTTTTATTTTTCATTTTATCTCCAATCCGTGATGCAGGTTGACATCTCCACTCCCGGCGCCGGCGTCACGCCAGCCTGGCGCGACCAGGAAACAACAGATTTGGCTTTGTAATAAACCGGATTCGGCTGGCCGGCAGAAGCCGTGGGCACCGGACAATCGGCTTGGGTAGCGTTCTCCATAATAATCGATTGGCCGAAAACACCGGTTGGAGTGAGAGGAACAGGGGTTAAAGCGCTATTGATATAACAGGAAGACAAACAGATTGTTAATGCGTCAATCCCGGCCGAATCGCGCACCACCCGGGCTCTTTCCAATTGCTGTCTAGCTAGCTTGGAAGCTAAGCTTTTACTCTGGCTGTATTCGACATTTCTGATTGCATAAAGCTCTACCACTGCCACGCCGGACAAAAACAAAACAATCAAAGCCAGAGCAATGATTACCTCCAAAAAAGTTTGTCCCGAATACAAAGTGAAATTTTTTTTTAGGGCGTGCATGAAGACACCAAACCTCCGGTATCGGTTATATCGCCGGACTGGTTAATCATAATCAGGTAATAAGTATCCGCCAGATTACTTAGGGAAAGGCAAACATTTGTGCTTAAATCAACCCCGGGCGGAGAATAACGAAACATTATTTTTGATACCGGCGAAGGCACGATCGTCACCTGCGCTCCCAAATCAAAACTCTTTGGCGTGTAAGTCGGCTGGGTCGCATCAGGGGCAATACATTCACCGTAAATTTTTTGGGCAGTAAAATCAACATACCAACCCTTGAAAGAATTTCCTGCTGTTACGCTGCAATCACAGATACTGCAATCCATTTCCCCGTTATAAGCCCGGCTTTGGATGTCACGGAGGGTATTTTTAAGGGTTTGGCCGGCTGAATTTAACTGCTGGCGGGTATTAAACCTGGCGTAACCGGCAAAAGTGAAGCCGATCAGAAGAAAAATGATGCTCATGGAAACCAGAAGCTCGATGATGGTAAAACCCTTAGTCATATCACGGGTTAATCACCTGGTAATTGCAATTTCCGGTACACTGGCTGCCGCCGCCGCAACCGGTATCGCTTCCTGAACCATTTTCCAGGTGTGCGCAGAGCTGGTAGGTGATACTTCCGGCGCCGGCGATATAACAATACCGGTAAACCGCAGGCTTCGGATCGGACGGATACGGGTTGATATATCCTGAAGTCAACCCTACCGGAGCGCAACTGCTGGAAGCAGGATAAACGCTGTTTTCCGACTTGTAAATTTCCAAAGCCGAGCGGATTTGTTCAAGATCGGTCTTGCGGAGAGCATCACGGCCGCTTCGAGTTACAGCCTGAAAGCCGGTCATGCCGATGGTCGAAAGCAAACCGACAATTGTTGCCGCAACCAAAACTTCAACTAAAGTAAAGCCTGAATTTAGTTGATTTTTCATCATTGTTGATTGGATAAACAAAAAGGCGTTGATTCTGTTTCCAGCATGGCACAAATCGTGTATGAAGATGAAGTGCAATTACTCCCTCCCGGAGTTGGACCGCAATAATAGGGAGTAACAACTCTGGGGTCAACCGGCATAGTTGGAATAATGGCAATGCTGGGAGCGGTACAGATAATTTGCTCAAAAAAACTGCCGGTCGGGGTAGGGTACGAGAAGTTGCAAACGGAATAATACTGTTCGAGGGCGGATTGGACTTCTTTGATATCCGATTTTCTTTTGGCGTCACGGCCTTTTTTCTGGGCGGTGGAAAAGGAAGAAATCCCCAAAGTCACCATAATGCCGATGATGGAAACGACGACCAGAAGTTCAAGAAGTGTAAAACCGCGGTGGTGATGTAAACTATTTTTCATTTTTTAATTGTCATTGCGAGCGAAGCGAAGCAATCCCGTCCGAGATTGCCGCGTCCCGATTTATTCGGGACTCGCAATGACATAAAATTCCGTAAGTTCCTATTTGTAATTTGCAGTTAATAATTCTAGGGTTCATTCACTGTATAACTGGCTTTTGAAACCGCCTGACAAGTCGGCTGCGGCGTCGGATCACGATCGCTGTCTGCCAGATTTTCCAGGCAAGTACTTAAAGTGTATTTCAGGTTATCGGTGGCGTCAAGAGTATATATATAAGGAGTGGGATTTGAGCTTTGCGGATCGCAGGGAAAATGCTGCATATAGAGGTTTCCTGTACAATCATCAATCCCGTTTGACGACCAGCACTTACTGCATAGACTGCCCGGGAAAGAGCCGCTTCCTGAATCAACGGTCGGATAAACAGGCGGATTTTCATCCGATTTATAAAGTTCCATGGCTTTTTGGATTTGCGCCAGATCCGACTTCCTTTGCGCATCCCGCGCTCTTTGCCGAACACCCATAAAATTCGGGAAAAGCATAGCCGTAATCATGGAAATGACAGCGATAACCACCAAAAGCTCGACTAAGGTAAAACCCTTAGTAACTTTGGTTCTTAGTTCTTGGTTCATAGTTCTTAGTTTAAGAGCCTGTTTGAAAAGTCGTTAGTCAACGTCATTGCGATCCGCCGGCTGGCGGAGAAGCAATCCCGTTGGGCAAACTGGTATCCTACGGGATCGCCACGCTCGTTCCTCGCTCGCGATGACAAATAACCAAAAGTTTCCAAACAGGTTCTAAGGCGTGATGTTCTGGCTCGATATCCCGTAATTGTAATCAGAAAAACTGCCGCAAACTGCCAATGTCGGAAGGATTTTCGGATCACTGCGGTTTTCCAGTCTTGCGTATATTTTATAGCTTGATCCGTCGGCAATGGTCGGATAACAATAAGAAGAAGCCGGATAGGCCGGGTCTTGAGGCAGTTTCGGCATGTAGATAACGGCCGAATTTTCACTATCGACGAATGTTTCCCCAAAAGTGGGCAGGGCGGTCGGATAAGCTTTTTTATCGTTATAATAAATCTCCAGAGCCTTTGAGACCGATTCCAAATCCTGTTTCCTCCGGCTGTCACGGCCTTTGGACAACGACGAGAAGAAATTTCCCCAAAGGGCACCACTGATGATGGCAATAATCGCCATGCCGATGATCAATTCAATAAGGGTAAAACCGGGATTTTTATTTTTCATAAAGCCAGAAAGTGCTTAAATATTTCCCATAACTGATCTCCGTAAAATTCCGAAATAAATGTCGAAGCAATCAGAAACGGCCCGAAGGGGATTGTACTTTTCATGGTTTTTTTGCCTGCTAATATCAGTATCAATGAAACGGCCGCTCCTGTCAAGAAAGAAAGGTAAAAAGCGACGATGATTTTCGGATACCCCAAAAAAAGACCCATGAAAAAAGCGTACTTGACGTCGCCGAAACCCATCCCTCTACCCTTCGTCAATAAAAACAAAATCAGAAAAAAAACGCAAAAGATGATTGCCGTAAGCAAATGGCCGGGAAGAAGGTTCTTCTCGTAAAAAAGGTCGAATGCAAAAACAACGGCAATGAGAATAACCAAAACCTGGTCGGGGATAATCCGGTATTTCCAATCGGCAAAAAAAATGACGATCAGCCCGGAAATAACGGCTAATAAAAATATGAAATTCGGCCAAAATAATTCCACTCTAATGATACGTATCATTAGAGTGTAAGAGAGAAGGAAAAAGATGGCGGTAACCAGTTCGAGGAACGGGTGTTGGAAAGAAATATTTTTATGGCAGTACCGGCATTTTCCCTTCAACAGCATAAAAGACAAAAGAGGGAAAAGATCATGCCAGAAAAGCCGGTGACGGCAGTGATCGCAACACGACCGGTCAAAAACCACCGGTTTATTTTGCGGTAACCGGTCGATAAGAACATTTAGGAAAGAACCGACGCAAAGACCGAAAGACAAAAGAAAAATTCCCGTCAAAATTATCATAAGTTATTTTCCCGCAAGACCGCCCCGGCCAAAAACAGCTGTGAAATCAGGTAATAATAATTCATAAAAGCCCATTTGTTGAAAAAAAACAGGGCGAAAAAGGCAAACGAGGACAAAGAAAAAAAGGCTGCCAGATTGCCAACTTTCCGCCTGTATATAAAAATTAAAAATAAAGAAATGACCAACAGGCTAAGATATACGCTGTAACCGAAACCGAAACGGTAAAGAAGGGAAAAGAAAGTCAGGCCTTCATACCGGGGTGGAAAGGTAAACTGCAGGGAAATTGCATCATGCCAAAAATCAGCAGGATTCCAGAAAAAAAAGGGGGCAACTATCAAAATGATTGTTATCAATACGCCAACAACCATCGGGACGATTTTCCGAAAATTCCCTATCAGTTTTAAAAACAGGGGTATTAGAAATACGGCATACTGTTTCGTCGACAGGACCAAACCGAAGACTGCTGCCGATAAAATATTTTTTTTACGTAAATATAGCCAACCGAAAAGCAGCAACAGGCATAAAATCAACGGTTCCGTGTATGACTGTTCAATCATATACGGTGAGATAGGATTGACAAGGAAAAGAAGAGGATAGATATAACTGCCTTTCGACTTCTCCGTCATCTTAAAGATAAAATATGCCGCCAAAAATTCAGCCAGGACAAAGGTGTATCTTGGATCTTTGAAGATCAGGACAAACGGCAGCGTCAGATAAACCATTCCCGGCAGATAAGAATAATAATCGGGGATGACGTTTTGATAATAACGGGCATAATTGACCGTATAAGGGTTTTGGCCGGAAACAAAAGCCAATACGCCATTTTTGAGGTAATCATAAACATCTATGTAAGGATCAGGTGACGACCAAATCATAAATAGCCGCACCGACAAGGCGATTGTCAGCATGAATACAAAAATCCTTTTCGGAGAGATGAGAACCGATTTGTATATCAGCAATAATCCCAATATAAAATTAAGCATCAGAAGAAAATAGGAAAGATAAACCAACCATGAATTGCCTTGATATAAACCACCGTAGGTTAGTATCGAAAAAAGGCAAAGAACCACTAACAGTTGTTCCCGGGTGAAAAACTTTTCCTTGGGAGTTTCATTTTTCAGGAAATAAAGTATATATAATAAGGTAGCGCAAAGTAAAACATAAACGCTGCCCAGCGTAAAAAAGCCGCGGCTGAAAATAAAGCCCGTGAGAATAATCAGGTATAAAAGGTAGCTCATCTTTTGGATTCCCAGTGTTTAATCCAGTATAATTCGCAGTGACAGTAGAAAACAAGATTGATTTATGATTAAAAAATTAACAATTCTCCTTTTTTTGCTTATTCCGACCGTAATTTTTTTCTTCCGATTGTTTTACCCAAAACCGTCTCTTTTTATGATTCCCGACTTTGGCGAAAGCGACGTTTTACATTTGAATTATCCGCTGAAAGAGCTATTGTCTTCCTCTTTGAAAAAAGGGGGGTGGCCTCTCTGGACACCAAATTTAGCCTCCGGTTTTCCCATTTTGGCTGAAGGTCAAATCGGCACTTTTTATCTGCCAAATCTTCTTCTTTTCCGGTTTTTACCGACTGTAACGGCCTATAATTTGAATCTGGCATTGGCCGGATTTTTATCGGCTCTGGGTACTTATCTTTTTTTGAGATTTCTCCGAATATCCCGCGTCGCTTCGGTTTTCGGTGCTTTGGTTTTCACTTTCTCCGGCTTTTTAACCGCTCATTTGCCCCACTTCAACCTTATCCAGGCGGCTTCCCTCACTCCCTTGCTTTTTTGGTCTTTCTTTTTATTAAACAGGAAACCCTGCCTGAGATACAGCATTTTAGCGGGCTTTTTCTTATCACAGCAGATTTTCACCGGACACTTTTATATCGTTTTCATCAGTTTAGTGGGAATAACCTTTTATCTTTCTGCTTCCAATTGGTCTAATTTGACTAATTGGACTAATTTGGTCAAGAAATGCGCCTATTTCTTGCTCGCCTGCTTCATTGGCTGTCTTCTTTCAGCCATTCAGCTTCTTCCTACCGTCGAGCTTTGGCAAAACTCATCCCGGTCCAGGGGTTTGGATTTCGACACTATCACGTCCTATCCTTATCCTTTCAAACATCTTATGACTTTTATCAAACCATACTTTTTCGGCGACGTAGCAAAAGGAACTTATCCGCCTTTTTCTTCTGAGTGGGGGATCTTTTGGGAAAATACGGCCTACATCGGAATCCTACCGCTTATTCTGGCCGCATTCAGTCTTTTTCTGATTAAAATCCGGCCGGTTAAAATTTTCCTGCTTTTGGCTTTTTTTTCACTGCTGTTGGTGACGGGGAAATATTCGCCTTTGTATTTTATTTTTTCTTTTCCGCCGTTTTCCTTTTTTCGCGTACCGTCAAAATTTTTGCTATTAACTGTTTTTTCGCTGTCCGTTTTGGCCGCGTTCAGTTTGGATAAATTATTATCCGTCATCCCGACCGATCCCGATTTAATCGGGAGAGTGAAGGGATCCCTCGCAAATGCGAGCTCAAACAAGTTGAGAGATTCCTCGGATCCGCCAGCTGGCGGACTCGGAATGACAAAGCTTAAAAAGCTGCTTAAATATCTAGTGATATTAATAGCTTTCATTTCTTTTTTTGCCGATGAATTCCGTTTCTCATATAATTACCCGCCTGTTTCGCCGGCCGAACAATGGTTGACGATACCACGGTCAGCGGTTTTATTGAAACAAAAAAGCAATCTCACGAGGATAGCCGATTTTGGCACTCCTTTCATCTGGAATAAAGTCTTCCTCAAAACCGGCTGGCAAAATATCGAACCTTTTGTTTTTTTCCGAAACGGTCTTTACCCCAATTACAATTCCCTTTTCGGTATTTCCCAAACCAATCTCAATACCGGCGGACTGATCCCGCGACGAAGTTCCACCTGGATGACGATGGCAAAATCCATATCTGTTGATGAACAAAAACAGATGGCCACCGTTTCCGCCTTATCTAAGAATGTCCTCTCTCTTTCTTCGGCGGATTTTCTGGTGACCCCATTTGGGATAATTGATCCGCAATTTAAACTGGCAGAAACTATTTCCTCGACCGAAAATTCTGATTGGGGTGAGTTTAATATTTATCAAAATATGGACGCGTTACCCAGGGCTTACTTATCTAAACAACCAAATATGGCCACTACGGTTGAAGAAGTCCAAAAACTTGTTGCTGATTCCGCTTTCGTTAAAAACAAAAAAGTGGTGGTTGAAAAGAATATAAGCATTATTAACTCGAACACTGATAAAAGCGCAGAGGCAAAAATTACCGGCATTAATGATACGGAAATGATTATTAAGACAAAATCCATTGGAGAAAATATTTTGGTTTTGACCGACTCCTTTTATCCCGGCTGGCAGGCAACCGTTGACGGTAAAAAGTCAGAAATTTTTCCGGTTAACCTCAATCAAAGGGGAATATATCTATCTTCCGGTAATCATCTGGTCAAATATACTTATCAGCCAGTCTCCTTTATTTCAGGAAAGAAAATCACCATCACTACTCATCTTATAATTTTTTTAACGGTGTTTCTTTATTCCGGCTTTTTTCCTCGTAAAGTTTTTGGTAATAAGAAGCTTTTTCCGGATCTTTAAAACAGACGGCGTAATTTAAACTGGCGAGAAAAAGACCGTCAAGACTGTCTTTTTCCCGAAAAAAAACTTTATCAATTATCTCGCCGGCCCGGTCGCATTTTTTTTGGGAAAGGTAAACCTGGGCGAGGATGACGTATGTATCCGTGTCATCCGGATAAAGCCGGCCGGCTTCCAAAAGAAAACTTTCAGCCTCTTGGTTAAAACCCCTTTTACCGGCCCAAAAACCAAACTCCTGCCGGGCGGTGGCATAAATCCGCAAATTATCAGAGAGCATCAGGTTCTTGAATTTACTTAAACTGCCCTCAAGCGGATCGTCGTAAAGGGACCATAATCTGAGGTTTTCTTCTAAAATTTTTTGGTCGGAAGGCAGGTCTTTCTTTTGGTAATAACGGAATAAAAGACCCCACGGCACCCAGAAACCGCTGTCAGTACTAAAAGCCAGTTTGCTGTAAATCGGATATTTAGGGTAATTTTTAACCAACAGTTCTTCAAAAAGTGCTTTGCCTTTTTTATCATCCGCGGGTAAAACCAGATCCGGATAATGTTTTTGGAGAGTCTGCATGTAATAAGGGGTGAACAGTTTGGTCAGATGGATCAGTTTTACTTCGGGCCAGTTTTTTTCGGTGTAATAAACCGACTGAGTATTAAAAAGCGGCGTATCGGTAGAAATTATCAAGACAGCGTTTTTTTCCACGCTTGCGAGAATATTGTAGCCCAGATTTTCAGCGGTAAAATCGTTTTTGATTATGCTGATTTTCGGATAGTTGATAAAAAGTATTCCGGCTGGATAAATAAATAAAAGCAGATAAATCATAAAAACGAAGAGTTTGTTTTTCTTGCCGGTAGAAATTTTGATTATTAACGTTTCCATAATTTGAACAGTGGCGACGATCCCGTAAAGAATAAAAAAAGTGAAGAAAATATAAAGGGGCTGGATAAACCGTTCAAAGGTCCCGACTAAGAAATTTTCCACCAAAGGAAACGAGGCGTAGAAAAGGAAAAAGAGATAAGAAAAAACAGCAATAAGAATGGCCATACAGACAGTTTTATCCCGGCGCAGTGAATAACCGATGCCGATGGCGACCAGTATGATTCCAAGCAATCGGAAATCCTTATAAAAGAAATCTAAAAAGGCCCAAATATCAAGAAGACGTAAATAAGGTTCATGGGAGATGAAATTGCCGGCGACAAAACTGCCGTATCCGGCCCGGGTGACAAGGGCCCAAAAGTCTGCCAGAGTAGAAGAACCCATCCAGTTGACCGCCGGGTTTTGGCCGGCGGCAAGCAAAACATACAGATACGGAACCAGACCGGCTATGAATAATAAAAAAACGCGAAATATTACAGTCGTCATTCCGAGCGAAGTCGAGGAATCTTCCAACTTCCGGAGCTTGGAAGATCCCTCCACGCGCTTCGCTTGGTCGGGATGACACAAGGAGTTTCCAAACGAGCTCTTATAGAAAAGATAGAATAAAGTGGGGATTAAAAATAAGATCAGATGATGATGGGTCAGACTTAAACCCAATATAAAGAAAGCCAGATAGAGATATTTAACCTTGTTTTCCCTGTTAAAATGAAACATCAGCCACAAAAGAAAGACGGTAAAGAAATTATTCAGAGCGAAAACTTCAACGACACTCGCGTATAGCCAAACCGGGTAGAGAAAGGCGAAAACGGAAGCGGCTATCAGTGAAGAAACTTTATTTTTGGAAAGGTACAAAAACAGATCATAAAGAAGGATGACTGAAACTGCCGCCGGCAGGCTGGAAAGTAATGCGATCCGCCAGGCAACTGTTTGAAATAAAATGGCTTTTGAAGCGATAATCCCTAGTAGGGTATAAAGGGGATATCCCGGCGGATGAGCAATACCGGTAACGGCTATTGAGGCAACGAAATCTCCGGCGTCACCGCCATACACTGTCCTAGCCTGATTTGTGAGATATATAATACCCACAATCAGGCAAAGGGCCCGTCCGCAAATAACTTCATAGTAATTTGCGGATACGGCCCTTTGTGCCGCATCTTTATGCGGCCTAAGAAGCATTATCGACCAATTCTTTATCAATAATTTCCTGCACATTACTTGATGCACCAGAAACAAGCCGAACCGCCGGCGGTCTGAGACACACAACCGTTGGCCATCTGTATGCCGTCAGTACTAAACTGGGCATTCGGGTCATTCCTGAATGATTTTGATTCAGGCAGGAAACAGACTGAAATATTTTGCCTCACAGCATTGGCATCGGCCGTTGAAGTCAGGAAAATTTTGCTTAAATTGCTTGATCCGGCAAGCTCAATAAATTCTGGCTTGAGTTCTCCGGCGCTGATAATCTGGTTTACGTAACCGTTTGGCGAAGAAGTCATGTTCGTATCGGACATCGGCAAAGCTGACACGTCGGTCGCCCAGGGAAATGCGCTTTTTGTCGCGTAATACCGGATTGATGCGTTATAGACTTCAGTAGTCGTATTTCTTCTTGATGTATCCGTACCCTTTTTCAACTGTTCAAAAGGATCAACGGTCGCCAGAAGTCCAACCGCCAATGCTCCCAATAGAGCAATGACTATAAGAAGTTCAATAAGCGTAAAACCTTTTCTGTTTGATTTCAATTTACATCTCACCCCCTCGCTAGAAACTTTTAATGAAGACGTAGTCTGAATTTAAAGTTTCTTGCGTCCGCCGAAGTGAAGTTTCGACTGCGTGGCTGTAAGCCTCGAGACGAACCTGAACGCAGGCGGATAACGTACATTTTAAAACTTGCTTGTTAACGAATAAATTGGTAAAAGTACAGCCATGACCAAAAAACCAACTCCAAGGCCCAATACAACCATGATAAGTGGCTCCATCATCGTTGTCAAGGAAC
>CAYGXQ010000012.1:0-6886 GCA_964354025.1 uncultured Gammaproteobacteria bacterium | reverse complement strand
ACTCCAAGGCCCAATACAACCATGATAAGTGGCTCCATCATCGTTGTCAAGGAACGAACAGCGTTGTCGGCTTCCGATTGGAAATAGCCTGATAATTTGAAAAGCGAATCACCCAGTTTGCCTGTCTGTTCACCAACGGAAACCATCTGTCCCAAAATCGGCGGAAAAAGCTTATTCTCGAGAATCGGTTCGGAAAGAGAAAAACCTTTTTCCACTTTTTTATTGGCCGCAATAAAGGCTTCTTTAAACAAAACGTTAGACGTGGCATTTTGGGCGATATCAAGGGCGGAAAGAATCGGCACGCCGCTGTCTATCAGGATAGCCAATGTCCGGGTAATTTCCACCAGAGTGGCTTCTTTTATCAAGGGACCGAAAATCGGGACGGACAAAGAAATCGTCGCCAGTATATGCTTGCCTATCCAAGTCTCTTTCCACTTCAAAAAGGCAAAAGCAAACCCGACAGATCCTAAAAAAAGTAATAACCAGAAGTTACGTAAAAAATTAGACGCGGCAATCAAAATTTGGGTAGGCAGCGGCAAAGAGACGCCAAATTCTTTATACATCGAAGTCAATCTCGGTACAACCACCGTCATGACGATAATCGTTACGATTGCCATACCGGTAATCACGATCACCGGATAGATAAGGGCTCCCCGGATTTTTCCGTTAAAATCCCGGCTTTTCTCAAGGTTATCGGCCAGCCGGCCCAAAATCTGATCTAATTTACCGGAAGCTTCTCCGGCACGCACCAACGATAGATAAACCGGTGAAAAAACATTCGGGTAACGGGCAATCACCTCGGCAAATGATTTTCCGCCCCGCACTTCACTTTCCAACTGGTTAACCAGTTTCAAAAGCGCCGGCTTGGTAATCTGCTGCTGTAAAATACCTAAGGCTTCCACCAACGTCAAACCGGCCGTAATCATCGTCGACAGCTGTCTGGTAAAGTTAACCGTATCATTAAAATTTATTCCGCTTCGATGCAGTTCGAATGGCAATAATCTTTCACCGCTTTCACGAAGAGAAATAATAAAATAACCGCGTTCGTGCAAAAGGTCAGTCGCGTGTTTGGTGTTGGTTGCCTCAACCAATCCTTTTAAATTGTTTCCTTCTGGATCTTTTACGTTGTATGAAAATCGGGACATAAAAGTTTGTTATCCTTTTATCAACTGTATATACCGGTCGGGACGAAGGGCATATTCGAGCGCGGTTTCGTGGGAAATGATATTTTGTTCAACCAGCTGCTTCAGATGTTCCTCAAATATCAGCATCCCGGCTTCAGTGGATGTCTGAATAATGTTGTCTATCAAATGAGTTTTGCCTTCACGGATGGTATTTTTGATGGAAGGGGTTCCCAAAAGAATCTCGCAGACCGGAACCCGGTCGCCGCTATTGGCAGGTACCAGCCTTTGGGTCACAACCGCCGAAAGCACCATCGAAAGTTGGAGTTTTACCTGCTCTTTAGCAGAAGGAGGAAAAATGTCGATTATTCGGTCGATCGACTGGGCGGCGGAATTGGTATGGAGGGTCGAGAAAACCAGATGTCCGGTTTCGGCGATTGTTAAAGTGGTGGCGATTGTCTCAAGATCACGCATTTCTCCAACATATACAATGTCCGGGTCTTCCCGAAGGACGCTTTTTAAGGCCGCTCGGAAAGAATGAGTATCGCCAAACATCTCCCTTTGGGAGATAATCGCTTTCTGTTTTTTATAGATATACTCAACCGGATCTTCAATGGTGACTATATGGACATTCCTGGTCCGGTTTATTTCATCAATGATCGAAGCGATAGTGGTTGATTTGCCCTGGCCGCTGCCGCCGGTTAAAAGGATAAAACCCTGCCGCAGTTTTGTAAATTCATGAACCAAGGACGGCAAATTCAGCTCGTCTATTGTCTTTATCGTTGAGGGAATAAGCCTGAAAGATGCGGCCAGACTGTTGCTTTGGTAGTAAGCGTTGACGCGGAAACGGACGGTGGTTTTTTCATCCGCTCGGTAAGTAGTAGAGAAATCCAATTCCTTGTTATTAACCAGTGTTTCTTTTTGGACGGGCGTTAACAGGGAAAAGATCATCTGTTCGATATCCGCGGCTGTCAAAGCCGGAAACGTGACCAGAGAATGGAGTTCGCCGAATACCCGGACCGTCGGTTCGAAAGAAACGACTAAATGCAAATCAGATGCTTTCCTGGTATAAGCGACTGTTAAAAGTTCACGGATATCCATATTGTTTCTTTTATTCCTGGGCTACCCTTAATATTTCCTCGACTGTCGTGATCCCCTCAAGGACTTTGAGATAACCGTCCTGCATCATGCTGATCATTCCCTCTATCCTGGCCAGTTTCTCAATCTCTTCAGCCGTTGCCCGTTCCAAAATCAATTTAGCAATTGTGTTGGTAATGGTAATGATTTCAAAAATTCCGATCCGGCCTAAATAACCGGTGTTAATACATTCTTTGCATCCAATGCCCCGATAAAAAAATATTTCTTTATCTTCAGGACAAAGCTTACCTAAAACATTACGGACGTTTTGAGCTATATCAGGCGCCGGTGTATATGATTCTTTACATGACGGACAAATCCGCCTGACTATTCTTTGCGCCTGGACGGCATTCAGGACAGAAACCACCAAAAAAGGCTCTGCTCCCAAGTCCAATAACCGGGGAATGGCAGTGGCGGCATTATTCGTATGCAGGGTAGAAAAAACTAAATGTCCGGTCAAAGCGGCCTGGACAGCCAAGGCCATTGTTTCGTTGTCACGGACCTCTCCGACTAATATGATATTGGGGTCCTGGCGGAGAAACGACCGCAGACCGGAAGCAAATGTCAGCCCGGCTAGAGGATTAGTCTGTACCTGATTAAGACCGACTATTTCGTATTCCACCGGATCTTCCAGGGTGACTATGTTTACTTTCGGCGTATTCAGTCTGGAAAGAAGCGAATAAAGGGTAGTCGTTTTACCGCAGCCGGTCGGACCGGTTATCAAAACTATGCCGTGAGGACGCAAGATTGCTGTTTCCAGATTTTTCAAAGTCGGGCCGCGAAGACCCAATTCGTCAAGACTGGGTATCCCGCCGGTTTTTTTCAAAAGCCTCATGACGACTTTTTCCCCGTGAACTGTCGGTAAAGTCGAAACACGAAGATCTACTTCTTCCCCTCCCAGCTTAAAATTAAACCGGCCGTCTTGGGGAATACGCTTCTCATCTATTTTCATGTCTGAAAGGATTTTAATCCTAGAAACGACGGCATCATGGACGCTTCTCGGCAAGGCCAGTTTTTCCTGTAAGATTCCGTCAATCCGGTAGCGGACGCGGACCCTTGTCTCCTGCGGTTCGATATGGACATCCGAAGCCCGGCTTTTGATGGCGTATTCCAAAATAGTGGAAACGATTTTGGCAATCGGAGCTTCCTTGATAATCTGGCCAATTTGGCTGGAGTCTATGGTCCTTACTATTCCTTCTCCCGACTCTTTCAAAGCTTCCGAAACTTCAACCGCCAGTCCTTTAGCATATTCCTCGTCGATTTTCTCAACGATCTCTTCTTCTTTGGCAAGGTGAGCGATGATATTCTTACCGGATTTCTGTTCAAGAAACTCAATCACCGGCAAATCCAGGGGATCAATCATGGCAACTGATAGTTTGTTGGTTTTTTTATCCAGATCAAAAGGGATCAGTTTGTATTTTCTGGCTACCTGTTCGGGAATGAGAATCAAAATCTCCGGAGAGATGCCTTTTCCCGTCAGGGTGACAAAAGGGACATGGTAAATTTCCGCTTTCGCTGCCAATATATCTTCTTCTGTAACTAAATGTTTTTGGAGAAGGACTTCAGCAATGGTCTTGCCGGAATTGATGGCGGTAAGCTTCACTTCATCAGCCGTTTTAGCGGATATTAAATCCCGGCCGATAAGGATATCCAGTAATTTTTGGTCAGTATCCATGGGCAGTATACCAATTATAAATTACAAATTATAAATTGGTATTGTATTTATTATCTATTTTCCGGAGTATAATTGTCAATGATATGCAAACGTTTCTGGTTGTTTCGAGCGATAACAAGTTCATTGCTGATGAAATCAACAAGCTGAAAAAAAAGTATACCGTTTCCGTTTTCAATCTCCATGAAGTAATTCCTTCTCCTTCAATCGGAATTGAGGAAGTGAGAAATATCCAAAAAATCTTTTCTGTCAAACCGTATGGGGAGAAAAACCGGCTGGTCATTTTATATCAGATGGAAAAAGCGACAGTGGAAGCCCAAAACGCTCTCCTGAAAATCCTTGAGGAACCGCCGAACGACACCTATCTGCTTTTAACAGCAGGCAATAAGGAAAATCTTCTGCCGACTATCCTTTCCCGCTGCCAAGTAATCAAACAGTTAAATGCCGCCGGTGATTTATCAAATTTTGATAAAACGGAAAAATTTCTCAAAAATATTTTTACCGCAACATCTGGAAAACGGATCATTCTCGCTGCGGAAACGGTCAAAACCAAAGAGGAGGGGATAGGACTGCTGGCTGATATTATAAATTTCCTGGAAAAATCACTGCATCAGCCACCAAAAGATTGGCCCATTACGCTTAAAGAAACCGCTCAATGCATTTCCAAAACCCTGGCCGCCAAAAAATACCTGGAGAGAAACATCAATTGGAAAGCCACCCTCGATATCCTCTTTTTAGGATTTCCGAAGGTCTGAGTTACTGTTTCATCAATTCGCTCCGAAGCAGAAGAAAAGCTCCAATAACAGACAGAATAGAAAGTGCAGCCATAAAATAAAGCATTCTTTATCCTTTCTTTCTGATTAAAAAATAAACAAAAATCATTAAAGCAGCACTGCCAAAACTAGCTGCTGTGTATGCCGTAATCAAATTTTCGAAAGTCATAATTTTTGTCCTTTAATTAAATATAATCCTACATAAAGGAATAAAAAGCTTAATGATAATCCCCAAGATAACGAAATGAGTAATTGTTCAGTATTTCTATATCCTCCTAAAAATATACCGATCACTCCGGCTGCAAACCAGGCAACGGCGATATTGGCAAAGAATTCAGCTGCTAACTGTTTCTGTTTCGGAGATATTTTCTTCACTAAAAGAAATATAGCACAAAAATAAATTTATTAAAACCGTGCGTAATATCATTTCGTCATCCCGACCGACCCTGAGCGAAGTCGAAGGAGAGTGGAGGGATCTTCTTATATAAAATATAAGATAAGCTAAACCTGCCAAAATACCAGAGGTGTCCTATCTGGGACACCTCTAAGGTGTACGAGTGGACCAAAACCCTGGCCGCTAAAAAATACCTGGAGAGAAACATCAACTGGAAAACCACCCTCGATATCCTTTTCTTGGGATTTCCAATGTATTGATACATTGACAGGCAGTTTTTCATGAGCTAGGATTTTTTATACCATGAAGAAAGTCACCATTTCTCAGTCCTCTGTCAATGTCACCAGACAGATTATCAAAAATGAGTTGAAATATTTTAAATCAGAACTTGCTGATGAATTAGTTGATAGAAAAACATTTGTTGATTTCAAAGACCGGCTTTTTAACAACCTTAATAAAATCGGCAAACTGGAAACTGTCTTCAAAACCTCTTAATAAACTCGTCATTCCGACCGATCCTGAGCGAAGTCGAAGGAGAGTGGAGGGATCTTCTTATATAAAATATAAGATAAGCTAAACCTGCCAAAATACCAGAGGTGTCCTATCTGGGACACCTCTAAGGTGTACGACTTAGCGGAAAACTCTGGGGTGCGAAGGAAAGATCACCCTCGGGGTGGATATAAGATGACACCCTAGGGTGTGAATATAATATCACTCCCGGGGTGGATGGGTCTTGGCTGTTATTCTCTTTCTTTATCTTTTGCAACACGATAAAATTCCGGCGCTTCTCTTCCTTCGTGAAACTTCTGGTAAATACTTCTAAATCTGTCATAGAGTTCAACGTGAGTTTCCCACCATACCGGCGGATCTAATTCACCCCACTGTTGTGAAGGAATTTCCCCATTAGGCGGATATCTTTTACGTAAATAATCTTCTGTTACTTCTAAATATGCCTCTTCTTCCCTTACGTCCAATTTTCCGCTTGGTAAATCCCCACTTTCAACTCTTACGATGAATTTTATTCCTAGATTCCTTGAAAAATACTGATTTTGAAAAATCATTTCCGATAATCTTTCAACTCTTTTCACATGTTCAGGATGTGTTACGATAATCATTCTTTCAATGCCCAATCTGTGTCCAACATCCCTTAGAGCCACTAATTCCTGCAACGTGCATGAACCACGATCTACTCTCACTATCTTTATAGATGGAGGACAATGTTCTGTAAGATATGCCGCTCTTAAAACAGATCCTTTTGTATTATATGGCTCGCCTTGCCGCCAGGTTGAAAAATAATCACCCAAAGCAACCATACCATCGGCATTTTCTCTAACAGCGATTTTAATTCCCTCGTCTAACCTGGCTATGGAAGCGGCTGTCAGTACATCACCATCTCTACCAGCTCCTAAAGGAACTATGTAATGGATTCTTGAAATAAGCGGCGATTGCATAATTCTGACGATTATATCCTATAGTGGGATTAGGCGCAAGATGCGGCCGGGGAACGCCCTTGTCAACCCTGTTTCTTTGAAATGTCAGGTTAATACACTTTCCAGGTGTATCAGCTTGACACCTTCATAACTGGAAAGCCACCCTCGACATCCTCTTTTTGGGATTTCCTGTATTGATACATTGACAGGTAGTTTTTCATGAGCTAGGATTTTTATAATATGAAGAAAGCCGCTATTAATCAATCCTCCGTCAACATCACCAGACAGATAATTAAAAATGAGTTGAAATATTTTAAATCAGAACTTTCAGATGAATTAGTTGATAGAAAAACATTTAC
>CAYGXQ010000011.1:0-44957 GCA_964354025.1 uncultured Gammaproteobacteria bacterium | reverse complement strand
GTTTTTCCTCAAGCGGCCAAATCCTCGAACTGTCACCGCCGGCTAAAATCAGTACGGTAATATTTTTCATTCTTCATCACGGACCCGCCGGATCCGCGCTCCTAATTTTTTTAATCTTTCTTCAATTTTCTCATATCCGCGGTCAATATGGTTAACGCCATGGATAATACTTTCCCCGGAGGCGATGACCGCGCCTAAAACCAGAGTGGCTCCCGCCCGCAGATCCGTCATCTCCAAAACAGCGTTGTGAAGCTTCGTCGGTCCTTGAATTTTGATTGCCTGACAATTTCCGGCAATCCTGTCGGACCAGTTGAAGTTATAGAAATCTTTGGGATTTTTCACTTTGGGATTATAAAAATCAACTTTTGCCCCCATTTTTCTTATCTCTTTGACATAACCGAAGCGGTCTTCATAAACAGTCTCATGGATCGTGGAAAGTCCTTGTGCCTGAGTCATAAGAATGGCCCAAGGAGCCTGCCAATCCGTCATAAACTCCGGATATGGCCCTGTTTCCACATCAGTGGAAAACAGTTTTCCCTTATGGTAAAAACGGGTGGTGTCTGAAGATACCGGTTCCCAACCGGCCTTGATCTCATCCAGCTTCTCCAAAAAGGCTTTCAGGTAATGACGGTCGCATCCTTTTATCAAGACATCACCCTTGGAGGCAATCGCACCGATGGCAAAAGTAACCACTTCGTTCCTGTCGGGCATAATCGTAAAATCTACTCCGTCTAACTTATCCACGCCCTTTATGACAATCGTCCGGGGTTCCAGTCTTTTAATCTTTGCCCCCATCAGGTTTAACATCCTGATCAGGTCATCCACTTCCGGTTCTTCAGCGCAGTTTTCCAGTATAGTTTCCCCTTCGGCCAACACTGCCGCCAGAATCATACTTTCGGTACCGGTATGGGTATTTTTTGGGAATTTATAACGGATACCGTGCAGTTTATTTCCTATAGCTTCGAAAAAACCTTCTTTAGCGGTAATTTTTGCCCCCATCTGCCGCAAACCTTCGATGTGCCTGTCTATCGGGCGCTTACCGAGACGGCAGCCGCCGGGATTTGGCACTACCGCTTTTCCGAACCTTGCTAAAAGCGGGCCGATAACCATGGTCGCGGTCCGGCATATCCCGCCGAAGTCTAAAGGTACTTCGAATTTCTCTACTCCCTTGCCGCAAAGCTCAAGGTCATGATGATTACTTGTTTTTACCTTTACCCCCAGTTTTTTTAAGAGGCCTACTGTCATCAGTACTGAAGAAACCATCGGAATATTACGGACAACCACCGGTTTTTCCGTTAAAAGACTGGCCAAAACCACTTTCATGGCCACATTTTTCGCTCCGGAAACTTTTATCTCTCCGCTTAGCTTCGTCCCTCCCAAAACTTTAAATTTATCCATAATCAAAAATCTCCCACTAAAATAATTTCTTCAGTTAAATTTATGCCGAATTTCTTTTTGACTCTCTCTTTGGCGATCCTCATTAATTCTAACACATCGGCCGCGCTTGCTCCTCCATTGTGAATGATGATATTGGCATGCTCTTCGGAAAACTTTGCCTTGCCGACGGAATAATTTTTAAGGCCGGCTTTGTCCAACAGGTATCCGGTTGAACAGGTATAGTTTGGCGTGGTCAGTCTGACCGCTTCGCTTTGGGCGATGTTGCGGAAAGCGCAACCGGATGAAAAAGTGCCCTTCGGTTGGGTCTTTTCCCGGTATTTCAATGTTTCCGAAGCTTTTTCCCAAAGATGTTTTTTATCACCGGTCGTCAGGCGGAAAACGGCACTGAGAACAATTTCACCGGTTTTGTGCAGTAAACTTTTATCGTAGCCGAATTGGAAATAGGCAGCCGGTACCTCCACCGCATCCCCACTATCTTTCAATATCTTCGCGCTGAAAACGGCGTCACCGACAAATTTTCCCAAACGCATATTATGGGCATTCATGTAAACGGCGCCGCCGACACTGCCCGGCTGGCCCAAAAAATCTTCCAGACCGGAAAGTCCCTGGTCCAGGGTAAAACGAACCAGCCGGTTTAACCCGCCTCCGCAGTCAGCTTCGATAAAGACCGTTTTGACAGTCTGACTGTCTTTTCCAACCATCTGTTTTCCTCTCATCCCGACCAGTCTTATACCGGATGTCTCATTTTTTATCACTAAACCGCGGAATCCTTTATCGGAAACCAAAAGATTGGTCCCTCCTCCCAAAAGGAAAAAGGGGGTTGAGAATTTTTTGGCTAAAATAATAGCATTAACAAGTTCCGGAGTTGTTGTAGCTTTATAAAACAGATCGGCCGGGCCGCCAATTCTGAAGGTGGTATATTTTGCCAGCGGCTCCGACAGGAGAATCCTGTTTTTTCCCAAAGAGGCAATTAATTTTGGGTATTTATTTTGCATGGCTTATTCTTTTCATCAAATCTTTATGCCAAAGGTAAACGTCACCGGCACCCATGGTCAGAACAAGACTTCCTTCCCGGACATTTTTTTCCAAAAAAGCGATGGTTTTCTCCTTATCAGGCAAATATACGGCTTTATCTTTATGTTTATTTATTTCTTTCACCAGCATTTTGGAATTTATCGTAGGATCGAATTTTTCCCGGGCTGAAGGATAAATATCGGTGATGATGACGATATCAGCCGCTTTGAAAGCTTTGGCGAATTCAAAAAAGAGTGATTTTGTCCTGGAATAAGTATGCGGCTGGAAAATGACCACCAGATGTCTTTGCGGAAACCAATTCTTCACTCCCTCTAAAGTAGCGATAATTTCATTCGGATGATGGGCGTAATCATCATAAAAAAGGATTTTCTTTGTTTCGCCGATTTTCTCCAGCCGTCTTTTTGTCCCGGAAAATTTCTTTAAATGCTCTTTTATTTCCGTCCAGCCGATTCCGGCTAAATTTGCCGTAATGGCGGCCCCAAGAGCATTGAGTAAATTATGCCGGCCGGAAATCCTTACCATAAACTCTCCCAGATCCATCCCCTGATGGATAATCCGCATAAAGCTTATCCCCTCACCGAAATATGCCTTCACAATCCGGTATTGGGCCCGGGGAGAATAACCGTAAGTCACCACCGGTTTACCGATATTCGGAAGGATTTTGACAATATTCTCGTTGTCAATGCAGGCGATAATTGTCCCGTCACCGGTCGTGTTTTCTGCCAATTTACGAAAAGCCAAGCGAACATCTTCAATATCTTTATAAGCATCAGGATGGTCATAATCGATATTGGTTATCAGCAGTATTTTCGGTTTTTGCCATAAAAATCTTGGAATCCGGCAGGTTGCCGGACAAGTCAGGTATTCATCGGCTTCGGCCACAAAAAATTTCCCGTGGCCAAAATGGCCGGCATTACCCAAATCATTAATCCGGGCAGTCCCAACCGCGTATGACGGATCCAGTCCGGCATGAACCAGTATTGAAGCAACCATGGCCGAAGTGGTGGTTTTGCCGTGACAACCGGCCACGGAAATCCCTTCCTGTTCTTCCATCAGTTTGCCTAAAATTTCTCCGTGCATGTAAACAGGTAAGCCCATTTCTTTGGCTTTTACCGCCTCCGGATTGGTCATCCCGCCATGGGCTCCGGTTACCGCCACTAAATCATATTTAATATCTATGTTTTCAGGCGAAAAGCCTTTTTTGACGGGTATTTTATTTTTTTTCAAAATTTCATCAGTAACGAATTCATCCTCTACATCCGACCCGGTCACCGAATAGCCTTTTTCCTTAAGATAGACCGCCAAAGCGGTCATGGCCACACCTTTTATCCCCACTAAATATGCGTTTTTTTTATTCATAAAGATCGGATAACGCTGAGATTCCGTCCGCTTCCTTTCCCTTCACGCCGAAAAGAATAGAAACGCCGGTCACAGCAGGTACAAATCGGTATAATATCAAGATTCCCTGGCAAAATACCGCAATCGGTCAACACCTTTTGGGCCGCTTTCTCGAGACTCAGATAAATTTTTCCGAGACGGTTTACGGTCATATTGCCGTCTTTTCCAAACCTGTCCGCAAACATCTTTTCCCTTTCCAAACCGACGTCATAACAACAAGCCCTGATGTGCGGCCCGATAACCACCATCAGGTCTTTGGGGGAAGCCGCTAACTTCTTAAACTGCAGAAGTGTATTTTCCAGCACTCCGGAAAGTATACCTTTCCAACCGGCATGCACCGCCGCCGCCAGATTTTTTTTCTTATCAAAGAAAAAAACAGGCAGGCAATCGGCTGTCCTGATAGCCAAAAACAAAGGTTTATTGGTAATCATTCCGTCAATTGATTTGATTAAACTGTCTTTTTTTGAAATTATTGACACTTTGTTCCCGTGAACCTGTTCGCAACAGACTATCTTCCGGGAGATTTTCCCGTGGTCGTCTGTCCGGTCAAAAAAATAGTGTTCAAGACCGTTAAATTTATTGAGCAGTTTTGATTGAACCATAAATTGCCTTCCCGACCGCCTTTCTTTCATCCCACGGATATTCCTTTTTGCCGTAACACATCGATTGCTCATGGCCTTTACCGCACAGAATAATCAAATCACCGGGAGCGGCCAATTTCCTGACGGCACAATTGATTGCTTCCTGCCGGTCCGGTATCTTCCAGAAATATTTCACCTTATCTTTCAGACCGGTGGTATTTTTTTGTTTTTTGTCCGCTTCCAAAACCTTCACCTTCAAACAGCCTTTGGCAATCTCTCCAATTATATCTCTTACGTCTTCCGTTCTCGGGTCCTCTGCCGTAAGTATAATATAATCAGCCAATTTACCGGCGATTTCACCCATCACCGGCCTTTTCAACCGGTCACGGCAACCGGCGCAACCGAAGATTACAATCAGTTTTTTCTCCGTTAATCCCCGGACAGTTTTTAGAACCTGCTCCAGAGCATCGGGCTTATGGGCAAAATCGATAATGATGCGGATACCGCGGTCATTCTCCACTTCTTCCATTCTTCCCGAAATACCGCCAAAGTCGGCAATTGTCTTTTTAATGATTTCTTTATTTACTTTTAAAATTGAGGCAACGGCAAAAGCGGCCAAACAATTGTAAAGGTTGTATCTGCCGGGTAACTTGGGGTGCAAGTCAAGCTGACTTTCCCTAAAATCGGCTTCCCGGTCAAAAGCATAAGTGACGATTTGTCCAAAGGACTGTTTAACAAGGTAATTATAGTTTTTGTCATCTTTATTCAAGACGCTGTATTTAACTTTGTTTAACAGTTTCATTTTTGTCCGTCGGTAATTATCAAGCGTTTTGTGGTAATCAAGATGCTCATGGGTAATGTTGGTAACCACCCCGATGGTAATGGGTATGCCAAAAATCCGGTGCTGGTCCAAAGCATGAGAAGTCACCTCAAGAATAAAATATTGACAGCCGCCGTCTTTTGCCATTTTCAAAAATTTCTGCAGTACCCAAGGAGAGGGAGTGGTTACATGGAAACCGGTATCAAAACTCCGGCCGTTAATCTCGGCTGAAACGGTGGAGACCATTGACACTTTCAGTTTCGCCGACTTTAATATCCGGTAGATCAGATGGACGGTGGTTGTTTTCCCGGCGGTACCGGTGACGCCAATAACCGTCATATTCTTACCAGGGAAACCGTAATAAATGGCCGCCGATCGGGCGACTACCGCATGAAGATGGTTTTTCAGGTTTCGAAACATTCTATAGGCTTATATTATAACAGATTTCGCTAATCCGGTGAAATACCGTAGTAAGAAAATAACTCTTTGGCAATGGAAAAAAAGACAGGCGCGGCCGTTTCTGAACCCCAAGGTGAAGCGGTGGGTTCCCGAATCGTAACCAGCATCACGAATTTTGGCTTGCCGACCGGAGCAAAACCGACGAAAGAGGCAATGGTTTTCTCGGCGTCATAGTGTCCGGCAATGGCCATTTGAGCGGTACCGGTTTTCCCGGCAATTTTATACCCCGCCGGTTTGATCAGTCGTGTCTCGCCGTTATCAACTGCCGAAACCATCATTTCCGTCAGCATGGATGCCGCTTCTTTTTTAAACACCTCTTTATCGGTCTTTGTTGAAATATTGATTACCCGGTTATTTTTATCCTTAATACTTTTAACAATATAAGGTCTCATCAAACGGCCGCCGTTGGCAATTGCCCCAACAGCCCGCACCATCTGAAGCGGGGTGACGGCAATACCCTGGCCAAATGAGGCGGAAGCATAATCAATTTCATACCAATCGGATTTCGGACGCAAAAGTGGAGAATTTTCTTCCTCAAGGTCAATATCAGTCAATTGGCCAAAACCAAGGTTATTGAGATACTTCAAAAGCAAATCGCTTCCCAACTGTTTCTGCACAAATACCATCCCGACATTGGATGAATATTCCAAAATCTGGCTTATGGAAATTTCACCGTGATATTTCTGATTCCAGGTATTGATGGAAAATTCGCCAATTTTGATCGGCCCGTCCTCATTAAATTTGGTATCCGGTTTTATCTTCCCTTCATTCAATGCGGACGCCATTACCAAAACTTTGAAAGTGGAACCGGGCTCATATGAAGAAGCAACTACCGGATTTTTGTAATATTCTGGAGGATATTTGGAGTAATTGACAGGATCGTAAGAGGGATACGAAGCCGAAGCCAGCAGACTTCCGGAAAAAGGGTCCATGATCGTCACTGATCCGCCTTTGGCTCCGTATTTTTCAATCCCTTCCAGAAGTTTTTTTTCGGCAATAAATTGGACTGTTTTATCGATGGTCAGAACCAAATCCCGTCCGTCTTCAGCAGGGACTTCTTCAATATTTCCCGAAAGGATGGGATTACCCCGCGCGTCGGTTTCCTGTTTCAAATAACCGCTGCGGCCGTGAAGCTGTTCTTCATAATATCCCTCCAAACCGAAATATCCCTGATCTTCGCCTTTAGTGTTCTTACCGACAAAACCCAGAAGGTGTGCCGACATTGAACCTTCAGGATAGTATCTTTTCGACTCTTCGATAAAACCGATACCCGGAAGATCAAATTTTTTTATTTTGGTTACTACTTCTTCTTCAATTTTCTGGGCGACCGGCAGCCACATCAGCTCTGTTTCTTTGAGTTTGGCGGAAATGGAAGCAGTAGGTATGCCTAATTCTTTGGCTAAGATTTCAGCGGTTTTATCTTTATTTTCAATTTTACGCGGTTCCAGGTATACCAGATAGGCGCGCTTATTCATCACCAATGGAGTGCCATCCGTGGCAAAAATTTCCCCTCTTTTTGCCGGTATGGTCAAAGTGGTATTTGTCTGGTTTTCGGCAATCCCTTTCAACTTTTCGATGTTAGTCACCTGCCAAAAAAATAACCTGACAATAATCAGGGCGAAAAAACATAAAATACCGGCGAAAACCAGAATCAATCTTCTGCCCATATTAAGGAGATAAACGATTGCCGTAGGCAATCGGCAACGGCGCGGTCAAAGACATTATTTTTGGCGAAGCGGAAAAACCGAAAGACTGCGACCTGGCGGAAATGGTGGTGATGGCTGAAGCCGAAGCAACCATCTGTTCCAGCTCGTTATTGGTCTTTTCCAGCTTCTCAACTTCATTTATCATCGAAACATAAACCTCTCCGACCGTGGAATCGCGGTTATAGATAAACACCTGGACAACAGCGAGCATTATTAGCAGTCCAAAAAGAAACAGACTGATGATTGCCTGTTTTTTTCTCATATTTGGATTTGCCTTTGGGCCATCCGCAGTTTGGCGGACCGGCTTTTGGGATTTGCTTTGATTTCAATGTAATCTGCTGTCACCGGCTGCTTGTTTAAAATTTTGATCAAACCTTCCTTCTCAAGACTTCGAAAAGCTAATTTGACGGTTCTGTCCTCAAGCGAATGATAGCTGACGATAAGTAACCGGCCGCCGTCTCGTAGGAGACTTATTGATTGTCCTATGGCTAATTTTAAGGAAGTTAGCTCATCATTGACTTCAATCCTTAAAGCCTGGAATATGCGGGAAAGGGTCGGCAGTAATTTTCTTTTGTAATCCATAGGTTTTTGGTCTTTATAAATCTTTTGCATGACTGTATCTATTGCTTCTACCAATTCCCCGGTTGTCCCAATTTGCCCTTTTTTTAGGGAACGGGCGCGAACAATAGCTGCAGCAATTGTCCGAGAATGGAGTTCTTCAGAAAATTTTGTAAAAATTTCATATAGTTTCTCTTCAGAGTATGAATTTACTATATCGGCCGCCGTTATCTCACTTTTTTGGTCCATCCGCATGTCCAGCGGCTCATCCGTCAAATAGGAAAAGCCCCGGCCGGATTTTTGCAGCTGGTTGGTAGACATTCCCAGATCAAAAACGATTCCCTCAACCGCTTCAAATCCGTTTACTTTGGCAATTTTCCCTATTTCGGCGAAATTCCCCTTGGCAATCACCAGTTTTTTGCCTAAATCCAGACTTTTCGCATTTAAAAGTGCCTCTTCATCCCGGTCTATCCCCAATACTTTCCCGCCTCTTTTAATTATCTCTCTGGCGTATCCTCCCCCGCCCAGCGTGGCGTCGATATATTTGCCGCCACCTCTTACCTCTAAACCGTCCAGCACTTTTGAGAGAAGTACCGGGAAGTGAAAGTTCGAGCTTAAAACCATAGGCAGTGTGATTCTAACGTCAACTTTTTAACTTCAACCGGTACTCCTCCCATTTTTCTAAACTCCAGATTTCGAAATGATCGCCGGCGCCGATAATAACCAGCTTTTCCCGAACCCCGGCAAACTCGCGCATCCGTTCCGGGATGATAAACCTTCCCTGCTCATCCAAATCAATCTTAACCGCTTCGGAAAACATCTTTCTCCTCAAATCCCGTCCCTCCCGGTCGGAAAAAAGCGGCCGGCCCAGCTCTGTTTCCGTCACTTCTTCCCATGCCTTTTCCGCAAAGCCGAAAATACAATCTTCAAAGCCGGTCGTCAGCACCAGTCTCTCTCCCCCAAGTTCCGCCCTGATCTTTTTAGGCAGGACGACCCGGCCTTTTTCCATGAGATTGGGTTCGTATGTACCTAAAAACATATTTCGCTATTAATTTCCACACTTTTCACCACTTTATTCCATCATGCCCCAAAAAAAACCCCCTGTCAAGGGGTGAGACAGTAAATTAATACAGATAATATATAATAAGGACATTATTTTGAATATTTAGTCTTTCTGCACGGGATATATTATGCCTTTAAAAGAAGTTTTTTTACCATACCCAGAGGAACATTCTTGTTTATCCGTCAAATATACAACATTCATTCAAAGCAGTAGTGAATTATGTGAATTATTGAAGAGACCTGGTTACCCAGAACCATCACCATTATTATCTACAGCCATTGTGAGAAGACCTGGTGAACCTTTACGAATTTATTTTGCGAGCTGTGATCGACATCAGAGCTTAAAATCAGCTTTAGAATTAGAAATAGGCCATATCGAAGATGAAGACTGGAAATTCGGGCATTTAAGCGTAAATAGTGATGGAAAAGTAACCAATCTTGTCTTCGGTAGATTGCCGGGTAATGGCAGAGAAGAAGTAGAGCAAAGAATAAAAAGCGTCTTACATGCAGTCAATCCTGATCTAATGGAGCAGAGACAAGTTTTTGTTTCTTTAGCTAGCATATTAGTATATTGTTATTATCCTTATTTAGATGAATTACATTTACGTAAAGAAAAATTTTGGGAGACTCATTAACTAAGCTTATCTGTTTAAGTAAGTAACAGTCAGTTGAAGTACAGTAGCAAATGATACCCACAGGAGATAAGGGATTTGCAGATAGGCCACCCAGCGCGCGCGTTTGTAAATAACAGCCATAGCCCAGATAAGGGTCCCGAGTGCCAGGAGAATATCCGCGGCCGCGAGAAGATTATTCTGTAAGCCAAACTGGATAGGGGTAAAGACGAAGTTGAAGGCGAGATTGAGGATAAAGGGCAAGACAACCGCAAAAGAAACCTTCTTTTTCCAGGCCATCAAAAATACTTTTCCGAAGGAGATGGCGATGAAAATATAAAGAACTGTCCATACCGGAGCAAAGAGCCAGGCCGGCGGCGACCAGGAGGGTTTTATCAACTGCGAATACCAGCTGTAGGTATCCATATAATCATTCTACAATAACTAAAATATACTGACAAATCTTAATTTTACAATTTCTTGTTCTCAATTTCGTACACTTGAGTAGCCTGACGATATTTACAGAAGTCGCATTCCGCTCCCGGCTCGGGCAATTTATCTCCCTTCAGGCACTCAATTGCCTCCTTGATCTTTTTTTCCACCCAGGAGTCATCACCTTTGTAAGGGATTATCTTAATATCAAACTCCAGTTTGCCGTCAAAGGCTTCTTTATCGGTCTTGCCGTTGCAATAAACAAAATATCCTGTTGAAGAAACCTTAAAGCCGTTTTTCCTGAAAAGCCACTGGTATATCTCCATCTGACGCTTATAACCGATCTGCCAGTCGGCATCCAGCGACACTTCTTCCTCTTTTGAAGTAGCTTTATAGTCCACAATATGATATTCCCCGGTCGGCGACACCCAGATATCATCGATTCCGCCGGTAACGATGATGTTTGATCCGCCAATCACGCTGGTAATCCCGCCCCGCAGTGCATCCCTCCATTCGTTCATCTTTTCATGAGCCAGGGGAACGGCATCAATGCCGTAAGTCTTCATCAGGGGATGAGTGGTGCCTTTGGCCCGGTGGAGATCAAACTCTTTCTTGAGCAGTTTATCAACAGCGCTATTTAGAGAAAACGGAAAGCCTGGCGGCTGGGCGACACCGAGTTTCCGGTCAAGGTAAAAACAGCGGGGGCAGTTGATAAAAAGATCAATCTTTGACCGGCTTAGCCTATATAACTCTGATGAACTGGAGCTATAAAGATTGTATTTCCGATTTGCCCGGTAATATTGAGACATATTTAAAGTATATACTTTTTTATTCTTTCCCGGTTTTCATTTTCCTGGTCCGCCTTAAAATATATTTCTATAAAATCCACCCGCAGGGTTTTCACATGGAACGCGTAAATTATTCTTATGCCGCTTTTTGACCCGCGCCCCTTCAGCGTCTTACAGGCGAATTTCTTCAGTTTACAAATCAATATCTCACCAGTGCAGCATCCCGGTATCGGAAAGACGCTTGCATTATTTATTTTTTTAAGGTGAAACAGTTCTATAGCCGCGATTTTTGCCAGTGTCAGATCCTCTTCCAGCGACCGGTACTTTTTCAGGAGCTTTTTGAAATCTTTTTTGAATTCCTCCGTTTGTCCGTAACTAATCGCGGTTTCCGTCGTCATAGTTTCTGACCGAAGTTTTCGGGGTGCGGTAAAAGACTGCCTCATAATCCAACGGCTTATTCTCCTTCGCGATCACCCACGGAATATCTTCGTGCGAATATTCCGTCAACTCCGCGGCATTTTTATCACCAAGCCTTGCCAGCACTTCATCGATATGCTGAAGTTCGCGCGCGTCTTTGAGTTTGGTTAAGTCCGGATTTTTAACGGCTAAATATTTCCTTTGCGGATGGTTAAAATACTTGCTTGTCACTTTTACTATCTCACCCTGCCTGATCATCTCTTCAACAATATCCTTAAACTCAACCGGTGTTGGACCGTAATGATTTTTGATATAGGTAGCCCCTATCAGTTGTTCCTCGTATTTTTCGTAATAATCAAAATCGATGAAATAGAGCAGTTTGTATAAAACCGTTTCGCCGACATTGGGTTTCCCGCCGGCTTTCGAGAGGATATAGAGAAGTACTTCCTTGAATTTTGCCAGGTTTTTTCGCGGGACACTTATTCTTATATCGCCACCCCGGCTGTTTGAGGATAATCGTTCTTTATCTTTTTCCAGAGTAACGGAAATTGAAGCTTCTCTTTCTTGCAATAAGTCCTCAAGCGAAATATCAAATATCCGCGCCAGTTTTTCCGCCTCCGATACAGTAAGCTCCCGTGTCCCTTTCTCTATCTGCAGATAAGTCGGGCGGGAGATGTTCAACTGCGAAGCTAAATAATCCTGCGTTAAATGGCGCTTTTTACGCTGTGCTTGGATGAATTTTGAGATCATAATGATTAAGCCAATTATAGGTGATGTCAGAATTCCTGTCAACTGCTTTGTAAAGAATTTTTACTATCGTATCAGTCCCGATTTATTTATGTCGTATTTTTAAAGCTTTTTTGCGCAGGCAAGTAATTGGCTGACGAAATCACTTTTTTTCCGGTTTTTTGTTCCAATTCCCTTCTGGCGTTTTTGGCAATCCTGCCGCCTTTTCTTGCCGGAATTTTATTTTCTTTTAAGCCTTTTGTCAGCATCGTTTCGGCAATTTGGCGGGTAGAAAGTTCCGCAAGCGCGGTAAAAACTAATTCCGCATCCGTCATGTGATCCCGTAAATTTTGAGTTTTTAAACGCTTTAATTCTTTGTGTTCTTTTACGGATAAATCGCTCCACTCCTCGTGGATAATGTTCGTTAAAATCGCATACTCATCTTGTTCCTTAACATCATGATCTTTCCAATAATCCGTAAGTTTATTTCTAATCTCCTGGCCCATCATCCGTTGCTGAACCCACTTTTCACTGCGGCCCATCTTTTGCCAATACTCACGGCTTCTATTGAGCGCTTTTTCCGGATCGGCCATTTCCTGCATTCTTTCGTAGCCTACTTTTGCGAGCCAAAGTTTTATTGGCTCGGCTTTTTTGCTTGGAACTGATTGGATAAGGCGCAGTAAAGTCTCCACATCTGCGGCATCCGTATAATAATATTTACCGTCATCAGCCAAAAATTTCAGTCGGTGACAAATTGTCACCGACTCACTTCCCTCTTTTTTTAATCTTTCAGCAAGTTTATTCCAATATTTTCTTGCGGTTTGATAATTTGGTTGTTCAGTTAAAACCTGAATAATATCAATGACTGAAAAATACCATTTATTTTGCTTGTCATCCCAAATTCTTCTGATTTTTTTACCTTCAAATAAAGCTATCTTTTGATCAGTTCTTTTTTTCATATTTCTTTGTATTCAGATAATACACTTATTATATCACCAGGAATCTGACGGTGAGAGGTTTAACAGTTTACTAACTCGTTAGCGTATAATAATTACATGAAGCCGATTATTTTAACAGGAACCTGGGTCATCAATGCTTCACTACAACGTATATATGAAATAGTTACCGATTTCGAAAATGCTCCTAACTATTTTCCGTTAGTCGCAAAGTCATTAAAAATAATCAATAAAAAAGGGAATTATTTATCTATCGATGCGGTATCAAAAACGTTTGGTATTCCATTTCACGTTTTAATGGACACGCAATTATTGCCCAATAAAGGTTTTAAATCCATAAATTCTTCCGTTATCGCAATTGAAAGGGAAAGTTTTATGATGGAGGAAATTTCGACCGGAACTAAAATAAACTATCGAAACGAGGTTCAAATAAAGAATAATATTTTGCAAATATTCGCAAAAATGTTAATCGGTAAACCCGCTCTTCTATTCTGGAAATATGCCTATATCGATAGGTTACAGAAGCTGGCGACCAATATGCAGTAATATACTAAAGTACGAGCTCCCTCAAGTGGACTCGAACTTCATTAAATTAGCTTCAATTTGTAAGTGGAGAAAAATTATCATATCCGAATCTGCCCGCGAATCGTCCCCTATTATCTTTATGCTCCTAGTGTCGGTGCCGGAGATGGTGGAGGTGGTTTTTCTCCTGCCGCTGGTGCTTCCGGCTTTCCTGCCGGACTACCTCCCAATCATTGAATAGCTCTTCTAACAGCATCTTTTGCAGCTGCTTTCCCAGCTTGATCTGTTGGAAGTGTGATAACTGGATCTGGTTGTTTTTCAGTAGTATTCATAATAATTCTCTCTTCATAATCATTCTACAGCACTTAGAATATTCAGACAAATTATATGCAAATTTTGTTTCAAAAAGTGAAACGTCCCCTATTAGAGTCCCCTATTAGATTACTTTTTATACCTTAGATATAGGCTGATAATATTTAAGTCTAAGGACAGTACTGCTTTAACTTATTCATTAATTCAGTTCTCATGTCTCCAACGATATAGTTTCCGCATTTTTGCAGAAAAGGTTCGGCACAATTATGATAACAATCATTATTACCTGTACTGCAACCACTCATACATGAATTCATTTCCCCCAAATGGCTTTGATAGCAAATATCTGCAGCTGATTCCTTGATTTGTATTTGTTGTTCCATTCTTGATATTTCATTAACTTTATCATCACAACAGTAATATGTTCCATTTGTTATACCCTGTTTTGTAGTATATTGAACCTTTTGACACCCAGAGTTATTATTTGAATTTGTAGGATTTGTGTTATTACTAGATTTCTGATCAGATAGGCATTTATTTTTATCTTTATAGAAGATCCATTTATCATTTATCTGACAACAAGTAGAAGTATCACATTCGCTTTTTCTTACTTTTCCTCCATCGCAAAAAGTAGATTTACAATCAACAATTGGATCAGGATCAAGCGTTGGTGAAATATATTGTTCCACTTTAATAGAAGGTATTTGGGTTGATAAAGGTGTCATCGTGGATGTTGGTTGTTTATTAATATTTTCTTTCGTACTCTGAAATATCTCTAAATTCCCATATTTACCGAATAAAAAGGCAATAACTACAAATAAAATCATTGATATGGTAAACCATGGGGATTGAATACTACTTAAACGGCTTGAATTATCAGCTTTCATATATTAACTGAAGCTAATCCAGTTGAAACTATTCAAGAAAACGATTTAAAACATCTAACTAGGTGTATTCTTCTCTTTTGTTAGTTTATCATGGACTCGACCCTTTATTAAATAGTTTTAATTTGATAACAATGTAAACCCTTACGGGTGGGGCTTTACAGATGAAAAATGTGTTTTATTGTTGGAAATATATTAATAACAGTGCCTGTAGCCGGAGAAAAATTATCATTTCCGAATCCGCCCGCCGACCCTTTTCCTATTAGATTTTACGAATAGTGTGCCTAAAAGAGAACCGTCCCCTATTACTATGCAGTAATATACTAAAGTACGAGCTCCCTCAAGTGGACTCGAACTTCATTAAATTAGCTTCAATTTGTAAGTGGAGAAAAATTATCATTTCCGAATCTGCCCAAGAACCGGTCCCCTATAGTATCATTAATTCATCTGCATTGAGAACATATTGGAAATGCTCTCCCTGAGGAAATATCCATTTCTTATTCTCATCTACATACCCTAATTCCTCCGAGGTTTCTAAATATACGCCTGGTACTATAGTTCTATAACGATAAACATACCAATTCTTATCTTGATACTCTTCTGGAGGATCATCAGTCGGAGATAATATATTCGCAGCGTAAATTTTTGAATCATGATGGAATCGGGGTGACCATGTTGTAGTTCTTTTTTGTTTATCCTGACGGTTTGCAATAAAATTTGCGAAGTCTCTAATGTCTAAAAGCATCAATCTGATAGAATCTTCATGTGAATTTCCTTCAAGTTGAGCGATTTCCATAGGATTAAATACACAGTAATACAAAATACCTGTTCCGACGTAATCATCTGGTGACCCCTTTTTTTGATTTGCCGTGAGTAAATCCGTAACGCTTAATAAACCAGTCATTGCTGTACGAGTTGTTTGGTTGGTCATCATCTGCTGAACCGTTACAACATTTTCAAAAGGGTACCCAATAATAGAATTAGGTTCTCCTCTATGTATATCAAGTAATGTAGGTCGTAGATTATCTGTTTGCATAAATAGAATTTAATTCTAGTATAACCAGTGATATATTCAAACACAAGGGAATAGCATAATAATTAAATATTTGCGAGGAAGATATTAAAAGAGAAATACGTTTTAATACTTTCCATCAGGGCATACAGTTATTTTAGCCTTAATTCTCAAACAATGTAATCCCTTGTGGGTGGGGCATTTTAGATAAAAGTAGCCGGAGAAATATTATCATTTCCGAATCCGCCCGAGAAACTATTCAGCTCCCGGGAATAACAGATTTTACGAATTGTGTGCCTAAAAGAGAACCGTCCCTTATGAAGTAGTTCTTTCCAAAGGATTAAAAGTGAGTATTCCCCCTCTAGGATGAGTATGTGTTATTGTAACACCTTCCGGGCCTCCTAATGCTTGAATCGCAGGCAAAGGATCAATTATCCCTCCATCCTCCTCGATCCAAATCTTAGTATGTTCTCTTTGGAGCAAAGCCCATTCATGTCCTGTTTCTTCTTGTCTTCTCAATAATTCCCTATCATCAGGTGTAGAATCACCAATATCAACCATATGATTCCCGTCTATCAATACACGCTGACCTTTCAACCTCAATAAATCCTCCAAGAAATATCTTCGGTCATGTGATGAAATCCAAATTTCGTGATGTTTTCTTTCCATCATATTATATACACCGATACCTTTTTATAATTAAAAAATTTAAAAAGTGGTAAATTATACAATAATTGAACTTAAAATGTAGTTTATGACACATTCTGGGGACTTCCGGAGACGATTGTCCCTCATTATTGTTTATAGGCAAAGAAGCAATTACTGGAGTACATTATGACATTGTTTGTACGTTGGATCAAAATTAAAACAGTGCCTGAAGCTGGAGAAAAATTATCATTTCCGAATCCGCCCGAGAAACTATTCAGCTCCCGGGAATAACAGATTTTACGAATAGTGTGCCTAAAAGTGAACCGTCCCCTATTATAAATATTCCTGTTGGACCGACAACTACAAAATCTATATTTCCTTTTTCCTGACCTATTTTCAAATCTTCAAAAACAGTGTAATAATTTGGAAGATGTAAAAGCTCTAATCTTACCCGATCTTCTCCGTTTAGTCCTTTTATCCAGCAATTAAAATCGCGTTCTAGAGATGGAAAGAAAAAATGAAGTGCTAGATAAACTAAGACGTATATAGAAGTTGATAATAATAGGAATTGGATACTAAAATTACGATATAAAAGACAAATAATTATAATAAGGAGAAGGAACGGAAAAATAAGGACTATTGAACCATTTAGCCAAGCTAATTTAGCATTCCTCACCTCATACTCACTTCTATGACCCACATATCTCGCCATAGATCTATAATATCACCATCTGGAAAGAACAACTATTGAATATGTCTGGAAGGAAAAACCGAAGATCCTTACAATTATTCAACTCCCGGACTGACAGAAATTTGTGGTGAGTTTATCGAATCCAGAACCGTCCTATATTATTATCTCTGAAATTTTGGCCATCTCCCTCTCGTCTATAGTTGTAGTACCGTTAATTTAAAGTCATCAAAATAACTACCACTATTGCCGTTCCACAGTCCAGTTCTTCCACTACGGTTAGTTGTAACCAAGTGGTGAGTGAATACATTAACACCGTTTACATATACGCTTATATCTCCACTTATACTATCTACATCAGCTTTAAGGTCATACCACAAATTATAATTGGTGCTATAGGAATAAGGAGTGTCAACTGAAATACCGTTGATCCATTCTGCAATCCATATTTTACCAGTAGCGGGATAAACACTGATTCTAGCTAAATTGTTATAATCTTGAAACCAAAACACAAAACCACCATATCCAGCAACCCCAATGAATTTTATCCTAGCTTCAATTGTTTGATTTGATAAATTCAGATTATCAACAAACGCCATATAACCATCGCCACCAGCATCCTGAACCAATGCTCCATTTTCCACTCGCCAATTCCCATAATCTGAGTGGGCTTTATGAGAACCAATTACCTCCCAACCATCATAATTGCCATCGTTAAAATCATCTGAGAATAAAATGGGAGTTGGTGTTATTGTAATAGTAGGAGTTGGAGTATTGGTTGGGGTTGGGGTTGGAGTAATAGTAAGAATCGGAGGATGATTTATTTGTAATTCAAACTGAACATACTGACAACCTCCATAATCAACCGCTTTTATAGCTATAACATTTGTTCCTGCAATTAAATATTGGGATACATCGCCTGAATATATTCCATCTCTTATACCATCATAGTTAGAAAAAACATGATTTCCATTTATATAAATATCGCCATCGTCATCAATATTTGTTCTAGATAATCCGTTGTAATTAGTCGAGGGTAGTGTAAATTCTTTACGGAAGAAGACTGTCCGATCAGCGGTACTTTGGGACCACATAGGAAGCGCTCCGTTTTGATCTATTGCCCAATAGGGCGGAAAACCATCAGGATTACATCCAGTTGAAGGAGCTAATGAATATCCCCATCCTGAATCATCAAAATTATTTTGCTCCCAACCAGTTGGAACTGGAGGATCAGAATATTTCCATGTAGAATCACTTACAATATAAAAAACTCCAGGAGTTGATGTCGGTGTTGGAGTATTAGTTAGTGTTGGCGTAGGTGTTTCTGTTGGAGAGGGCGAAGGGGTTTCCGTAGGTGTAGGTGTATTTGTTGGAGTAGGTGTTGGTGTAGGAGTATTTGTAGCTGTGGGAGTTGGTGTGGGTGAAGGAGTGATCGTGGGAGTAATTGTAGGTGTACTAGTTGGTGTGCTTTTGGGGGTAACTGTCGGCCTAGTGGGAAATGGAGGTGTAGGTGGTGGTTTTGCAGGAAGAGGAATGCAAAAGTTGAACCGAAGTATTTTGAAACATTTTTGATTTTGGGTAACTGCATATGCCTTAGATGGTATGGTGGAGAATAATAGGAATAAGGTTATTAGTATAAGTCCGGACAGAAATAGTCTTTTCATAAAAACACCTTTTAAAAGAAATATTATCAGCCTTCCGTTTGCGGTGGGACTCTAATTAAACTGTAGACCTATAGAGAAGTTATGTCAAGTAAAACATTTACTGAAATATATATTTTATATAATTTGACTATAAGATAATTCACTCTCAATTCTTAAACAACCTGTAAAGCCGTGCGGAAATTGTGTTATTGACTGTAATTGTAATAAGTGCCTATACTGAAGATGATCGGTACTTAGATGCGTATTTATATAAAAGGTAAATTGATAATTGGAATTGGATTAATATTCTTTGCTGTTACTTTACTTTTTCCTCAAATATCTCTAGCAGAACCTTCTTGGGGAATAAATAGAATATCCTCAAATGACGCAGTTGTTGGATCTTCACAAAATATCCAAATAGCACCTTCAAAAACTGGATGGGTACTATTATGGCAAGATAATCGTGATGGTGATACAGAAATGTATTTGGCTAAAATAAATTTATTAGGAAAAAGAATCGGTAAAGAAATTAATATCACGAATAATACAGCAAGAGATGAAACTCCGGCGTTAGTCTGGAATAGAGAAGATTATGGTCTATTTTGGAGTCAGGAAAGAAGCAGTATTCATTTTATGCGTTTTGATGGAAATGGAAAAAAAATAATCGAAGATAAATCTATAGGGGTTAAATCAAAAGGTTATGCTATTCATGTCTCTGCTGTATGGAATGGTAAGGAATACGGAGTTACTTGGTGGGATGTACGAGATGCGCCAGCTTGTAATCCACCTGGTACTAGAGGAAGAGCTTTCTTTGCCAGAGTGAATAGTGATGGAGAAATGATAGGAGAAGAGATTCCTGTTGCTTCTGCTTTTAGCAATCCCTGGCAGGATTATCAGCCTCTAATTCTTTGGGATGGAGAGAATTATGCTATTTTTTGGAATGATAGCCGAGAAAACGGTGAGTGTGCAGGTGGAGTTAGTGATATTTATATGGCAAAGGTAAATAGAACTGGTGAAAAAATTCTAGGTGATATTAAACTACAGAGTAATGAACCTAGCCCGCAATTGTGGGATGTAGAGTGGGACGGTGAAAATTATGTTATTGGGTATAACGGTAGAATCGGACAGGGTCATTTGGCAAAAATGGATACTAATGGCAATACAATAATTGTAGATATTCCAATAAACTCAACTGGACAGGGCGGATCACCGATGATATCTAACTATGATAATAAATATTATATTGCTTGGGGTGATTATAGAAATCGTACACCAGAAACTTTTTACAAGGAAGTTTATTACACAATTACCGGTAAAGAAGGAAATAAATTAATGCCAGAAACAAGACTATCCTATCAGACTGATATTCAAAATAACACAAAAATTGTCTTTATTAAGAAAACAATAGGTTTAGCCTGGTTAGATTCAACAGAAGGGTCTCCTCAAGTTTACTTTGCCTCAAATCTTCTGGATAGATTTAATATTAAAAAACCAGTAATTACAATTCCTATTATTTCTCTATTTCCTAAATTTCCTCACTAGCTTTCTTTCTCTTCTGCCAAAGTTTTTTCATTGGAACTTCAATTTCTGAATAAAAAAACCTTGCGGGTGTGACTTTACAGATGAAAGGAGAAAAATTATCATTTCCGAATCTGTCCGCGAACCGCCACTCATTTATTCATTCTGTATAATAACTCATATTTTTTATTTTCGAAGGCATTTCTGAATGATACTCTTTTTCCTACGGTATATCGGAGATCATTTTTGTTAAATTTATAAATATGTGTCGGTAAAAGATCATCGTTTAAATACACATAATAAACTAAATCAATAATCTCTAAGTCTATCTTCATTCCGGGAGGAATTGTACTTTTTACAATTCTGTGTTTTATTTCAACTTTTTTACCTTCTTGTGTTAAAGCATCATATTTCGCATTGAAAGGTTTAATCGGTGTTAGGTTAAATAAAATTCCACAATAATATTCCGCGAGTTTCCCTTTATCGACAATATCTTTATATTTTGCAATAAACTTTTTAAATTCCAAAAAATTTGGAATTTTTGATTCTAAGTTACTTAAATAATTCATATTTTGTTATAATCTTAGAAAGTGTTATTAATACTAGTTTTCTATTAATTCAACCTCTAAAATTGTTTAATACATCGATCATCAGAAATTTATTACTTTCGAATTCAATTAAGAAACTTTCCCTATTATTTGCAATGTTATATCAATCCTAATTCCGCTTGGCTTGAATATCTGTCTTTAGTAATAATAATATGATCCGTAACTGCAATCCCTAAAATTCTACCAGCTTCTACTAGTCTTTTTGTGGTCACCACATCATCATCTGACGGCATTGGGTCGCCAGAAGGATGATTATGTGCAACTATTACATGGGACGCATTATTAAGGATAGCTTTACTAAATACTTCACGAGGATGGACTAGACTAGCATTTAATATGCCTACTGACACTTCACTTACTATTAAATTATTTCTTGTATCAAGACATAAAATTGTAAAATGCTCTTTTTTTTCTCTTCCGATTTTTTCTCGAAGATATTCGAATACTAATTTTGCCGAGTCTAGTAAAATTTTAGGTTCAATCCTTTCTTTTGCATACCTTTCAGAAACTGCTTGAAAAAGCTTTATCCCAATTGCATTAGATGGACCAATACCTTTGATTTTCTGAAGCTCTTCGAGCGTCGAATCAAGCACGCCAACCAATCCTTTAAATTTTGCGATTGCTTCTTTTGCTTGTTGCTTACAATCTTTACGAGGAGTCCCAAGTGTTAGAAGTAATTCAATTACTTCATAATCAAGAAAACCGTCGAATCCAGACTGTAAAAATCTTTGTCTAAGACGTTTTCTATGACCAACATTTTTATTCTCTATTGAACCTTTTCTATCACTGATGAAGTTAGTTTTCACATTCTTCGACTATCAATATTTAACGATGCACCATCTAAAATAGTATTATAAGAAATATTCTTCTTACTAGTGGACTTTAAGTGATTTCGAAAATATTCTTGTGTTTCGGGATCGGTGGAATAAATATAACAACCCTTCATACCTCGAGTCATAAGCGTTCTATAAGTATTTTTGATAATCATATCAGCAATACTTTTTGCCTTATTTGGGTTTTCTTTCATTTTGGCTTTGAGCCCTTTTAGCGATTGATCTGTAGAGGCACGCTTTGTAGCATCTGTAATAATTTTACCATTACGTACTACCATATCTGGACCTATAATAACGCCAATATAATCTAACTCAAGACCTTGACATGTATGAATACACCCAACCTCCTTAACAGAATCTGGATGAACTAACCAAGCTTGACCATGCGATCTTAAATTCCATGTGGCAGCATACTCTCCAATAATTATATCTTTCAGATCAGGATTGTTTTTACTTATCCAATTCCAACAATACCCTGCTACTATTCGAGATTTATTGTTCAATGTATTTTTTCTAATTATTTCTTGATGAACTAATAACGGGCTATCCATCACAAAAAAATCATAATTTATGTCATCTATTGTTTCGTTAACTGTTGGTCTAATTTGTAATATATTATCTATCCACGCCAAGTAACCGTCTGATCCGTTACATCTAAATTGAGAAGCGAGTGTAAAATTGTGTACTTTAGCTCCAAAATTGTTTGCCCAGCTAGTTATTTCTGCCTTAGTTCCAATATCTTTTAATGTAATTCTCTGATCCTCGTCAATAAAAAAAACTGTAAATTTTGCAGCATTAATAAGTTCTTTGACCTGATTCTCACCTAAATGATTGAATAAACCAGACTTAGCATTAAGTCTATGTGCCTCATCTACAATTAACGAGTCAAAAGTGTTTGAGTCAACATCATAAAAAGATCCGGAAGAACTAAATAAGTTTGAAATCCTACTTTTTGTAAATTTTCCAGAAAGCATTACCTGATATACTTCTCGTGGCGCGGAGTTTTTTGTGACATAAAAGGTAACTTTTCTTCGATTGTTTAATTCTGTGAGTAAATTTATTGCTACTACTGATTTCCCTGTACCTGGTCCACCCTCAACGATCAAAACATTTTTATTGGATTCTGATGACTTTTTTTCAAGATCGAGGGCTGTCTCGTATACGAGTTTTTGATCGTCAATCAATATAAATTCTTTATTTCCTTTCAACATCGAACATAAACTATCTGTAAGTGATTTTGATGGGCGAATCTTACTATTTACAATTGCGTATAAAACATCACCTTTATCACCATGTTTTACAAATTTTTTTATAAACGTTTGCAACCTAATCAGATCATTTTTGAAAAAAATTGGTGCTTTTTCAGTGTAATCACTATAAAAATTATTTGTAATAATATTATCCTTCTCATAATTGTGTAAATATGCACAAGGCACAAGTGAAATATTCTTATCTTCAACATTGCTATTATAGTCCTGCAATAGCATTGCATATGACCATGCTTGATATGAAGGATGGTTTACCTCACCGTCATAAAAATCAGTATTCAAAATCCCATCTTTTTCAGTCAGATGGATACCCCTACTCCACCGTTTAAGTTCAATAATTATTGCAGTTCGCCTTTCATTCTCATTTTTTCCTGTCAAAATGAAATCAATCCTTTTTGACGTCTGAGGTATTATGTATTCAATTGCAACTCCAGAGTCTTCAGGTATTTCTGAATCGTCCATGACATTTTTCATATATTGCATTGAATCACGCCATGAATCTTGCTCCTGACTACTGGTTGAGTGTCCTGTCTCTCTAATAAATGAAGCAAGGATCTTTGTATCGATATATCCTTCAAGAACATCACTAATAAATTCTCTTTTTGTAGATGAATAAACAATTTTATTTTTCATTTTATTTCTGTATATTTTTTGGCATTTCCTTTTGCTTTTTCGATTGGATATCTTTTTTCATTCTTTTTAATTTTATTATCCAATGCCTTATATATATTAATATTCAGATCATTACTAATAAGCAAAATCCAATAAAACACATCGGCTAGTTCTTCTCCTATGTCCTTTTTATGATTAATAATATACTCTTTACTTTCTTCCTTTGATTTCCATTGAAAATGTTCTAAAACTTCACTAGCCTCAAGTGATAACGAGATTGCTACATCTTTTGGATTATGAAACTGTTTCCAATCCCTTTTATTTCTAAATTCAATAATCTTTTTAGTGAGTAAAGTAATTCTGTCCATAATACCAATATTAACTTTTGCTTTCTTCCATTTTACTCCTTTTAAACTTAATCTCACAATTTATATATGAGAAGATAAACTGCCCTGCTTCTCACAATATTTTGGTAGGATTTCCTTTTCAAAACTGATGGCAAAAGCTCTCATGACCTTTACGCCCTCAGGGTCATTACTGTGATAAAGTACTGTCTTTGGCCAGAATTTCCCCGTCTTGTTTTGGCTGCACAGATCTGCAAGATATTTCATCACGTCAATCCCCTTCTTCGGATGGCAAAGGTGGAAGTCAAAACTCATCCCGTCAATATGAAAATCCTTCAGCCCGAGGACGGATTTTATGAATTGTTCTACTTCTTCTATGTTTCGCAGGTGCACCCAGCCGGCAGGCGCCTTCCTTTGATCATCAAGCCAGATGTTCATAGCATAACTATTTTACAGGAAATTATACACCCAGGAATTATACACACCAGGTGTGTATTACGTTCACACCTAAGGATTTATATTTTTATTTCTTCTTATTTATTTATCAGCTTCTTAATATCCTCTTTCTTATATCTTCTCACTTTCTTCACGCCAATGCGAATCGCGGGAAGAATTCCATTTTTATCCCACAACCTTAGCGTGTTCGGGTGAACTTTCAGTATTTTGCTAGTCTCGCTGAGAGTCAATAACTGCGGAATGTCTGTTTTTTCTGCCATAATCAATTTACCTACCAATAGATAACAATATTATACAATGAAAACTTCTTTTCTGCAAATGGGGAAACCATCCACACCAGGTTTGTATTGCGTATTACTACCGTGCATAAAGCCCCAGTCTAAGAAAATATTACAATAATCTAAAAAATTATTATATAATTTGAGCATGAAAGAATTGCGTTGTTCTACTGACCATATTTGTGTTCCGGTTGTTAGTCATGAAGGGAAAACAGCAGCACAAATTGCGGAGGAGTTAATTGCCGGCCAGTTTGTTGAGATTACTGACGGATTCCCGGTAAAAGATACTCAACAACTTTATGATGTAATGATGCGGCTATTGAGTAAAGAATTCGTTCGGATGCCGGTAATAGGTATCTCTTCGGGTCAAGCTGATCCTATTCAACGGGTCTATACTATGTTTGATCATCACGCTCAGCATAAAGCACTCTGGGATAAATTGGGTAGCCCTCCAGAAGTAAATTTCACCACCGCGATTGGTCAAGTAACAGTCGATATTCCATCAGATGGATCTCCTTACCTTATTTTACCTAACGTAAATATCAACCTGATAGGTGGAGACACACGATTTCCTGCTTATATTCCGCTTAGCACGGGTTCGGTTTTTGGTTTAGATTATGAAAGAGGCCATCCTCTAAGTAATCGTTTTAACAATATAGGGAAAATGGCTATGAAAAAGGTTTTTCATATTCCTGGAATTGAGTTTGAAGGTTTTCAGAGTTAAAGAAACAATAGCTTGAAGAACAGTTGAAATCATCCACACCAGGTTTGTATTACACTATGCCATGACACCGAACTTTGCTCCGGTTCATGCTTCGCGCTTTATCAGCCCTTCAATTTCTTCACACTGCTGCTGCCCAGCAGGGACCGCATCTGGACAATGGCGATTTGATTTAATTGTACTAAACGTTCAGATTGAGGTAATTTCTGCCGTATCAATTCAGCATTAATACCCTCCAAATTAGCCAGTACTACCAGCTGGGTGACGTCAGCGTAATCACGAATGTTTCCGTCCTTGCTTGGATTTTCATCCCGCCATTCTTTAGCAGCCTTACCAAATAAAGCAACATTAAGTACATCAGCTTCGCTAGCGTAAACAATATTCATCTGATTTTTTGATATATTTTTTGGAATTAAATGTGCTTTAACCGCGTCTGTATGAATTCTATAGTTAATCTTAGCTAAGGTTCGTTTTATATCCCAACCTTGTGTCAGCCGCTGGTTTTCTTCTTCTTTAAATCGTTGAAATTCTTTGATGAGGTAAATTTTAAATTCAGGACTAATCCACATCCCAAACTCAAATGCGATATCTCTGTGGGCGTATGTTCCGCCATATCGACCTGCGGTTGCTTTAAGCCCAACAGCATTTGTCTTTTTGACCCATTCTTTTACACTTATCTTGTAACTATTTAAACCCGCCTTGCTTTTAATTATGGTAAATTCGCCATAATTAAAATTTGGATTATGTAACTTTTCCCATATTCCCAAGAATTCAACCGTGTTTCTATTTCTGAGCCAATCTGAAATAAAGAAATCACCATCTTTTGCTTTCAGCATATCTGTCAGAGAAATAAGATCTTCATTTCCTATATGAGAGATAATGCTAATTTGGCTGCCCTGAACAGTAATTCTTTTTATTTTCATTATATCATACACACCAGGTGTGTATTACGTTGGCACCTAAGGATTTTATATTTTTATTTCTTCTTATTTATCAGCTTCTTAATATCCTCTTTCTTATATCTTCTCACTTTCTTCACGCCAATGCGAATCGCGGGAAGAATGCCATTTTTATCCCATAACCTCAGCGTGGAGAAATCATACACACCAGGTTTGTATTGCGTTATCTTGGCTTTTCTCTGATATATTGGCTATAATGAATACACAACGCCTACCGTTTTTATTGACAATCTCAGAAAAATCTGATAGTATATTATTATCACGATGACTGGACTAGCCTAAGGTTTCGACCGACCGCAAATGCCAGTCTTTTTTTGCTCTAAAGATTTACGCAGTAGATCAATCCGTATAATATACTGTTTTTGATTGAATCTACGAAGCAAACTGGAATAATGTTTTGTTGGTGCAAGTATCTTAAGAAGTTTTCTCTTTCCCTCTAAATATTCAACCAAACAATAAAAATCACCATCGCCGGTAACGATAACAGCTTTCTGATAATTTTTGTACTGAATCATCGCATGCAACACAAGTTCTGCATCAACATTTCCTTTGATGATTACCTTGTCTCTCTCGCGACGATATAAGGTCGGTTTAAAAATCAAAAAATATCCGCATTCCTGCAAAAAAGCGTATAAAGATTCGTTTCCGGCTACTTGACCAATAAATAGATATGCTTTGGCAACACTATATTTGTTTCGTAAATATTGCCTGAATTTACGCCAGTCTAGGTCCCAGCCTTGACTTTTAACTCCGAGGTTTAGATTCTGGCTGTCTATAAAAGCGTAGACTTTCTCTCTTTTTTGCTTTCTCATATTTATCATCCCCACCAAGTGTGTATTACGCTATGCCATGATACCGAACTTTGTTCTGATTCATGGTTCATACCTCAGGATTTTATACAAAAAACTTAAGAGCTGAGTTTTTAATCCCATCGAAATCGATGGAATTATATTTATCTCTTTTTCTTTTCTCCCCTGATCATTTTTTTAACTACCCGGTCAAAATCTGATTCCAACAATCTGTCTTGCTCTACATTGTACTTCTCATATTCTTTTTCGGCTAAGGCTACCGCAATTTCATGAGATATTTTTCCGGCATCTTGAAGTATCTCTTTTTCGTTAAACTGTAAAAAAGCATCAAGTTTTTTAACCCAATCCTTCATATACATTATCTGTCCACGCTTGGCCTGCAATTCGGCGTAATCCAGATACATGGTGACGATTCTGTTCAAGTAATCCAATTCGTCGGCGTTAAGATAGTTTTTAGCAATACTAACGTCAGTTTTTCTGACTTTGCCTTTGGGAGAGTTTTTCCAGTTAGTTAATCCCATATTTGGTTTACGGCTGTCTACCCTGGAATGAATTATTTCAGCGGCTGTTTGGCCGGAAATTGCGAAGTGGAGTTTATTTTGTACAGTCGCGAAAAATTGCTGAGTAATTATTTCTCCGGGATCATAATCAGCACTGCATTGTGCGTAAATATCGGTAATTTTCTGATAAAACCGGCGTTCACTGGAACGAATGTCCCGAATCCTGGCCAGTTGCTCTTCAAAATAATCTTTACCAAAAATTCGTCGCGGGTCCTTGAGACGTTCGTCATCCATCGCGAAACCCTTGATAATATACTCTTTGAGTATTTGAGTCGCCCAAATTCTGAATTGGGTAGCTCGCACGGAATTTACCCGATAACCGACAGAAATAATAGCGTCGAGGTTATAAAAGTTTGTGATATATTTTTTCCCGTCAGGAGCAGTTATTCGAATTTTTCGAATAACTGATTCTTCTGCCAATTCGCCGCTTTTAAAGATTTCTTTTAAATGGTAGTTGGCTGTATGAATTTCAACATCAAAAAGATCAGCCATCATTTTCTGGGTTAGCCACAGTGTTTCGTCCTGGATATATACATCCAGCTTTACATCTCCATTGGGAGAGGTATAAAGAATGAATTTAGATGTTTGTGTTAGGTCTTTCGTCATGTCATTATTTATTTATATTTCTCTTTTCTATTTTACTCCTTTTTACATGGATCTAACATATTACCTATTAGAAGTTAAACTACGAGAAGGGATACGAACCCTAACAATTCCATCCATAATGTAGTATAATCAGCAGACTATGGGAAATTTCAATCGCGGACAAAGATCAGGCGGAAGACCGAATTTCGGCAGACCGGACTTCGGCTCAAGAGACGGAGGCAGACCTCAAATGCACAAAGCAGTTTGCGGTAAATGCGGAAAAGACTGTGAAGTGCCGTTCAGACCGAGCGGCGACCGGCCGGTTTTCTGCAACGAGTGTTTTGATAGAAACGGAAATTCTGATTCAAGAAGATCAGGCGGAGCAAATCCCGGAAGGTCCAATTTCAATGACAGACCCATGTATTCAGCCGTATGTGACGGATGCGGAAGCAACTGCAGCGTCCCATTTCAGCCCAGAAGCGGAAAACCTGTCTACTGCAGTAAATGTTTTGGAAATAGAGATGACAGGGGCAGTAAAAATACTCAGCAATCCAATGATCAATGCAAGGAACAGTTTGCGGCATTAAACACCAAATTGGATAAAATATTAAACATCTTAGCGCCCGCCATCCCCGAACAAACCATAGTGGAAGAAAAAATACCGGAGAAAATAGAATCTCCGAAGCCGAAAAAACCAACCGTTAAAGCTAAAAAGGTGAAAGCAAAAAAAGATACAGAAATTATCTCCTCTAGTGATTTATAAATACACACCCTTCTTGACTCTTCCTATTCCTGGTGAAATACTGATTATATGGAATCCGTTCCCGTTGCGCAAACCGCTATACAACCAAATATCCCGTCAGTTACGATACCGCCGGCTGCTCCTGATCCTGTTCATCAACCGAACAGCAAGATACCCATTTTTATCGGGATTTTCCTCTTAATTATCATTGCCGGAGGAGCAATCGGATACTTTCTGCTTCCCACAACCGGCACAAAGATTTCTACAGCTGTTATTACCACTCCGACAACGCCTCTCTCACCGACTGTTATTCCAACCCCGACTCCGGTACTTTGCCCCGATGCGCCCTGTTTGCTGCCGCAATTTTTAGCCTGCGCGTCTTCCCGTCTGACGATGCCATTTATGGAAGGAAGCTCGTATGTTGTGACGGTTTACGGGAAGGAGAATGGTCTTTGCCGGTACAGTCCGACTGTTTTGGATACAAAAACAAATGCCCAGTTACGTTCTTCTGAATGCATCGTGCCGATGGAAATAATTACCAAGGATACTTTTGGACACCTTTTCGGTCAGGATTCAGGTGCCGGCCAGGAGGCGATAAAAGCGCAGCAGGACAAATTGGAAAATGATTATTGCGTTACAAAAACAGCTGTTTTAAGTCCAACTGCCGTACAAACTCCGTCTCTGCAAGTAAGCCCGACACCAAAGAAAATAACCTGCGGCAGTAACGATCCGAATTGTATTTTTACCAACCTCATCGACGGCTTTACAACCGGTTGCAAGCCGGTAGAGGTCACAACGGCAGTTGAAACGGCACAGGTGGTGACACTCACCATTTCCGGCGGTGAAAACGGCGCCTGCCGTTTTCAAATGAAAGGCCTTGGAGTAAATCAGGATTGCCTTTTTGCTAAAGAAAATGTCAAAGTGGAAGTTATCAAAGGAATGCTTGGGATGGATAATTTCCCGAAAGACCCGGAATTTATCAAAATAAAAGCGGCCAGCTGCAAATAAGGAAACGGGTAAGACCTTAAATTACATATCCCCGCAGCTACTCCAGTCTTTACCCTAAAGCCCGGAAATCCCTAGTACTGTATTTCGTGAATATTCCGATATAAAGATTTTTCTTTGAACCTTTGTTCCGATCCATCACAACACTAAAAACGCCGGGAAATTAACGAAATACAGTACTAGTTTTTCAAATACTTATCAAAGAAATCAACAGACCTTTGCAGGGCGGTATTCAAATTGTTTGACAGGTTGTGGTCGTCTCCTTCATAGGAATAAAATTCCACCGTTTTACCGGCATTTTTTAAAGCCGAATCTAACTTTTGGCTTAAAATATAAGGCACTTCTTCATCCGCAGTGCCATGCTGAATTTGAATTGGTGCCGTAATATCTTTCAAGTATGTCATCGGGTCAATCGACTGCCAAAACTGTGGATTGGTATTGATATCTCCGTATTGCTGGGCCAGCAGCGTCCTGCCGTTAGGCCGTCTGGTAAGTTCTCCGGGCAAAGGTGACGGATGAGATCTGTTGGCATATCTTCCGTGATGGTTCTGGTCAAGGTCCTGATATGTCCCGACCACTCCTGCCCAAATATCCGCGGCTTTGATATCTTGAGAAACTACTAATGACCGCAGCGTAATCGTCCCGCCCATTGAATGCCCCCACATGCCGATTCTGTCCGGGTCTGCCTCTTTGTATTTCCTGATTGAAGAAATGGCGTTAAGAATGTCAATGGTATAAGAAGGTGAATATTCGGGAAAATCCGCAGTTCCTTCCGAATTTCCGTGTCCCCGATAATCGGATTTAAAGACGATGTATCCGTTTCTGGAAAAGGCATCAGTATAGGCAAGGTATCTTTCCGTGGTTCTGTATTGTTCGGGAGGAATGTAACCGTGGTTGAAAATTATCACCGGCCATCCGCCTGCCGGCGGATTTCCCTGCGGAACTGTCAATAAGGCATAAATCTTCAAGCCGTCAGACTTGTACGAAGCTATATACCTATTGTAATTTGAACCTGAAGGAAGAGTCTGTTCGATGACAATATCACTTCCCGGGTAATCCTGCTTCCGCATATAGTCGACGGATAACGGGTTTGGTTCGTTTATCAAACCGCCATAATTTGTTTGACTTGAAATGGAATTGTCCCGGATGGGGAAAGTTTTTTTTGAAAAACGGTTATATGCGACAGTTCCAACAACAACAAACAGGGAAATAATTATAATAGCAATTAGGCGTTTTTTCATGGTAAAAGAACATTGTAACGGTTATTTACTGAGTATAAGCTGAGGGTTTTATTAATAGTTTACTTGATGGACGGTCGTTCCATATACTTATGCAGCTAATTATCCCTCTCTTTCGTGAAATAGTTATAGACCTCTTGTGATATTCCGGCTATCCGTTCATCCGCCTGAGACGGTATTTCGCTTTCTGATAAGACTGTAATGATATAGTTGCCGTTGGAAGTAAATATTATACCGGCATCATGACTGAAGTATCCGATCTCACCTGTTTTATGGGCAATTATGGTATTTTCAGGAAGATATTTCGGCAGTTTGCTGTTTAGAGTCTGTCTTTTTAAAATAGCCAGCATTTTGTCAGTATTTTCCTGATTTGCCAGTTCTCCTTTGGATAATTTCTCAAAAAACAAAGCAATATCATAAGGAGTAGTGTTTGGCGGTTCGCCAAGAGAGGATTCATTAAAATTATTCTCCTGCAAAAATGCTTTTACGGCAGAAAGCTTTATTCTTTCAGATAAAAGAAGGGCTGAATAATTATCTGATATGGCAATCATCCGTTCCATCGCCTCTTTGACAGTCAGCGTAATTCGTCCTTCGGTCTGTTCTGCCGACTCTGATGAAATATGATATGTTTCATTTAATAGTGCAATCTCACGGCTTATAACTTCATCCTCTTTAAGTTTCCCGTTTTCTATCTGGTTAAAGGCTGTCGCTAATATCCAAAGTTTATAAAGACTTCCCGGCTCAAAAATCCCATGCTCATTAATATAATATGTTTCACCGGTATTAAGATTTTTGACAGCGATGCCGTAAGTTCCTTTTATATCTGTAAGAGCATTTTCCACCACTTTCTTCAGATTAACGGCAGGATTTTTTTGCGGTTGAACAGTATTGCTTACGGTTATTTGAGTATTTTTAGGTTCCTCCGGTTTTATTTCGACGAAACTGTTAAGGAGTACATATATCACCAACCCAATCAGGCTTATCAAAAATAATTTATAAAATAACTTTTTCATATAAACAAACCTTGGATTTCTGGATTATATCATTATCAGGAGCAGTCTATGCAGTTGAAGGACAGACATGGATAGATTATTGGAACAGTCCGGAAATGATTTTTTTGGGACAAAGAGTCAGACTTTTCTTTTTGAGGTTTTTAAATTGAGCTTTTTGGCGATTTTATCCCATAAACGGCCCTGTTTTTGGAAAAAGAGAAGATAGACCAGTTCCAAAACTCCGAGGGTATTAACCACCAAAAGGACCACAAACCAGTATCTCTGGTCATTTTTTCCGGATCGCCAAAGAGCCCAACCCTTCCAGCCCAAAGACCAGACCAGAAGAATAACTGTCTGCCAGTTGTTGAAGAAATCCTGCATAATTATTTGCTCCCGAGAATAATGATCACATCAAATTTTTTCGCTGTATCCAGACTTTCCACAGTTGAAGTGTCAAACTTATCCGCGAGGTCTCCCACTATCAGCGGCAAATAGTTCTTTTTATCGTCTTTGATCTGGATGACGGTTTTCTCGTAAGTGTCTTTATCGGCATTTCCCCGCCCGACATTTTTATAACCGAGTTTCTCCAGCGAATCAGCCGTCTCTTTGGCAAACCCGGATTTATCAGTACCGTTGATAACGTTTACCTTAAGGTCGCTCCTTTTTAGTTTGACATCAATTGTCGGGGTCGGAGTGTTGCTGGGTACCAGAGTCGGAGTCGGCGTCAACGTCGGCCTGGAAATGAAAGGAAGGTTAATGCCGCCTTTGCCTTTGGCGGAAAAAGTAAAGAGAAGGAACATCACGGCCAGTGCTACGATAACCGTAATCACGATCAGAATAATTTTATTGGAGAGAAATTTTCCGATACCGGGTCTTTCGTAACTGACCAGATTTTCATTGATATATTGCGAAACTTCCTCTTTCTTTTCTTCTTTTTTCTCTTCCTGTTTCACTTCCTGTTTTACTTCCTGTTTTACTTCTTTATCTTCAAACGTCTCCACTGTCTCGCTTTCTGAAATAACCGGTTTCTCTTTGATCTGCGTTGCGGTGACCGGCGGCACTTCATCAAAAGAGGTGAAATCCCTGGCGAAATTGGAAGGAGCATTGCTTTTGGTCAGCTGGATCAAACCCAAAGAATTGATAAAGAGCATTTTGGGTATCCCTCCGGTTTCCACACTGATTTTCAGTTTAAAAAGGATTTCGTCGATGACGTCGCTGGATTTTAGGACCGGCAACTCCACTTCCTCCTGCAATTCTTTCGCTTGTATTTCCAGTGATCCGGTGCCTCCAACAATCATTTTTGAGAATTTCAGCTGGTGTTTTTCCTCAAAAGCTTTGATGACGGTTTTTGTTTCAGTAGAAAGGGATTTGCTTCCCAGTTTTTTTCCGATGTTGATAATCGGCCCTAAATAATCAAAGACAAAATATTCGACGCTTTTTTGGTGGGCTGTGCAATAAAGGATTTTTTCTTCAGGGGAGATACCTAATCTCAAAAGTTCAAAAAGGGAAAAGGAGGAAGCGGACAGGAAAGTCATTTTTAAACCCATATTGCGGAAGAACCGGCCGAAATGGGCAATTGTCGTCAGCGGTGTAGCGGTATACAACACCTCAAGGCTGTTGGCTGACTGGTTGATCACTTTGAAGAAATTTTCCAGCTCGGACGGTTCGTACGGCAGGACTTTCTTGGCTTCTTCCAAAACCAACGCGGAAATGTCCGCTTCCTTATCGGGAGCATTGATGGAAAACCTTTGGGTAAAAACCTGTTTATCGGAAATGGCTACCACAATCTGCTTGTCTTTCATCGCTTTCGGATATGAGGAAGAAAAAATCTCTACCAATTCCTTCGTCAACTTGTCAGGATCTGCGATCAAACCGTTATCGATAATCCCTTCGGCGATATCTTTTCTCCCCGCCGCAATAATTTTCTCCCCGCCGATAAGATTCTGGCTTGTCTCTATCACCTCAAGGGAATTATCTGACAGATCAAGGTAAATCATGGGTCTAGTACTGTATTTCGTGAATATTCCGGTATAAAGATTTTTCTTTGAATCTTTGTACCGATCTATCACAACATTGATAACGCCGCAAAATTAACGAAATACGGTACTAGTTTAGCAATAAATTACCAAGATTGCAAATTGAACGGTTCTCCGTGACCCGGATAGACTTCAGTTTCACCGGGCAGCCGGAAAATCCGTTTAAGGGATTTTTCTAAATCTTTTTGGCTGCTGTAAGCAAAATCCGTCCGGCCGACTGCCCTTTGGGCAAAAAGCAGATCACCGCAAAACAATATTTTCTCTTCTTTTGAATATAAACAGATACTGCCCGGGGTGTGGCCGGAAGTATGGATAACCGCCAGCTTAGATTCATCCAATGTCACTTTGTCTTTCAAAAATCCGTCAACTACCGCCGGATCATCGGTTTTTACCCCTAAAAAATGATCGGCGCTCGTCTTCATCCTGCTAACCAAAAAAATGTCTTCCTTATGAATATAAAAGGGGATGTTGAAAGCCAGTTTCAATTCGGCGGCGGCTAATATATGGTCAAAATGACCATGGGTAGCAATAATTATTACGGGTTTTAACTGATGGTCACTTATTATCCTGGTGATGTAATCGGCGTCATCTCCGGGATCCACAATCAAAGTATCATGGGATGATTTATCGACTATCAGGTAGCAGTTTGTCTGCAGTTGTCCGACCGTCAAGCTTATGACTTGCAACTTTTCAGCCATCAGAAGGAATAAGTTTTTTGGAAAATACTGCTCTCTCCGGAAGAAAAATTAAACTTAAGAGACAAACTGACGGAAGTCACTCCCGTATCGTAGGCGCATTTACCACTGCTGCAAGTCCCAAGTACTATATCATCGCGGGTAATCTCTTTTTCTCCCCTGACTTGGATTTTCCCCAGGACGCCTCTGGGTAAACCGGCTCCGGTGGTATAGGTCAGTTCATATTCAATCGATTCGATGTCTGAAGGAATACCGCTGATTTTTAAGGTCATCGCCTTATTATCGTTTTTTGGCAAAAGTACCACTTTGACATTTTCGGAAACGGTCGGTAAAACTATTGTGGGAGTAGGTGTCGGTTCAACCTCTTCCGTTTGGGAAAATAACCTGATTTTAACCGTGACAACGGCGGCAATGAGAATAACGATAATGACTGCGGCGATAATAATTTTTTTCATAAAGTCCCTTCTTTCAGTTTATCCTTAAAATAATTTTCTAAATTGTCTGTCTTTATCCTCTCCTGTTTTGTCGTATCCCGGTTCCGAACTGTCACTGTACCGTCTTCCAGTGTAGCATAATCAACGGTCACGCACCACGGAGTCCCGATCTCATCCTGGGCACAGTATCTTTTTCCGATATTGCCCCGGTCATCCCATGAGGCGGAAAAATGCTTTTTCAAATTCAGGAAGATTTCTCTTGCAGTCTTTACCAGCTCTTCTTTATTTGCCACTAAAGGAAAAACGGCCATGTTATAAGGGCTAAGAAGCGGTGAAAGTTTCAGGAAAGTTCTTTTCTCTCTTTCTGTATAAGCGTCAAGAAGAAGCGACATGAATAACCTGTCTACCCCGACCGACGGTTCGATCACATAAGGAGAAATCAATTCATTAGTCACTAAGTCCTGGTAAACTAATTTTTTTCCGGAAAATTTCCCGTGTTGTGTTAAATCAAAATCAGACCGCCTGGCAATCCCCCAAAGTTCCGCCCAGCCGAAGGGGAAGTTGTACTCGATGTCTGTCGTCCCTTTGGAATAATGGGACAATTTTTCCTTCGGATGATTATAGTAACGCAGATTTTCCTTTTTATAACCTAACGCTTGGAGAAACTTCAGGCAGTAGTCTTTCCATTCTTCAAACTGCTTTTGGTCCTCAGCCGGTTTAACAAAATACTCAAGTTCCATCTGTTCAAACTCGCGGCAGCGGAAAAGAAATTTCCCCGGCGTAATTTCGTTTCTAAAAGCTTTACCGATTTGGGCTATCCCAAAAGGCAAACGCGGATGGAAAGTGTCAAGGATGTTTTGGAAATTGACAAAAATCGCCTGGGCCGTCTCACCACGCAGATAGGTGAGGCAGGATTTGTCTTCAACCGGCCCGATATAGGTTTTGACCAGGATATTAAACTTCTTTTCCTCTGTCAGTTCTCCGCCGCAATCCGGACATTTATCCTCTACAAGGTCATCCTGACGATGACGGTGGTGGCATTTCCTGCATTCCCGGAGAGGATCGGCAAAGCCGCTTCCGGTATGCCCTGAGGCTTCCCAAACCTTCGGATTCATAATGATGGCACTATCCAGTCCAAAAATGTCTTCCCTGTCAGTAACAAAATATTTCCACCAGAGGTTTTTGATGTTATTTTTTACCGCCACTCCCAAAGGCCCGAAATCCCAGAAGCCGCCGAAACCGCCGTAGATTTCACTGCCCTGGAAAACAAAGCCGCGTCTTTTGCAAAGGCTGGTTACTTTTTCCATCAAATCCATATATAAAGCCTATTTTAGCAGAAAATTAATTCTTCTGCAGAATATCAAATCCTTGAGAGCAGTTTATTGCTTTTCAGCTTCCGTTCCATGACGTTTTCCAAAAACTTGGATAATGGATCGCCTGCGAGTTGATTCTCTCTTGGCAAGTATCCAAGATCCCAAAGCAGATTCAGAGTAAATCTGTCAACGATTTCCGCTAAACAGGTAATCTCCTCCTTATTTAACTTACTGAGAACAGTTAACAGTTTGCCGTAAATTTCCGGGTGTTCCTGCCTTTCGGCACACAGCCTGTCAATGATTTCCACAATCCGGTAAGCATAGGCCACCCGGTCAATATCCGACCGCAGATTCCGGTAAATTATCTCTCCCTCCGCTTCAGTCACAATATCCAAGTTTCTTCCTTTAGCAATGTTTAATCTCACGACATTAAACAGTTCAAGATGTGGAGCTTTGCGGCTGTGAATCTTTCTGATCCCCTTTGCTAAAAGGGTTATTTTCCCAAGTCCCGGGGTAAAGACGGTAAGTAATTTGTCGGCTTCCGAGAGGTTGTTTCTTTTGAGGATGACGCCTTCCGTCTTGTTGATTCTTTTTACCATTATTTGACCGTCATTTTTTTATCCGTCAACAGCGAAAACTTATCAATCTGCTTGCTGTTTTTGATGACCGTATATTCCGGCGCGTTTGTCCCCGGCTGTTTCTGGATCAGAAGGTCAAATTTCCCTTTAGATTCTTTGAAAGGCAGTTTATAACGGATACGCACTTCAGCTGCTCCCTGAGGCTTGACGGTCATGAAACCCTCAAAAACCGTCTTACCCAATTCGTTGTAAGTGACTGTTTCCTTTTCGCTGCCGGTAAACTCAAGAAGAGTTGATCCTTCCGGCACAAATACTCTCAACCAGTTACGCAGAATTCCGTTTAAGCAGAGCTGTCCTGCCTCAAGGTTGCAGTTACTGGCTTCCATCGGATTTTTGTAACTGATAGTGACGGTTTTGGTAATTGTCCCGTCACCGGCAACTTCTATTTCCTGTTTGACTGACTGTTTGATAAACATGTTTGATTTGGCTCCGGCAAAGTTCACGTCGCTGATATGGAGGTAATCACCCTCAAACGGCAATATCCTTCCGGCAAAATTCATCGCCTCAATCCCCTTCTGGGCTTCTTCGTCATGGAAATAAAAGAGGACATGTTTCTGCCTGGTCTCCTCCAAAAACATCTGGAAAAGTCTACCCCAGTATTTTGAGGGAGAGATACCGAATGACCGTTGCATTATCTGGTATAAAAGTATGCCGAGGATATCTTTCCTGTCTTCCCGAAGGAAAGCCACCGGCCGGGTCGAATAATCCTCGAGTTCATAGATGACTCTCGGACAATCGCATCTTTTGTCTATATCCGCGGAATATTTTCTGCCGCCGATATTGAATTCCCCCAAAATCCTTATGGCGCCGACTAAAACGTGTGTGTCTATGGCAATAATACCGTCAAATTTAGGAAAACTGCTGACCGACTCTTTCAACATCAGCTCCAGTTGCTTCATGGAAACGACAAAGTCCGGAGAGAGATTACTGTCCCGAAGTTCCAAATTAAAGACATTTTTATGGTACTTCAAAATCGGTGAGGGGGCAGGGAATTTTTTGGTTTTAGCCGCATCAAGTTTATATATGTCATCGGAGCGCTCAACTGTAATCTTCCCTTTATCAATTTTGAATATTCCGAAACCGGTGATGAAACCACCGGTAGCCCGCAATTCCGCGTCGTTTTGGAAAATGACCAAATAATTTTTCGGTTCCTTCAACCCCAATATATCGGGTAATTTCCGCAAAAACGGCTGGGCCTCGACAAAAAGAGAGGCGGTTTCCAGAAAAATATCTTTGGCCATTTGCAGTTGGCTTCTGACTGTGGTTGAGCCGATTTTTTCAGGATACCTTTGGGGGTCAATCTGTTCTAATTCTTTATCAACGACCGCAATCTGTTCGGCAATTTTATCCAGGTTGGGAACCACCTTATCAAGTGTTTCGACAGCCATCTTCAACCGTTCATCGGCACTGCCGGCCACAAAAGTCGACTTGCCTTTGAGTCCCAGTAAGTCCGCGTAAGGAATCAGGGTATCAACGGTAATTTTTCCAGCACTGACGCCGCTTTGGGCCGCTTTGACGAAATGTTCTATATCTTTCTCATAAGATCCTAAAACAGGCAAGTGTTTCAACCAGGCTATTTTTGACAGATTGCCGTCTACATTTTTCAGCTGCTGCTCCAGTTCGGCCAATTTAATTTTTGTGGCTTCCAAATCCTGTTTCTTAGCCACCGCATAAGTTTCCCCGGCGACTTGACTCGTTTTCTGGACCGCCGCATAAAGGTCTTTACCCTGGATAAAAACAAAAAGCCCTGTCAAAACTAACAGCGCCAAGAGAACTATTATTCCTATACCTATGAATTTCAGTATCGGGCTGCTTTTTTTTATAACAGATGGATGTTTCTTGACGACTGATGAAGAAGCAGGTGTTTTTGGTTTATTGAGCTGGATTTTCTGAAAACCTTTTGTCATTTTAAATTAGACTGCTCCTTTTCCGGAAACCATCGCCAAAGGAGTTTTTAATAAGATTTTTATATCATACCACAAAGAACGTTTGTCTACATAAACTGCATCCATGGCAATCCTTTTGTCGAAGTTAACCTCCGACCGGCCTGAAACCTGCCAATAACCGGTTATGCCCGGCTTTATGGAAAGTACTTTTTTAACCAGTTTTTTGGTATGAGGATACTTTCTCTGCTGGTCTACCAATTCATCCGGATAATAAGCACGGGGGCCGATCAGACTCATCTCGCCCCGCAGCACATTGACAACTTGCGGCATCTCGTCCAGTGAATGTTTCCTGATAAATTTTCCCAGAATGGTAACCCGGGGGTCTTTTTTCAGTTTATAGCTGTTTTTCTTGTACTGTTCATATAGAGATTTCATTTTCGGGTCTTTCCGAAGCATCATATGGGCGTTTTCGACCATTGACCGGAACTTAAACATTTTGAAAAGTATACCGTTTTTGCCGACGCGCTCAGGGGTATCGGCCAGAACCGGCCCGGCCGAATCCGACTTGATAAGAATCGCCAAAACCAGATAAACCGGTGAAAAAATTATCAGAAATGCCAAAGACCCGAACACGTCACAAAACCTTTTTAATGTCCGGTCATATAAATCGCCGTAAAAAATCTTCATATTAGATGATTATTTTCCGAATCGGCTAACTTTTCCACCATTTTCTTGATTTTCGGGACAGAGTTTTTATGGCAAATCAACGCCACATCATGCGTATTTACCACCAGCATCCCGTTCAGATCAATCGCCACGATCAGTTTGTCTGTATAATTATAAACTAAAGTATCCTGACAATCGGTTACCAGGACTTTTCCCTGGACCACGTTTTGATCCGGTTTGGTCTGCAAAGCTTCTTTCAAAGCTTCCCAGGTCCCCACATCACTCCAACCTAAATCTTCGGAAATAACCAGAGCGTTTGAGGACTCAATTTTTTCCAGGATGGCGTTATCAAAGGAAATTTTGGGCATTTTCGGGTAAACGCGTTTTAAGGTTGATGAAAATTTTTCCGTATTTACACTGTCTTTGATTTCTTCCAAACCCTTGAAGATCTCCGGTTGGTATTTCCGGTACATATTCCATAAAAAATCGACCGTGGTCACGAAATATCCCAGATTCCAGGCGTGGTGACCGCTTTTATGAAATGAAGAGGCAACTTCAAGTGTCGGGCGATAATGGAATTGTTCAAAAGAATAAAGAGAAATTCCCTCTTCTTCCTTTATTTTTGAGCCGAATTTTATCCAACCCAAATTTTGGCTGGCAAAACGCGGTTTCTGGCCGATAAAAATTATTTTATTTTTGTTGCTGCGGATTATTTTTTCGCAGATTTTGATAATTCTTCTAAATAAAGCGACTTCTTTTACCAGATGATCGCTCCAAAGGATCATAACAGGTGTATGGGGAAAATCTTTTTGAAGAATCGCGGTTACCAACCCGACTGCCGGACCAACATCCCTTACTTCCGGTTCACCAATAATATTTGCGGGAGGCAAATCCGTCAGTTGAGCACTGATCAACTTGGTATATTGTTGACTAGTAGCCACGTATATATCCTTCCAGGAAAAATCAGGCATCAACCTATCTACTGCCAGCTGTAAAGTTGATTTATCTCCAACTACTTTCTCAAATTGTTTGGGAGAACGCTTTCGGGACAGTGGCCAAAGCCTTGTCCCTGCTCCCCCGGCAAAAATAACTGCTTTCATACAATCCTTCCACTTTTTTTTTAATGATTTCCTTAAATACTTCCTTTGAAAATTTTTCAGCGTTTGCCCGGCAATCTTCCGGACGATATTTTTTCTTCTGACTTTTATATAAAACGGCAATTAATGATTTTTCCGTCAAATCCGTATATAACTCACCGGTTTTACCTGGAATGACTGTTTCTTTCACTCCGCTTCCGGAGAAAGAAATAACCGGCTTACCGCAAGCTTGTGCTTCCACCGCTACCAAACCAAAATCTTCATTTCCGGGACAAATAAGAGCCTTACTCTTCTGATAATAACAGCATAATTTCTCATCTGTCAAATTGTCACTGATAAATTGGACGTTTTTTCCGGCCAATTTCTTCAATCTTTCTAAATCCGCTCCCCGGCCGATAATCTTTAATTTCCAACCGGTTTGGTTAAAAGCCCGAATGGCGTAATCGATTTTTTTATAAGGCACCAGTCGGGAAACGATCAAATAATAATTTCCATGAACACTCTTTTTTTGCGGTTTGAATTTTTCTGTTTCCACCGGCGGATAAACCACTTCCGCCTCTCGCTGGTAAATCTTTTTGATTCTTTTTTTTACCAGATCAGAAACTGCCAGGTAATAATCGGGGCGGGAGGCGGTTACCTGATCCCATTTTCGCAGACGTTTCACGGTCATCCCCATCAATAACCGGATAAACGGGTTTAAAAATCCTCTGCCCGGCTCTTCTTTGTAATCTTCAAAGCCACTCCAAAGATATCTGGCGGGTGTCAGACAATAACAGATATGGACGGTTGAGGGTTTGGTCATGACCGCTTTCGCGTCCTGCGAAGTGACGGATAAAACGACGTCGTACTCATCGAAATTAAATGATTCAAAAGCATAGGGAGTAACCAAGGGCAAGATTTCGTGTTTTTCCCGTAAAAATGCGGCTTTATTTAAAAAGGAAGTCACCATTTTAAAACTCCCGGCCCAAGGAGCACCATCTTCGCTGTAGACGCTTGTAAAAAGCGGTGCTTCGGGCCAAACTTCATGAATGGCGGCCAAGATTCTCTCGGCCCCGCCGATTTTATTCACCCGATCATAAACTAAAGCAATTTTCATAAGATTCTAAGGTTTCCCGAGCCGTATCCGGCCATTGGTAATCATAAACAATCCTTTCCGCCTCCCGGACTTTCTTTTGATAAATGTCTTTTGGATAATCTAAAACTTCCCGGATTTTTACGGCGATATTTTCCGGCTTTTGGGGATTAAAATAGATTAATTTATTGCCCCAAATTTCCTTAAAAACGGGAATGTCCGATACTACCGGCAGGCAACCGCAGATTAAAGCTTCAAGATTGGGCAATCCGAACCCTTCCATCCGGGACGGGAAAACCAGGCAGCGGGCAAAGGAATAAAGGTTAACCAACTCCCTATCATCTGCGTTGCCGTAAAAAACCACTTTCTTAGCCAATTGCTTTTTTTGAACATATTTTTTTAATCTAGGATAAAAATAATGATCATCGCCGGCCAGAACCAGCTTGACATTATGTGTTCTTACCAGAATGGAAAAAGCGTCTACCAGTTTTTCCAGGTTCTTATGCGGATAGGCATTGCCGACATACAAAATATATTGGAAAGAATAATAATTTTGTCTTTTTTGCTGATTGGCAACTCTTTGAAAATTTTCATCAAGGGCATCGGGAGTAACGGTTATTTTATCCCGAAAGACATGGTAATGGCTGATAATCTCATCCTTTGTCGTTTGGGAAATCGCCAGGATCGCCACGGCGCGCTTTATCCCGATTTTCATGATCATCCGGTAGCCCAACCTCTTGATATTATAAAAAATCGGGTGTTTGGTGCTTGCCTTGCCGGTATCGAAATGATCAACAATCAGGTCATGAATAGTGAGAATAAATTTCCCAGGATATATAACCGGGATATTAAAATAAGGGATGTGAACCAGGTCTAAATGATCTTTCAACAATATTAAAGGTAAAACCAATTGTTCGGCAAACGAATGCCAGGAAATATCCAGCAGTTTTTTCCGCCAACGGTTGTTCGGTAGCTTGAAAGAATAAAAATCCTTGCCGGTCAGGTAAACCAGATATTCGTTTTTTTTGTCGATTTTCGCCAGGTTCGGGATAAGATTTCGCAAGTACCTGCCTACCCCGGTCTGGCTGTATAAACGGGCATCAATCCCTATCCGCATATTATTAAACCTTTCGCAAAGAGAAATATTCGGCAGTTTGTATCCCTTTCAAAACTAACCAAGTGAGAATTCGGGGATATTTTTGCCGATAATGTTTCCGGTAAAAAATACGCATCACTTCAAACCTTGCCCGGCTGGCCAAAAGCTTCGTTTTCCGGTCGGCTGAAGAAAACCCGCGGGAATGTTTTTTTATTCCGCTTGAAATGCCTTTGAAATGGGTTATTTCCGTTTCCGGATTGAAAGCCACCTGCCAACCTTTTTCTTTTAACCGGTAGCAAAAATCAAGGTCCTCCCCGTACCAGAAATAATCCTCATCCAACCAGCCGACTTCCTCCCCTGCATTTTTTCTGATGAACATAAAAGCCCCGACACAGCTATCAATTTCATGAATTTTATCTAAGTTTTGGTAACCTAAATGATAACCGTCAAAAAGCAGACTGTTGGGAAATAATTTGGACAAACCTGAAAAATGGCAAAGGGCATTCCACGGAGTGGGAAAACCGCGGTGGCAGGCATCATCCAAGGTTTTGTCAGGAAGGAGTATTTTACAGGTCGCCACCCCTATTTTCTTATTCTTCTCCATAAGACCATACATCACTGCCAAGGTGTCCTTTTGCAGTAAAGTGTCGGGATTCAACATTAGTATGTAATCTCCGGTAGCCTTTTTTATTGCTTGATTATTGGCCTTGGCAAAACCGGTGTTACGCCTGTTTTGAATGAAAATAACGTCCTGCCTTTTCTTTATCAGGAAATTTATTGAGTTATCGGATGAAGCATTGTCAATGACAATAATTTCCAGCTTATCTTGCGGGAAACTGCTTTTTTTAACTGATTCCAAACATTTGAACAAAAAGTCACCGGTGTTGTAATTGACGATAACGATTGATAGAGATATTTTATTTCCCATGAGCCGCCTCCTCATAAATCCTGTCTAAACTGCCGGCTATCGTTTTCCAATTGAATTTTTCCGCTACCAGCTTTCGGCCGTTTTCCCGAAACTGCCGGTAAAGACTATCATCCGTCAGTAATTTGACTATTCCTCGGGCTAATTCTTCGTTGGAATCGAAGATCAACGCATGTTTACCGTGTTTGGCTCCCAGACCTTCGATACCGGTCGGAGTAGTCACTACCGGTAAACCGGTGGCCATAGCTTCTAATATTTTATATCGGGTACCGCCTGGCCCGTAAATCGGCGCCAGCATTACGTCAGACTTAGTATAAGCCTCACGGATGTCGTTGATGTCCGGTGAAACGGTGATAGTGGCGGAAGAGTATCTGAGGATTTCTTTTGACGGAGAACGGCCGACAATCCAAAGTCTAGCCTGCGGGAATTTTTTTTGGATAATGGGCCAGATTTTTTTCACCAATATGGCTACTGCTTCACGGTTTTGCAGCCACTTGAAATTTCCGACAAAAAGAATGGTTTTGGCTGATTTTTCCCTAGGTAACGGTTTTTCCTTAAAGAAATCGGTATCCACTCCATTGGGAACCAAATCCACGGTAAGGACCGGAATCAACCGCTGCATCTCTTTCTTATCCGCCTCAGACATGGCCACTACCCGGCTGGCCTTCTGCCAATAATTTTTTTCCCAACGTTGAATTTTGGAAACGTCAAAATTCATCAATTGTTTCATTATCGGAAAAGAAATGGTCTCCGTATAATGCTGATAAACAAGATACTCTATTGTCTGTTCAACCAGGATAGTCGGGATATGGTTTTCAGGAATGTTCGGCATGACATAAAAAGTCTCCGCGTGAATCAGATCAAAATGTTCTTTGGCGATCGCCTTTTCGATCGCTTCTTTCACCTGATTTTTCA